>JBEKKO010000099.1:0-21238 GCA_050010695.1 Bryobacteraceae bacterium
CCTATCCAACGTCGTGCCGATCAGAAAAGGCGCTTAAAGGTTCGCGAATCGTTCACAACTGTTCGCAAAATATGGCCTAACCACATGCAAACAACGCATCAACGGCATAATACATAAATATGACAGCAATCCGCCGCGGCGGCGCGGATGATTTGGCCGCCATCGCGGCCATCCAGGCCGCCAGCCCCGAGGCCGCCCAGTGGAAGCCCGCCGATTACCTGGCGCATCACCTGCTGGTGGCTACGGCCGGCACCGGCGTGGTGGGCTTCGTCGCGGCGCGGCCGGTCGCCGATCGGGAATTCGAGATTCTGAACCTCGCCGTGGCCCCTGAGTTTCGCCGCCAGGGCGTGTCCCGCGAGCTCTTGCGTGCGCTGTTCCATGACTATCACGGTACTTTTTTCCTGGAAGTCCGGGAGTCCAATCAGGCTGCCCAAATGTGCTACAAATCACTTGGATTTCAATTGGTTACACGCCGTCCGGGCTACTACTACAGCCCCCCCGAGGCGGCTATTGTCATGAAGTTTCATTCATGTTAAGGTTGCGTGTAGGAGACGGTGACGCCGTCCTTTACCACAACACGCCAGAGATTACCCACCGAGCCCTTCCGCAGCCACGGCTCGGCGCGGCAACCTCACTGGGAGGAATTGCCCCATATGGAACGGAACACACTGGAGCAGTTGAAAGCGCATCTGATGGACACGCACGACGAGTTTCGCAGGCTCGCCAGCCAGCACTCAGAGTTTGCCCGTAAACTGGACGACCTGGAAGCGCTTCCCCATCTCACCAACGATGAGCAGTTGGAGGAAAGCCGCTTGAAGAAGCTGAAACTCCGCTTGAAAGATCAGATGGAAGCGATCGTGACCCAGTATCGGTCACAGCAGGTCGCTTGACATCAGGTGCGCGCAATACGGTAATCCGACGCCCGGCCGGCATCCCCGGCTGGGCGTTTTCATTTTGGTGAGGTTCCCGGCACGCTTTTATGGACGGCGACGAGCCCATCCCGATCCCCATCACCGACGTGTTCGATCTCCACAGCGTGCCGCCGCGCGACGTCAAACCGGTGGTGGAAGAGTACCTCGAGCTGGCGCGGGAACGCGGCTTTCGCTTCGTGCGCATCATCCACGGCCGCGGCATAGGCGTGCAACGCGAAACCGTTCGCGCCATCCTGGCCCGCACCGATTTCGTGGCCGATTTCCGAGACGCTCCCGCCGAGGCCGGCGGCTGGGGCGCCACGATTGTGACGCTGCGGTAGGGGTGACGCGATATTTCGGAGTTTCGTAGCCTGCTAAAACCTGCCCCACCTATTGTCCGTAGGTGGCTTTCGGGCCGTGTTTGCGGAAGTAGTGCTTGTCGATCTGGGCGTCGGAAATCGGTGTGGCTTGCGGGTTGATGGCGATGGTCTCGACGGCCATGGCGGCGAGCTGTTCGAGAACCACGGCCACGTGAGCCGCCTCCGCCGCGGTCTTGCCCCAGCAGAATGGCGCGTGGCCGGCCACCAGCACTCCGGGGACGGCGAGCGGCTCGCGGCCTTGCATCAACTCGACAATCGCGACGCCGGTGTTGCCCTCATAATCGCTTTCGATTTCGGCGGGCGTCAGGTGGCGGGTCACCGGCACGGGGCCATGAAAATAGTCCGCGTGGGTGGTGCCGAAGCACGGAATCTCGCGCCTGGCCTGCGCCCACGCCGTGGCGTGGCGCGAATGCGTGTGGACCACGCCGCCGATGGACGGAAACGCGCGATAGAGCGCCACGTGGGTGGCCAGATCCGAAGAGGGGCGCAGGCGGCCTTCCACCACGCGGCCATCGAGATCGGCGATCACCATGTCCGCCGGCTTCATCTGGTCGTACGGCACGCCACTCGGCTTGATCACCACCAGGCCTTGCTCGCGCGCCAGGCCGCTGGCGTTGCCGAACGTGTAAATCACCAAGCCCCGGCGCACCACCTCCAGGTTGGCTTCGAGCACTTCAGAGCGTAGCGCTTCCAGCATTGGTTCCTCGTCTCGATCGCGCCGCGATAGCGCGCAGCTCGGGCAGAATGGCGCCGATTTCCACCGGCTTCGACTGTTTGTCGCCGAATGAAAAATACAGACTTCGATACAGCGGATACAGCTCGGAGTAAGTCGCAAACGCATTGGCTTCGGGCGCCACGGTGCGGTAGGCGGGGCAGAGCGCTTCCTGCGCTTCTTCGATCGAGCGAAACGTTCCGGCCGCCAGGAAAGCGAAAATGGCCGACCCCAGACTGGTGACGTCGCCGGCCGGCACCAGCACGGGCTTGCCCAGCACGTTGGCGTACACCTGGTTCAGCACCGGGTTGCGCTGCGGAATGCCGCCGCCGGCGATGACGCGCCGCACCGGCACGCCGTACTGCTCCATCCGTTCCAGAATCACGCGGGTGTGAAATGCGGTGCCCTCGATGGCGGCGAACAGTTCATCCTGCGCGGTGTGGGTAAGCCGCCAGCCGAGGGTGACGCCGCTCAGCTCGGGATTCACCAGCACGGTTCGATCGCCATTGTCCCAGGTGAGGCGCAGCAGGCCGGTCTCGCCGGCTCGGTAATTCTGCAAGCCTTCTGAGAGCGCGGCCACGGTGGCGCCGGCGCGGCGCGCGATGGCTTCGAAAATATCGCCGGTGGCCGATAGGCCGGCTTCGATGCCGGTGCGCTTGGGATCAATCGACCCGGGAACCACGCCGCAGACGCCGGGAACCAGTTGCGGCTGTTCGCCGATGGCCATGATGCAGGTAGAGGTCCCAACCACGTTGACGACGTCGCCGAGCTTGACGCCAGCGCCGATGGCGTCCCAATGCGCGTCAAACGCGCCCACTGGCACCGGGATGCCCGCGCGCAACGCCAGCTTTTCGGCCCACTCCTCGGTGAGGTGGCCAGCGATCCGGTCGGAGGTCCCATATCGCCCGGCCAGTTTCTCGCGCACACCCTGGAGCAACGGGTCGACGGCGACCAGAAAATCCTCCGGAGGAAGACCGCCCAGCGCGGCGTTCCACATCCACTTGTGACCCATGGCACAGACGCTGCGGGGCAAGTCCGCGGGATCCGTGATGCCGCAGAGCACGGCGGCCACCATGTCGCAGTGTTCGAGCGCGGTCACCATCCGCGCGCGTTTGTCCGGGTTGTGGCGCAGCCAGTGCAACAGCTTGGCGAAACCCCACTCGGAAGAGTACGTCCCGCCGCACCAGTCGATGGCCGCCAGGCCGCGTGCATGGGCGGCGGTGGTGATTTCCGCGGCCTCCTTCCAGGCGCGGTGGTCGCACCACAGGTAATAGTCGTCGATCGGCTCGAGATGCTCGCCCACCGGGATTACGCTCGATCCGGTGGTATCGAGGGCGATGGCTTCTACCGCCTGCCCGTCGACGCTGGCGCTCGCAATCGCCTTACGCGAAGCCAAGGCCAACGCGTTCATGTGGTCGGCATGGCTTTGCGTGGCGTGATCGGGGTCCTCCTTCTTACGCAGCAGCGGATACTCGGCCACGCCCGAGCCCAGCCTGCCCTTCACGCTATCGAAAATCGAAACCCGGACGCTGAGGGTTCCGAAATCCACGCCCGCCGCTAACGCCATGGTTGCTCTCCCACCACCGGTTGGCAGGCGAAAGCGCCTGCCCCACTTTCCATGAAGTCCTTCGCTCCGCGGCGTGGGGCGGACGCCCTCGTCCGCGCCGGACCCCCCGGTCCGGCTGCCGCGAACAGCGCGAGGCCCCCCGCCTATTCGTGCGTGATCACGCTCCAACCCAAGTAGTTGCCGGCGGCTTCCCGCACGGCCGGCGCGACGGATGCCAGGTTGGCCGCCACGTGATGTTCGAAACCGTTCTCGCAAATGTAACGCAGCAGTTTCTGCAAATGCGGAATGCGCACCACGCCGGCGCCGCCGAAGGTCTCGAGCGAATCGTCGGTGAATTCGCCTTCGCCCACATACCCGGAGATGATGCCTTCCCGATCGTTGGTGGAGAAGCGCGCGTAGCTCATCGGTCCCGGCTTCACCAGCCCGACACAAGTTCCGTAAGTGTTCTCGCGGCCCACCGTGCCGGCGATGATGGCCTGGAAATCCATCTTGACTTCGCGGAAGAAATGCTTGGGCAGGTTGCTGCAATGGAAGCAGACCGCCTTGTCCGGGTCGTCGCCGTAATTGTTGTTCCAATCGAGAAGCGCGCTGGGCGTGCCGGAGGCCAGTTGCAGGGCGTGCATACCGATCACGCCGCAGATATCGACTTCGCAGGCGCTCGAAATCAGGTTGTTGCTCATCATGCTCATCACCGTGCACGGAACCACGCCGAAGAACTCTTCGAGCGATGTCCAGCATTGAATGGCGCTGATCGTAACTTCGGTCTGCGCCATCCACTGATCGATCACGGCGCCCAGTTTCGCCATCTTCACGAGCGAGGGATCGGGCACGCCGCCGGTGGTGACGTAACGGCGGATGTCATCGAGCTTGGCCACGGCCAGCGGATCGTCATCCTTCATGCGATTGATGCGGCCCAGGATTTCGGAAAGGTCGATCGGCTCCACGGAAATGCCGGCGCCTTCCAGAAGTTTTTCGCTATAGCGGACGGTGTTGAACGCCGCCGGCCGCGCGCCGATGGCGCCGATGCGCAACCGCCTGAGACCCTTCACCACGCGGCACACGGCGCCGAACCATTCCAGATCCTGCCGGAAGAGATCGGAATCCGGCGCTTCGGTATGGCAGGTGGTCAGCGAGTAGGGGATGCCGTACTGACTGAGGTTGTTGCAGGCCGACATTTTGCCGCAGAAGCTGTCGCGGCGGTCGGTGATGGCCATCAATCCCGGCGTGTCGGGCGTGGCCTGCACCAGCACCGGGACGTTGAGGCCGGCCATGCGCAGGGTGTCGGCGATAGCGCGCTCATCGCCGAAATTGGGCAGCGTCACAATGACGCCATCGAGAGTCTCGCGATGCCGTTTGAACAGATCGGCGCATTTGGCCGCCTCGGCGCGCGTTTCCACAGCGCCGTGCTTGGTGTCTTCGGGTCCCACCACGACCGCGGTGTGGCCCGCTTTTTCCAATACTGCGATCATGTCCGCCCGCCCGCTCTTGGCCAGGTGGCCGGGGAAGAAACCGCGATTGCCGACGATCACGCCGAACGTCATCGCGCGCGTTTTGCCGTTGCTCATGGTGAAATGCCCTCTCTGGTTGCGATTCGAAGCTCGATTTTAGCCTGTTTCAAGGCGGACTGGAGCACGATTGTTTGATCGTAAAACAAAGACCGCCGGCAAAGACCGGCGGCGCTAGCGAAGAAGCGCGCGCCGTAAGCCGGTAGCGCCGGCGGTCTCTGCCGCCGGTGTTTTTTGAAGCGGTCCGGCGGCGCGTCCGCCCCACCAAACGTCCTGCTACGATGGCGTCTATGAAAACCCGCCTGTTTCGCCCGTTTGTGCCATGGCTGGCCGCGGCCTTGGCCGCCCTGTGCGGCGCCCTGGCAATCCGCTCTCAAACGCCCGCGCCGGCGCGCTTTGCGGCCGACCGGATGGACACGTTCCTCTACGGCGCCGCCTTTTATGAAGAGTACATGCCGGAGGACCGGCTGGAAAAAGACGTCCAATTGATGCAGCAGGCCGGCATCAACGTGGTGCGCGTGGGCGAATCCACCTGGAGCGTCTGGGAACCCGAAGACGGCCGCTTCGAGTTCGCCTGGATGGACCGGATCGTCGAGCGGCTGGCGCGGGCGCACATCCGCGTTGTCATGGGCACGCCCACTTACTCGATTCCACCGTGGATGTTCAAAGCGCACCCGGAGATTCTGGTGACGCGCCTGGACGGCCAGAAGGCCACTTACGGGCTGCGCCAGAATATGGACATCACCAACCCGGATTTTCTGCGCTACTCCGAGCGGGTGATTCGCAAGATCGCCGAACACTACCGCGACAATCCAGCCGTGATCGGTTATCAGATCGACAACGAAACCTCTTCGAATGGCACGGCCGGACCCAATGTCCAGGCCGGCTTCGTCAGTTACCTGCGGAACAAGTTCTCGACCGTCGAGCGGCTGAACCAAGTCTGGGGGCTGGTTTATTGGGGCCAGCAACTGCACGACTGGAGCGAGGTTCCGCCGCGCAACGGGATCATCAATCCGGGCTGGAAACTGGAATGGGACCGCTATCAGGAATCGCTGACGACGAGTTTTCTGGCCTGGCAGGCCGGGCTGATTCGCGAGTATCTGCGGCCGGATCAGTTTGTGATGCAGGATTTCGGCGGCGCCACCCGCGAAGATGTCAACGAGCGCGAGATTTCGAAAAGCCTGGATATCGCGGGCATCAATCCCTACCACACGACCCAGGATGGTTACGATGGCGAAGGATCGAGCTACGGCGGCGACTTTGCGCGATCGCTCAAACGGACCAACTACCTGGTCACCGAAATCAACGCGCAGACCATCGGCTGGGATTCGCGCTCGCAGTTTCCGCCCTACGACGGGCAACTGCGCCAGGACGTGTACCTGATGGCCGCGACCGGCGCCAACATGGTGGAGTACTGGCATTGGCACTCGCTGCACTACGGGCAGGAGACGTACTGGAAAGGCGTGCTGTCGCACGACCTGGAGCCGGGCCGCATCTACGCCGAGGTGGCGCGGACCGCGCACGAACTGGAACGGGTCGGCCCGCATATCGTCGATCTGCAAGCGGCTCACCCGGTGGCCCTGCTCTACAGCAACGATTCGCGGCGCGGCACCGACTACATGCCGTTCCTGGTGACGCAGCCACCCGGCGACATGCCCTGGCACCATCCGCAAGGCTACGATGTCGAAATGCGACGGCTCTACGGCGCGCTCTACCGGCTCAATGCCGGCGTGGATTTTATTTTCCCCGACACTGAAGACTTGAGCCAGTACAAAGTGATTGTGGTACCACCGCTTTACGTCGCGAGCGACGCGCTGCTCGGCCGCCTGGTGGATTACGCGCGCGGCGGCGGGCACCTGGTGCTGACGCTGAAGAGCGGTTTCTGCAATGAGTATTCGACCGTGCGGGCCAGCATGGCTCCTGGGCCGCTGCGCGAAGCCGCCGGCATCCATTACCAGGAGTTCTCCAACCTGGCCAAGCCGCTCGAGCTGCGGGGCGATCCGCTGCAGGCCGGCGTCGAGAACCGGGTGAGCGATTGGGCCGAAATGCTGCTGCTCGACACCGCCAAACCGGTGGCTTATTACGATCATCCGTTCTTCGGAAAGTATCCCGCCATCACCGAGAACCATTTCGGCGCGGGGCTAGTGACCTACGAAGGTACGGTTCTCAGCGCGGGACTGCAAGAGAAGGTGATCGAGCGTGTCTTCGAGCAGGCACACGTGTCGGGGCCCGACCAGAAACTGCCCTCCACGGTGAGAGTCAAGCATGGCGTCAACCGCGCCGGCAAGGCGATCCACTATTACTTCAATTTCTCGCCGGCTCCGCAGCGCGCGGCGTACTCCTACGCCCGCGGCACGGAGTTGCTGTCGAGGCTGCCGGTGGCGAAGGATTCCGCCTTGGCCCTCGAAGCCTGGGGCGTGGCCATCGTGGAAGAAGACTAAGTCCACGCCGCCCCGAACGGCCGAAGCAAGGCAGGTCGCCGCGCCGGGCATGCTATTCTAAAAACTCGAAGGTCGCAGGGACCGCACAGCGCGCGTACCCACGAATGCGGAGAGATGGCCGAGTGGTTGAAGGCGCACGCTTGGAAAGCGTGTATAGGGGAAACTCTATCGAGGGTTCGAATCCCTCTCTCTCCGCCATTAACTTAATGATAATCAATAACATACAAACGTAGTTGAAACTGTAGGCGCTGTGTGTGCACCGAATTCTCTGCTTGAAGATGCTCGTTCTTAGTCGTTCGAGAAGGATCCCGGCTGGGCACCCAGTCTGGATGGGCGCGCCAGTTTTGCGCGTACGCCACTGGCCTGAGAGCAGTTGGAGTGGTTCGAGCGGACTGCATTTCATGCCGCGAAAGTTCGAAACGTGTCCAAGCTGGGGAGCCAAACGCGTGTGGCCGGCTCTGCGTTATCCGAGTTGTATGATCTGCCTGAGGCCATCCTCCAGTGCCGCCATCTCTTCCGTTGTGGCTACGCCCAGTCGACTACGCAGGCGTTCCTTTGCCACCGCTCGGATTTGGTCACTCACCGCCACTGTGGGGTGCCCATCACAGGAGATGGGGATCAGGATCGGCGGGCTGGCTTTCGGCGAACTTGACAGCGGGACAACAATCACCGTCCTTCGTCTTTCATTTAGCACACCCACCGAAATCACAACGCAGGGGCGTGTCTTGCGAATCTCCGAACCGAGCGTCGGACCCAGCGCTACCCACCAGATATCACCGCGCTCCGGGATCACTTCCATGGTTCTGCCATTTCGTCGCCGATTTCGTCAAATTCTTTCTCGATTTCGGCCACATCCAGGTCCTGATTGGCAATCTCGCAGGCACGGATCAACGCAATGTCGCGCTCTTCCAGTCGTGCAGCCAGGGCTTCACTTACGAAACGCGAACGGTCGCGTGAGGCAACCCTGCGCAGAAACTGCACAGCCAACGGCTCAGGCACGCTGAAGGTCATTTTCCGCATCGCCATAATTCCATAATACCAGAGAGCCAGAATGGGAGGCGCGGCACGATGATGTCTTGATGGGACGCCGGGTGGCGCTGCCTCATGCAGCCGCAAGTGATTGAATCCGCTGGAACATCGCTCTAACATCCGGCGGTGGGCAGAACCGCAAAAGTTCGAAACGCGTCCACGAAGGGCAGCCTGATTCCCAACTCGCGTCCTGACCCGCCGTTCTCCTTCAAACGGTACGAACGCGTTGTTGCAACCGCTTGATCTTTATTGAGCCACCAACTACCATCTGCCGGGAGGATGGACCTGCGTGATCTGCGCTCGCTGTGGTCGCAACAATTTCGACTGGCTCTCCGGGCGGTGTGGCCACTCAAGGGGAGGGTAGGATTCGACACCTCAGCCAGATTCGGATTCTGAAAACTCCGTTGTGAGGATGTCGAGAACTTGCCTGCGGAGTTCAGGAATGTCGCCCGTGGCCGCATCCCAAAGGATCTGCCAATCCAGATCAAAATATGCATGCACGATTCTGTGCCGGAGAAATGAACCTTCGGATGTGGCGGCAACTATCGCGTCAATCTTGCGGCAAGCCGAGAGGATGTCTTTCAGGAACGACGGCTCATGCCACATAGATGACTCGGGCATCTCTGCGAACCTCAGGGCGTACCCAAGGCTTCAGTCCGCGTTTGGTAACCAAGTCAACCCTACGCCCAGCGAGCGCCGCCAACTCCTCGACGAGGCATTCGAACTTGATCAGGCCGACGCGTACTCCCGGCTCGAACTCTACCATGATGTCGATGTCGCTCTCGGGACGCATCTGGCCGCGGACCGAGGACCCGAACAGCGAAAGCTCCTTAACACTATAACGGCGGCATCCTCCGCGAGCGACGCGCCGTCGACTTGCGTGTCACCGAAATCGAGTGTCTGGTTCATGGCTTCAACTTCATTATGCCCCAGCAAGCCACTGAACGTGGGCCCAGCCGAGCACGGGTGCTCCGCCTTGCGCCAGGCCCAACCGATGAGTAGTTTGAATTACAGCCGGCCTGGGTGCCAACGGATTGCACTCGGATGTCATTGTTCTAAAAAGGCGATCCTCTGGTTCGAGCGGACCGCGTTTTGAACCACAAAAGTTCGAAACGTGTCCAGACTGGGTAGCCACGCAAGATCGGCCTTTCCAATGTGAGATTTGTGGGGCCACCCCAATTCAACACTCCAACCACCGCCAGCTTCGGCAGCGCGTTTCCTGGATCGCATCAGGATTGGCGCTCTCCCACCCTGACCAGGCCGCTCGGTACGCACTTGCTCATGATGTTGCGGAAGCGGGTGCGGCTGATCTGGTGATCGGCCAGCAACCGGCCGTTGTAAATCAGCGCAAAAATCGCGTAGGGGGTTGGCGCATTCTGGGCATCGCTCCACGATGCGATATCCACCACCGTCGGCTTGATACCGTACTCAGTCTCCGCCGTCTCGACGATTTCATCCGCGAATTTCGCGATGTGCGGACACTGGCTCGAGCGGATGATGGTCAGGCCCCGGCTGTACCGCCCGACTTTCTGATCCCAACCTTTCTTGAAGGCCGGGTTCGCGGTGCCACTATCGAACTTCCGTACAAGCAATTGATAGTCCGGCGGCGCCGTATCGATGGGTTCGAAACCGTTTGCCAGGAACAGGCGGCGGTCGGCCAGCCATGGACCGTCCCGGACCATCACCGCGGCGCCGCGCATGCCGGCCTTTCTCGCATCCTCCAGGCAGCCTTCCACCAGGATGCTCCCCCAGCCCTTTCGCCGATGCTGCTTGCTGAAAACCCAAACGCAGTGAATAAACAGGAAGCCGCTCGCTTCTACACCGCGCCATGCGAACTCGCCCGGAAGGGATTCAACGTAGCCGCCCGGTTGTCCGTCCGGGCCAAGCAGCATCTTAGCCCGCAGACCGAACTTGGCGTTTGCCTGCAGCCAGCAGTGCTTCTGCTGGCGGCCCGGATGGGTGGGGCTCTTTATCCCGCAGCAGGGCAGTGTGTCGAAGCTCGCCGCATCGACATCGATCAGGCGAGGCTTGCGTATCAATGGAGACCGGCCTTTCGTGGTATCCGTCACCTCCACTGTACTCCAGAGAGCTCCGATCCGGATCGCGGGACAAGATCGGCCCAGTCAACTTCGCCCCGCTGCATCTGGTTGCCTTGCGGGTGTTCACCAGGTGCTCGATCCCGGCGGACTCCAAATCGGTGTCGAGATCGAGATGGGTTCCCGCCATTTCCGCCGCGCAGGCCGCGATCGCACCGTGCCTTGCCTTTCTCTCCTGTTGTCGCAGCCACGAATCGACGGCCTCGCGCGCCAGCGGCGTCGCGGGCACTCCGCGTGCGCCCCGGTGTCCCTGGCTGCGGCATTGGGACAATATCCACGAGGCCATCGGCTTGGATACCGAGGGGGAGGACCTTGCCGAACGCGGCTTCTCCGGCGATCCGACAATCCTCGCAACCATGGAACTGGAAGCAGTGGCCCGATGACGAAATCCTAGAGTCGTCCAGCCCGTTTCGCCCCGTTTCCGTGTTAACTTTCGCGCCGATTGGCGCCCCGCCGGCACCGCATTGCAAAAAACTGCAAAAAACAATTTGCATCTGGAATGTTTTTTGCTATTCTGGTATCGCTCTGGCCACGATTACCGCGCGAGGAATATGGAGACAGCCGCACAAGGTATTTTGACTCGCGACGAAATGGAAAGCAGGCGCTTGTCTGCCGCACAGGACCTGCAGAGGGGACTCACCCAGTCCCAGGTTGCCCGAAAATTCGGCGTCAGCCGCACGACGGCTTCCCGCTGGGATCGGGCGTTGAGTCGAAGAGGGATGGACGGGCTGCGCAAACGGCGCGCTCCCGGCCGCCCCAGCCGCCTGAACGCCGAACAGTTGCAGTTGGCCGCCGAGCTTTACCGCTCCGGCCCGCGCACCGCCGGCTTCCAGACCGACCGCTGGACCACCGAGCGCTTTGCCGGCGCCATACGGGCCCGCTTCGGCATTCAATACGATCCGGACCACGTGGGCCGCATCATCCACCGCCTCGGATTGCGCGAACGCGTGCGCAGCCACCGCAGCCGGGCGGACGTCCTCTATGGCCCTCTTTCCGCTCCGGTTCTCAGCCACGCGGAAGCAGCGCCGGCTTCCTAAGAGAGCCGTGGGGTGGACCGCCTAGTGTAGTGCGTCATGCAGAATAGCCAGTATTCGTCTGGGCGCCCGAGCAAGGTGGGGCAGGCGCTTTCGCCTGCCAACTCCGGATTGACGCCGAATTGGCGCCCCGGTTTCGGAGCGGGCAGTTGGCAGGCGGAAGCGCCTGCCCCACTTCGTTTCGCGATACTGTTCACGACTTCGGACGCACCACACTAGGTCCGCGGCTGACGCCCTCGTCGGCTCTTGTCTGCGGCATTCCATCGCGGTTCGCGCGAAGAGCCGGACCCGGGGTCCGGCGCAGACGAGGGCGTTCGCCCCACAATTCACGCGTCGAGAAAAGGCCGGCCCGGCGCACCTAATTCAGATCGATGTCTCTCGGTGCCACCACCGGCAACGGGTCCGTCATATTTTCTCTTTTATCGTTCACTTCGGGCACGATCCGCAGACGCACGCCGGTGGCGCGCAGTCCGTTTTTTTCGATGGCCTGCAGGAACGCCCGGATGCCCTGTTCCTGAATTTGCATGCTTCGCTCGACTTCGCGCTCGAAGTTTTCCGCGCCGGTGTAGCGGATCTGCGTCTCACTATGGAATAGTCTCTCCGCCTGTTCGAAGGGCACAGACCTAAGTTGCGCCAGGTATCCGATTCGGATCGCCATGCGGTCGATGGATGAAGCGGAGGACCCGAACCCCACCTGCTTGTCCGTGGGCACGATGGTCCGCTTGTAATAAACGTCCCGGGGACCTCGCGCCAGCAATACACTGCCCCTCTGTGCGAAATCCTGTAGGGTGTAGAGAGCCACCGGTGGGAAGCCCTTCGGCATCGCAGCGACCCCATCGCCGAATCCACCGCCGAACTGACCGCCTCCGATTCCCCCGCCGCGATCCGTATCGATCACCGTGAATCGATGCGTGATGCCGATTTCCCCCAAGATCGCGGCATACCATGCCTGCGACTTCCTCTCCAAGAGCAGATTGTTGGCCGCCAGCCATAAAATATTCCGAGATTTCTCCTCGCGTAATCTCAGCAGCGAGTCTTCGCTGGTCGTGTCGCGAGCCAGCAGAATCAGGACCGGGTAGGGCCAGCTTTCCTCAAATGGCTCGAGTAACCCGGCGGGAACCGTAATGCCAGCTTCGATGGCCGCATCGAACAGGGTAGCCACGTATGCGTGCTCGTCGGTGTAGCCCTGGGCGTTCCGCAACGCCCCGGCTTCCCGGAACTGCTCGATCAACAGTCGATCGAGATCGTCCGAGTGAAGACGTCCGGCGAGGTAAGCGCCCCATGCCTTATCCACCCATTGAGCCGAATTGAGCAACTGCCGCGCACGTTCGGTTTCCTGCGCACTGACAGCCGCCGGTTGAGCACAGACCGCCCCAGCCGCCAAGCAACTTACGATCAAGCCGTTCACGAACCTCATATGCTAATCGACTCCGCGTTCAGCTTGCCTTGCGATTCAGGCAAGCCTTATGCCCGGAACCCGCTCGAAGTGACGGCGGTTTCGCGTCAGTAGCTCTCCGGCGTTGCTGGTCACGATGCCGGCGATCAGACTGTCGGCCATCCCAATGGGATTGCCCGATCGTTCGAGGGATCGGCGAATCTCACTGGCAGCGTCGGCAGCCGCATCGTCCATCCCCAGCGACGGCACTGCCCCGAGCAGTTGAACCAGCCGGGCAAGTTGCTTCGCGTTCTTCGCGCCCGAGAGGAGTTCGAAACGGCTGATGACCGTTGTCCTGAGCGCGCCGTGGCGAAGCAATCGCTCCACCGCGCCGGCCTCGCCTTTTCCCGCGAGATAATCGATGAGGACATCCGTGTCGGCGATGGTCATCGCCAGTTCGCCCGAATGCTCCCGGTACGAGCCGACAGACCGGCAGCTTCCGTCTCTCCCAGGGATCCCTTTAGCGCGAGAGCGCTCCGGATCGCATCCGCCCGGCTATTTCGAGCTTCGAGGTAGAGTTCCAGCGCTTCCGCCACCACATTCGAGAACCCCTTCTCGCCTCTGCTGGCGGCCAGCTCGAGGATGCGCGCACGATGTTGCGGCTTCATCTCAATGGTGGTTCGCATCCTTTTATTATTACATGCATGCACATGCATGTGATGGATAGCGTGTGGCGCTCTGCTGGTCGGCTTGGCAAGTGGGGCAGGCGCTTTCGCCTGCCAAGTGTTCGTTCCCCCGAATCCGGAAGTCCGCGCTATATCCAACCCATTCGCTGGCGCAGTGCGGCGATCTGCGCGGTGTGATGCTGAGCGTGCCAGACATGCATCGCCAGCACCCGGTTCAATACAAAAGTGCCGCGTTCCGGATGCAGCAGGCGGCGCGTCCACTCCGCTCTCGACAGGGATTCGAACAGAGCGACCCATCGCGCGCAAGTGGCGTCGCACAGCAGCAGCGAGGGCTCGACCGGCCCGCTGCGCGCATCGGCGAGCTCGGCCCAAAGAACCTCGTCAAAGGGTTTGACTATGGGCTCGAACTCGGTCAGCGCCAGCCTGGTGCGGACATACCAGTTCATCTGCGCGTCCGCCAGATGATGCACCACCTGCCGGCTGGTCCAGCCTCCCGGCCGGTATGGCGTATCGAGCTGAGCGCCGGATAAGCCGGCTACCGCGGCGCGCAGCAGGGCCGGAGCGCCGGCCAGTTGTCGCAGAAGCTGGCGCCGCCCTTCCTCGTTGACGGGCGGGGCATCTTCAAAGGGCCCGATCGGATATCGCAGGTCGGTCAAATGCGCGGCTCGCTCAAACGTGCGAGTCGAGCATCTTCTGGACTTCGGACTTGCCGATGGCGCCGACCCGCTGCTCCACCACCTGGCCGCCCTTGAACAGCAGCAGGGTGGGAATGCCGCGGATATTGTAGCGCATCGCCGTCTTATCGTTCGAGTCCACATCCAGCTTGCCGATCTTGACTTTGCCGGCATACTCGCTGGCCACCACGTCGATGGTGGGTGCCATCTGCTTGCAAGGGCCGCACCACTCAGCCCAAAAGTCCACCAAAACCGGAACTTCCGCCCGGAGGACGTCCTGGTCAAACGAAGAATCGGTAAAGGTTAAGGTGTTCTGACCTGCCATCTTATCTCCTGTAATATTAGAATCGGCGCCGGAAAAAAGGATTCACGCGCGTCCCGACAATCGCCCGTATAATGCCGCATACTCTTGCGCGGAAGCCTTCCAGGAGAAGTCCTTGTGCATCCCGCGGAGCATCATGGCGCGCCACTCGTCCCGGTTGGAAAAGGCCTGTACGGCGGCGCGCACGGCGCCCAGCAAAGCCGCTCCGGAATACTCCTGGAACTTGAATCCGGTGCTCCCATCGATGGTATCATCCAGGCCGCCGGTTGCGCGAACCACCGGCACGGTGCCATAGCGCAGGCTGTAGATCTGGCTCAGGCCACAGGGCTCGTAGCGGCTGGGCATGAGAAACATGTCGGCGCCGGCCTCGATCAGGTGGGACAGCCAGTCGTCGAAGCCGATCCGCACCGCGACGCGCCCGGGGAACCGTTCGGCCATCGCGCGGAAGGCCTCCTCGTGCTCCGGATCGCCGGTGCCGAGCGCCACCAGGTACACATCTTCGGCGACGATTTCGCCGGCCACTTCGGTGAGCAGGCCGGTGCCCTTTTGCTCGGTGAAACGGGAAACCATGCCCAGCAACGGCCGCTCCATGGCTTCCGCCGGCAAGCCGAATTCCGCCAGGAGCCGTACCTTGGCCGCGCGCTTGCCGCTCAAGTCCTGCGCCGAATACGGCGCGGGAATCAGCGGATCGCTCTGCGGGCTCCAGACCCCGTAATCCGCACCGTTGAGGATCCCGGTCAGCACCGCGGCGCGCGCGCGCAAGGCGTCATCCAGGCCGCAACCGTACTCCAGCGTCTGGATCTCGCGCGCGTAAGTGGGGCTGACGGTGGAAAGCGCGTCGGCGAACGAAATGCCGCTCTTGATGTAACTGACCTTACCGAAGAATTCGAGGCCGCCGGGGTTGAAGATGGTTGCATCCAAGGCCGCCTGAGCGAGCGCGGTAGCTGGGAAAAGCCCCTGGTAGCCCAGGTTGTGAATGGTGAACAGCGTTTTCACGCCCATGAACGTGGGGTCGCCGGCCAAGAGGGTGCGCAAATAGGCGGGCACCAGCCCCGACTGCCAGTCGTGGCAATGCAAGATATCGGGCTGAAACAGGTGGCGCGCCACGCCCAGAGCCGCGCGCGCGAATACGGCGAAACGAACGGCGTTATCCGGATAGTCCACGCCCGCTTCGCCGTAAAACCCCGGCCGGTCAAATAGCGGCGGGCACTCCACCAGGTACAGTGGATACTCGGCCGGCGCCTGGTAGATGGCGATATCGAAGCCGGCCTCCCCAAGATACACCGGAAGATGGTCGTATACCCGCCGCAGGTCCTTGAGAGGGATCGATCCGTAGCGGGGAATCACCATCGCGCACTCGCATCCGAACTCGCGCAGAGCGCCGGGCAATGCCCCCACCACGTCCGCCAGCCCGCCGGTCTTGGCCAGCGGCGCGGCCTCGGACGAAATGATCAGGACACGGGCCACACCGGAATTGTACCAGGGGCTTGAGGCAGATTGGATTTCCCCGCGCGCTTTTGTCACTATGATAGCCATGGCTACCGCTACTGTGACCGAGTTCCGCAATGAACCGTACGCCGATTTCTCCCAGCCCGCCAACCGGCAGGCCATGGAGGAAGCCCTGCGCCAAGTTCGCTCCGAGTTCGGACGCGAGTATCGGCTCCGCCTCGGGGGCGAGTACATCTCGACCGGCGACAGACTCGAATCGGTGAATCCGTCGAGTCCCGGCGAAATCGTGGGCGTGCACCACCGGGCGGACGCCGTGCTGGCGGCCCGCGCCGTCGAAGCCGCCTGGCAGTATTTCCCGGAATGGAGCCGCGTGCCGGCCGCCAGCCGCATCGGCATGACCTTCGAGGCTGCGCGCATTTTGCGCCGTCGAAAGCTCGAGTTCGACGCCTGGCTGGTTTACGAAGCCGGCAAGACCTGGCCGGAGGCCGAAGCCGATGTCTCCGAGGCGATCGACTTCTGCGAATACTACGCGCGCGAAATGAGCCGCCTGGCCGGGCCGCAGCCGGTGGTGCAACTGCCCGGCGAGCACGACGAGATGGTCTACATTCCGCTTGGCGTGGGTGTGGTGATTCCGCCGTGGAACTTTCCGCTGGCCATTCTGGCGGGGATGACCGTGGCCGCGCTGGTGGCGGGCAACGCGGTGGTGCTGAAGCCATCCAGCGAAACCCCGACGATTGGCGCCAAGTTCGCCGAAGTGCTGCTGGAAGCGGGGTTCCCCGAGCGTTCGATCACCCTGCTCACCGGCAGCGGCGCGGCGGTGGGCGATGTGCTGGTGGGGCACCCGCGCACGCGCTTCATTTCTTTCACCGGCTCGCGCGATGTGGGCTTGCGCATCAACGAACTGGCGGCCAGGACGCAGCGCGGACAGATCTGGATCAAGCGCGTGGTGGCGGAAATGGGCGGCAAGGACGCCATCGTGGTGGATGGCGATGCGGACCTGGACAAGGCCGTGGACGGCGTGCTGGCATCGGCGTTCGGCTACCAGGGCCAGAAGTGCTCGGCCTGCTCGCGAGCCATCGTCGACGCCAAGGTGTATGACAATTTCCTGGAGAAGCTCGCCGGCAAGACGCGCAATATCAAGGTCGGGCCCGCCGACGATCCGGCCAACTATATGGGGCCGGTGATCAGCCGGAGCGCGCGCAAAACCATCCAGGCCTACATCGAGGTGGGCAGGCACGAGGGCCGCGTGGTGGTTGGAGGCCAGCCAGTGTCCGGCGAGGGCTTTTTCATTCCGCCCACCATCATTGCCGACGTCGATCCCCGCGCGCGGGTTTTTCAGGAGGAGATTTTCGGACCGGTGCTGACGGTGTCCAAGGCGAGAGATTTCGAACACGCCCTCGAACTGGCCAACGATTCCGAGTACGGGCTCACCGGCGCCGTGTTCTCTCGCGATCCCGAACACCTGCGCCAGGCCGCCGGGCGCTTCCACGTCGGCAACCTGTATTTCAACCGGAAATGCACCGGCGCCATGGTGGGCGCGCACCCCTTCGGCGGGTTCAACATGTCGGGCACGGATTCCAAGGCCGGCGGCCCGGACTACCTGCTGCTGTTCCTGCAGGCCAAATCCATCGCCCAGCGAGTCTGACTGCGCCGGGGCTGCGGTCACTCGGCCTTGCGAGGTTTGAGACCGAACTCCATGTGCAGGCGGACGGCGGGAATCCAGACCGGGCCGCGGTCGTGATTGAAGGCCAGGTTGGTGTCGTGCTGCAGATCGAAAGTCGCGTAAAGGCCGGGAGCCACGCGGGCGCTGTAATACGATTCCCAGACGTACTCGGGGGCGTAGTTCAGGCGGCCATCGCCGATCAGGAAGTCCAGCCCGCCGCGCGACAGGTAGAGCGCGTGCAGGCCGGAAACGCCGCTGGCGGTGAGCGAGGTGGCCACCACATCGCTCTTACGGTTCCAACGCGTGCCTTTGACGGACACGCCGCCGGTCGCCAGCCGGTCGATGGCGGTGAAAGCGAAGCTCTCGGTCTTGCCGTCGTTCCAACCGAGCCGCATGAAAACGCCCACGTCGTGCGCGATCTCCTGCTCCAGGTTCACTCCCAGGCCGTACTTCAGCGTTCCCGGGCGGCGGGTGGCCACCACATCCGGCGTGGTGCCGTTCTCCGTGGCCAGGCGTAGCGCGGTCGCGTAGGTGCCGGAATCGGCGCGGTTTGCGAATCCCATCAAACGCACCGTGCCGGCGTGATCGCCCAGCGAATAGCGCCGTTCCACTTCGCCTGTATGGCCGTGGTCGCGGAACAGACGCCGGTCGAATTGCGATCCGTTGGCCACCCTCGGCTCGGCGGCGATAGCGTAGCGGAACGCCCAGTTGTGCGTGTGCAGTTCCTGCACCAAGCCCCAGGTGTAGCCGCGCGTATCGGCCGGATAATCCCACGCGCCGTTGTACATCACGCCCCACGCCATGAACTGCTGGCGCGGATCGTGGGTGTATTCGTTGTTATCGAAGTAGTCGGTGAGCGAGAAGCGGCCTGCATAGATGGAGTAGCGGGTGACGGGGCGTGCGCCGGCGAGCTGGTTGGCGTCGCTTTCCACCTGTTCCCGGTCGGCGCCGAAAGCAAAATCGTGGGCCATGAAGAGGCGCGCCAGGTAGGGCTTGGGAGTCGCGGTGGCCACCCGCGGGAGCTCGCCGTTGGGCGGATTGGCGATTCCGCTCACACCGCTGAATCCTTTGCCTCCCGCGATCTCCGGATCGAAAGTGAGCTGGGTATTGGTGGTGAGCAGCGCGGTGAAAAACAGCGTGCTCGTCAGCGAAACGTCGTGCTCGGAATAGTCCCGAAGGCTCAGCGTGCCCGTGTACGGCGCGTTAAACGTGCCGTGCGAATCACCAATGGCGGTGGCCTGGTAATACAGGTTCCAGCGTTCGGGCGCGATGGGGCTGGCGTCGCTTGCCGCGGCGCCTGACTGGTCGCCGGTCTGTTGAGCGCTCGCCGCGGCTGGCGATATAAACACCAGAGTGGCCGCGAATAGCGCCTTCCACGGATTCATCACGATTCCAACTTACGCAACTTCGGATCGACGCAGTTCGAGCCGAGTGTAACGGTTCTGAAATATTGTATTCCGCGTGCTTAAGAATGGCCGCGCGAAACTGACTCACGCGAACCAGCGTCGGGAGCGCCACTTCAGGATAGCATCGAAGAGAAGGAGCGCGCTGCGCGCGGCTTACTCCACGTCGAGCGTCACCGTCGCCACCGACATCGCCGGCAGCACGATTCGCAGGCGGCCCGGTTCCACCGCGACCTCATGCGGTTGGATCGTCACGCGGTCCGGATGATCGAAGCTGTTGTACGCGTTGAGATCGGAATCGTGGAGGATCTGCGCGCGACCCTGTTTGGCCCGGACGCCGCGCAACTCGCAATCCGCTTCCATATCTTGATCGGCCCGTGGGTTCACCAGGCTAACGACCAGCTCGGGGCCTTGTCGCGAAGCGGAGATGGAGGGTACGGGCAGCGGCTCGCCGTCCAGAATGTTGGGCCCGTCGTAGGTCAGGGTGCCGGGGTCCACCCGCACGGCGGTCTTGCCGCGATGCGCCTTGAACAGCATGAAGGCGTAATAGGTGGTGGTGCGCACGCAGTTCTTACCGGCGGGCCCGTCGGTCAGCAGCACCGATTGCAGCACGTTGACCATCTGCGCGATGTTGCACATGTACAGCTTGTCGGCCTGGCGATTGAAAATGTTCAAGCCCAGGCCGGCCGCGACCGCGCTGCGCATGGTGGATTGCTGCCACAGGGCGCCGTTGCGATCCTGGTCCGCCTTGGGAATGCGGTCCCACACGCCCCATTCATCCAGGAAGAGCCCGATGCCGCGGCCATTCCCGTAGCTATCGAGCAACTCCCGCTGCTCGATAATCGCCCGCTCGACTTGCCGGAATATATTCATCTGCGCCATGGCGGCGTGCGGCGTGAACTCGAGCGGAGGATGGTCGCCGTTTTCGTAATAATGGAACGAGTAGCCGTCGGGCAAGCGGCTGCCGGCCAGCGCATCCATGAAGCCGCGCGTCCATTTGGCATCGTTGCCGCCAGGGCCGCAGCCGATCAGGTACGGCTTGGTGCCGCCGAACGTCCGCGCGTAGCTGGCGTAGCGGCGGAACTCGGCGCCGGCGCCGTCCGGCCGGTAATTGCCGCCGCAGCCCCACAGTTCGTTGCCCACGCCCCAATACTTGACGCGGAATGGCTCGGGCGATCCGTTGGCGGCGCGCTCATCGGCCAGCGCGCTGCCGGAGGGGAAGTTGCAATACTCGATCCAATTGCGCATCTCCTGCGGCGAGCCGGATCCCACGTTGGCGGCGAAATACGGTTCGGCGCCGATCAGCCGGCAAAACCGGACAAACTCATGGGTGCCGAAGCCGTTGTCCTCCACGTAATTGCCCCAGTGGATGTTCACCCGCTTAGGCCGCCTGGCAGCCGGACCGATGCCTTCGCGCCAATGATAATCGTCCGCGTAGCAGCCGCCGGGCCAGCGCAGCACGGGCACGCCCAACTCCTTCAGGTAATCCACCGCGGCCTTGCGGAAGCCCTCCACGTTTTCGATGGGCGATTTCGGGCCCACCCAGATGCCTCCATACACGCAGGAACCCAGGTGCTCGGCGAAGTGCGAATGAAACTCCGGGCGCACCAAGCCGATTTCGACATCGGCGCGGATGACAGCCTTGCGATTGGGAGCGGGCGAGCCGAATGCTCCTCGCGGCAGCACGGCCGTTAAGCCCGCCGCGGCGCCGGCGCGGGCGAATTGCCGCCGCGTAAAGCCAGTAGTCATGGGATGGTCTCCTCGCGTTCCAGCGGACGGCAAAGCGCGTCCGGGCCTAAAATCCACCGCATATGATAGCGCAGCGCATACGCGCAATACGGCCGAGAGGAGTGGGTGAAAAAGATGAGGGTGCGTTGCGGGTGGCCGGGCTTCGCGGACTTATCGCCGTGCGTATCGGCCACCCGATGATTTAAGTAGGAACTTCGATGATCTAGGCCCGCTGTATGGCGGACATATCCTTGCCGATTCGT
>JBEKKO010000100.1:0-21122 GCA_050010695.1 Bryobacteraceae bacterium
AGGCGCGCATGGCGGCGATCTTCAGATCGCGACTGTAAGCAGCTCGGGACAAATCCATTCCTCACTCCATTCAATGTATTTGTTCCCTTAACTCGCTGTCTCACTTTTGGGGTTCACTCCACTTGTGCATGATGTCCCGCGGAACGAAATGATCGCTAACGATATCGTGCGCGCCGTAGAGGCGGGACGTTGCCCTCTGCTTCTGACCGGTCGGACAGAGCACCTCCAGTATTTTGCAACCAAGCTTGCAGGTGTTGCCAAGCACGTCTTCGTCTTGAAGGGCGGCATGGGGAAGAAGCAGCGCCGGGAAATAGCGGCATCTCTGGCGGCAGTGCCGGAAAGCGAATCACGCGTGATCCTGGCGACGGGAAGCTACATCGGAGAAGGGTTCGACGACGCGCGTCTGGACACGCTATTCCTTGCTATGCCGATCTCCTGGAAGGGCACGCTGCAACAGTATGTGGGCAGGTTGCATCGCCTCCACGACAACAAGCGATTCGTGCAGGTCTACGACTATGTCGACAACTATGTTCAGATGCTGGCAAGGATGTACGAACGCAGGCTGAAGGGCTACAGCACGATTGGATACGTCATCGAGCAGGAGACCCTCCCCCTCAACCCCTCGGGTGACGGTGTTCGGTAGAAGAAGCAGTTTGGAAGTCGGTGCCTGCAAAGCTGGCGGGTGTGTTCACGCCAATGTGCTGCGCCCGGCCGACGCGTCCGACCTTCTGGCCGACCACCAGAAGATCAGGCGTTCAAAACACTTGTGGGCGCGACCAAGAATTCAATAGCTTACAGGCGCGCACTCCAGAAACAGCCCACCCATTTACCCACCCACTTTCGCTCGTTAGGTACCCGGATTTCGCCACGGAATGGGCCGTAAGTAATTGATTTTAATGGTACGCCCGAGTGGATTCGAACCACCGACCTTTTGCTCCGGAGGCAAACGCTCTATCCAACTGAGCTACGGGCGCACGGTAGCTGGCTTATTCATTGTAGAACCTGCGGCGCCTGCGTTCAACTGGGTGCATCGCAAATCGCGCTATCGCTGTCAAGGATGTTCTTCCGCGTGGCTGACGCTCCAATCTCGACGGCTGTCTCTGACGCGATCGGCGCCACTTCACGCGCGTGGTAGCGATTGCGGAACGAATCCGGTTCAGCCCCCTTGCGCAGGTCCCATGCCGGCGGCACCGTGGAGGGCGGCCTGGGGGTCTGCCGAACCGGACCCAGACGTCCAAAATGGAAGCGCTGGTCTGCTCTCCACTGTGATAACATCGCCTCTTACCGGTCCTCCCAAGCTCACCATGACTCAGGAAAATCACAGACTTTCGGTGCTGGAAAAAGTCGGGTACGCGTTCGGCGACGCCGCTTCCAACCTCATCTGGATGTCGTTTATTTACTTCCAGCTCATTTTTTACACGGACGTTTTTGGGTTGGCGGCAAGCGCCCTGGCGACCATGCTGGCAGTCACCCGCATCTGGGACATGTTCTTCGACGTTTTCATCGGCACCATCGCCGACCGCACGCGCACCCGCTGGGGCAAGTTCCGTCCGTACCTGCTCTGGATGGCCGTGCCATTCGGGGTCATGAGCGTCGCCACCTTCACCACGCCTTCGTTCGGCCCGTCCGGAAAGCTGGTCTACGCTTACGTGACGCTCTCGCTGATGATGATTGTCTACTCGGCGATCAACGTTCCCTACGCGGCCCTGATGGGCGTGATTTCGCCGGATTCCCAGCAGCGAACCAGCCTGTCATCCTGGCGATTCACCTTCGCCTTCCTGGGCGGCCTGGTGGTCCAGTTCTCCACCCTCCGCCTGGTCGATTACTTCGGAAAGGGAAACAAGGCGCTCGGCTATGAGTTGACGCTCGCGGTGTACGCCGTGGCGGCCGTGGCGTTGTTTCTGGCGGCCTTCGCGACCACGCGCGAGCGCGTTCAGCCGGTGGTCGAGCAAACCACTTCGCGAGCCAGGGATCTGCGCGATCTGCTGTCCAACACGCCCTGGCTGGTGTTGTGCGGGTTGGGTATTTTGAGCGTTTGTTTCGTCTGCATTCGCGGCGCCGCCATCGCTTACTATTTCAAGTATTACGTCGGCACTGAGACCGCGGCAGCCACATTCATGGTGGTTGGCTCGGTTATGTCCGTGCTGGGCACTTTCCTGATCCAGTATCTGACGCCTTTCACGGGGAGGAAAAACGCCTTTATCGGCTGCATGCTGCTGGCTACGGTGGCGCTTGTCCTTTCCTATTGGGTCAGGCCGGATCAGTTAGTCCTTCTGTACGTGTATAACCTCATATACTGCGTACTTACCGGGCCCACGTCCGCGCTGCTTTGGGCCATGTTCGCGGACACGGCCGACTACTCGGAATGGCGAACGGGCCGCAGGGCGACCGGGCTGATTTTCTCGGCGTCGGGAATGTCGAACAAATTCGGCTGGGTGATTGGAGGCGCGCTGGCAGCATCGTTGCTCGCTTTCTATGGCTTCAAGGCCAACGTGGTGCAGACGGCGGAGGGGCAGCGCGGCATCCGCCTGCTGATGACCATCGCGCCGGCCGTGGGAACCCTGTTGGCCGGGCTGGGAATGTTCTTTTACCCGCTCAACGAAGTATCCACGAAACAGATGCAGGCCGAGCTGGCGGCTAGCCGCGCAAAGTAACTCCGGAGTTGAGACATGCAGTTCGGATATTTTGACGACACTAACAAGGAATATGTAATTACGCGTCCGGATACGCCCCGGTCGTGGAGTAACTACCTGGGCAGCACCGAGTACGGCGCCATCGTCACCAATAATGCCGGGGGATATAGCTTCTATAAGTCGGCGGCGCAGGGGCGCTTCACGCGGCTCCGCTTTAACTCCGTCCCCCTGGACCAGCCGGGGCGCTATATTTACCTGCACGATCGCGATAGCGGCGACTACTGGTCCGCTTCGTGGCAGCCGGTGGGCAAGCCCCTGGATGCGTATAGGTCGGAGTGCCGGCATGGCAGCGCCTACACCATCATCTCTTCCGAGTACGCCGGCATCCGCGCGGAAACCACTTACTTCGTTCCGCTGGGCCGGACCCTGGAGTGCTGGCGCGTCCGGCTGACTAACTTGAGCGGCAAGCCTCGCCGGCTCAGCGCCTTCACTTACGTCGAATACGTCGGAAACTGGAGCGCCTACGACGACCTGATCAATCTGCAATACACCCAGCACATCGTGAAGATGGCTGTCGAGGGCGGCATCATCGATCACGGAACCAACGTCAGCATCCCCCATATGCCCGATAACTTCGAGGAGAAGGACCAGGGGCGCCACACCTTCCTCGCCATGGTCGGTTCCGAAGTCTCGGGCTACGATACGGATCGCACGGCCTTCCTCGGAACTTACGGGAGTTACTCCAACCCCGTAGTGGTGGAGCGCGGCCAGTGCACCAACTCCCTCGCCGCCGGCGACAACGGCTGCGGCGTGCTCGAGAGCCGGATTCACCTCGAGCCGGGTGAAACGCGGGAGTTTCTGGTGTTGATGGGCGTCGGCACGGCACGCGAGGGAGGCCTCCGCGCTGCGGACGAATTCGCCGATCCGCTGAAGGTCAGCCAGGAACTGGCCGGTCTCAAGAGTTATTGGCACGCGCGCATCGCCGGGATCGGTGTAGACACACCCGACGCCGCGTTCAACAGCATGCTGAACATGTGGAGCCCGTTCAACTGCCTGATGACTTACGCGTGGTCGCGCGCCGCCAGCCTGATTTATGCCGGCGAGCGGGACGGCCTGGGGTACCGCGACACGGTGCAGGACATGCTCGGCGTGGTGCACGCAATCCCCGCCGAAGCCGTCCGTCGGCTGGAGTTGATGATCACCGGCCAGGTCTCCACCGGCGGCGCCATGCCGGTGGTCAAGCAGTTCGCGCATCACCCGGGATCGGAGCGCGCTCCGCGCGAGGAAGAGTACCGCTCCGACGATTGCCTGTGGCTGTTTAACGCGATCCCCGCGTACGTCAAAGAGACCGGCGATCTTTCCTTCTACAGCAAGATTCTTGCCCTTGCCGACGAAGGGGAGGACACCGTGCTGGGCCACTTGAAGCGCGCTATCGTCTTCAGCTTGAATCGCTCCGGCGCGCACGGCCTGCCGTGCGGCTTGTCCGCCGATTGGAACGACTGCATTCGTCTCGGCGATCGGGGCGAGTCCGTGTTCGTGGCCTTTCAGCTTCGCTACGCGCTTTCGGTCTATCTGGAGGTAAGTCACTTACTGGCAGTCAAGGAGGAGGAGGCATGGGCGCAGAGTAACCTGGACCGGCTGGATCAGGATCTACGAGACCATGCGTGGGACGGCGAGTGGTACCTGCGGGCGTATCGCGCCGACGGCTTCCAGTTTGGATCGCGCTTGAGCCGCGAGGGACAAATCTTCCTGAATCCGCAATCGTGGGCGGTGCTGAGCGGACACGCCGATGCCGGCCGGGCCGCGTCGGCGATGCAAGCGGTGCGGGACCGGCTGGCCACCGAGCATGGGTTGATGATTTGCGATCCGCCGTATGTCGAGACCGATTACAACGTGATGCGCGCGGCCTTGTTCAATCCAGGAATGAAGGAAAACGGCAGCATCTTCACCCACACGCAGGGATGGGCGGTGATTGCCGAGACCATGCTGGGCCACGGCGATCTGTCCTGGCAGTATTTCCGGGCCACCCTGCCGGCCGCGTGGAACGCCCGCGCCGAGGTGCGCGAGATTGAGCCGTACGTGTACTGCCAATTCACCCACAGCAAGTACAGCCCGCGCTTCGGCGCTTCGCGCGTGCCGTGGCTGAGCGGGTCGGCCGCGTGGTCCTTCTTCACGGCGTCGCAACACATTCTGGGGCTGCGGCCGGAGTACGGCGGGCTGCGCATCGATCCCTGCATTCCCGCCGCATGGAAGGGCTTCACGGTGACGCGGGTTTTCCGTGGGAAGAAGGTGCGCGTCGAGGTGCAAAACCCTGCCGGCGTTCAGAAGGGTGTGCGGAAACTGGTGCTGAACGGCGAGCCGCTCGACGGGAACTTCATCCCCGCCGGGAAACTGGCCGAGGAAAACCGGGTGGTCGTGGAGATGGGCTGAGCGGCCAATCGGGCCGTTCCTTACCGGAGCGGAAAATCGACGAACTTGCCGGTGCAGGAGTTCTTCACGCTTTTCCCGGCACTCCCGGTGAGCGACACGTCCGTGCCTGTCACTATGAGATTGAACGCGCCCGGCCCGATCTTGACCTCCGCATGCTTCGCCGACACCTGGATGCTCGCGGGATCGTCGAACATGACGCCGTCGAACTGAATCCCCAGGCGATGCGCCGCATCCAGACCCTCCAGCGTCACCTTGCCGCCGCCTTCCACCCTTACATTCCGAATGGTGATGTTGCGGAAGACCGGAGGACGGCTGTCCTGCTTGCTGACGTGCGCGCTGTAGTTAGTATCCATGAGAATCGGGTTGGCCGTGTCGCGAATGCAGACGTCTTCGAACACGACGTCGTCGACCAGCCCGCCGCGCGTGATGTTCGATTTGATGCGCAGGCCGTTATCGGCCCCATCGATGGAAAGGTCCGAGACGCGAATGGCGCTGGCGCCGCCATCGGTCGGGCTGCCGATCGACATGCCGTGCCCCGTATAAAAGTGGTTGTGAACGATGCTCATGTGGGTGGTCGGCGCGCCGGCCGGCGCCTTGACCGCCACCTGGTCGTCGCCCGTGTGGATGAAGCAGTGCGTGATAGTCACGTTGGTCGAGTTGCCCGGATCGATGCCGTCGGTGTTGCGCGCCCGCTCCGGCGACCAGATCCTGACGCCCCACGCCGTGAATCCATTGCCGCCGTTGTAACCCACGTGAAAGTTCGGCGAATTCATCAGCGTGATGCGATAGAGCGTGAAGTTATCACAGCGATTCAGCGCGATCAGCCGCGGGTTGTTCTGGCTTCCGCCCGCGCGAGCCATGTCCGCCAGGTTCCACCAACTGATGTTCTGTCCGAGAATCGACTCTCCGCCACGCCCATCGATCACGCCGTCGCCCATCACCGCAGCGTCAGCTACGCCATCGCCATTGATCAGCGCCCTGCAGCCGTGGCCTTCCCCGGTGATGGTGCCGCAGACGCCCGGGTTCCGATCGTAGTCGCGCGGGTTACGCGAGGCGAACAGATACGCACCGCGCGCCACCTCGATCGTCACGCCGCGCCGCAGTTCGAGCGGTCCTGAGAGAAACGCGTCGGTGCGCTCCGATGCCCGCTCGAGTACCACCGCGTGGCCGGGCGGGCACGCGTCCAGCGCCGCCTGGATGCGCGCCGTGTCCAGCTTGCTCTCGTCCTCCGGCGCGAGCGACGCCGCGGCGCGCCCGATCTTCGCGTTCAGGGTCGTGCATGCCGGCGGAATCGAAGGCTCGACGACCTTCCGTGTGTCCTGGGCGCCGGCCAGAACGACGAAACAAGTCGTGACTGACACAGCGGCAAATACTTTCATACCACTTACCGATTGTCGTGAGTACCTACCAGCCCACCGGCTTGCCCTTGTTCTGTTCATCCAGCCATTTCTTCAGCGGAGCGAAGTAGTCGAGGATCGCGGTAGCGTCCAGGTCGCGCTCGCCGGTCATCTCGTACAGAGCGTCCTGCCAGGGGCGGCTGAGGCCCATCTCGAGCATCTTGTTCAGCTTCTCGCCGGCCTCCTTGCTGCCGTAAATCGAGCAACGCGAAAGTGGTGTGTTGCTTCCCGCCACCGGGCAACCGGCCGCTCGGGCCAGCGCACGGTGAAACTGAAATTGCATGATGAAGGACAGGAAGTATCGGGTGTAAGGAACATTGGCCGCCACATGATACTTCGCGCCGGGATCGAAATCGAGTTCGGTTCGCTCGACCGGCGGCGCGATGCCCTGGTACTTTTCCCGCAGATCCCACCATGCCTGGTTGTATTTGTCGGGCGGAATTTCGCCCGAGAATACCCGCCAACGCCACTGATCGATCAACAGCCCGAACGGCAGAAACGCGACCTTTTCGAGAGCGCGCGCGAGCAGCAGCCCGATATCTTTCGACGAGTCCGGCGCTTGATCCAGCAGTCCGATTTTCACCAGGTACTCGGGCGTCACCGAGAGCGCGATGGTGTCGCCGATGGCTTCGTGCACGCCGTCGTTGGCGCTGTCGCGAAATAGATAAGGCTGCTTGCTGTAGGCGCGCTGGTAGAAATTGTGGCCCAGTTCGTGGTGAATGGTGCTGAAGTCTTCGGCCGTAATATCGATGCACATCTTGATGCGCAGATCTTCCGCGTTGTCCACGTCCCAGGCGCTGGCGTGGCAAACCACGTCCCGATCGCGCGGTTTCACGAACAAGGAACGCTCCCAGAACGTCGCGGGCAACGGCGCGAACCCCAGCGACTTGAAAAAGCTTTCGCCGAAGCGAACCATGTCCGTCGGAGAAGTCTTGCGAGCCTTCAAAATGCGCGTCAAATCGTAGCCCGGGTCGGCTCCCGCAGGCGCCACCAGGGGATAAATGTTCGACCAGTCCTGCGCCCAGATATTGCCCAGCAAATGGGCCGGAATCGGGCCATCGGCGGGAACCGCGTTGCCGTACTTTTCCCGTAGCCGGTTGCGCACATAGGCATGCAGCGAAACATACAGCGGTCGCACTTGTGCCCACAGCCGGTCGAGTTCCCTGGCGAATTCGTCCGGCGTCATGTCGTACTTCGATCGCCACATGGCGCCGGTGTCCCGAAAACCCAACTCTCTCGCGCCCTTGTTCGACAGCTCGACAAAGCGCGTGAAGTCCTTCCGCATGGGCGGCGCAATTGCATGCCAGCCCTTCCAGACGTCCAACAACTCGACCGGGTTGGCGCTCGCCGCCATAATGCGCGTGATGTCGGTGATGTCCAGACACTTCTTCTCGCCCGATTGGAGAGCCGGCGGGCAATACTTGCCTTTTCCGTACATCCCATCGAGCTCGGCCGCCAGCCGGGACACTTCCTCGCTCTCCTTCGGGTCGGCCGGCGTGGCCAGCGTAAAACCGATTCGCAACAGGCGCATCTTGCGTGCCAGGTCGGAAGGCAGCGCGAGACCATCGAAGCGCTTGGAATCCTTCGCCAGCCGCACTTGCTCGTCGGTGGCCCGCTCACCGGCCAGCGCCGCCAGCGACTCAGTATCCGACGTGATGAAATTCTCTTGCACCCAACTGGCCTGCTGCGACTCGTTGGCCAGCACGAGCAGCCGCTGCTCGGCATCGTCCAGAAACTTTCGCGCGTCCTGGACGGTCGGTTGGGCGGCGAACAAGCCCGGCGTCAACAGAGCTTGTACCGCGACTAATAGGGCCGTTCTTTTGATGGAAGCCATCTTCCTGCTCCTTCGGTCGAGCTCGATGCGCGCGCTCCCGGCGAGTGCGTTCTCGATCCTCAATCGCTTGTCAGCACTCTTGTAGCACAACGCAAGCCGGCATTCACTCGTAATGGAACCGGTCCGCCGGCGCGGCGGCTTCCTTCCGTATCACGGCGCACTTCGGAAGGCGGCTGGCAGCAGGGACAGGAAATTATCGTGCGCTACTTTTCGCGCGGTGTCCGGCTTGAGCGCATCGAGCAGCACATAGTAACGCCGCAGGGTCGGCTTGTACTGGTCAAAGAACCCGACTATGTCCGACCCGATCACGAAGCGGCCCGGGTACTCTTCGATCAGACTCGCCCATCTCCGGTCCAGCGTCCCGCCGGGCGCGATCTCCTGCTCGAAGATCACCCACGACAAATCGATCGTGAGATTGGGGTACAGCCCCAGCATGCGGCGCAGAATGTCGGTGTGATTGGCGATCACGATGCGGCGGCTTATCCCAGCGTGCGCCCAGATCATGCGGGTTTTCGGATGCGTCCGCACGGCCGATTCGATCTCGCCGAGAAAGTCGGGTTGCTCGAGCCAGGCCGGCCCGATGTCGCTGTGGACCAGCACGGGCAGGTCGCGCGCCGCGGCCAGGTCCAGCAACCGGCTGAACGCGTCCGAAGTTGCGCGTGGAACCGGGCCGTAAGTCAGCGCGGTCAGCTCGTCGTGCCGCAGGAAGACCTCGCCGATACCCTGCCAGAAGTTGGGATAAAGCGACAGCATGCGCTGGACGTGATCCACGGCGTTTCGATCCGCGCTGTTGAAGCCGCATATAAAAGGATGCAGACGCGCCTGCTTATCCTTCGGCAGGTCCAGCACGGCCCGCGCCACCAGGACGTCGGTCGCGCTGTACCAATAGGCGCGCGAATCGTTGTCCAGATAGTAAGTGGGCCGCTTCGCATCTCCCTCGTCCCACTCTTTCACGACGGGCATGCCGATCACCGCCGACTCCGTCACCCCGGTGTCGTCCATCGCCTGGAAGAACGCGTCCATCCCGGCCGTTTCCTGGACGAAACTCAGGAAGTGGAAGTGGCCATCGACAATCTGGTACTTCGGCGCCGGCTGTTGGGCGGCGGCCGCCCCGATCAAAAGGGCCAGGAGAGCGCCGGCACGTTGGAAGTTTCGTCGCGAGTACATCGACACATTGTCCGCTGGTTCGGCCCCGGATGCAAGCTGCGGCGCGGGTTTAGCGGGTTTAGCCGGCGGGCCGCCAACTCTGCTATGTATAAGGAGTGAAAGGAAGCGGGTACCGCGTACCCCCAATTGTGGTAAACACCGGCCGGCCCTGTAACGGCCCGTTCATCGTTTTCACTATCTAGTGGAAGCCAGATTATGGATCACAATGCGGCTGTCAATTTAGGGGCTCCCGAGCGGTATGTGGCAGGGGACTTGTCACAGGCCGAACGGGATGAATTCGAAACGCATTTTGCCGACTGCAGGCCGTGCATGAACGATGTCTGGACGGCATCGGCCTTCGCAGCCAATGCCAGAGCCGTTTTCGAGGACAGGCTCACCTGGGAGCCGGAACCGCGGCGGACGGGCTGGCTGGCGTGGCTGCGTCTCGAAACCGCCGTGCCCGCTTTTACTGCCGTGGCATTCGCCGTGATAGCGGGCTACCAGGCCATGGTCACGATTCCCGCTATGCGCGCGCCGCAGGAGATCGCTGCCGCCGTACCACTGGATGACGCTACACGTTCGGCGCCGCGCGCGCTGGAAGAGGGCAGCCCTCTCCATTTCGAAATCGCCGTGGCGCCGCAGCCGGGATCTACCAGCCTGTGGGTGGAACTTGTCGGCGCCTCGGGTAAGACGTGGAGCGCGGGGTCCCTCCGGACACCGGCTCCAGGCGAGCCGCTGGCCGTCCTTTTCCCGGGCAAGCCGGGCCCGGGCCATTACTCCGTCGTAGTGCGCGCCCTCGAATCCGGCCCGCAATTGGCGCGCGGTGAATTCGACATTCAGCCAAGGACACACTAGCAGATGAGCAAATACTACAGATTCTCGGGACACGCACTTGGCGTCGCGGCGCAGTTTCATCGTCTCGACGAGGCGCAGAACCTCAACCACGTCGTTCCCACGCTGGGCGCGAGCGTGCTGGCGCCGACCGGCGGCCTCTCGCGGTCTCACGTGGCGCATTATGCGTACACCGTCGACCAGCCACGCAAACGAACCCTGCTTTCGGTTCGCAAGATCAAGACGGCGGTGCACGGCCGGGACCTCGGCGACCGCTTCGAGACCGAGGTGGAGGCCGATATCGAAGCTCTCCAGGTGGCGGAGAAACTGCATATCGGCGCCATCCGCTTGCACTTCCTCTCCGCCAGTACAGCCGAACCCGATGACGCCGTGCCGGTGATCACCACTACCGGCAGCCGCATCGAAGGCCTCCATCTCGGCGGGGTCAAAGCCGAGGTGGTGCTGGACGAAGAGCCGCTGCTTTCCTGCGGCAACGCCGCGAAGCTCGCCGAGTTCTACAACAAGCAGACGGACGACTGGCGGAAAGCCAACGCTTGGCGCTTCACATTGGATCCGACGCCGCAGGGCGCTGGTGGACACTGCCCGCAGCACCGGTTCTCACTGGTGCGGGAGATCCATCTCTCCGGGCCGGAACGCGACCTGCGGTCGATCACCGTGGACGGTTATACCATCCATTGGAAGGGTTTCGGTAAAATCATTCTCGGTGAGGTCCACGTCAAGCACAACGTCCGGCGCGTCGCCTTGGTCCGCCTGGCCATGGGTTCGGACACGGGCGGTTCCGGCACCGTCGGCTCCGGCGAGTCGAACGGCCAAACGTAGATACTTCGCGGCCGCCATGAGCGGCCTTCTGCTTTTGCTCGCTTCCTGTTCCCGGACCGAACCGGCACAGCAAGAGTATGCGCGCGCGTGGGCCGCCTACGTTGCCGGTGACCTGGACACGGCCGGCCGCGAAGCTTCCTCCTACACTACCCGCGCACAAAATAAGCCCGATTCGTACTGGGTCTTGAGTCTCAAACTGCTCGATGCCGAGGTGCTGGACGCGCAATCCAAGTGGAATCAGGCTCGCGATCTCCTGGTGGCTCCTCTTCTAACCGCTCCGGAACTGGGGCAGCTCGAAGTGCGGCGGTTGATCGATCTGGCGACGGTCCAGATTCGCTCCAACTCGGAAACGGCGAAGATTCCGGGGATTCTGGCGCAGGCCAGTGTCGCGGTCCGCGAACCCGAGTTGCGGGTCCGCCTGTATGTGGTCGAGGGCTTGGCCGCTTTGAACGCGCGCCAGTGGCAGGCGGCGCAGCAGTCGTTTAGCGCCGCCGCGGACCTGGCTGCGCGGGAGAGGTTTCCCTACTGGCAGGCTTACTCGCTGAACAATCTCTCGTATGCCCTGAAGAAACTGGGGCGCTATGAAGAGTCGATCGAGGTTGGCCAGAGCGCCCTGGCCGCTGCCGAAAAACTCGGCGCGCATCGCGTGGCCGGCTTGGCACACGGCAACCTGGGTTCGGCATATGCCATCCTGGGCGACTTTGATAACGCCTTCGAGCACCAGCGGCAGGCCATCGCCATTTTTGAGGCCATTGGCGCGCAGGCGAATCTGATGACCGCCCTCGGCGAGTTGGGACTGGCATACGACGGCGACGACGATTTGCCGAACGCGATTTCCAACTACCGGAAGGCCTACGATATCGCGCTGGCGATCGGCAGCCAGGACGCCGCCCGCCGCCACGCCGGGAATCTCGCGACGACTTTGATCAAGGCCCGCCAGTGGGACCAGGCGGCGGAATGGAACCAGCGCGCTTCCGACCTCGCCCGCTCCCTCGACGCGCGCGCTGCGTTTCCGTTTCTGGAGCGAAATCGCGCCCGCATCGCCCAGGGCCGCGGCGATTTCAAAACGGCTGCCCGAATTGGCCAGGATCTCCTGCGCTCCCCCGACACCCCGCCCACTATCCGCTGGGCGGCGTCGGCCCTGCTGGGCGATCTTGCCGCCGATGCGAAACGTTTTCCGGAAGCCGACCGGTGCTTCGAGCAGGCGCTGCGGATCATCGAGAGCACCCGCAGCGACCTGCTCGATCCCAACTACCGGATGACGCTGCTTTCGCAACTGATGCCGTTTTACCGCGCCTACGTGGATGTCTTGTGGCGGCAGAAAGACGACGCGCTGGCCTTGCGCGTGGTGGAATCGAGCCGCGCGCGGGTGCTGGCGGAGCGGCTCGAACAGGACGTCGCGGCCGCCCAGCCGCGCGGCCTGGCCGAATTCGAGCGCGTAGCGCGCGACGCGCATGTGAACATCCTCTCCTTCTGGCTGGCGCCCGAGCGTTCGTTTGCCTGGCTGATCACCGGCGGCGGCGTCGAACGGTTCGAGCTGCCCGGCTCGGCCGCGATTGAGAAGCTGGTGACGAATTATCGCGACACCGTCGAGCACTCGGTTCGCGATCCGCTCACTACCAGCGCCGCTGGCCGCGAACTCTGGCGGCTCCTGCTGGCGCCGGTTGCCCCGCATATCCGCAAAGGAGAACGGCTGATCGTCATTCCCGATGGCGCTCTGCACCGCTTGAACCTGGAGACGCTGGTGGCGCCCGCGCCGCATCCGCATTATTGGATCGAGGATGTCGAGATGGCGGTGTCGCCTTCGATCGAGATCCTGGCGTCGCCGCCGCAACCGGGCGCAGGGAAGAGCGTTTCGCTGCTGCTGATCGGCGCACCCGACTACGCCGGCAGCCGCTACCGGCCGCTCGCCAACGCGGAGCGCGAGATCCGCGAGATTCAAGCCGATTTCCCGGGGCGGGCGCAGCAGGCTTACCTGGGCGCCCAGGCGTCCCCGGCCGTGTACAGCCAGTCGGATCCGCAGCGCTTTTCGCTGATCCACTTTGCCGCCCATGCGGAAGCCAATGCGCAGCGGCCGCTCGAATCGGCGGTGATTCTCTCGCACGGCAAACTGTACGCCCGCGACGTGGTTGGGATTCCCATCCATGCCGCCCTGGTCACCATCTCGGCTTGCAGCAGCGCGGGCACGCGGACCTATGCCGGCGAGGGTCTGGTGGGATTTGCCTGGGCTTTCCTGCGGGCCGGCGCGCGCGCCGTGGCCGCCGGTTTGTGGGATGTGAGCGACAGCTCCACCGAGCAGTTGATGAACGCGTTTTACCGCCAAATGGCGGCGGGCGCGGACCCGGTTACGGCAATGCGCCACGCCAAACTCGAGTTGCTCGGCTCCGCCCGCTTCGCCCGCCCCTACTATTGGGCGCCATTCCAAATCTACGTGTCGTCACTGGGCCGGTGAGCAGTGCCAAGTGGGGCGGACGCCCTCGTCCACGCGCGATCCCCCGGTCGCGCTCATTGTTGGCTAATTTGCCAGGATCGTGAACGGCGCGCCGGCGGAACCGTCTACCACAATCGTCACCGGAACCTGTGTGCCATTGAAGGATTGATTCAGAGTGAACTGGATCTGGCTGGCGCTGATTTGCTGAACCGGCATGGACACGCCCGCGACCATCACCTGCAGGCGGCCCGATGCGAGCGTCACCGTGGGATCCAGACCGCCGATGGCAATCGTCAACTGATCGCCGGGAGAAGCCGCGTCCGTGGCATCCACCACGGCGCCGGAGGGCTCCGCGATTCCGAGGATCGCCGGCGGCTGGTAAGCGATCGGCACCACCAGGCTGACCGAGCCGCCGCTGGTCGTAAAGTTGAGAGTCACCGGCCCGGTGGGCGTGCCGGCCGGTATCGCAACATTCACCTGATCGAACGACGAATAGTAGACCGGCCCCGGTTGGCCGTTGATCGTGATCTGCGGGTTGGCCAGGTTGGCGCCCCAGATGGTGGCGACCGCATTGGGATAAATGGTGGCCTGGCCATAGACGCCGTTGACTACCGCCAGAATCACCGGCGCGGCCGGAACGGTGGGCAGAATCTGGAAGCCAAACTGCGTCATTACCTGGAAACCGGAGATCACGCTGACCTCCGAAAATCCTGTCCCAGTGGCGGGCGCCGCCATCACGTTCACCCACAGGTGGCTCGGGCTGAGTACCCAAATTCGGTTCACCGTAATATCGGATGTGCCGAAGCCCACCGTCACCTGCCCGTCCACAAAATTGGTGTTCGTCGCGAAGATTTCCACCATCGCCTCGCCCCAGGCCGGAAGCGACATCGGATTGACGCTTTGTAACTGCGGCACGCCAATCGACGGGTAGTTATACTCCGGAATGTTCGCCGATTGCAGGAACAGCGAGTTCTGCTCGTCGGCGTTAAAGACCGTGATGTCGGCGGTCTGCCCGCTTCCGCCCGAAGGCGGCGTGACCGTGATCGCGCAGTCCCCGGACGTTCCCGCCTGGCACGTGTTCGGCGCGGCCGAAGCCGGCAGACTATCGAAATACACCGTGCTGTCGGGTCCAAAGCCGGTGCCGGCGACGGTCACGGTGCCATCCGGATTGCCAGTCACCGAATCGACGTAAGGCGGCTGCTTATCCACCAGATTCACGCCGGCGGGCAGCACATACGCGTCGTTGGCCAGGTTGAACACCAAGGGACGCAAGCCCGTGCCCGCGTTGGACGGAGCGTCGAGATAGGCGAACAGCGCCGAGTCCAGGGGCGAATCTATGAAACATGGCGCGTCGGAGGAGCAGCGTGGCGCGGGAGCGAATCCTCCCGGAATCGAAATCGTTTGCGGAATCACCAGCGGCGAATAAATGGTCTCCACCAACGATTCTTTCTGCTTCACGTCGATGAACGCCGGCGACATCCAGTTGCTGTTGGAATTTGGGTAGTCCGTGTAGTTGCGAGTCGACGGGTCCAGGTAGCCGCGCGTGATCACATCGTACATCGGCACCGCGATTTTCGGTTGTACGCTGAAATCCACCGGGGAGAAGCTGGCGGGTTCGACGCCGCCGCCGCTGGCGACCTCGAAGGTGAAAAGGGTGGCGGTTGTCGCGTTCGTGGTGCCGGGATAAAAGACGGTTTGAAAACTCCCGCTGGGCTCGAACCGAAGTCCGTTGGCGTCGTACGGCCCCCAGAGACCTTCGGCATTGAGTGGATAAGCGTCGGGCGGCAGCGGATGAACGTAGACCATGTAAGTGGTACCCGCCGGCCCCACCGGCAGGCCGCTGATGGTGTAGTATCCGGCGGGATCGGTGAGCGCGCTCACCGCCGGCCCGGCGGGCGGCAGCGCCACCACCGAAGCCATGCCGACGCCCGTATTGCCGCCGGCGAAGGTGACCTGGCCGGAAATGGAGCCGTAATTCGCGCTCCAGTTGGCGGTCCCGTACAGCGAGCAGAACGCAGCCATGTCATCGGCATCGATGGGCCGCACTCGGCTGGTGTTACGGATGACACCTTGCGACATCGCCGCGCCGGTCCAGGTGTGCTGCAATCCCAGCGCGTGCCCCAGTTCATGAACCGCGGTCGTGAAGAAGTCCGGCAGTTCGCTGGGGCCGGCGCCGCTGGTGGTATCGTTGGTCAACGCCACCACGGAGCGGGTGATGGCCACCAGCGGCTGCCCGTCGGACCCGGTCTGAAATTGTGGCACCACCGGTATGTTGGGCGAACCGTACCCCAAAAGCCCGGGCGGCATCTCGACAAAGACCACGTCGATGGCGGGCGTATTCTGCGTGTTTTGCGGCAGTGAACCGGCGCTCTCCAGGCCCGCAAAACTCAGTTGCAAAGCCGAGTTGGGCACCGTGTTCCACGCCGCCACGGCTTGCTTCACCTCGCCCAGCACCGAGCCGAAGGTGTCGTTGGCGGCATAGTTGACGGGGCCGGCATCGCTGACCAAAACGCTGAGCGTGTTATTGGTGAGCGCCGCCGCGTTGAACCGCGCGCGTATGGGAGTGAAGGGCGCGCTGCGGCTGACGTAGAAAGTGTAGTGATAGTAGGCTTCGACGGGGACGCTCATCGCCAACACCGCTGCCGCCAGCGCCGCCGCCCGCACTGTCGCCCGCCGCCGCACTAGCGGGCCCCTCCCAAGGCGCTCGCCACTTGCGCGCGCAGTTCGCTCAACTGCATGGTCAAGGGCTGGTCGTTCACCTGGCTGTGGGTTGCCGCATCCAGCATCAGCTCATGACTCGGGTTCCGCGTCAGGCTGGGATCGGACGATCCGTCCTGCGCCACCGCGAACACACCCTGCGAAAACCCCACAATCTGCGTCATGCCGGATTTGCCGGTCCACAGGAACAGCACATACTGTTCGCCCGGCTGGAACTGCGGCGCACCGCCATAAGTCTGCCGGATGCCGTCGACGACGCCGCCGGGCACAGCCACATCCACCGTGGCGCCGCTCGCGCCCTTCCACTTCTCCACCACCTGCACCCGGTAATGGGTGAAAATCACCGGGCCGGAAAAGGCGGTGTAGGAACCCTGCACCGTCCCACGCACGATGCTGGTGGATTTCGCGATCAAGTCGCTCATCGAAAGCTGTTGCAGGGTGGCCGCTTGAAGCTGTGCCATACCCAACAATGCTGCGACGAAGAGCAATCTGCGAGCCACGGCCGTCTATGTGCAACCGTCATACCAATTCAATCCGACTGAAACAATTGGGCTTAGCCATCGCCAGCCGGCCAGCCCTGTGTTGCCGCGACACGCATTTGAGGCATCGTGCCCCAGTCTTGGGGCAGCGGGGGGGCCGCGCTTTCCGGTTCGGCGCTAGAATTGGGATGGAAGAAGCTTGTAAGCCCGATTTTATATCGACCCTGCGACCGGGTCGCCTCATATTCATAACCATCAAGTGGACGAGGAGGAGGTCATTGACGTTTTGGAAAGACCAGGAGAGGATCGGGCAGGGTGCGAGGGTTCCAGGGTCGCCTTGGGCCAGACGGCCTCGAGCAGGTATTTGCGCGTCGTTTATGTCCCAACGGCTGAAGCGGACTGCGTATTCGTAATCACTGCCTACGACTTGGTGGGGAAACCCCTGGCCGCATATCGCAAGCGCAGAAGGAAGAAACATCAATGAGCAAGAACCAGTTTCCAGACGGATGGGATGAGGACAAGGTGCCGCGCGTGCTCGCTCATTACGAAACACAGAGCGACGATGAGGCCCTGGCGGAGGACGAGGCCGGCATCGCATCTTCTGAGACGGTCATGAACGTGCCGTACGACCTCGTCTCAAGAGTTCGCGAGCTGACCGCGAAGCGCGCGAGTTAGCGCACCGCAGATCGTCGCGGTACTGGGCCAAGATGCTTTGCCGTGGCACCAGGAGGACTTTGCCGGTGTCAGTATGATCATGATCCCTTGCCGTGCCGCCGTATGCTTGATCGCCATCGCACAGATTCTCGGCGCCCAGCCGGCCTGCCCGAGCCGCGACGAGCTGCGCCGAATTCTCGCCGACCGTGACGAGTGGCGTGAGAGAAACGCGCCGGATTCCATCTTCTATCACGAACGTCAACTTCGACCCCTTCTTCGCTCCTTCCTCGAGGACGGCGAGACTCGCGACCGTGCTCAGAGGATGCTCGCTCTCATCGGAGATCCCGAGGATCTCCGGCTAATCATCCGGCTGGCTCCTCCGCCCCGAACTGGGCCTTTCTCCAATCGATGGGCGTATGGTGTAGCTGCTGCGCTTCTGGAGCCAAGCACCGAACAGGACTGGGCATTCCTCAGGCAGTGCGCTCTGAACGGCTTCGATGATCGATGGGTTGACGCGGGGGCGATCCAATCATTGAAACTGATCGCGTCTCCGAGGAGCTTGGAGATCCTGAACGACGCTCTGCAACAGAACGCCTTTCGCGAAAAATCCGCCGCCAGAGCCATCGCGTACATTGAGTCAAACCCGCTGCCGCTGAGAGACGAAAACCTGAACCAACTGGCCGACCGCGTCGCGAATGCAATCAAGATCGGGAAACTGGAAGAGGGCCAGCATATCCGCTACAACGAGGGTGGAGACAAGGCGCTCGTTGATTGGGCATACAACACGGGCGAGGACCGATACGTCTACACCGGGACGTTTCACAAGGTGGACGGTGTGTGGAGATTGCGCGGCGTCCGAGAAACGCTACAGCAAATGATCCTCCAGGCCTCGCCAGACCTACCGCCGAATCCAAAGAAGAACTGATGCCTGCCGCCGACGACCGTCTGGCGGAATCACCCCTTCCCCGGCCGCACGATCAGCATCGGGATATCCAGGCTATGGCGGACCGGGCTGATGGTGGTGCCGAAGATCAGGTCTTTCAGGCCGCCATGGCCATGGGCGCCCATGATTAAGAGGTCGGGCCGCATTTCCCGCGCGAAGCGCACGATTTCCTTGCCCGGCGAAGTCGAGTTGCGAATCGTCGTTTCAACCGCAATGCCCTGGCCTTGCAGAGATTGCGCGATGCGGTCGAGATACGCCTGTCCGGCCTCCACCTCCGCCGTGGATGCTTCGCCGCCGTAAATCTGGCTGGTGACTCCTTCTTCCACGTGCAGCAGGTAGAGCTTGGCGCCGTATAGTTTGGCCATCGCGGCGGCGTGGCTCACCGCCAGCAGGTCGAGGGCCGTGTGGTCCAGCGGGACCAGGATGCGGTGGTATACCGGAGCGATAGCGGCTGCGGCGCCTTCGGTGGCGGGGAACTCGAGCGCGGCGCGCCCGCGCTTGCGGCCGCTGATGAGCGGCTCGAACGTCACCCAGAGCAGCAGAAACGCCAGCACGGCCGAAACCGAGATAGCGACCACCCCAACCAGACCGCGCCAGGCGCCGGCGCCCTCCAGCCAGCCCTCAATCGAATCGTAGGCCAGCCACGTGTTGAGACCGATCACCACCGCAGCCGTGATCCACGACAGCCAGCGCACCCACGCCGCGTTGGCGAACGAGCCCATCCGCGCGCGGTCGCTGGTGAAGTGAATCAATGGAACGATGGCGAACGGCAACTGCATGCTCAGAATCGCCTGGCTCAACAGTAGCAGCCCGAGGGTGGCTTTGTCTCCCGCGAAATAAATCGTGAGAGCGGCCGGCACCACGGCCAGCGTGCGCGTGATCAACCGGCGCAGCCAGGGCCTCACGCGAATATTCACGAAGCCTTCCATCACCACCTGGCCCGCCATGGTCCCGGTGAGCGTGGAAGATTGGCCGGAACACAGCAGCGCCACCGCGAACAGCACGCCCGCCATGCTGGCGCCCAGCAGCGGAACCAGCAGCACGTGCGCCTGCTGAATCTCGGTGACGATAATGCCGCGTTTGAAGAACACCGCCGCCGCCAGCACCAGGATGGCGCAGTTGACCAACATGGCGCCGTTCAACGCCACTACCGAATCGATCAGGTTGAAGCGGCAGGCCATGCGCTTGGCGGTTTCCGAGCGGCCGATGGCGCGCGTCTGCACCAGCGCCGAATGCAGATACATGTTGTGCGGCATCACGGTGGCGCCGAGGATGGTGACCGCCAGGTAGAGACTGCTGCGATCGATGCGCGGGACCAGGCCGTTGAACAGCGCGCCAGCCTCCGGATGAGCCCAGAAAACCTCGATGCAGAAGCACACCGCCATCACCGTGATCAGCGACAGGATGAAGGCCTCGATGGCGCGAATGCCGAAGCTTTGAAACCAGAGCAGCAGCAGCGTGTCGCTGGCGGTGAGAATTACGCCGATCAGCAGCGGGAGGTGGAACAGCAGGTTGAGCGCAATCGCGGCGCCCAGCACTTCGGCCAGGTCACAGGCTGCTATGGCGATTTCCGACAGCACCCACAGCGCGAAACTCAGGGAGCGCGGATAAGTCTCCCGGCAGGCCTGCGCCAGGTCGCGCCCGTGGACTATCCCGAGCCGCGCGCTCAGCGTCTGCAGCAGGATGGCCATGGCATTCGACATGACCAGCACCCACAGCAAGCGGTAGCCGAATCGCGCGCCGCCTTCTAAGTCGGTGGCCCAGTTGCCCGGGTCCATGTAGCCGACGCTGACCAGGTATGCCGGCCCGGCGAACGCGAACATGCGGCGCCAGAACGAGAGCTGGGAGATGTCGACGCTCGAATGCACGTCGGCCAGCGACCGCGACTGTTGTTCGACGCTTGCCATTGGGAACTGTTCCCAGTTAAGCAGGCGAACCGGGCGGCGTCAATACTGGGGCCGGTTCAACCCTATCCGGTAAGCCCGAACAGCGTCCGGTACTTCGCCGGCATGCGCGTGCGCTCCATGCTCTGGTTGACGAAAACGTGCCGCGTGGATCCGGTGGCGAGCACCGTCTCCGAATCGGCCAACCGCATTTCGTAAGCGAAGGTCACCACCCGCGAGTTGGCCTCCGCGACCCAGGTCTTGACGATCACTTCGTCGTCGAAGCGCGCCGGAGCGCGGTACCGGCATTGCGCCTCGGCCACCGCCAGCGCCACGCCGTCCGAGTTTTCCATGTCGCGGTAGCTGAATCCGCACGCCGTACATAACTCGACGCGGCCTACTTCCATCCAAACCAGGTAGTTGGCGTAGTAAACTACGCCCATCTTGTCGGTTTCGGCGTAGCGCACGCGCAGGCGGGTCTCGGAAGTCGGTGTCATTGGAGAAACTGCGATTGTAACCCGGCGCAACCTGTGGGGCAGGTTGTCAACCGGTTGTCAACCTGCGCGCGACCCGGAGGGTGCCCCCGGTCAATCGGCGCAGCCGGGCGAAGCCCGGCCTGCTTTTCTTCGCGTTCGCACTCCAGTCACAACCCATTTTCCCCACTAACTCAGTCACTTAGCTCCCAAGACCCTTGACGCACGCCTTATCCTTGAATTGGGACTGTGGCGCCAGGCTCCGCTGCTATACAGTCCGTCCTTGCTGGCCAGCAAGCGTTGCATTGAAGTGATACTGAACTTCCGGCGCCCGTTAACGGCATGCGGGGTCCCCTACGGGCAGGACTCTCGACGGAAGACTTTGGATTCCCGGAATTCATGACCGCCGGCGGAAAACGGATAGCCATTA
>JBEKKO010000101.1:0-20858 GCA_050010695.1 Bryobacteraceae bacterium
GGATGAACAGTTCGCCGGAATCCACCTCCGCCGCGATAAGTTCCACGGCGACTGGAACTACGAGATCCAGCCCAGCAAACCCCCGCAATAGCGGTCATGTTATTTCTAGACAGGCCCTTAGGTCCAGTTGTGGCCCCCAACGTCAATTTCCGGCAGCCTCCCACACCTTCCACCGGATCTCCCGGCCTGTCAGCGCGCCATACGCGAGCTTCGAGCAATCGGCGTCGAATACCAACGGGGACAGCACCCGCCTCGCCGGGATCTTCACTTCCTGCTTTCGAGGAGTTCCACCACGACCTTGTGGCCGTTCTTCGCCGCCAGCACCAACGCCGTGGTGCCATCGCTCATTCTGGCATTCACATCGGCCCCGGCGTCGAGCAGCGTCCTCACCACGTCCAGGAAGCCTCTCTGCGACGCGATCATCAACGTCGTAGCGCCGTTGCCTGCTTTGGCGTTCACGTCGGCCCGTGCGGCCAGCAGCATCCGCGCCACCTCCGGATGGCCACCGAGCGCCGCCCCCATCAACGCCGTGGCGCCATCGCCCATCCTGGCGTTCACATCGGCACGGGCGTCGAGCAGCACCCGCACCACCTCCTGCTGGCCGGTCTGCGACGCGGCCATCAACGCCGTACCGCCATTGCCCATCTTCGCGTCCACATCGGCTCCGGCGGCCAGAAACGCCCGCACCACCTCTACGTGGCCCTGCTGCGATGCCAGGCTCAACGCCGTGGCGCCGTTGGCCGCTTTGGCGTTCATATCGGCGTGGGCATCGAGCAGCGCCCGCACCGCTTCCACATGGCCATTCTGCGACGCCAGGATCAACGCCGTGGCGGTATTATTCATCCTGGCGTTGACATCGGCCCCGGCGCCGAGCAACGCCCGCGCCGCCTCCTGGTGGCCATTCTGCGACGCCAGGATCAACGCCGTGCCGCCATCTCCCTCCTTAGCGTTCACATCGGCCCGGGCGGCGAGCAACACCCGCACCACCTCCTGGCGGCCCTCCTGCGACGCCCCGATCAACGCCGTACCGCCATTGCCCTCCCGGGCGTTCACATCGGCCCCGGCGGCCAGCAGCGCCCGCACCACCTCCTGGTAACCCTTCTGGGACGCCGCCATCAGGGCCGTAGTGCCATTACTCGTCTTCGCGTTCACATCGGCTCCGGCGGCCAGCAGCGTCCGCACCACTTCCTGGTAACCCTTCTGGGACGCCACTATCAACGCCGTGGCGTTATTGCCTGCGCGGGCGTTCACGTCGACCCGGGCATTGAGGAGCACCTGCACGACCTCCTGATGGCCGTTCTGCGACGCTATCGTCAACGCGGTTCCGCCAGTGTCCAGCCTGGCGTTTCTGTCAGCCCCGGCGGCGAGCAGCGCCCGCACCACGTCCTGGTGGCCGGCGAGCGACGCCATGATCAACGCCGTGGCCCCATCGTTGCGCCGAGCGTTCACGTCGGATGCGGCGGCGAGCAAGGCACGCACCGCCTCGACGCGGCCTTCCTGGGACGCCACAAGCAACGCGGTGGAGCCATCGCTCCCGCGGACGTTTACATCGGCCCGTGCTTCGAGCAACGCCCGCACCACGTCCTGCTGGCCGTTCTGTGACGCCACCATCAACGGGGTGGCGCCGTTACTCATCTCCGCGTTCACATCGGCCCGGGCGGCAAGCAGCGTCCGCACCACCTCCGGGTAACCTTTCTGGGACGCCACTATTAACGCCGTGGCGCCGGTGCTCGTCCTGGCGTTCACGTCGGCCCGGGCATCCAGCAACGCGCGCACCACCTCCTGGTGGCCATTTTGCGACGCCAGGATCAACGACGTGCCGCCATCGCTCTTCTCCTTGGCGTCCACATCGGCTTTGGCGTCGAGCAGCGCCCGCACCACCTCCTGACGGCCCTGCTGCGACGCCAGGAGCAACGCCGTGCCGCCATTGTCCTGCCTGGCGTTCACGTCCGATCCAGCGGCGAGCAACGCCCGCACCACCTCCTGGTGGCCCTCCTGCGATGCCACCATCAGCGCGGTGATGCCAATACCCATCGTGGCGCTCACATCGGCTTTGGCGTCGAGCAGCATCCGCACCACATCCTGGTGACCCTGCTGCGACGCCACCATCAACGCCGTAGCGCCATTGCCCGCCCTGGCGTTCACATCGGCCCGGGCATCGAGCAACGCCCGCACCACGTCCTGGTGGCCACCCTGCGACGCCAGGATCAACGCCGTGGCGCCATTACTCAGCTTCGCGTTCACATCGGACCCGGCGGCGAGCAACGCCTTCACGCTGGATAAATCACCCTTGACGGCCGCGTTGATGAGGTCGTTCGATTGCGCGCTGGCGCGTGCGCCCGCCAAAACGCAGGCCAATACCACCAGAATCCTTAGGACTAACGAGTGTTTCCTTGAGGATGTCATTTCAATTCTCCTTTCCGGAGATTGCGCTGTTGAACCAGCAACCTTATCCGGTGCGGCACCCGCGACAGGTCGGCAAGAGCGGTTTGGCCTCGGACGTGTACGCTACCGCACGCCTGGCCTAGATCATACGCCTTCTTTCCGCGTTGTGTTGCGACGGCGGGCAGGCTGCTCCAGGCACCTCACTCCAGGGTTACGCGTCCGGTCAGCAGTTCAGGGATGCCCGGCGTGACCCTCTACGCTGGCCGGTCCGAGGTCGAAGACCCAGCAAGGAAGCCAGGCTCCCTCATGGGAGAGTCATTGGGGTTGTCCGTGATCAGGATTAGAACCGCGCGCATAGCATTGCATGACCAGAGGATTGACCATCGAAGGACGGCAGTTGGGTGTAAACTTAGGTCGAATCCGGGAGCCGGTAATGGGATTCCTGGAATCGGTGCCACGCCTGTCCAGGGTGCGCATTGAGGAGGGCCTCATGCTGCCAAACCGGTGCCAGGCTACGTGTTTCCGGTTTCTTGGTTCAGCGGGAATGTTTCCAGGGCCTTCCGGGCGATTCCTCCCTGACACGCCGTTCCAGTCAGCGGATCGGCGTTATCTCAAGCTGTTGGCAGATCTTCCGTGCCAGCCGATTGTCGATCTCTGCGTGACGCGGTACTGGAACTCTCGCGCCGTTGGCGGGATTGGCATATATTGAGTGGCGACTACCTTCGCCATCCAATCGACACCCGTATTGCTTCAGGTGGCCGATCAGTTCATGCCTCTTAACCTCTTAACCCTCGGGGCCCCCAACGTGAACGGAGAGCGGCACCAGCTCGATCAGGTCGGCATCGGCAGCCGCGTCCGGGCTGGGGGTCGGCAAGGGTTTGCCTTCGTCGAGCAGACACTCGGCCAGATCCTCCATCGCGCTGGCGATCATCTGGCGGGCGTCGGCCAGATCGAAGCCCTGCGTGACCGCTCCGGGAAAATCGAGGGCCTCCGCGACCACCATTTCGCCAGCCGCGCGTGGAAGGTGGAAGGCAATATGGTAGCGAAGCATACGCCCACCATACTGCGCAGGGTAAGACGAAGGCCAGCCGCCCAGCCGCAGCCGGACTGCAAAAGCAACCCGCTACCTGCCCGAGCCTTCCATCGCCTCCAGCAGCCGCGCATAACCCGCCCGGCTCACCGGCAGACGCGTGCCGTCCGTCAGAATCGCCAGCCGGCTCTCCTTGCCGTACGGTTCGATGCGCGCCACCCGCTCCAGGTTGACGATCGCCGAACGGTGTATGCGCACGAATCGCCGCGCGTCGAGTTGCCGCTCGATCTCCGCGATCGGCTGCGGTTTCAGATAGCTCTTGCCGCCGCTATGCAGAGCGATGTAATCGTCCTGCGCTTCCACGTAGTCTAGCTTGTCGAGCGGGATCACGTGGACCCGCGCGCCATCGCGCACCACCATGCGGTCCGTGCGCTGCTCGGGCGGCCGCGGCACCGGCTGGGCGTGCTCGCCCAACCGCGCTCTGGCCCGCTCCAGCGCCCGCTCGAAACGCTCCGTGCCGAACGGCTTCAGCAGGTAGTCCACCGCGTGCGCGTCGAAAGCGCGCATGGCGTATTCGTCGTACGCCGTCACGAACACCACCGCCGGACCCGGGTCGATTAATTCCAGCACTTCGAACCCGTCCAGCTTGGGCATCTGGATGTCCAGAAATACCAGGTCGGGCGCGGTCTCGGCGATTGCCTTCACGGCTTCGAACCCGTTGGCGCACTCGGCGGCGATTTCGATTTCCGGATGCGCCCGCAGCATCTCGCGCAGGTACCCGCGCGCCAACGCCTCGTCATCCACGATTACCGCTTTGAGGGACGTTGCCTGCATCTCACCTGCAACTGTAGCAGGCATGACGGGAGGCCTGGCGAATTCTTGACGTGAGTCGCCGATGATCGGATCGATCACCGGCATTCCAACCTGTGACCGTATGATGAAGTTCTGTATCGGCGGACGATAGTGTGGATCATGCACCTGGTAATCCGATGTTCCGTGCTTGCTCGCCGGTATTATGAGGTACCGAACATAGCGGTCGCTGAATATGCGGCTGGTTCAGTGAGGGTATCCCTCTGGGGTGATCTACGTAGACCGCGTCGGGGATTTGCAGCAGTCACGGCAAAGGTGGTTGGAACGGTCCAGGATTCTTTTTGGGCCGCACCGGCTAAGGATTCCCCCAAGCCTGCCGATAACTGTACTAGCCATGGAGCGCAGACAAGGCAGGCGGACCTCGCGGGTTGGGTGGAGCTTGGATCGCGTGCGCACGGGCGCGCCCGAGGACTGGTCGGATTTGCTGAAGACCTGCGCACAGCGCACCGAAGAGCTGCGCGCCGAACACCGCGGGCGGGTCGGTCTGGATGAAACCGAAGAGATTGTCTTCGCCTTGGCGCGGGCCGTCGAACAACGCGATGCGAACACCGGGGGGCACTGCGCGCGTTTAGCGTTCATCGCTGTGGCCCTGGGTATCGCCTTGGGGTTGGATCGGGAGAGCCTGCTGGCGCTTTATCGCGGCGGTTATCTGCACGACGTAGGGAAAGTGGGGATTCCAGATTCCATCCTGTTCAAGCCCGGTAAACTGACGGCCGAGGAATGGGTGACCATGCGGACTCACCCTCTCCGCGGAGAAGAGATTTGCCGCCACTTGAAATCTCTCGGCACAGTGCTGCCGATCATTCGCCACCATCACGAGAAGTGGGATGGCTCCGGATACCCGGACGGACTGCGGGGCGACCAGATTCCGCTCTTGGCGCGTGTTCTGCAGATGGCCGACATCTATGATGCGCTCACCTACGAGCGCCCTTACAAGCCCGCATATACATCCGCCAAAGCGATCGGCGTCATGCTGCAGGAGACTGATCGTGGCTGGCGCGATCCGCGCATCTTCCACCTGTTCACGCGTCTGCACCACGCCGTCATTTCGAAGATGGGTAGTTTGGGCGGCATCGAGAGTAGCCTGCTTTCCATGCAACAGTCGCTGGTCAGCCTGCAGCGCTCACTCGCCGTGGAATCCGCAGCCCTGATTCAACCCCACGTGGAGATCGTCGCGTCAGCGCGCTCCGCGGTCCGGCCGTTTACCCGTCAGCCGTAGGGACTGGCCATCGCAGGAGATCGCGAAGCCAGCCGACGAAAGCGCCTCGGTTGCCGTGTGTAGTCCGGTAGCGCGAGAGATAGAAGCCGGTGGGGCAGGCGCTTCGCCGGCGCCCCGGTTTTGGGTCCGAAGCGGATTTCGCCTGCCAACCGAGTTTTTTGAGGGCCCCGTCAGCCTTGGGGATAGCTCCTGGTTCGACGTAGCCCCGGAACGGCGCGCAAGTTCTTGTGGCACAAAGCTTCGCGGCGTTTCCTGGTACATTCCACCTTCTCCACCAGGCGTGCATAGGCACCTGGACCGGCCGCGCTCGCGAATCACAGTCACTCGCTCCTGGAATAGGGTCAATTCCCTGCTGGACCTGGACTTACACCCCATATCACACCGTTTCCACTCGGTGCTTCGCTGCGTCGTATGCGACTCTTAAATCGGTAGAAGTCCCTGGCCAGTGCGGATTTGGAAAGTGGGCATGATTGTCCCACAAACTGGGCCGCTTTTACCTGCTATCAATTACTTACAGCTCTTGCGTGGGACAGATCAGGCCCACGATGGATCCGAGGTGCCATGTCGAATCGAAGTACCGAGCCGCCGGCCGAAGTCGCCGATACGCTTGACCTCGGCTCCATTCTGGGCCAACTGCAGGCCTTTGAGCTGATTGGCGGCCGTTGTTCAGCCGCCCAGGCCGCCAGCCTCCGCCAACTCCGCGAGGACAAGACGTTTCTTCGCGTCACGCGGCAGTGGCGTAAGTTCTGCCCGCGCTACCTCAAGATGGGCGGGCGGCAGGCAGACAGGATTATCCAACTCTGGCAGGAACTGGGTGCCGGCTACTTCGATCTCGCCCGGTTGACGCGCATCTCGCCAGAGACCTACCGTGCAATCGCTCCCGCCATCCGGGACGGAGCCATCCACTGCAATGGCGAAGCAATTGAACTCAGCGGCGGCAACTCCCGGCGCGTCGCCGCAGCCGTGGTCGAGCTCCGCCGGCGCATCTGCCCGAATCCCGCCCCATACCTTCCCATGCATCGGCGCATCGCCGCTCTCGACAAGCGCGCCATGCATCTCGTGGCCGAGCTCACGGAAGTCTCCCGCAAGGAACGCTGCGGTGAGAACTGGCTGCTCTTCACCGCCGTCCTCTCCCGCCTCTCCGCCGCGCTCCGGCGCATCGAGGCCGAAAATGCCCCGTCCTAATCGTCCAGAGCCCTGTTTCACGTGAAACGCGACGCTCCGTGTTTCACGTGAAACGGAGGTTTCAATCGCGCCAAGCTTCGTGTTAGTATGGCCGCTTGAGCCGGGTATTTGCAATCGCAAACCAAAAGGGCGGCGTCGGCAAGACGACTACTGCCATCAACCTCGGCGCTGCCCTGGCGGCGAACGACCTCAAAATCCTCGTCATCGACTCCGACCCCCAAGGCAATGCCACCAGCGGTCTCGGTGTCGCCAAGGATCCCAATCGCCCCAGCCTTTACCACGTCATCCTGGGTGACGCCTCTCCCCGTGACGCGACCGTAGCCACCGCCTTCGATGGCCTTTACGTCATTTCCGCCGACAAGAACCTCATCGGCGCCAACCTCGAGTTGGTGGACATCCCCAACCGCGAGTTTCGCTTGCGGGAACGTATTCAAAGCATCCGCGATCAATACAATTTCATCCTGATCGATTGCCCGCCCGCCCTCGATCTCCTCACCCTTAATGCCCTCATCGCCGCGGATTCCGTCCTCGTTCCCATTCAGTGCGAGTTCTTCGCGCTGGAAGGTGTTTCGGAGCTCATGGATACCATTGATCGAATTCGCGACGGCTTCCAGCATCCGCTCGAGGTAGAGGGTATACTGCTCACCATGTATGATGATCGCACCAACCTCACCCGCCAGGTCGCGGCCGACCTCCGCGAGTTCTTCGCAGACGAGGTCTTCGCCACCGTCGTTCCCCGCAGCGTTCGCTTGGCCGAGGCGCCCAGTTTCGGCAAACCCATTCTGGCTTACGACCCTCGCTCCAAGGGTGCCGAAAGCTACATCAGGCTGGCCAAAGAGATCCTCGACCATGAACAGAACAGAGAATCCTCGCAAGGCGCTCGGTAGGGGCCTCGGCGCCCTCCTGCCCACCCGCCCAACCAACCAACCCGCGCCTCCGCCCGCACCAAACCAGGAATCGTCGCTGAACATTCCCATCGACAGCATCGATCCTAACCCGCTCCAGCCCCGCCGCGTCTTTCAGAGTGAGCGTCTCGCCGAGTTGGCGCAGTCCATCCGTGCCAACGGCATCATTCAGCCGCTGGTGGTTCGCCGCTCCGGTGAACGTTACCAGTTGGTCGCCGGTGAGCGCCGTTGGCGCGCCGCCAAACTGGCCGGCAGTCAAACCGTGCCGGCCGTGATTCGCGAGATCCCCGACGACCGTCTGCTCGAAATCACCCTGATCGAGAACATCCAGCGCGAGGATCTGAACCCCATCGAAACTGCCGTGGCTTTTGACCGGCTGGGCCGCGAGCTCCTCCTCAACCCCGATCAGATCGGACAGCGGACCGGCAAGGACCGCACCACCATCGTTAACTTCCTCCGCCTCCTGCAACTGCCCGCCGATATCCAGCAACTGGTCGCTGAGCGCCGCCTCTCCGCCGGCCATGCCCGCTGCCTCTGTTCGCTTCCCAACGTCGAGCTCCAGCGCGAAGTGGCGGAAAAAGCCGTGGCGCAAGGTTGGAGCGTCCGCCAAACCGAGCGCACCACCCAGCGCATGCTCGAAGGACGCAAGCCTAAGCACCTCGATGAGCTCGAAACCGATCCGAACGTGAAGGCCGCCATTCGGGAATTGGAGCGCGTCCTCGGCACCAAGGTCCGCATCGTCGAGAAAGCCAAGCAGAAGGGACGCATCGAAATTGACTATTACTCTCCCGAAGATCTGGATCGCATCTACACAGTGATCGTCAGTCCGCCCTCCTGACTTTAGAGTCACGGCCAGCGCTCGCTCTGCGTAATTCGGGTGACGGGGAACGGGTTATCGAACCCTCGTTGCTTCGCGGGTGTCATTATGTTATTTATGAGTCAAGTCGAAAAATCGAAGGCAACGACAAAACCGCCCTTGTTGTGCCGAAAAGAGGCGGGTCATAGATTCTCTTCATAAGGATGGCATTCAGTGGAGACCGTCAATCGCAAGCTCATTCGTCCGTCGCTGAACGAGATCAAGGAGCAGATTAGTCCACCCCGCCGCCCGGCCCTCCAGTCCCAGAAAAAGCCGGTCCCGCCGGACCAGACCAATGCGGAGAATTTTTATTACGTGAAGCAGATGCAGGCCAGAACTCCGATGGTCTTTGTGCTGCGCGACGGCGAAACCTTGCATGGCATCATCGAGTGGTATGACAAGTGTTGCCTCAAAGTGAATCGCGATGGACATCCCAACGTGCTGATCTATAAGCCCGCCATCAAGTACATGTACAAAGAAGGATAGCCCCCGCCAAAGGCGCGCTCCTTGCTCCCACAGTAGGGCCGGGCATGCCCGGCTCGCGGATCACAATCCACAACATTTTGTGGTATTCATGTTTTTGGGCTACAAAATGTGCTCTCAGAGACCCTCCGCCTCTTTAACCGGCCACGCCAACTCGCTTCACCCCAACCGCTGCAACTCGATTTCTCGCGTGTCGTCGGCTAGAGCTCGGATGTGGATTTCGGTGCGCTGCGGCGGGAGTAATTGGGGGAAGCGCTCGCCCCATTCGATCAGGACCAGGGCGCCGCTGTCGATGATGTCATCCAGGCCGAGGCCCTCGACCTCGCGGGCCTCTTCGAGGCGGTACAGATCGACGTGATACACCAGGCCGTGGCCATACTCGTGGATGAGCGTGAAGGTGGGGCTCGAAACATCGTCCGGCAGCGCGGCGCCGAGACCGTAAGCGATACCCTTGGCGAGGGTGGTCTTGCCCGCCCCGAGGTTGCCGATCAACAGCACCACGCCGCGCCGCAATCCGGCGGCGAGGCGCTCCCCGAGCGCGATGGTCTCGGCTTCAGTCGAGGCGCGGAACAGCGGCACACTCCTCCATCGCAGCAGGCAGGTACCGAAGCAGGTCGGAAGCAATCAGGCTTCGCTCGCCCAGCGCGCGCGCACCGATCTGGCCCGCCAGGCCGTGCAGATAGACCGCCGCGGCGACAGCCTCGTCCGGCTGCTGCGGGAACTGGGCCAGGAAACCGGCGATCATTCCGGTGAGAACGTCGCCAGTGCCGCCGGTGCCCATGGCCGGCGTGCCGGTGGGGTTGATCCAAACGCGGCCATCCGGGAACGCGATGACGGTGCGCTGGCCCTTGAGCACCAGCGTGAGCCGGTGCGCTTCGGCGAACGCGCGCGCGACGCCGATGCGGTCGGCCTGAACGTCGGCAACCGTTTTCCCAATGAGCCGCGCCATCTCGCCGGGATGCGGTGTGAGAACGCGCACGCGTGGCGTGAGCGGGACCTTGCCGATGTCCACCAGCGCGTCAGCATCCAACACCATCGGCTGCTCGAGGCTCTCCATCAAGCTCGTCACCAGGATCGAGATCTCCGGCTGCCGGCCCAGGCCGGGGCCCATCGCAATCACGGTTTTGCCTTCGGCGATCCGGGCGAGCGCGGCGTTGAGCCCGATCGAGCCGTGCGGCGTCTCCGCCAGCGGTTCGGTCATCAGCTCCGGCGCGTGCGCGGCGATCAGCGGAATGGCGGATTCCGCCGAGGCCACCGTCACCAGGCCCGCTCCCGCGCGCAGCGCACCGAGCCCACACAGTGCGGCGGCGCCGGTCTTACCGCGCGAGCCGGCCACCACCAGCGCATGGCCGAACGTGCCCTTGTGGCCGCCCGCCGGGCGTGGAACCATCGTGCGCCAGAACATCGACGGCTCGATCAGCTCGATCTTCACGTCCCGGTATAGTTCGGCCGGACTACCGATGGGCCGTACGATCAATTCGCCGGTCCGGTCGCAGTTCGGCGGCAGCACCTGTCCCAGCTTCGGCGCAGTGAAGGTGATGGTGTAATCGGCGCGCGCGATCTGGCCCGCCGATTCGCCCGAATCGCTCGACATGCCGGAGGGAATGTCGACAGCCACCACTTTGGCCGGCCAAAAGCGGCGATTGATCTCGATGATGGCCTGCTCGGCCACGCCTTTGGCCGCACCGTTGATGCCGGTGCCGAGCAAGGCGTCCACGATCAACGTCGATCGGCACGCTTCCGGTGGAATCCCGGTACGAACCGGGCAACCGCAGGCGCGCAGCATGGCAAGGTTTTGGCGCGCATCGCCCCGAAAATCCTCGGCATCGGCGAACAGCACCACGGTAAGCCAGCAACGCGGGAACCGCGTGTGAATTTGGCGCGCGATCACCAGCCCGTCGCCGCCGTTGTTGCCCTTGCCGCACAACACCAGGACGCGCTGTGCTTCGAGCGGAGCAAACCGTTCGGCCAGAAACTCCACCACGCGAAGGCCCGCATTCTCCATCAGAACGATGCCGGGGATGCCCATTTCGATGGTGCGCCGATCGACCTCGCGCATCTCGGCCGCGGTCAGAACTTTCATATCCGCCTCGCCACCACCATGGTCATGTCATCCTGCAATTCCGAGGAGCCCGTCCATTCGATCACAGCCTCCATGGTGCGCGCGATCAGCTCGGAGGAATCTGCGTGCGCGTACTTGGATACCAGTTCCTTCAATTGGTCCTCCCCGAACATTTCGCCGTAGGCGTTTTCCGGCTCGACGATGCCGTCGGTGTAGGCCACCAGCAGATCGCCGTGCTCGAGCGCGACGGTGCGCTCCTCGTAGTGCGCCAATGGGAACGCGCCCACCACGGTGCCGGTGGATTCGAGCATCTGCAGTTCGCCCGCGCGCAACAGCATCGGCGAAAGGTGGCCGGCGTTGGTGTAGGTGAGCGAGTGGGTGTCTTCGTGATACAACGCGAAATAAAAAGTGGCGTACTTCTCGAGGCTGGTGTTGGCGTAAAGCTGGCGGTTGAGGGTGGCCACCAGCTTGGCCGTCGAGAGCAATCGCGGAGATGAGCCGTTGGTGGCGCCCAACTGGGTGCGCATGGTGGATTGAATGGTGGCCATCAGCAGCGCGGCTGAAATTCCCTTGCCGGCCACGTCGCCAATCGCGAACGCCAGCGACTCTTCGCCCAGCGCCATGAAGTCGTAGTAATCGCCGGACACCATGCGGGCCGGGCTGCAGACGCCTTTGAGCTCGAGCGTCCTGGTGTACGGCACGTCCTTCGGGAAAAGCTGTTCCTGCACTTCGCGCGCGATGCTAAGCTCGGACTCGAGGCGCTCCTTTTCCTTGGCCACCACCATCAGTTGCCCCAGGTTGGCCGTCATGGAGTTGAACGAGGTGGCCAGTTCGGCAAGCTGGTCGTTGCCTTTGATCGGGATGCGGTGGCCAAAATCGCCCTGCTGGATGCGCCGCGTGCCGAGGTAAAGCTCATGCACGGCGCCGGTGATGCTGCGGCTCAACTGCACGCCGGCGACCAGCGAAATCAGCTCGACCAGCAAGAACAGGATGGTCACCACGACAAAAGCGACCAGGAAGAATTCGGCCAGATCGAACGATTCATCGCGTGACTGAAAGATGGTGCCCAGCACGGCGGAAGCGCGCGTGTCGACGCTCAGGATGAGTCCGCGATGTTCGCCCGGCGAACGCCACCGCGGAACCCTCGCCAGGAACCGGCCCCGCAGCGTAAAGTCCAACGCATTCAGCGCCTGAGGCACGTGTGCGGCGCGGGCCTGCCCCACCAAGGGCGCGGAGGCCGCGCTGCCCAGATCGAAAGGCACAAACGCCACGTCGCCCAAACCCGGTACCAGGCCGCCCAGCACGTCAATCGTCACCGGCGCCAGCACCGTCACCTCTTCGCCATTTTCGACCACGTGTGCCCAGGCGAAGAGCCGTTCCCCGCCGTCCTCCGGCTTGAGGATCAGGCCGGAGGCGCGCTTCCATGAGGGGCCGCGCCATTCCTCGGGCGGCGACGCGATCTTGTTGCCGGATGGATAGCGAAGCTCGCGCTTTCCCGTGATCAGCAGGGCGATCTCCGGAAATGCGCTGCGGGTAATCGTCTCGAAGCGGCGCAGCGCAGTGGCGGGATCCGTCACCGGCACCTCCGCCAAAGCCTCGGCCGATCGCAGCAGGACCGCCTGGCGGTGCTGCAATTCGGTGTTCACCAGGTACACCGCCATCTGGCCGATCACCACGTAAGTGGCGATGCCGGCCAGCAGCAGAATCAACACCACCGGCACCACCGCGATAAAGATGTAAGCCGCGATCAGGCGGTTGCGCAGGCGCCAGATGGCCTGGCGCAGTCCGCGGCGCGCCAGGCGGAAGGCCACCACCACGCCCAGCAGAAACGACACCGTAGCGACCAACCACTGCGCATTCGGCGCCACGCCGGTCAGCCACAGAATTACGTTGACCGGCAGCAGCAGCGCAAAGGCCTTTTCCAAGCGCCCAAGGCTCCGCCACGATACACGCCCGCCTGGCTCCATCTTTACCAGACTAGCGTACCCGAAAGACCTACGGTACAATCTCGGCATGATTACACGCAGACTTGGAACGGGAATCCTGTTCCTGCTTTTGGCCACGGCCGCCTGGGCGGCAGACGTAACCGGCACCTGGAAGGGCGAGGTGTCGACCCCGGATGGAAACGCCTTCACCTTAACCTACAGCTTCAAACAGGACGGCGCCAAGCTGACCGGCACGGTTCTGGGGCCGCAAGGCGACCCGCTGCCGATCGACAACGGCAAGGTTGAAGGAGGCAAGATTTCGTTCTCCGTGAAGGTGGATATGAACGGCGGCACCGTTTTTTCGAGCGAAGGCACCATCAACGGCGACGAGATCACCCTCAAGACTAAGGCCGACAGCGGCGACATGGATTTCCCGCCGATGACGATCAAGCGGCAGAAACAATAAGGGAACGACATGGATCCGAAGCAATTTGCAGAACTGCACGCGAAGTGTTGGGAAACGCTTAAGCACTACGTGCATGAGGCCGATAGGATGTGCGAGTTGTTCGGCGAATGCCTACCCGAGCCCTCATCGATCCACATTCGCTCCGACATAGTGGATCAACGCGTTCGCGAAAACAATGCTTACGCCAGTTACGCCGACATTCGCCGGCAACTTTTGGAAGCGGTTCGGATCGGCTACGGTCCGTCAAAGTGAACCGCCGCCCAGAAATCAGCGTCACGCGAAATCGATGGCGGCGATGACCATTTGCGGCATGGTCTGGTTCCAGCCGTCCGGGACGTTGTCGAAGGCCAGCCGGAAGGGCTTGGATTCGCCAGGCGCGAGCTTCCCCATCTTGCGGCTGACGATCGCCACCCGCTCCCGCAGAATCGCGTGCCCGTACGGATCGTAGAAAACGCAGACGATTTCCACCTTGCCCAGCACGCGGTCGCCGGCGTTGCCGATGTTGCCGGTGATTTCGACCACCTGCTGGTGGAGGTAACTCTCATGCGCCCGCATGTCGGAGTCGGTGATCTTCAGGAAGCCGTTGTGGATGTAGGCGCGCGCCATGCCGGTCAGCGGCGGCGGCGCGGGAGGCCCTTGCTGCGAGAGCCGGTTCAAATAGAGGAACCCGGCGCCGCCCGCGGCCAGCACCAGCCCGATCACGATGGCCGCTGGAGGAATCGAGAACCGCTTCCGCTGCGGGCCAGCCGCCGGAGCCAGACTCGCGACTTTATCTGCCGCCAACGGTCATCTCTCCAATCTTGAGGGTGGGCGCGGCCACCGAGCCGCGAAACTCCAGGTCGTTGCCAACTTCTTCGACGCCCATCAGCATGTCCTGCAGCTTACCGGCAATGGTGACTTCGGAAACCGCGAATGCCAGTTCGCCGTTGCGGATCCACAAGCCCGCGGCGCCGCGCGAGTAATCGCCGGTGACAATGTTGACGCCCATGCCGATCAGTTCGGTAACATAAAACCCGTCGGCGATTCCGGCGATGATCCGCTCCGGCGGTAGGACGCCGTTTTCGACAAAAAAGTTCCCGTGGCCGATGCCCGCATTGCCGGCCAGCCCGCGCGAGGCGTTGCTGGTGGTCTTCATCCCCAGCTTGCGCGCCGCGTACGTATTCAACAAGTAGCTTTTGAGAACGCCGCGCTCCAGGACCACGGTCCGCCGCGAGGCCACGCCCTCATCGTCGAAAGGCGAGGTGCCGAACAGGCCGGGGATCGTGGCGTCGTCAATCAACGAGATCTTTTCGCTGGCCACTTTCTCGCCCAGCTTTCCGGCCAGGAACGATTCGTGCCGGTAGATCAGCATGCCGTGAACGGCTTCAAACAGGTTTTCGACCAGCGAAGCGGCCACCCGCGGATCGAAGACCACCGGCACTTTCTGGGTTGCGACCTTGACCGGGTGCAACCGTCGCAAGGCGCGCGCGGCGGCGGTGCGCCCGATCAGCTCGGGCGGTTCCAGGAGGGCCAGCGAGCGTGCGGCATGATACCACCCATCGCGCTCCATCGATTCCCCTTCCCGCGCCACGGGCACCACCGACAGCGAACACGAGCTGGTGCGATATTCGCCGGCAAAGCCGCGCGAGTTGGCGAAAATGTGCCGCCCGGCGGAGCTGTCAAACGAGGCGCCTTCGGAATTGGCGATGCGCGGATCGGCGGCGAGAGCGGCTTCCTCGGCGCGGCGGGCCAGGTCGATTCTGGCGTCGGTCTCCAGGTCGTCGACGTCCGCCGAATAGAGATCCAGGTTGCCCGAAAGAGCGCCCAATTCCTCCCGCTCCGGCAGACCCGCGTGCGGGTCGTCGGTGGTCACTTCCGCCAGCTCGATGGCCGACTTCACCAGGCGCTCGATCCCCTGGGTTGAAAGGTCGGAAGTGTAAGAAGATCCGGTGCGCTGGCCGATCAGAATGCGAAGCCCCGCGCCACGCGAGCCGGCCTCCTTCAGGTTCTCCAACTCGCGCATGCGCACGTTGGCGGAGAACCCGTCGCCCTCTTCGATGGTGCACTCCGCGTCGCCGGCCCCCGCTGCCAGCGCACGCCGCACCACGTCCTGCGCCAGTTCGCTCAAATGGTTTTCACCGGAAGGCATAATCACAGGCTAACATCGTGGCCTGGGAAAGACGCGGGCGCGTCCGCACATCATGCGGTCCATGACGGGATAACACGACGGGACAGCGCAAGCTTCGTTCTGCGGGGTTGTCGACGCCCGTCCCGAAACTTACCCTTTGCGGCACACGGAGAGCTGACGTGGACGTGGGCACATCTACTGTCAGAGCGGTTGGGGCAGTATAATAGAAATCCGCGGCCCGCACCCCGCCGCGGGGTCGAGGCCCCGCTCGCGGGTCTCTCAAGTTCAGGCGCTCTTGCCAATGTTCGCCCGCATGGCTTCCCGGAGCATCCGGTTGAGATTGGTCTGATAGCCCTTCCCGTGCTGGCGGAGCCAAGCCACCACATCGGCGTCCAAACGCACGGTCAATTGCTGCTTGATCGGCCGGTAGAACGGATTGCGGATGGCGTTCTCCCAGAACTCTTGATTCAGCGGGGGAGCGTCCGAAAAATCGATCTCCGCATCGGGCCGGTCCGCCAGCCGCGCCAGCCTGCGTTTCCGGGCGGGCGTGACGGGCGTGTCAGCGAGCGTCTTGGATACGAGTTTGCTCATAACGTTCTCTCTCCTTCCGGGTTGCCCGAACGGACCGAAATCGGAGCGCCGGGGTGCCGACGGTTTGCCGCCCGGCTATCGGGCTTCCGCCGAGGCCGGGAGTTCGTCAAAGCTGGCTGCCCGAACTCAAGATCTGCATCCTTAGCTCCACGCGGCGGGCGTCATTCATCGCCAGGAGTTGCACGGTGGCGCGGCCAATAGCCGTCATTCCTATGATTCGGCCATCCTCCAGGACGAAGTGCTCAGCCCAGCCGCTGCTGCGTGGATGAAACAGCGGAACGACTTCTCGCGTTATTGGGTCGATCACGGTCAGGTTCGGCCCTTTGTGCAGGTTGCACCGATGGCACGCCAGTGCCAGGTTGTCCGCGTCGTCTCGCCCGCCGTGCTGCCTGGCGACTATGTGTTCAATGTGATGGGTAAGCTCGCTCGATTCTTGTGGGAGAAGGCAATACTCGCAGCGTCCGGCCGCCCGCCGCCACACGAACTCGCGCGTGGAAGCATCCATCGGATCACATGCAGATCGGCCGCAGGTTCTGGCGGGCCTTGAGCTTAAGGATCGAGATGAAATCCGCGGCGTTGATCAACGCCTCATACTCAGCGGCCTCGTCGCCGGTCAGTACGCCCTCATTGGCTCGTTCGGCAAGTGCGTCGATGCGCTGCTGCACAGGCAGAGAAACGCGAAACTCGACGACTCGCCTGGCGGATTCGGCATCCAGACATCGGCCCAGGGGTTCCAGGAGGCCGTCGAGCATGGAGGCTGCGCTCATGCTTTCACAGTACCACGAAGTCTCCGGAGGCTACGCCTTGCCGCTCAGGCGGAAACGGGGCGGATTCACGAGCGGAATTCCTCGGCGCCGGACCAGTCATCGGCTTCGGCCGCCGAGTCTGGCTGCCGCGCGTAAGCCTCCCTCATACGGGCGTACTCATCCTCGCGGGCGACATCCTTCGCGGCCTTGCGAATCGGGCCGGGCCGCTTATGCGTTCGTTTCGGTTTGCTCGTTGCCATTAGATTGTTCTTGCCAAAGCTTAACCCGTTCCGCCGACGGTCATGCGGTCGATTTTGAGGGTGGGGATGCCGACGCCGACCGGGACACTCTGCCCTTCCTTGCCGCAGATGCCGATGCCTTCGTCGAGGCGCAGGTCGTTGCCCACCATGCTGACGTATTTCAACGCCTCGGGGCCGTTGCCAGTGAGGGTGGCGTTGCGCACCGGCCGGGTCACCCGGCCGTCTTCGATGAGGTAGCTTTCCGAGGCCGAGAACACGAAGTTGCCGTTGGTGATGTCCACCTGGCCGCCGGCGAAGTTGACGCAGTAGAGGCCCTTCGGCACGGAGCGGATGATGTCGGCGGGATCGCTCTCGCCGGCCAGCATGAAGGTGTTGGTCATCCGCGGCATGGGGATGTGAGCGTAGCTTTCGCGGCGGCCGCTGCCGGTGGACGCCGACTTCATCAAGCGGCTGGAGAGCTTGTCCTGCAAGTAGCCGGTGAGCACGCCATTTTCGATCAGCACGTTGCGGCGCGTGGGATGGCCTTCGTCATCCACGTTGAGCGAGCCGCGGCGGTGGGAGATGGTGCCGTCGTCGATCACGGTGCACAATTCGCTGGCCACCCGTTGCCCCATGCGGCCGCTGAAGGCGGAAACGCCCTTGCGGTTGAAATCCGCTTCCAACCCGTGGCCGACGGCTTCGTGCAACAGGATGCCCGGCCAGCCCGGCCCCAGCACCACCGTCATTTCGCCCGCCGGGGCAGCCACCGCATCGAGCATCGCCACCGCTTCCCGCGCGGCTTCCCGGGCGAAGTACTCGGGCGTCTTTTCGCGCAAAAAGAAATCCAGCTCGACGCGCCCGCCGCCGCCGGAGTGGCCGCGTTGCGGCGCCCCGCCATCCACGCGCGCCAGTGCGAAGATGCTGAGACGCGCCAGCGGCTGGCGGTCCAGCGTCAGCACGCCTTCGCTGGTCGCCACCATCACTTCGCGCAGATTGTCGGCGTAAACCGCCTGCACCTGGAAGATGCGGGAATCGTAGGCGCGCGCGGCGCGGTCGGCGCGCTTGACCAGTTCCACGCGTTCGCCGAAGGCGGTTTCGGTGGGCGCGATCAGGACCGGATACAGATTGTGCGGCTGGCCTTCGCTCAGCCCCACCTTGTCGACATGGCTGGGGCCGCGGGCGATGTGCGCCGCCACCCGCGCCGCCTTGCGGATCTTCTCCGGCGCCAGGTCGTCCGAGTAGGCGTAGCCGGTCCGCTCCCCGGCGATCACCCGCACGCCAACCCCCACCGAAACTCCCTGGGCAGCGCTTTTGACCATCGATTCGTCAATGCCGATGGAGCTGGTGAGCAGGTATTCGAAGTACAGGTCGGCGTAATCGCCGCCGGCGGAGAGCGCTTCGGCCAGGTAGCTTTCCAGGTCGTGGGACGCGATCTGGAAGCGGCCGGAAAAAATGGACTCGGAAAAGCGCATGCCTTTAGGCTATCATCGCGCTTCGGGGGATTTCATCCAACGGGCAAGCTAAAAGCATGCCCCACCCGATCTGGACCGTGTAACCTGTGGATAAGCCTTGACGCCTATGCAAATGAAGTCCGGAACCGGGCCAGCGGCCGCGAGCGGTGTGGCATGCTGGTAGACTTCGAGTTGGTCCGGCGCGCGCAACAGGGCGACGGTGCGGCATTTAATGAAGTTGTCCTGGCGTACCGGAAGCGCACCATGGGGACGATCGGCCGTTTGATCAGCCGATCGGAAGATGTCGAGGACGTCGCACAGGAAGTATTCTTGCGGCTGTATTTTTCGCTCGACCAACTGCGGGCGCCGGAGGTCTTCGAACCGTGGCTGTACCGGCTGACGGTAAACGCGGCTTACGATTACCTGCGCAAGCAGCGGCGCCGGCCGGAGTTCCGCATGTCCGACCTGTCCGAGCAGCAGGTTATGATGGCGGATGCGGTAGCCGGCGGCAAGGTGGAGCACGACCAGCAGCAACAGAAGAAGCTCCGCGAAACCGTGGATTCGCTGCTGGGCGCGGTTTCCGAGGCGGACCGGGTTTTGCTGTTGATGAAAGAAGTGGAAGGGCTCTCCCTACGGGAGCTTGAAAAGATCTACCGGGTCAAGGAAAATGCTCTTAAGGTCCGTTTATTCCGGGCGCGGCAAAGGGTCTTGAAGGCGTTTGAAGCGGCGGAGCGGAAAAGCGAGAACGGCTGAGGCCGTTGGAGCGAGGAAGCGATGTACCCAATGCAGGGCGACGACGACAAACTGGATTCCCTCTGGCGGGCGTACCGGGAGGCCTGCCCGGATCGGGAGCCCAGCGCCGATTTCATGCCTGGCCTGTGGCGGCGGATCGAATCGCGGCGCACCTTCTCGTTTTCCTTTGAGCGCATGGTGCGCGGCTTTGTGACGGCGGCGGCGGCCCTCACCATCGCCATCGGCGTCTACATGTCCCTGCCGCGCGCCACTCCGGCCGCCGAAACGAACTACCTGGAAGCCCTGGCGGAAGCCAATGCCCTGGATACGCCGGAAAACGTCGGGCCGGTGCGGCTGGAGTTGAACGATCCGGGCCGATAAGCTGACTCCCATGCCCAAGTCCCGCCTTGTCGCGTTTCTCGGCCTGCTGGCGATCTTCGTTGGCGGCGGCATCGCCGGCGCCTTCGGTTACCACCTTTACCTGGCTTCTCCCGTATTCGGCCACAACCTGGCGCCGGGCCCGGCGGGCGTGCGCAAGGTTCCCGGACCGGATCCGGAAGAGATACGGAAACGGCTGGTGGAAGAGATGCGCCAGCGCGTCAAACTGGACGACGCGCAGATTGCGAAACTCAACCGGATCTTCGACGACACGCGCGCGCAGTTCGACCAGATCCACCGGGAAATGAACGAGCGGGGCCACGCCGCTTGGGACAAACAGGTGGCCGAAGTGAAAGCTATTCTGCGTCCCGACCAGGAACCCCTTTACGATCAGTTGCGCGCCGACCACGAAGCCGCCCGCAAGCGCCGCCACCAGCAGGAAGCCGAAAAGAAGTAAAGGGACGCCGGGAGGCTCCGAGCGTCAGAAGCTGTGAAAAACCGGTTGGCAGGCGAAATCCGCTTCGGACCCGAAAACCGGGGCGCCCGCCCCACTCGCCCGCAAAATCCCTCGACAGCAAAGTGGGACAGACGCTTTCGTCTGTCAACCCGTTCCCAGGCCGCCGCGCTCCTATTTCTTCGGCGGCGGTGGGCGGCGGTAGATGGTTTGAAATTCGGGCTGCGAGCCGATCACATAATTGGTGCTGGCGGTGGTGGACTCACCCGGCACGCTGTCCAGCGCCGCCGCGGCGGTCTTCGCGTCCGGGCCTTGCACCGTTTCCGTCACTTCCTTGGTGACCCGGCCGCCGGTCCGCAAGGGCCGGTAGTCGATGCGGTCAATCTGCTCTCTGGGGATCGCCATCTCTTCGTTCTTGAGCACGATGATCAGCGAATCCGGGTTAGCCTCTTCCATCTTGGCCAGGATCGGATGCATGCCGCCCTTCTTGAAAATACGCAGCTCGGTTCCGCTTTTCAGGTCCCGGATCTTCGTCCATGGGTCGTCAGCCGCGAAAGCCGTCACGGCGGCGAGAAGCACCATCGCAATCCAACGCATGGTTCGACCACCTCTCTGATTGGGAGTCTACCAAGAATCGCCGACGGATATCGCCCGGCCGTAATCCGTCCGTAGGCCGGCGGCGAAGAAGAACTCAAGCACCCTGGCGGGGGAAATCGAGGTGGCTCATGGTGCGAGCCGCTGCCATCAGCGATAACAGGCCGATGGATAGCCGAC
>JBEKKO010000102.1:0-20737 GCA_050010695.1 Bryobacteraceae bacterium
CTGCCCGTAGGGGACCCCGCATGCCGTTAACGGGCGCCGGAAGTTCAGTATCACTTGAGTGCAACGCTTGTTGGCCAACAAGAACAGACTAGCAGCGGAGCCTGGCGCCACAGTCCTGACTTAAGTATGGAGGGTACGTCAAGGGTTTTGAGAGCTAAGTGATTGGATTAGTGGGGGAGACAGCTTGTGACTGGGGTAAGACAGACGACCGGTTTTTGTCGTCTGTCGACGTTTCGCGCTTTGGCGAGCGATAACAGACCACGAAAGGCGATGGTCCGTCCTACTTGCCGGGCGAGCGGGCGGCCCCTACAAGGTGGGCAAGGATTTTACGAGGGCGTCGATTGCCTGGAGGCTGCGCCAGAATTGCGGCAGCAGGTCGAGGCGCAGGGCGTTGGGGCCGTCGGAAAGCGCACGCTCCGGCGCGTCGTGGACTTCGACGAAAATGCCGCTCACGCCGACCGCGACGGCGGCGCGCGCCAGCGGCTCGATGAACTGCGGCTGACCGCCGGAGACCGCGCCGGCGCCACCCGGCACTTGCACGCTGTGGGTGGCATCGAACACCACCGGCCAACCGGCATCGCGCACGATCTTGAGCCCGCGCATATCGACCACCAGGTTGTTATAGCCGAACGAGGAGCCGCGCTCGGTGATCACCACCTGGGAGTTCCCGGTGGAGGCCACTTTTTCCGCGGCGCGATGAATATCGTGCGGCGCCACGAACTGTCCCTTCTTGATGTTGACGATGCGGCCGGTGCGGCCCGCCGCCAGCAGCAGATCGGTTTGCCGGCATAGGAACGCGGGAATTTGCAGGATATCGGCCACCGCGGCCGCCGGCGAGGCCTGCGCCGGCTCATGGATATCGGTGAGGATCGAAAAACCCTCTGCCTTGAGGCCGGCCAATATGCGCAGTCCTTCGACGAGGCCCGGTCCGCGATACGCGTTCAGGCTGGTGCGGTTGGCTTTGTCAAACGAGGCCTTGAAGACGAAGCCGCCGCCCACGGCGTCGCGAATCGCGCGCGCCATGCGGTGGACGTGCTCCTCGCTTTCGATCACGCAAGGTCCGGCGATCAAGACCAGCGGCTGGGCCGGGCCGAACGCGCTGAACTCAATCGCCATGGGAATAGGTGGTTTCGGCGCGATCCCGGCTCTCGGCGCCCGGCTGCAACCGGTGCTGGCGGTATTCGTAGGCGGCGCCGATGAAGGCCTTGAACAACGGGTGCGGCTCCATCGGCTTGGACTTGAACTCGGGGTGGAACTGGCAGCCGAGGTACCAGGGATGATCGGCGATCTCGCAAATCTCGACGTAGGTGTTGTCGGGCGTTTCGCCGGTGATGCGCAGGCCGGCCGCCTTCAGCCGGTCTTCGTACTCGCGGTTGAATTCGTAGCGATGGCGGTGGCGCTCTTGAATTTCACGCGCGCCGTAAGCGCGGAAGGCGAAGCTCGATTCGGCCAGCTTGCAGGGCCAGCTTCCCAGCCGCATGGTGCCGCCGAGCTCATCCACGCCCTTGAGCTCGCGCAGCTTGAAAATGACCCGGTGCGGCGTGCCCGGGTTGAACTCGGTGGAATCCGCGGCGTCCAGACCGCACACGTTGCGGGCGTATTCGATCACCATGGTCTGCATGCCCAGGCAGATGCCGAAGTACGGCACCTTGCGCTCGCGCGCGTAGCGAATGGAGTTGATCATGCCCTCGATGCCGCGCTTGCCGAAGCCGCCGGGCACCAGGATGCCGTCGTAGCCTTCGAGCTGTTTCTCCCAGTCCGGGCCGAACACGCCTTCGGCTTCGATCCAGTGAATGTTGACTTTCAAACGGTGCGCCAATCCGCCGTGCAGCAGAGCCTCCTTGAGGCTCTTGTAGGAATCTTCGTATTCGACGTACTTGCCCACCAGGCCGATGGTGACTTCGTCGCGCGGATTCTGCATGCGCTCGAGCATGGCGGTCCAGCGGTCCAGGTTGCGTTCGCCGGTATTGAGGTGCAAGAGGCGGCAGACGATGTCGTCGACGCCTTCGCGGGCGAACATGAGCGGCACTTCGTAAACGCTCTTGACGTCGCGCGCGGTCACCACCGCTTCCACATCCACGTCGCAGAACAGGGCGATCTTCTCTTTCATCTCCTGCGAGATGAAGCGTTCGGAGCGGCACACGAGGATATCGGGCTGGATACCGATGCCGCGCAGTTCCTTGACGCTGTGCTGGGTGGGCTTGGTCTTGAGTTCCTGCGCGGCCGCGATCCAGGGGACGAGCGTGACGTGGACGAACAGGCAGTTGCCGCGGCCCTGTTCGTGGCGCATCTGGCGAAGGGCTTCGAGGAACGGCAGCGATTCGATATCGCCGACGGTGCCGCCGATTTCGGCGATCACCACGTCCACGTCCTGCGCTACGCGTTTCAACCCGGCCTTGATTTCGTTGGTGACGTGGGGGATCACCTGGACGGTCTTGCCGAGATAATCGCCGCGGCGCTCGCGGGCGATGATCTGCTCATAGATGCGGCCGGAGGTGAGGTTGTTGCTCTGGGTGAGCTTGGCGTGGGTGAAGCGCTCATAGTGGCCGAGGTCGAGATCGGTTTCGGCGCCGTCGTCGGTGACGAAGACCTCGCCGTGCTGGAAGGGGCTCATGGTGCCCGGATCGACGTTGAGGTACGGATCGAATTTCTGGCAGGTGACCTTCAACCCGCGGCTTTCGAGCAGACACCCGATGGAAGCGGCGGCAATTCCCTTGCCCAGCGACGAGACCACGCCGCCCGTTACGAAAATGTATTTCGCCATATCAATTCACCCTCGGCATGATGGAAGCTTCGAAGAGGCGCGAGACCCGTTCGAGGTCTTCGGGCGTATCGACGCCCAGCGACTCGTAGTCGGTTTCGACCACCCGTATGGGATAGCCGTTTTCGAGCGCGCGCAGTTGTTCGAGGCGCTCGGCGCGTTCGAGCGGGCCCACCGGCAGGCGCGAGTATCCGAGCAGGAAATCGCGCCGGTACACGTAAAGCCCGATATGTTTGAACCAGGCGCCGCCCTCTTCCCGCGCATAGGGAATGGCGCAGCGCGAAAAGTAAATCGCGTCTCCGGCGTGGCTGGTAACCACCTTGACTACGTTGGGATCGGCGATTTCCCGGCGGTCTTCGATCTTTTTCTTCAGCGTCGCCATCTCCACTTTCGGGTCGTTAAACAGGGCCAGAATGGCGGCGTCGATGGCGGCGGGATCGATCAGCGGTTCGTCGCCTTGAATGTTGACCACCACGTCGGACTGTCCGGTCAAGGCCACTTCGGCGACGCGGTCGGTGCCGGAGGCGTGGTCGGCGCGCGTCATGCGCACGGAGGCTCCGAAACCGCGGGCGGCCTCATAAACCCGCTCGTCATCGGTGGCGATGATGGTGTTCGACAGGTAACGGGACTGGCAGGCGCGCTCATAGACGTGCTGCAAAACGGTTTTGGAGGAGAGAAGCGCCAGAACCTTGCCCGGAAAACGTGTAGAGGCAAATCGCGCAGGGATAACGCCCAGAATTTTACGGGGCACACGCGATCATACCATAAAATCCCTGTGATAGACTTGGTGTAGAAATGCTGGCCTGACGGCTATGCTCCTGTCCCGGTGTAAGCTGCCCATCGTCCTCGCCGCCTTCCTGGGGTTGTCATCGAATGCGCAAGCTCAGGAACCCGGTGGCTCACCGGCTACCATCGCGCCGAGGCCCAAGGCTCCCGGCAAGGAGCAGGTTCTTCCCAAGTCGAACATCCGCGTGGATACCACGCTGGTGCTGATCCCGGTCACCGTAACCGACCCGATGAACCGCTTTGTGACCGGCCTGGAAAAAGAGAATTTCAAGGTGTTCGAAGACAAGAAGGAGCAGGACATCAGCCAGTTTTCGAGCGAGGACGCGCCGCTTTCGGCGGGCGTGATCTTCGATTGCAGCGGCAGCATGGGCCACAAGCTGGAAAAATCGCGGCTGGCGGTTTCCGAGTTCTTCAAAACGGCCAACCCGGAGGACGAGTTTTTCCTGATCCAGTTCAACGATACGGCCAACCTGGTGCAGCCCTTCACGCAGAATCTGGAGGAAATTCAGAACCGGCTGACGTTCACATTCTCGAGAGGAAGGACGGCGCTGCTGGATGCCGTGTTCCTCGGTCTGCACACCATGAAGAGGGCGAAGAATCCGCGAAAAGCGCTGTTGATCATCTCCGACGGCGGCGACAACAACAGCCGGTACACGGAAGCAGAAATAAAGAACCTGGTGAAGGAAGCGGACGTCCAAATCTATGCGATCGGGATTTACGAGGAAGGCCCGGCGCGGGCGCGGACCCCGGAAGAGAGCGCGGGACCGGCGCTGCTGTCCACCATCGCCGAGCAGACCGGCGGGCGGCAGTATGAAGTGGACAACTTGAACGAACTTCCGGACGTGGCGGCGAAAATCGGCGTGGAATTGCGGAACCAGTATGTGCTGGGATATAGCCCGCAAAATCTCGATCGCGACGGCAAGTACCGCCATGTGGTTGTGAAGGTGATTCCGCCGCGCGGCCTGCCGCTGCTGCGGCCCTTCTGGAGACTGGGATATTATGCTCCTTCGCAATAGCTGGCGGGCGCCGGCGCTGATCGTCGCGCTGACCGCCTTCGGCCAGGAGAAACCCGCGATTCCTCCCGCCGCGGACGATTCGGCCGTGGTGTTCCGCGCCGAGACACGCCTGGTGGTGTGTCACACGACGGTGGTGGACAAGAGCGGCCACCTGGTGACGGACCTGCCGGCATCGGCGTTTTCGGTCAGCGAAAACGGGGCGCCGCAGACCATCAAGGTGTTCAAGCGGGAGGACGTGCCGGTCTCGCTGGGGCTGATCATCGACAACAGCGGCAGCATGCGCGAGAAGCGGGCCAAGGTGGCGGCGGCGGCGCTGGACCTGGTGAAGGCCTCCAACAAGGAGGACGAGGTCTTCGTCGTCAATTTCAACGACGACGCTTACCTGGATCTGCCCCACGGCAAGGACTTCACCAACAACATGACCGAAATGGAAGAGGCGCTGTCGCACATCGATTCGCGCGGCGGCACGGCCATGCGGGATGCCATTCGCATGTCCATCGACCACGTCAAGCAGAAGGGTCACCACGACAAAAAGGTGCTGGTGGTGGTGACGGACGGCAACGACAATTCGAGCATCATCAGCCTGGAGAACCTGGTCAAAGCCGCGCAGCAGAGCGAAGTGCTGATTTACTCGGTGGGCTTGTTGAGCGAGGAGGAGCGGCGCGAAGCCGTGCGCGCCAAGCGGGCGCTGGAGGAGCTGGCGACGGCGACCGGCGGCGAGACCTTCTTCCCCAAGGATCTGAGCGAGGTGGACCGCTATGCGGAGGACGTGGCGCGCGACATCCGCAGCCAGTACACCATCGAGTACTCGCCGAGCAACACCGCCATGGACGGCTCGTACCGCATGATCAAGGTGGCGGTGAATGCGCCGGGGCACCCGTCGGTGCGGACGCGCAGCGGCTATTTCGCCACTCCCGACCAGGGGTCGGCGCCGCCCAAGGTATCCAACTCGCTGAAATCGAAATAATGCTCGGTCTTCTCTGGCGCATGACCCGCGGCTACCGCCTGCACCCATGGCGCAGCCCGTACCTGCGCTGGCGGGTGGAAACTTACTCGGGGCTGCACGCCGAGAGCATCACACCAGCCGATTTTTGGCGCTTCGCCTGGCGCCAGCGGCGGGAGCTGGCCGGCTACCTGCGCTGGGCCGGGAAGATGCGGCGGAAGACGCGCGCGGCGGGGTGAAAAGCGCCGGGGCTGCCCCAAGTCCTGGCGAACGACGTGGCGCACGTACTCGTACGTGCCGTGTCGAGACTGACTCTTCTCGACGCCTGCTGGCGCATGAGAAGCCAGCGCCAAACGTCCACCCCCCGGTGAGGGCTAGCTCATCTCCAACATGCGCTGGATGGGGCGCAGGGCACGCCGGCGCAGATCTTCGTCCAGAGTGATTTCCGGCGTGCGATCCCGCATCGCCACGTAGAGCTTCTCCATCGTGTTGAGCTTCATATGCGGGCATTCGCTGCACGCGCCGCCCTCGCCCCACGCGCAGCCGCCTTCAGTGGGAGCGGAGATGAATTTCTTGTCGGGGCAAGCCTTCTCCATCTGGTGAAGGATGCCGCTTTCGGTGGCGATAATGAATTCGGCGGCCGGGCTCTGGCGGGCGCAATTCAGAATCCCGGTTGTCGAGCCGATGTAATCGGCGTGGCGCAGCACGGCTTCCCGGCACTCGGGATGCGCCAGGACCTGGGCCTGGGGATGCTGCTCCTTGAGTTCGAGCAGCCGGCGCTCGGAGAATATTTCGTGGACCATACAGCTTCCCGGCCAGAGCCGCATTTCGCGTCCCGTGTTCCTGATCAGGAAGCGGCCCAGATGCTGGTCGGGCGCGAACAGGATGGGCTGATCGGGCGGAATCTGCCGGATGATTTTCTCCGCATTGCTGGAGGTGCAGATGATATCGCTAAGCGCCTTGACCTCAGCGCTGCAGTTGATATAGGTGATGGCGACGTGATCGGGGTAGCGCGCGCGAAACGCCCGGAACTCATCCGCCGGACAGCCGTCGGCCAGCGAACAGCCCGCTTCCAGGTCGGGGAGCAGGACAAGCTTGCCCGGGTTGAGGATCTTAGCCGTCTCGGCCATGAACAGCACGCCGCAGAAAACGATCGCGTCCGCGGAGGTGGCCGCGGCCTTCTGCGAGAGTTGCAGGCTGTCTCCGACGAAGTCGGCCAGGTCCTGGATTTCCGGATCCTGATAGAAGTGCGCCAGAATGACGGCATTCATCTCGCGCCGGAGCCGCGTGATTTCCGTCGCGAAATCGGCGTGCGCCAGAGGCGGCTGGCTCGCGGTCAGGGACGGCGTGGTCATCAGGCCCATCTACGCATACTTGTGGAGGGAAAAGCAACTTGACGGGTCATGCGCGTTACAAAGACACCGGCGGCAAGACCGCCGGCGCTACGGGACCAATCAGACGCGCAGGTCGTAGCCCAGGGCGCGCATACCGTCGATGATGCGGGTGCGGATGGCGCTGGTTTCGTCGTTCGAGAGCGTGCGTTCGGGCGAGCCGGCGGTCAGGCGGAAGGAGACGCTCTTCTGCCCGTCGGCGAGCGGCGGCCCGGAATACTGGCGCAGGAACTCGATCGATTCCACCAGCGGACCGGCGAAGGAGCGCACTTTGCTCTGCAGTTCGCCGGCATGCTCGCGCAAGCCGGCAATCACCGACAGATCGAAGGCCGAGGAGGGATAGCGGCGGATGGGCGTGTAGCGGAGCTCGGCGGCGGCGAGCGCGCGCACGCGGTCCAGATCGAGATCGAGCACAGCCGCGCGGCCGGTCTCGATCAGCGATGGGTGCAGCTCAAAGACGCGGCCCACTGGCTCGCCCTTCCAGAGGACGTTGGCGGCGCGGGCGGGATGCTCGTACGATGCCGCGGCGGCCGGTTGCGCCTGCGCTCCCGGCATCAGACATTCGGCGGCGTGGCGGATCTCATCCAGGCCCGCCGCGCCGTCGCCCTGCCGCGCGAACACCGCCGCCACCAGGTGCGGCACTTCCTCGGGTAAGCCCTGCGGACGTCTGTGGATCTCCAGCCCGATTTCGAAGATGCGGAACAGTTCGCGGTGCTTGCCGTTTTCTTGAATGTTGTGCCACAGGCCCGGCAACAGGGAGGCGCGCATGAGAGCCTGGTCGCTGGCGATGGGGTTCGAAACGCGCACCTGCGCGGCCGGATCGAAGCCGAACGCGCGCACGGCTTCCTCGCTGACGAACGAGTAATTGTAGACCTCGGTGAAGCCGAGATCCACCAGTACGTCGCGCACTTCGTGCTGGAACTTGCGCTCGGGATTGGCGGGCGGCACGGCGGCGGCCACCAGCGGAGCCACCGGCGCGATGGAATCGTAACCCACCATGCGGCCGACTTCTTCGACGAGGTCATCGGCGAGCGAAACATCCTTGGTGGCGCGCCAGGAAGGCACGGAAACCGAGAACACACCGGGCTTCGATTCGGCGACGCCGAACTCGAGACGTTCGAGGATGCGGCGGACTTGGGCGGGCTCGATGGCGCGGCCCAGCTTGCGGCCCAGCCACTCGAGCCGCAACTCGATGGGCGGCGGCGCGGGCAGCTCTTTCCTTTGATCCGCCACGCCGCCCACCACGCACACACCCGGCGAAATCTCGCGCAGCAGTTCCACGGCGCGGGCCAGGGCGCGCACGGTAGTGGCGGGGTCCTGGGCTTTTTCGAAACGGATGGAGGCGTCGGTGCGCAGCTTCAGCGCCGACGAGGTCTTGCGCACGGAGGCGGCCTGGAAGTTGGCGCTTTCGAGCACCACTCGAGTGGTCTTATCGCTGATGGCGGTGGACGCGCCGCCGATCACGCCGGCCAGCGCGATGGCGCCGGAAGCGTCGGCGATCACCAGATTGCTCGGGTCGAGCGTGTAGTCCTCATTGTTCAAGCCGCGGAACCGTTCGCCCGGATGCGCGTTCCGGATGAAGATGGTATCACCGGAAAGTTTGTCGGCGTCGAAAGCGTGCGTCGGCTGGGGCAATTCCGCCATCAGCAGGTTGCTCATATCGACGATGTTACTAATGGCATTCAGCCCGAGCGCGCTCAGCCGGTATTCGAGCCAGGCCGGCGACGGCTGCACGGTTACGTGATCGAACTCGAGCGCGCTGTAACGCGGGCACAGGTCCAGATCTTCGATGGCGATGCGGACGCGGCTGGCGGTGCGCGGCAGCAGGTCCGGCTTGACGGGATCGATCAGTTTGCATCCGAGGATGGCCGCCACTTCGCGCGCCATCCCCAGGTGGCCCCACAGGTCCGGCCGGTGAGTGAGCGACTTGTTGTCGATTTCGATGATGCTGTCGGGGGCGCAGCCGGGCACCGGATCGCCGGGCGCGCCGGCGATTTCGATAATGCCGGAGTGGTCCTTGTTGATGCCGAGCTCGGCGCCGCTGGCGAGCATGCCATCGCTTTCGACGCCATCGACGGTTTTCTTGCCGACCGGCGCCCAAACGCCGGTCACGCCGGGCCGGCAATTGGGGGCGGCGCAGACCACCACTCGCCGGCCGAGCGGCCCCAGGTCCACGACGGCTTTGACGTTGTGGCCGGCGCCGATGGGCTCCGCCGTGTCCACGCGCGCAAGCGCCGCGCCCTCGAGCAGTGCGCCGGCCGGTTCGATGCCTTCGCACTCGGCGGTCTTCATGGTGATGAGCCGCTCGAGCTGCGGCGGCGCGCAATTCAGGTTGTCCACCAGCTCGCGAATCCAGTTGTAAGAGAATTTCAAGATCGCCCCGTCAAAACTGTTCCAAGAATCGCAAATCGCCGCCCTGCAAATGGCGGATGTCGTCAATCCCATAGCGCATCATGGCCAGGCGCGTGAGGCCGAGGCCGAAGGCGAAGCCGTTCCACTCGGCGGGATCGATGCCGCTCATCCGCAGCACGTTGGGATTCACCAGGCCGCAGGGCAGCAGCTCCACCCAGCCGCTCTGCTTGCAGACCGGGCAGCCTGGGCCGCCGCAGATCAGGCATTGAATATCCAGCTCGAAGCCCGGCTCGACGAAAGGGAAATATCCCGGCCGCAGCCGCACGGTGACTTCGCGGTGGAAGATGGCGGCCAGCAGGGTTCGCATGAAATAGAGCAGGTGGGCGACGGAAACGTCGCGATCGATCATCATGCCTTCGAGTTGGTAGAAGGTGTGCTCATGCGAGGCGTCCACGCTCTCGTTGCGGAAGACGCGGCCGGGCGCGATCATGCGCAGCGGCGGGCCCAGCCGCTCCATGCCGCGCACCTGCACCGGCGAAGTGTGGGTGCGGAGCAGGTTGCCGCCTTCGAGCCAGAAGGTGTCCTGCATGTCGCGCGCCGGGTGGGTGGACGGAATGTTGAGCGCGTCGAAATTGTGATATTCGGTTTCGACTTCGGGCCCATCGAGCACCGCGAAACCGAGCGAGCGGAACAGCTCTTCGAGCTCGCGCTGGATGCGGGTGATGGGATGCAGGTGGCCGCGGCGCGGGCCGGGAGCGGGCAGCGTGAGATCGAGCCATTCGGCGTCCAGGCGGCGGGCCAGCGCCGCTTCGTCGAAGCTGCGCTTGCGGGCTTCGTAGGCCTGTTCGAGCGACTGCTTGGCGTCGTTGAGCAGCTTGCCGAAGGCCGCGCGCGAGGCTGGCGGCAGCTTGCCCATTTCCCTGCCGGCGAGAGCGAGCGAGCCCTTGCGGCCCAGCACCTCGACGCGCGCCGATTCCAGTTCCTCGAGATTGCGCGCGCCGCGAATCCGGTCGAGACAAGCGGCCAGTTCCCGTATGAAATCGTCAGACATGCGTGTTGAACTTCTGATTGTAGCAAGCAGGGGCGGAGAGGCCGGCCCTGGTGAAACTCCGGAGAAGAAAAGGACCGATTGACAATCGGTCCGCAGGTTGGAAACTGTTGGCAACCTGCCCCACAAGCGTGCAATGACGGGGCGGTGACTACTGGGCGGGCTCGAACACGCCGACGCGGACGACGTTTTGATTGAGGATGGGCCTGCCCCACCGGGAAAAACGGCAAGCTAAAGCATGCCCCACCATGGGTACAATGTAGGCATGGTGAGAGCCGAACACGTTATCGATTCCTGGAAGAACGTCCGGCAGGATACGATCGCCGCCGTGGAGGAGTTTCCGGCCGGCGAATTCGGATTCAGCCCGGCTGCCGGCTTGCAGACCTTTGGCCAGATCGCCCGCCACATCCTGGTGTCCACTCACGGGCTGACCGGCATGCTGCTTGAGGGCGACAGCGATTTCGCGGACCCCGAGATTCGCAAGGCGCGCATCGGCGCACAGGTGGCCCAAATTCCGGAGACCCTGGAGCCGGCCGAGTTGGTGCGCCGGTTGGGCGAATCGGTGGACGAGCGCGCCCCGCAACTGGCCGCCCAGACGCCCGGGTTCTGGGCCGGGATGGTGAAGCGCGTGGATGGCGTGATGGTGACGCGCCTGGAGATGTTGCAATTCGTGAAGGAGCATGAACTGACCCATCGCCAGCAGTTGTTTACGTATCTGCGGATGAAAGGCATGATGCCGGCCACCACCCGACGGCGGCTGGCGCGCCAGGCCGGCAAATAGGGCCCGATAGCCGGAAACGCAATTTCCATGGCGGCAATCTATCGTATAACAGTAGTTTTGGGAGGCATGGATCGATGGTCAAGTGTCCGGAATGCAAAGGCGAGATCGACGTCGAGGAAGAAGACCTCGACGAGGGCGACCCACTCAGTTGCGATGAGTGCGGCGCGGATCTCCGGGTAGTCGGCACCGATCCTCTGGAACTGCAATCGGCCGAGGAGTTGGCCGAGGATGAAGAGGATGCGGAACTCTTCGAAGACGAAGACGAGGAAGAAGCCGAAGACGAGGATTGGAAATAGGATGCTATCGAGGATCGCATTGGCTCACGGACGCGCGCGCGGATTTTCGGGCGCCGGCATGGTGTTGCTGGCAGCCGCCCTGCTGCTGGCTGCCATCGCCGGTTTCGCGGCGGATAAGGATAACAAAACCCGCAGCGTGCAAGGCTCGGTCGCCGCGGTGGACGATAGCCTGGTCAACGGCGCGGTGGTCTATCTGAAGAACACCAAGAGCCTGCAGATTCGCACATTCTTCACGCAAAAAGACGGCAGCTACTATTTTCACGACCTCAGCCCCGATATCGACTATGAGTTAAAGGCCGAATACAACGGGGCCTCGAGCGGCGCGCACACGCTGAGCTCGTTCGACACGCGCAAGCTGGCGACCATCAATCTGAAGCTGAAGCCGAAGCAATAGGTGGACAGACCATCGCCTTTCGCGGTCTGTCGCGCGTCGCCCAAAACACGACGCCTCGACAAGCGACAAAAATCGATCGCCTGTCCTACCACCGGCGCTATTTCTTCAGCAGGCGGTCGATGTCGGTGAAGAGGGCCTTGCCTTCGAAGACATCGCGCGTCAGGAGGCCGTATTCATAGTCGGCGCGGATGTAGCCGCGGGCATCGATGACGTAGACGTGGGGAAGGTCGCCCTTAGGGGTACGCACGTAGGAGAACATCATCTGTCCCTCGTCGAGCGCCACCGGGTAGGTCAGATTGTGGCCGGCTATGTACTGGGCGATGTTTTGCGGCGTGTCGGTCTTAATGTTGGCCACCGCCAGCACGGCAACGGCGTCGCCATACTTCGGTTGTATCTGGGCCAGGACTTCGGCAAAAGCGGCGCAGTGTGGGCAGTCGGTCTTCAGAAATTCCAGGACCAGCACCTTGCCGCGATAGTCGGCCAGGTCGTGAAACTCGAGTTTCAGGTCGGGGAGGTCAAAGCCGGGAGCGCGCCGGTCGGCAGCCGCCAGCGTCAGGGCACAAAGAAGAGTAATCAGGATGGTTCGCATTTTCACTTTTTCAACTTACCAGTTTTTTGAGGGATTCTTCAAAGGGGGCGCGGGCCACGCCCTTTTCGGTGACGATGGCGGCGACGTAGCGCGCCGGCGTGACGTCGAAGGCCGGGTTCTCGACCAGGGTTCCTTCCGGGGCGATGCGAGTACCGAAGACGTGGGTCACTTCCTCGGCGGCGCGCTGTTCGATGGGGATGGCATCGCCCGAAGCGAGGCTCAGGTCGAGCGTCGAAATGGGCGCGGCGACAAAAAACGGCACGCCGTTCTCCTTGGCCAGCACCGCGACCGTGTACGTTCCCACCTTGTTGGCCACGTCTCCATTGGCGGCGATGCGGTCGGCGCCCACCACCACGCAGCCGATGCGGCCGGATTTGAGGAAGTGGCCGGCCATGTTGTCGGTGATGAGGGTGGTCCGGATGCCGTCCTGCTGGAGTTCCCAGACGGTGAGCCGCGCGCCTTGCAGGAACGGGCGGGTCTCGTCGGCGAAGACATCGATCTGCTTGCCGTCTTCCACGGCGGCTCGAATCACGCCCAGCGCGGTTCCGTAGCCGGCGGTCGCCAGCGCGCCGGCGTTGCAATGGGTGAGCACGGTTTTCCGGTCCGGCACCAGCGGGGCGCCGTTGCGGCCGATGGCGCGGCAGATGGCGATGTCCTCCTCGCGCACCAGCAGCGCTTCTTCCACCAAACGCCGGCGGATTTCCGCGATCGGCTGGCCGGCCACGCTCGAGTACACCCGCTTCATGCGGTCGATCGCCCAAAAGAGGTTGACCGCGGTGGGACGGGTGGCCGCGAGCGTGGCGCAGATCTCCTCCATTTGCGCGTCGAGGCCGGGTTCGGCAGCGTGCAGCACGCCGAGCGCTACGCCCATCGCCGCCGCCACTCCGATGGCCGGCGCGCCGCGAATGGTCATGTCGCGGATGGCGGTGGCCACTTCCCGGTAGCCGCGGCAGGTGACGTACTTTTCTTCGAGCGGCAGCCGCGTCTGGTCGATCATCACTACCGCGCCGTCGATCCACTGAATGGTCTCGATCATAGGTGGGGGAGAATCCTTTTTTCCGTCAAGAGCGCGATCAAGAAGAGCGAATTGTAAGCCGCGTGCATGATGGCGGCGGCCTTGGTGGAACCGGTGGCCTGGCGCATGCATCCGAAGGCCACGCCGGCCATCGCGATGATCAGGGCATGACGCCACGAGTTGCCGTATTCCTGAAAATGGAGCAGCCCGAACGGTACGGCGGCCAGCAAAATACCAGGCACCGCGCCCAGGCTGCGCACCAGCAGCGGCTGCAGAAACCCGCGAAAGGCCAATTCCTCGCAAAGCGGCGCCATGGTGATGCTGAGCGCGCCGATCACCAGCAGGTCGGTGGGCGTCTCCATCAGTTGAGTCATCGGGTTTTCGCCGGTCGGGGTGTGGATCACGCGGCTCGCCAGTCCCACCAGGACTGCGGTGGCCATGCCGCAAATCATCACCCACATCACGGGGAGGCGTACCGGCGTCCACCCTAGCGAGCGCCAGAACGGGCGACCGTACACCACCCGAAACATCAGGTGCAGCGAGCCGAACAAGAGGCCGTACATGACGAGCATCCCGGCGGCCAAGCTCACCGTTTCCAATTTGAGCCACTTGATGGCGATCCATTCGACGGCCCAGCCTGCCAGCATGCCGGTAATCGCCATGCAGAGGAACCAGAGCAAGTCGGAGTAGCCCCAGAACGGATCGCGCTCCGGCGGCGGCGCGGCGAGAAACTCGGGCGCGGCTGGGACCTCCGGCGAGGCGGCGGCTGGATCGGGATTCACGGGGGGCTCTTCCGGCGTCATGAATCCTTCTCGATCAGCGCGGCGGCCAGCAACGGAATCATCAGCTCATGATGGCCGGTGATGGCATAGCCGGCGCCGCCGGAGCCCGCGTGGGGCCGCTCGACTACATTCATCCGCGGCCGGTAGTGTTGCAGAAAATCGAAATTGGCGGTGGTGAAACCGCTCAGCGGGTGGCCCAGATTGCGCACGGCGGAAACGGCCTTGAGGAAAACTTCGGGCAGCACCACCGCCGATCCCACGTTCAGATACACGCCGCCATCGTCGAGGTCCGCGACATAAGAACAGAGGAGGCGAAAATCGTGGTGGGAGCCGGCGCCGATGGCCGCCCCATCGGCAGCCGGATGGGTGTGCGGAGTGTCGGTGCCAATCGCCACGTGGACGGTGACGGGCACCGCGGCGCGGTAAGCTTGCAGCACCAGGCTGAACGGGGCGCAGGCCGGGCCGGCCAGAGTTTCCAGGCGGCGGCCGAGGGCTTCGCCGATTCCGAGCGAGTCGCGCACACCTTCGGCGATGGCAGCGTTCATTTCGCGGCCGGTTTCTTCCGCCGATCCGAAGCGGCCGTCCGGCAACGCCGCCTCGACGTCCTCGCTGGTGTGCCCGGCCAGGGCGATTTCGAAATCGTGAATGGCCGCTGCGCCATTGAGCGCGAACGCGGTGGCGTAGCCGCGATGCATCAGGTCGATCAGCACCGGCGCCAGGCCGCATTTGACGACGTGGCCGCCCAAGCCCCAGACGATGGCGCGCTTGCGGGCGCGCGCGGCGGCGATAGCGTCGGCCACTTTGCGCAGGTCCGCGCCGGCCAGGATGCGAGGCAGGGAATCGAGAAACCCGCCCATGCCGGATCCCTGGCGGTAAGGCGAGGCGAAATCCGCAATCCCGATTTTGCCGCCGCGCTCGCGCAGCCCCACCGTGTGCAGCCCGGCGAAATCGAGCGGTTGCTTGCGGTACCGGCTCATGCCGCCCTCCCGTTCCCCAACACTTTGCGCAAGGCCTCCGCGGTGTAGCTTTTCTTGGAGCGCGCCACCTGTTCGGGCGTGCCGCAGGCCACCACGCGGCCTCCGTATTCGCCGCCGTCGGGGCCCAGATCGACGATCCAGTCGGCGGTCTTGATGACGTCCAGATTGTGCTCGATCACCACCACCGTGTTGCCCAATCCGACCAGCCGCTGCAGCACGTCCAGCAGTTTGCGCACGTCGTCGAAGTGCAAGCCGGTGGTGGGCTCGTCGAGCAGGTAAAAAGTGCGGCCGGTCTGCCGCTTGCTCAATTCCTTGGCCAGCTTGATGCGCTGCGCTTCGCCGCCGGACAGCGTGGTGGAGGACTGGCCGAGATGCACGTAGCCGAGCCCCACGTCGTGCAGGGTTTCGAGCTTGGCGCGAATCTGCGGCAGGTTCTCCATCAGCGGGAGAGCGTCCTCCACGGTCGCGTCCAGCAGGTCGGCGATCGAATGGCCCTTGAATTTCACCTGCAAGGTTTCGCGGTTGTAGCGGCGGCCGCGGCAGACGTCGCAGGTGACGTACACGTCCGGCAGGAAATTCATTTCGATGCGCTTGAGCCCGTCGCCCTGGCAAGCCTCGCAGCGCCCGCCCTTGACGTTGAAGCTGAAGCGGCCGGGCTTGTAGCCGCGCTCGCGCGATTCCGGCAGCATGGCGTAGAGATCGCGGATGGGGGTGAACAGCCCGGTGTAAGTGGCGGGATTGGAGCGCGGCGAGCGGCCGATGGGCGCCTGGTCGATGCGGATCACTTTGTCGAGCAGCCCGATGCCCTCGATGGAATCGTGCTCGCCCGGTTCCTCGTGCGAGCCATAAATCTCGCGGGCCAGCGAGCGGTAGAGGATCTCATTGATGAGGGTCGACTTGCCGCTGCCCGAAACGCCGGTCACCACGGTGAGCAGGCCCAGCGGGATGGCGACATCGAGATTCTTGAGGTTGTGCTGGCGGGCGCCGCGAATGCGCAACTGGTTCTCGCCGGGCGCCCGCCGCGTCTGCGGCACGGGGATTTCGAGCGCGCCCGAAAGGTACTGGCCGGTGAGCGATTTTGGATTGCGGGCGATGGCGGCCGGATCGCCGGCGGCCACCAGGAGCCCGCCCAGGCGGCCGGCGCCGGGGCCGAGGTCGATCACGTAGTCGGCGCGTTGGATGGTTTCGGCGTCGTGCTCGACCACCAGCACGGTGTTGCCCATGTCGCGCAAATGGGCCAGCGTTTCGAGCAGGCGGCCGTTGTCGCGCGGGTGGAGGCCGATGGAAGGCTCGTCCAGCACGTACAGCACGCCGCGCAGTTTGGAGCCGATCTGGGTGGCGAGCCGGATGCGCTGCGCTTCGCCGCCGGACAGAGTGGCGGCGGAGCGCTCGAGGCTGATGTAATCCAGGCCCACCGAGGAAAGAAACTCGAGGCGCCGGCGGATCTCGTCGAGCACGCGGCCGGCGATCTGCATCTCGCGCTCGCCGAATTCCCAGTTCCGCACCGTCACCAGCGCGCGCGCAATCGGCAGCGCGGTGAATTCCGAGATCGAAAAATTCTTCACCTGCACCGCCAGGCTGGCCGGCCGCAGGCGCTTGCCGCCGCACGCCGCGCATTCCACCGGCGACATATATTCGGTCAGCCATTCGCGATAGGATTCGACCGAGTTGTCGTAGGCCTGCTGCAGAATGCCGAGGATCCCCGGCGCGCCGCCGGCGCCGTTCAACAAGACCGCGCGCGCAGGTTTGGGCAGGCTCTCGAAGGGCGTTTTCAAATCGATTTTGGCGCGGCGCGCCAGGACTTCCAGCTCCTGCTGCATGGTCCAGGAACCGGCGCCGGGGCCAAGCCCGCCGTCGAGCAGCGGCTTGGAAGCGTCGGCGATCACCTTGGCGGGATCGAACGTCCATCGGCTGCCCAGCCCGTGGCATTCCTCGCAGGCGCCGTAGGGACTGTTGAAGGAGAACGATCGCGGCTCGAGCTGCGGAATGCTGGCGCCGCACACGGTGCAGGCCAGTTTCTGCGAGTACAGCCGCTCTTCGCCGTTCACCACCACCACCAGCACCAGCCCATTGGCCAGCCTGGTGGAGATCTCGATGGCGGCTTCCAGGCGCTTCTCGATTCCCGGCTTCACCAGCAGCCGGTCCACCACCACTTCGATGGTATGATTGCGCCGCTTGTCGAGCCGGATTTCGTCGTCGAGCGAGCGCAATATGCCATCCACGCGCGCCCTCACGAAGCCTTGCCGCGCCAGCTTCTCGAGGTCTTTCTTGTATTCGCCCTTCCGACCGCGGACCACCGGCGCCATCACCATGATGCGGTCTTCCGGCTTGAGCGCCAGCACGTGCTGCAGAATCTGCTCGGTGGTCTGGCGCGAAATCTCGTTCCCGCACACGGGGCAGTGCGGCACGCCGATGGAGGAGTAGAGCAGCCGCAGGTAATCGTAGATTTCGGTGATGGTGCCCACCGTCGAGCGGGGGCTGCGGCTGGTGGTTTTTTGTTCGATGGAAATCGCCGGGCTGAGGCCGTCCACCGAATCCACGTCCGGCCGCTCCATCTGGTCGAGGAACTGGCGGGCGTAGGTGGAGAGCGTCTCGACGTAGCGGCGCTGGCCCTCGGCGTAGATGGTGTCAAAGGCCAGCGACGATTTTCCCGACCCGCTCAGACCGGTGATCACCGTCAGCGCGTTGCGCGGAATTTCCACGTCGATATTCTTCAGATTGTGCTGGCGCGCACCGTGGACGGTGATTCTGTCGAGCATAAGGACTTGATTCGGGTGGAAAGGGCGAACTTCTTATTGTGACGCCAGTTGTGCCGGTTCCGCAAATTGAGCTACAACATAGTTGGCGGAATCGAGTGCGAAAGTGCATACACTGCGGAGGGAAGGTGCGGCGGATCCACCGCACGGCGCTCGAGCGGTTTGCTTATCTGGCGATCTATCAATGCTGCCTGTGCGAGCGCGAGCAGCATCTGCCGCGGCCGTTCCGGCTGCATTTCGGGCCCCACGCGCGCTGCCCGCAGTGCGCCACATACCGGTTAACGCGACTGGGCGAGCCCGATGCGGTGGACACCATGCAAGGCGGCTTGTGGAACCTGCTCGAGCGATGGTTCGGCGGGAACCTGTACCACTGCAGATTCTGCCGGGTGCAGTTTTACGATCGCCGGCCGCTACTGTCGCAGTCCTCGGTGCCGCCGCCGGAACCTGAGGCGGTGGCCGGAAGCACTTCCGTCTAGGAGCTTATGGCGGACTTCACCGCCGATCGCGGCGAGGCTGGCCGGCGCCTCGATCTTGTCCTGCATGGCCGATTGCCGCAGTACAGCCGCGCCCGCATTCAGCAGTGGATCCGCAATGGCAGCGTGCTGGTGAATGGCGCTGCGGCGCGCGCTTCCTACACGGTCCGCGGCGGCGAAGCCATCCAGGTGGAACCAGCCGAGCCGCCGCCGCTGCGCGCCGAGCCGGAAGCAATTCCGCTCACCATCCTTTACGAAGACGACGATGTGGTGGCGGTGGATAAGCCCGCCGGGATGGTGGTCCACGCCGGCGCAGGGGTGCATTCCGGGACGCTGGTGAACGCGCTGCTGCACCGTTTCGGCGCGCTCTCCGCGGTGGGCGGCGAAATGCGGCCGGGCATCGTCCACCGTCTCGACCGTTACACGAGCGGGGTGATCCTGGTGGCCAAGCACGATGCCGCGCACCGAAAACTGGCCGTCCAGTTTTCCAGCCGCCGCGTGGAGAAGGTCTACCTGGCGCTGGTGCACGGCGCGATGAAGCAGGAAAGCGGCAGCATCGACAAGCCGATCGCGCGCGATCCCATCCACCGCACCCGGATGACGGCGCGGCTCCGCGACGGACGCGCGGCGCACACCGAATACCGCGTCACGGCGCGCCTACCCGGCTTCACGTTTCTCGAAGTGAAAATCGGCACCGGCCGCACTCATCAAATTCGCGTACATCTGGCCAGCATCGGCCACCCCGTCGCCGGCGACACGCTCTACGGCGCACCCGCCCAAGTGCCCGGCCGCGCCCCGTTAGGCCGCTATTTCCTGCACGCCCACCGGATCCGCTTCTTCCGGCCGGCGGATGGAGAGGCCGTAACGGTGGTGTCGCCGCTGCCGCGGGAGTTGGAAGAGTGGATGCGTGGGGCGGCGGGTGAGCCGCAGCCGTAGTTGCCGCGGTATTCTTAGGTAGGTGAGCGGGCGGGCCTTTGCGGCTGAGTTTCTTTGCCCGATTGACGCGCTCCGGCAGCTCTTGAACGGGGATTTCTCCCCAGAGTCCATTGAAGAGGCCGGAGAGCACTTTGGAGTGTCGGAACTCGCCGTGAAGAGTGTTCTTGCTAACCACCGCGAAATCCCCTTTGATTGGGTGACCGTTTAGAGTCGACCCTGGTGGGACAACATAAGGATGCGACTGTCGAATCGTTGCTACGCGGTTACCGGGCTGGGATATTCGGCGCCCTGGTGCGTGAATGCTGGCTTTGTGGTTGGGGACAATGTGACGCTGGTGGTAGACACGGGCGGGAACGCGTTAGCGGCGCAAACCGTCCACGGATACGCTTCCGCCGCCAGGCCGGGAAACCAGCTGCGCGTCGTTAATATCGAGAAGCATTTCGATCACATTGGCGGGAACGGCTTCTTTCGCGAGCAGGGGATCGACGTATGGGGCCACGTCGGAGTCGTGCGAACGGGCGATGAATTTCAAGCCGAAATCGCGGAGTTCAACGAGACCATCCCGAACCAGGCTCGGCGTGCACGGGGTGAAGCGCGCGCGTTTTTTCATGGAACGCACCTGCAAAATCCGAACCGCCAGATCGATAGCGACACGCACTTCGACGTGGGCGGGTGTACGGTGGAGATCCTGCTTACGCCTGGGCACACGGCGACCAATCTTTCGGTTTGGGTGCCCGAGGACGGAGTCTTGTTCACTGGCGACTGCCTGATTAACGAGTATCTGCCGAACCTGGACGCAGGAACGCCCGCCGATTGGCGGGTGTGGCTCGAATCACTCAAGCGGATTGAAGCGCTCAAGCCCGCCATCGTTGTCGCGGGCCACGGCCCGGTTGCCCGGGGCGATGAGGTCCAGCTAATCGTGGATAAGGTGCGGCAAGTGCTTGAGGAATCCATTGCCCGAGGTTACTCGCCAACGGCGGAGTGAGATAGAAGCGGAGAAACGGGTGATCCGGACGCTTATTCCCCCGCTATAATCAACTCGATGCGGCTCATTCCCCTGGCGGCAGCCCTCTGGATGGCGGCTACGGCATCCGCGCAGGACGCGCGGTTGGAGGCGCTACGCGCGACGCTGGTAACCCTGCACTCGCACGCCTAGAGCCAGGGATAGACATGCGCGACGCCAAGCACCAGCTCCGGGACTGGATCGAGACGCAGCTCGCCTCGCTGAATGACAACGGTGACGAGAAGGCCCTCTCCGATAGGATCAACCAATCGCTGAAGGCGGTAAGCGTGGCGAGCGCGACAGACGATCAGAACCTGCTAGGTCTTTGACCGCTTAGAAACGTTCTTCTTGTAGCCGAACTTGCGACGGGCAGCCTTGCGGTCGAATTTCCAGTTGATCTTGGTGCGGGCGCGATTCATCCGGCGATTCCAGGCTCGG
>JBEKKO010000103.1:0-20381 GCA_050010695.1 Bryobacteraceae bacterium
CCAGGGAACGCGACCTCCCCGAAACATCGAATCCACTCTAACCCAGCTCCTCCAGCCGCCCCCTCAAAACCGGACATTTCTACTTTGCTGGGAATAGGACATTTCTACTTTGCCTTGACAGCTGTCAGGCCCGGTGATTCCGTAAACCTGGAGGCACGCGGGGCCGGATGGCCCACCTATTACGCCAGGCTCAGCGAGAGCGTGTCCCAGAATTCGGGGAAGGAAACCGAGGCGGCTTCAGCGCCCTCGATGACGGACGCGCCGTCGCCCGCCAGCGCGCCCACGGCAAACGCCATGGCGATGCGGTGGTCGCCGTGGGATTCGAACTCGGCGGCGCGAAACTTCCGCCGGCCGGGGATCGCCATTCCGTCGGGAAGCTCTTCGGCGTCGATGCCGGCACGGCGCAGGTTCTCGACCACGGTGCGTATGCGGTCGGTCTCCTTGATGCGCAACTCGCCGGCGTCCTTCACGAGCAGCCCCTGCTCGGTGGCCGCGCCGAGCACGGCCAGCACGGGGATCTCGTCGATCAGCGCCGCGGCCAGCGCGCCGTCAATCGTGCCGCCGCGCAGTTCGGAATAGCGCACCACGATATCGCCCACCAGTTCGCCGTTGTGGCTTTCGAGCTCCGGGATGCGGATGTTGGCGCCCATCCCCACCAGAAAATCGAGCAGCGCCGAACGCGTGGGGTTGAGACCGACGCCGCGAATGGTCAGCTCCGAACCGGGCACCAGCAGCGCGGCCACGATGAAGAACGCCGCGGACGATAGATCCGCGGGGACCGCCAGCTCGCGCGCAGTAAGCTTGGGACGGCCGGCGAGCGAGATGGTGCGGCGCTCCACGGTGAGGTCCGCGCCGAATTCGCGCAACGCGATTTCGGTGTGATCGCGGGAGCGGACCGGCTCGGTGACGGTGGTGCGCCCGGCCGCGTACAGCCCGGCCAACAGCACGCACGTCTTCACCTGGGCGCTGGGAACCGGCAGCACGTAGTCGATTGCGTGCAACGGGGCGCCCGAGATCTCGAGCGGCGGAAACTTATCCTCGCGGGCGCGTATGCCGGCGCCCATTTGGGCGAGCGGCAGCATGATGCGCTGCATGGGCCGGCGCGACAGCGATTCATCGCCGATCAAGCGGCTTGGGAACGCCTGTGCGGCGAGGATGCCCGACAGCATGCGGATGGTCGAGCCCGAATTGCCGGCATCGAGATCGCCGGCGGCCTGCCGCAGACCGTCCAGCCCGCGGCCCTGGATGACGAACTCGGTGCCGCCGCCTTCCACCTGGATGCCGAGGGCGCGGACGCAGCCGAGCGTCGAGTGGCAATCGGCGCCGGTCGAGTAATTGCCGATGCGGGTTGCGCCTTCGGCGATGGAGGCAATCAGCGCATACCGATGCGAAATGGACTTGTCGCCCGGCAGCGCGATAACGCCCGAGACCGAAGAAGCAGGGTCAATCGTCTTTCTCATGCGGATCTTATATTGTAAGGCGACGCTGTAGCAAGCAAAGCCATCGGGCCCGGCCAACACGCTGGCGTGGCTCGCGGGGTTCAGGACCGCCCGCGCCACGCTTTGCTTAATTGCCGATGTTGACCACTTCGAAATGGAAGCGGTGCGGCGGCAGCAGCATGAGGGCTTCGGGAACCAGGTGTGACCAGGTCTGGTAGGCCGTGTCGGCGACGGTGGAGTTCAGATAGAGCAGGAACTGGTTGGAGCAGCAATTGATGGGCGGCGGCTGGCGGAAGGTGAGCCGAAGACCCACGGCGCGCTCCAGCGGTACACCCGCCGTGGCGACTTGCTTTTCCTCGAGCAGGGTCACGAAACTGGAGCGGCTGGCATGCGGCCAAACATCGGGATGCAGCAACTGGCGCAGCGCGTCGGCGCCTTCGAAGGTGATCTCGCACTGCCGGATCCATTCCAGAATGGAATCACCCCACTGCCATTGCGTGCGCAGCCCCTTGTACCGTTCGGCCAACTGCACGGCGAGTTCGAACTTGCGGCGCTCCAGCACCTCCTCGGTCGCATCGCTCGCCGCCAGCATGTCTTCGGCTTCGGGCATCACCGAAGCCAGGTCGGGCGCTTCCTGGGCGGGCGCATAGTCCGCCAGCGAACCGAGCAGCAACGGCGGCAGCTCATGAGTTCGGTTGCCCGGAATATCGATATACCGCGCGTCGCTCATCGCCAGCCTCCCCTACTACGTATCGACGTAAAACCACAGTGGACTTGTTTCATTTTGTACGCAAGCCGGTCGAAAGTGAACTAAAAAGGTTTAATGCGGTGTATGGCCCTGGGTGATGAGACGCGCGCCGGCCTGCCCTGGCTGCCGGCTTTTCTTGGCGCTACTGGAATCCTCACGCCTTGCGGAAAAATGGGATGCCGCCCTGTGGATCGGCTTCCGTCACCCGGTCGCCAATCGCGACGCGATCTCCCAGCACGCGCACGGTCACACGGCCGCCGCCCTCGAGCGTCACAATCGCCGTCTGGTAGGGAACGTCCGCGGCGAACGCCTCCGGCGCCGACCAGATCACGGTCTCGGTGTACACGGTTCCGCTTCTCATGCCGCTGCTCCGCTGGTCATACTACTCCGAGGATGCTGACCACGCAGGTGGCCCCGGATCCACCCAGGTTCTCGGCCAGCCCGAGCGAATGCCGCTCGATCTGCCGCTCTCCGGCTTCGCCGCGAATCTGCAGGACCAGATCGCAGATCTGCGCCGCGCCGGTCGCCCCCACCGGATGCCCTTTCGATTTCAGCCCGCCGCTCGTGTTCACCGGCCGCGCGCCCCGCAGCGCCGTGCACCCGGCAAACGCGTACGGGCCGCCTTGCCCCTTTTCGACGAAACCCAGGTCTTCGGTGGCGATGATCTCGGCGATGGTGAAGCAGTCGTGCAACTCGGCGAACTCAATCTCCCGCGCCGTCACGCCCGCCATCCGGTAGGCTTGTTCGCCCGCGCGCCGGACGGCCGGGAAGGTGGTTATGTCCGCCTTCTGATCCAGCGCCACGTAATCCGAGCACTGGGCGATGCCCAGCACCCGCACCGGTTTCGCCGTGAATTCGCGGGCGCGCTCGAGCGGCGCCAGCAGCACCGCCGCCGCGCCGTCGGAGACCAGCGAGCAATCGTACAGGTTGAGCGGCTCGGCGATCGGCTTGGCCTTCATCGCCTGTTCGAGGGTGATTACTTTGCGCATGTGCGCGTCCGGATTGAGCGCCCCCGCCGCGTGGTTCTTCACGGCCACCATGGAGAGCTGTTCTTTCGTGGTGCCGAACTCGTACATGTGGCGCCGCGCAATCATGGCGAACAGCGATGCGAAGGTCGATCCCACCATCATCTCGCCCGAGCAGTCTCCGGCCTGGGCCAGAATCTGGCTGACGCGCGCGGTGGGCTGCGAGGTCATCTTCTCCACGCCCACCACCATCACCAGGTCGTAGACGCCGGCCGCCACTTCCGCCCAGGCGTGGAAGAAGGCCGAGCCGCTGGAGGCGCAGGCCGCCTCGATCCGCGTCGACGGCACGCCTTGGATTCCCAGCGCGGTGGACACATACGGCGCTAGGTGGTTTTGCCCCACGAACGACGGCCCGGCGAAATTCCCCAGGTAGAAGGACTCCACTTGCGCGGGCGAAATTTGCGAGTTGCGCAGACACTTCTCGCCGGCCTCCACCGCCAGGCTGCGCAAGTCCCTGTCCGAAAAAGCGCCGAACGCCGTCTTGCCGATCCCCACCACCGCAACCGGTCTCATCTCAACCACAAGCTTACAACCAAGCGGCTGAGCCGGGGTTGTGGGGGGTCCGCCAGGGGCCCGCCAGGGGGCCCGCCCCACCAAGGCTGCCTTTCCATCCATTGGTAGAATGGACGTAGCGGATTTACTACGCTTTTCGTTTCCACGTTTTGCGGGTTCCGGCGTCATCCTGTTAGGAACCTGTGACGACTGTCGTTTGTAGCCAGATGAGCGAAGTCATCGACCCGGGATTGGAGCTGCTCGAGCGGCAAAACCGCTTTGTTAACGAGCACTTGCGGCGGATCTTCGTGCAGATTTATCGCATCGTCCGCAACCGCGCCGACGCTCAGGACCTGACCCAGGAGACGTTTATCAAGGCCCTCCAGCGGCAGGATCAGCTCAAGGACGATCAAAAGGCCGCTCACTGGCTATCGAGAATCGCCACCAATACGGCCATCGATTTCATGCGGCGCAGCGCGCGTGCCTCGTTCTGCGACATCGAGCTCGCCCCGCCGAGCCTGGCGGAAAGCCCGGAGCAGGAGTTGCTGCGGAGCGAGCATCGCGATTATCTGGAGGATGGCTTGCGCCTGTTGAGCCCCCGCGAGCGGGCGGCGCTGATCCTGCGCGACGTGGAGGGTTTGCCGGCCGAAGAAGTGGCCCGGCACCTTAACTGTTCCAAGGCCACGGTGCGCTCGCACATCGCCAATGCGCGCACCAAGTTTAAGAAATACGTGGAGAGAAGAAAGCGGTAAGCAGATGAAACATCCCAACCAGGCGACATTGGCGTTGCACGCGGGCGGCGACCTCGGTCCCATCGCCCGCTGGCGCGCCCGGCGCCACCTGGCGCGCTGCGCGGAATGCCGGGAGGAAGTCGCCGGCTTCGAGCAGCTTCGCCAGCTCCTGCCCTCGCTCGACGATGCCCAGGACATCCACTGGAACCGGCTGGCGGCAGAGATGAAAGCCAACATCCGGCTGGGCCTGGCCGCCGGCGAGTGCGTCCGTGCCGACGAGCCCGCCGGCGCGGGACTGATCTGGCCGGGCGCGCGGGTTGGCGTTGCGCTGGCGAGTGCGGCCGTGTTGCTGGCTGCCGGCCTGGTGCTGTTACGCCCCGGCCCAATCGCGGCCTGGGAAACCGGAGTGGTGGTGCAGGCCACCGCCGATGGCATCCAGGTGCGCGAGGGCGGCCAGTCGTTGGGACTCATGCACTCTGGCACCAGCCGGGAGGCGGTCACCTACCAGGCGGGCGCCCAGGGTTCGGTGGAGGCCCGTTACGTGGATTCGGAAACCGGCTACGTCACGGTGAATAAAGTCGATGTCGAATAAGGTGCGTGTCGCGTTGCTGGCCCTGCTCGGCGCCGGCGCCGCCCTGGCGCAGGATTCGCCGCTGGAGGGCCGCGTCAATATCAACCTCGGCAAGGATTCGCCGGTCGCCCTGGTCGGCATGTCCACCGGCGATTCGCATTCGAGCTCGCGTGGCGCCGCCCTGGTGCTCGATCTACATATGTCGCTTACCCTGCGCAACACCGGCGCCGGCCGCATCCACGGGGTGGCGCTGCGGGTGGTTTCGCAGGAGGTCACCGTCGGCGGCAAAGGCTCGGTGTCCATCCCCAGCCTCAACATCGGCCCCGGCGAGGCTTTCCCGGTGCGCATCGATATGCAGTTGATGCGTCCCACGCAGGTGGCCGGCGGCCCGCTGGTGGATGTCAATTTGGATGGCGTGCTGTTCGAGGATCTCTCCTGCTACGGTCCCGACCGGCTGAGTTCCTGCCGCACCATGACCGCCTGGGATCTGGAAGCGCAGCGCGACCGCCAGCATTTCAAGCGCATTCTGGCGCAAGCCGGCCCCAAGGGCTTGCAGCAGGCCATGCTCGAAAGCATCGGCCGCCAGTCGGCGCGGCCGCAACTGGACGTGCGCGTGATGCGCGCTCCCGCCGTCACCTCCGCCGCGCTCGGCCCCGAGCGCCCCGAGCAGTTTGCTTTTCTCGATTTTCCCGATTCGCCCTTGAAGCCAACCGACGGCTATGCGCAGGTGGCCGGCAATGAGGCGCGCGCGCCGCGCATTCAGGTGCTCAACCGCTCGGCCGAAACCATCAAGTATGTCGAGCTCGGCTGGCTGGTGAGCGATCCCAGCGGCCAGCAATACCTGGCGGCCTCGCTGCCGGCCTCCGATCCCGCGCTGTACCTGCCCGCCGGCAAGACCGCCAGCGTCGAGCAGGATACCGCCCTCCGCTTCACCCGCGCCGGCCAGCCCGTCAGCATTCAGAACGCGGTGGGCTTCGTCAGCCGGGTGCAATTCGCCAGCGGCAAGTTGTGGGTGCCCAGCCGTGCCGATCTCGAACGGAATGCGCTCGTCAAAGTGCTCCCCGCTTCAGCCGAAGAGCAGCGCCTGGACAATCTTTACCTCAAGCGCGGCCTGGACGCGCTGGTGCAGGAACTAAAGAAGTACTGAAGTGGGATAGACCATCGCGTTGCGTGGTCTGTCATGCCTCGCGATAGCACGACACCTTGACGGATGACAAAAACCGATCGTTATCCCACGTCTGATCAGATGAACATCTCTTCGTCCTGGGTCGCCATGTCGGGGGGATATTTGCGGCCTTTGACGAAAGTGGAAACGGCGGCTGAGATTCCGGCCGCCACGCTGTTGGCTTCACGCACCGGGCGCATGGCCGCGCGCTTCACTGCATTGCCCATCTCGCCGACCTGCTCGACTGTCTCGGTGACGGTGTCGTCGATCTGCGCCAGCCGCGCGCGGGCGCGGTCGCCGGCATCCTCGATCAGTGCGCCCAGCCGATCCACCTGCTCGCGGCTGGTCCGTGCGATCTCGGCCACGTGCTCGGTGATTTCCGACACGCGCGGGCGGTTTTCCTCGATCGCCAGGTTGGCGTTGGACAGCGCGGTTTTGGCCTGATCGATCAGCGGTCCGGCGCGGTCGATGGCGGCGCCCGCTTTGTCGATGGTGACGCGCGCTCTCTCCAGCGCCGGGCCGGCCTTTTCGATGGTTGCGCCAACGATCTTGATCTGCGGCGTGGCCGCCTCCATCAACACGCTGGCGCGCTCGATCATCGGATCCAGGCGTGCTATGGCGGGTTCGGCGCTGGCCAGAAATCCGGCGATCTTCGCCTGCAACTCGCGCAGGCCGCGCGAAACCGCGACGGCCGCCAGCGCCTGCACTACGAACACACCGGCGACCAACAGCACCCCCGCGGTTACGATCCAGCGAAAAACTTCGTCGCTCATGCCGTCAGTTCCGTCCCACCAAATTCAGACTAAGCAGTACCCTCGCTGGGAGTCTGCCGTGCCTCGCGATAGGCCTGCTTGCCGGCTTCCACCGCGTCGGCCAGGTTGTCTTTCTGGCGGTTCACGGCCTCTTTGCCTTTGTCGACCCAGTCGGCCGCGGTCTGCTTCAAATCCGAGCTGCGCTGCTTCAGCAGGTCGCCGCCTTCGTTAGCCTTGCTGCGAAGGTATTCGCGCGTTTCCTCCCCGGACTTGGGGGCGAACAGTATGCCGATGCCGACCCCCACACCCAGGCCCAACAAAAATGCCGAAAGTCCGTTCTTATCCATTGTGATTCTCCTATTCCCTTCGGCTCACCCGTCTCTATCCGAGCCAATTTTCAGTATACTCCGCATAAGACCCCCGATCATGGCGGAAAAAACGGACCGGCGGCTGGACGCCGAACGATTGTGGAATTACGCGCTGCGGCTCCTCGGCGGACGCGCGTATTCCACCGGAGAACTGCGCGAGAAACTGCGCCGCCGCGCGCAACGCGAAGCCGACGTGGATAACGCCGTGGCGCGCCTCAAGGATCTGGGCTACCTGGACGACCGGCGCTTCGCCGAGTCCTTCGCCACCGCGCGCCTCTCCGGCGACAAGCTGGGAAGCACCCGCGTGGTCCGGGATCTGCGCCGCCGCCGGGTGGCGCCCGCGCTAGCCGAGCGCACTGTGCGCGACGTCTACCAGGGCGTCGACGAGACGGCGCTAATCGAGGACTGGGTTCGCCGCAAGTACCGGCTCGCCTCGCGCGAGGGGCTTTTCGAGGCGGATAAGGACTTGGCTGCCGCCTACCGCCGGCTGCTCCACGCCGGTTTCCGGTCGGGCGAAATCGTGCGCGTTCTGAAACGATTCGCCAAGAATCCGGAACTCCTGGATACGTGGGAACCGCCGGAAGCGGATGCGGAATCGGAGTAGGTCCGAGCGCGCAGCGGGACGGAGGCGTCCCGGGCGAACCAGGGGGTACGCCCCACGCCCGCCAATCGAATGGGCCCTATTTGGCTTCGACGATGTACGTCGGCACAATGCCGGCGGCGGTGGTGAAGCCGGATTTAGGCGTGGAAAGCCAACTGGAACAGCCTTGCACTTTGCCCAGGTAGGCGTGCGGATGCACATCCACCTGCATTTCGCGGAATTCGAGGTGCCCGTACGTCAGCAGCGGGAACACCGAGCGCACCGGGTCCACCCGCTCCTGCACCACGTACGGGCTGCGCCCGGCCTGCTTGAGCGCGCGGTCCCACTCGGCGCCGTCCATCTCCCATCCGAAGTAGCTGTGCTGGTCGCTCGAATCGTCGTTCGGTTTGAGCGCCAGCCGCTCCCGGTTCTGGGTGATGAATTCCAGCAGGTCGACGGTCTGTTCTCCGTGGGTCGTCTTGCCTGGCGCCACCAGGCGGGTCCATGGCACATGCTCGCGGATGGCCTTGCGCTCCGCGGCGGGAAACTTGGGTGTCAGAGATTCATCCGTCAGCAGCCCGAACATCGCCTTCTTGTGCGCCAACTCCGAACGGAAACTATTGACCACGCACACCGCCCGATCGCGGTAGGCCCGCACCAGCGGGTGCGACAGATCGAAGCGCAGGAGGAATTCCTGCACGCCCAGCCGGCGATAGACCAGGTTGATCTCGAATGAGCCGCGCCGCAGCACCCCGTTGCGGTATTCCAGTTGTTCAGGCGAAACGATTTCCGTCTGGTAGCCTTCCTGCCGGAACAGGTCGCGGAACAACTCGAACTCGCTGTGACCCGAATGATAGGGCGCGCGGAACTCCACAACCGCGATGTTGGGCTTCTTGTCGCCGCCGAACTGCTTGTAGGATTTGAGCAGCGCGTGCAGCAGGTGCTTGCGGCTGGCCACCTTGGTGAGGGTGTATTTCTTGCGAAACTCCTTCATCGGCGGGATGTCGTAAAACATCTCGGCCAGGCGATCGGCATAGCCCGCGCCGGTGGGCGAATCGGCGTTGTACTGCACGAAATGCAAATGGCCGTTCACCAGGTGCGAATCCAGACGGGCGGCCACTTCGAAGCTCTGATAACCGGGATCGATGGCGGCCAACATCTTTTCGGCCGGCAGCAGTTCCAGGCGCGCCAGCAGCCCAGCGTCTTGCAGCACCATCTGCTCCATGCGGTCGATGGCCGAGATCAGCGCCTCTCCGGTTTTGACCAGCGAATCGTACTGGCGCCGCGAGATGAAACTGGGCCGCAGGAACGGGCAGACCAGGCGGCCGCCGGCCGAAAGCCCGGCCTCCTCCATTTGCGCATGGAGTTCTTCCGCCCAGCCCAGATCCCGGTACACACCGTTCTCCAGGAGCTTGTTATACCTGATTACCGCTTCATCCAACTGAGACATGCTTGACTTACGAATCTAGCTTGACTTAAGAACCTGCGCAGCATGCCCGTACGAAACCCGCCATACACGGCTCTGCAAGCACGGCTCCGGATTGAGGCGTTTGCCGAGCCGCGGCGTCGATGACCGGCGAGCCCAATCAGTCGCGATACGCAGCCTGCTACAACTGAGTATCCCACACGAATCCCGAAAAACCTAGGATTCAGCCAGCTTCGGCTAAAATAACTCTATCTTTTACAGTATGTTAGGAGAATTTTAGGCCGTCTGGGAAAATACACACGACAGAGGTGTACCCACGCGGGCCGTGCCAGGGATGGCTCGTTGAAACCTGCCCTTTACAAGCCCCGTTGTAGCGCCGGCGGTCTCTGCCGCCGGTGTTTCTTGAGCCCCATCCTACAGCACGTGATAATACCCGCCGCGCTCCAGCACCTCCACCGGGACGCCGAAAAGTTCGCTCAGGGCGCCCGCTTCCAGCACTTCCCGCTTGGCGCCATCGCGCGAAATCCTGCCCTGGCGGATGAGCACCACGCGCTCCATCTCCGGGATGATATCCGGCAGATGGTGCGTCACCATGATGATGCCGATGCCGCGCCGCGCCAGCTTGGAGAGAATCTCGCGCAGTTCGTGGGTGGCGCGCAGGTCGAGGCTGGTGGTGGGTTCGTCCAGGATCAACGCCTGCGGGCCATGCACCAGCGCCCGCGCAATCAGGAATCGCCGCGCTTCGCCGGAAGACATGCGATCGGTTGCGCGCTCGCCCAGGTGCGCGATTTCGAGCGTCTCCATCACCTCGCGCGCGGTGGCTTCCATGGCTGGCGTGACGGAGTGGTACGGCCAGATGCCCACGCTGCCGAAGAAGCCGGAGAGCACGATTTCGAAGCCGGAGAAATCGCGCGTGCACATCTGCATCCAGTCGTTCGAGACCAGCCCGAGCTGGTTGCGAAGGTCGAACAGGTTCCAGGTGTCGCGGCCCAGGATGCGTAGCGACCAGGGCTCGGGCTTCAGCCGCGGATACAGGTCGCGCGAAATCAGTTTGATGAGCGTCGATTTGCCGCTGCCGTTGGGACCCAGAATGGCGACATGTTCGCCCTGTCCGATGGACAGCGTGACGCCATCCAGCACCACGCGCGGACCGCGCTGCACGGTGACGTTATCCAATTCGATCAGCGGCATGGAAGGCACCCAACCATTGTAAAAGGGACGCCGACGCGTGTTACTCTCATATGGAAAACCTTGCTTTGAGGCCTGATATGTCCTATCTATCCATACGCGATCTCGATCTGAACGGTAAGAAGGTATTCATCCGCGTGGATTTCAACGTCCCGCTGGTCAAGAACGAAAAGGGCGAGATGGAAATCTCGAGCGACAAGCGCATCAAGTCGTCGCTGCCCACGATTCAATACGCGCTCGATCATGGAGCCGGCGTGATTCTGGCTTCGCACCTGGGCCGCCCCAAGGGCAAACCGAATCCCGAAATGAGCCTGCGCCCGACGGCGGTGCGTTTGGCCGAACTGCTCGGCCGGCCGGTCAAAATGGCGCCCGATTGCGTCGGGCCGGCGGTGGAAGCCATGTTGCCGGCGCCCGGCGAAGTGTTGCTGCTCGAGAACCTGCGCTATCACGCTGAGGAAGAAAAGAACGATCCGGAGTTTTCGAAGAAACTGGCCGCCCTGTGCGACGTTTACGTCAATGACGCGTTCGGAAGCGCGCACCGCGCCCACTCCTCCACCGAAGGCATGGTCCGCTTCGTCTCATCCGCCGCGGCTGGCCTCCTAATGGAGCAGGAGCTGAAGTACCTGGGAATGGCGACCACTAATCCCGCGCGCCCGTGCGTGGCCATCCTAGGCGGCGCCAAAGTGTCGGACAAGATCGAGGTCATCGAGAACCTCGGCAAGATCGTCGACCAACTGCTCATCGGCGGCGCGATGGCGTACACGTTTCTCAAGGCGCAAGGCCTTCCCACCGGCAAATCGCTGGTGGAAGAAGACAAAGTGGAGCTGGCGAAAAAGCTGCTTGCCGATTTGGGAACCAAGCTGATGCTGCCGGTGGACCACGTGGTAGTGTCCGAAATCGCCGCCGGCGCCGCCAACGAGATCGTCGAGACCATTCCTGCCGACAAGATCGGCGTCGATATCGGCCCGCAAACCATCGAGCGGTTTTCGGCAGTGATCGCCTCGGCCAAAACCGTGATCTGGAACGGCCCCATGGGCGTCTTCGAAAAGCCGCCGTTCGACACCGGAACCGTGGCGCTGGCCAAAGCCGTGGCCGCTTCCTCCGCCACCTCGGTAGTGGGCGGCGGCGATTCGGAAAAGGCCATCAAAGCCGCCGGCGTCGCCAGCAAGATCAGCCATATTTCCACCGGCGGTGGCGCATCGCTAGAATTTCTGGCCGGCATCAAACTGCCCGGGGTAGCCGCGCTGGAACGGTAGCGGGCTTCCGCTCCAACGAACGTTTTTGAACAAGCTCCCGAGGCCTCGCCCCTACTTCTGGCCCGCCGCCTTCGGCTTGAGGAACGTGCCTTTCTCAAGCTCCTCGAAGGCCTGGCGAAGTTGCTCCTGCGTGTTCATCACGATCGGACCGTACCAGGCCACCGGCTCTTGCAATGGCTTACCCGAGCACAGTAGAAACCGGATGCCGTCTTCCCCGGCGTGCACCTCGACCTCGTCGCCGCGGTCAAACAGAATCAGCGAGCGGTTGCCCGCCTCGGCGGGAGGCTTCGTGTCCGCCCATCCGACCGATTCGGTTGGCACCTCCAGCGGGCCCGACGCGTTGCAGAACTTTCCGTCCCCCGAGAAAACGTACGCAAAAGAGTTATGCGTCGTCTCGACCGGAAGGGTCTTCCTCTGGCCCGGCGGCACCGACACGTCGAGGTAAGTCGGATCGGCCGCGATGCCATCAACCGGTCCAGTGGTACCCCAAAACTTTCCGCAGACCACGCGAACGTGAGTGCCGTCGTCATCCGTAATTTCCGGGATGTCGCCCGCCTTCACTTCCTGATAACGCGGCGCCGTCATTTTCAGTGACGCGGGAAGGTTGGCCCACAACTGGAAGCCGTGCATCCTGCCCGACTGATCGCCTTTGGGCATCTCCTGGTGGACAATCCCGCTTCCCGCCGTCATCCATTGAATGTCGCCTGCGCCGATGGCTCCGTGGTTTCCCATACTGTCGCCATGTTCGACAGTCCCGGCCAGGACATAGGTGATGGTTTCGATCCCGCGATGCGGGTGCCACGGAAAACCCGCCAGGTAATCCTCCGGAACGTCGTTGCGGAAGTCGTCAAGAAGCAGGAACGGGTCGAATTCGCTGGTGTTGCCGAAACCAAACGCGCGGCGCAAATGCACCCCCGCGCCTTCGATGGTCGGCTTGGCTTTGATCAGTCGTTTCACTGGACGAAGGGACATTGGGCCTCCTGTGCCGGACAGTACAAAACCGGAGCATCCTCTTATGGCTCGCAGCTTTCAGTTAGTGTACATCGAGCGGCCTTTGTGGGGCAGCTTGGTAAGCTGTGGGCCGATTGGCAATCGGCCCGCGCGCCGGTTGGCCGGGGCACCCTCTGTCTGGGTCGCGCGCAGGATGGCATCCGGATGGCGCATCCTGCCCCACAAGAGCCTGCGCCACGCTACCCTGTGATTTGCCGCCGATGACACGCCGTCACGTTCTCGCATTGCTCCCGGCCGCGGCCGGTAGCTCGTGTGCCAGGCAGGAGAGTTCATCTCCCGATAACCAGCCGCGTCGCCGCGTCGCCGATGTCCTGGCGCCGGCCGCCCTGGAACGCGTTCAACTGGGCGGGTACCTGGGCCGCAAGATCGACCTGTGTGTTCGCAACCGGATCTCTGCGCAGAATTGGGACAAGCTGGTGGCGCCATTTCGCCAACGCGCGGAAACTGCCTGCTGGCAAACCGAATTCTGGGGTAAATGGTTCTTGTCGGCCGCTGCCGCGTGTCAGTACACGCGCAATGCCAGCGAGCGCGCGCGTCTCGGCGATTCCGTTCAATCGATGCTTGCTACCCAAACCGCGGATGGATACATCGGCAACTACGCCGACGGCAGTCACCTGAAATCCTGGGATATCTGGGGCCGCAAATACACGCTACTCGGTTTGCTGGCCTGGTTCGACATGACCGGCGACGCCGCAGCGCTCAAGAGCGCCCACCGCCTGGCCGGACACCTGATGACGGAAGTCGGCCCGGCCGCGGCCGATATCATTCGCTGCGGATTGTTTCGCGGGATGGCCGCGAGCAGCGTGCTCGAACCCATCGTGCTGCTCCATCGCCGCACCGGCGACGACCAACTCCTGCGTTTAGCCGAGTGGATCGTCTCCCGATGGTCGGCGCCCAACGGCCCCCAGTTGATCGAAAAAGCATTCACCGCGGTTCCGGTGGGAGAGCGGTTTCCACCCCCGAAGAAGAACTGGTTCTCGTGGGAAAACGGCGAGAAGGCGTACGAGATGATGTCGTGCTACGCCGGCCTGCTGGAACTGTATCGCGAAACCGGCCACGCACCCTTCCGGGATGCGGCGGTGCGGACGCATGAGAGCATCCTCTCTACCGAGATCAATGCCGCCGGTTCGGGCTCCTCCGAGGAATGCTGGTACGGCGGCAAAGCCCGTCAAACGCAACCGGCGAAGAACCCCATGGAAACCTGCGTGACGGTGACCTGGATGCACCTTTGCGCTCACTTGTTGCGGCTCACCGGCGATCCGCGCTATGCGGACGCGATCGAGACCGCCGCGTACAACGCGCTGCTGGGAGCCATGACGCCGGACGGATCGGGCTTCGCCAAGTACAGCCCGCTCGCTGGGCTCCGCGAATTCGGCGAGAAGCAGTGCGGCATGGAGCTGAACTGCTGCGAGGCGAACGGGCCGCGTGGCGTCATGCTGCTGCCGCAGGTCGCCGTGATGATGGGGGCGAAAGGCCCGGCCATCAACCTCTATTCGGAAGGCGCCTGGGATTCGCGGCTTCCGTCCGGCGCAGCGTTGCGGATCGAGGCCAGGACGGACTACCCGCTCTCCGGGTCGATCGACCTTGTACTCCATCCCGCGCAGCCGGAATCCTTCCCGGTGAGCCTGCGGATACCGGCGTGGAGCGCCCAGACCTCGCTCACCGTGAATGGCTCGAAGATTGGCGACGTCCATCCCGGCGCATACGCCATCATCGAAAGGCGCTGGAAGCCGGGCGACCGGGTGCGCCTGCAATTGGATCTGCGCGGCCGGGTTCTCCGCGCGGCCGATGGATCGCGCCCGTACGCGGCGGTGGCGCGCGGCCCAGTGGTTTTGGCGAGGGACGCCAGACTGGGGCAGGAGGCGATTGGCGAGCCGGTGGCCGGTTTCGGCGACGATGGCAGCTTCGTACCGCTCGACGCCATCGCCCCGCCGCCGGGAATCACCATGGCGTTCCGCGCCGGCGCCAGCCAGGTCCGCCTGTGCGATTACGCCTCGGCGGGCAACTCCTGGACGCCGGATTCCCGCTACCGCGTGTGGATGCCGGAACGCCGCTAGAGTTCGAGAACCGTGCGCAGGCCTTCATCGACGAAGCGTTGCAGGCGCGGCGGCAGTGTCCCGGCATGCTCGGTCAGGAAGCTGCGGTCCAGGGTCAGGAGCTGGGAGACATTCACAACCGAATCGCGGGGCAGGCCCACCAAACGGGCCGGCAACAGGACATTCCCCGGGGCTTCAGCGAGCTCGACGTTGCTGGTGATCACAGCTACGATTGCCGTTTGAATCCGGCTGCGATTGAACGAGTCCGCCTGAACCACGAGCACCGGCCGCCGGAATCCAGGCTCGGAGCGGCGAGGCTCGGGAAGATCCGCCCACCAGATATCCCCCCGCTGAATCTCGCCCATCTCTACCAGGCGTCCTTTGGGAGGGATTTCAGTTGGGCGCGGTGCAATCCGGCGTCGACTTTCGCCGGGTGCCGCGAATACAAGTCGTTCAGGCGCTCCGTGATCGCATTCCCCTGCTGGCCCTCGAGGAACTCCGCAATCGCCCTGGCGTACAGCTCGCTTCTCGATACCTGAAGGCGGCGGGCCGTTACTTCCGCCATGCGGAACAGGTGGTCGGGTAGCGAGACGGCGGTCTTCATGCTCACAGTATAACCCGGGTTATACCCGAACCACCACGGCCTTCAGTTCGGGCCCGGACCGCGTCCGCCGCCTGGCGGTTTCTCGGCCGGCTTTTCGGCGGTAAAGGTCAGCTTCACATCGCCGGTGTGGGTCTTGTCGTTGATTTTCACATCCACCGTGGTCTTTCCCAAGTGCTCGAAGAGGTTCTGCTGCCGGATCACGCCGAGGAAATAGTTCGGATACTCCGGGTTGAACGGCTTGCCCGTCTTCATCGTCCAGATCCGCAGGATTTCCGCCTCGCCTTCCAGATCGAGGCCAGCCACCGTCAGCTTGCCCATCGTGAATTGCGGGCCCGCCTCGACGTGAACCACCGCATCCACCGATTCGTGGCCGTCGTCCACCACCCGGTCGGCGGTGATCTTGGCGTTCAGGTAGCCGGCCCTGTGCACGGCCTTGCGCATCGCCTCCAGGCCCTGGTCCACCTTGTCGAAGTTGGCCACGTCGCCATGCTTTACGTCGATGTTCCGAAGCAACTCCGACGCTTCGACAGGCGCCGGCCCATCGATCGACACCTTGCCCATGGTGTAGCTTCGCCCTTCATCGATGGTCACGAACACGTGCAGGCCCAGCACGTCCTTGGTAGCCTCGGTGCTCAACTCCGTGAACCGCACGCGCATGCGCCCGCGCGCCTCGTAGATCGGCCGGATGGCGCTGTTAAGGATCTCGCGGAACCGGTCTTCGGTATACTCGGCGCCGATGCCCGCCCCGGCAATGGCTTCGTGCAGCACGTTGGACGGCACCACGTGGTTGCCGCGAAACGTCACCAGCGCCACCGCGGGCAAGGAATGCGCCGGCCGGAAAACCACGGCAAACTCGCCGGTCGAGATGGGCGCGACGCCGACCGCGATCTTCTCCGGCTGGCCCTTGGCAGCGATGAACTCCTCCACCCAGTGCTTGTACCGCTCGAAGGCGGGCTGCGTGGCGGGCAGCTTTCCGGAAGCGAACAGCGGATCTTTTTCGCGCAACGCGGCGCGCAACTCAACCTCGGAAACGTGCAGGTTCTCGAATTCCGCCGGGTAAGCCTGCTGCACTTCCAGCACCTGAAACACCGCGGAGTAGCCTTTCGCCGAGCCCGGCGTGAACCTGTATCCCACGGTCTCGAAGGCGCCCGTATCCACCAGGCGTTTGCGGGCGGCCTCGAATTCCGGTTTGCCCACTACCTGCCCCGTTTTCAACCCCGCCACCGCCAGAATCTGCTCCGCGCTGTAGGTGTGGTTGCCCTCCACCACCAGACTTTCAATCGGCCAGCGCGCAGCCGGCGCGGCCGAACCCACGCTCGGTGCCGGCTTGGTCTGCCCGAATCCACACGCGCCCGCCAACATCAAAATCGGTAGCAACCTTTTCATATTCTTCATGGTACCGGCCCTTTTCGGTAGACGCACCGGCAGCGCTGCCGGTGACGCGGGTAGAATAAAAAAAGTGCCTTACGATCTGATTGTGATTGGGAGTGGTCCCGGCGGCTACTCCGCTGCAATTCGCGCCGGCCAATACGGATTGAAGACCGCGCTGGTGGAAAAGCAGGCCAAACTGGGCGGCACCTGCCTGCTGGTGGGCTGCATTCCCACCAAGAGCCTGCTGCAGACCGCCGACGTTTGGGAGCGCTTCGTCCACTGCGAACAGGAGGGCATCCACTGCGAGAACCCGCGCCTGGATTATCCCAAGGTGAAGGACCGCAAGGACTCAATCGTCAACAAACACTCCAAAGGTGTGGAGTTGCTGCTCAAGCGCGCCAAGGTGGAACGCGCCGCGGGCTACGCCACGCTCAAGGGCGGCGGCAAGGTGGAAGTGCAGAGCGCATCCGGCGCCCAGACTCTGGAGGCGAAGAACATCATCGTCGCCACCGGCTCGGAAGCCCGCATGCTCCCCGGCCTGGCGCCCGATCCGGACTTCATCCTCACCAACATCGAAATCCTCAACCTGACCGCGGTGCCGAAAAGCCTGATCATCATCGGCGCGGGCGCGGTGGGCGTCGAGTTCGCCAGCATCTTCCGCCGCTTCGGCGCCGAAGTCACGGTGGTCGAAATGCTGCCGCGCGTGGTTCCGGTGGAGGACGAGGACATCTCCAAGGAGCTCGAACGCAACTTCCGCAAACAGGGCATTCGCGTCGAAACCGGGGCGCGCGCGGAGAACATCGAAAAGACCGGGGCCGGCGTGCGGCTTACCCTCACCACCAGGGACGGCAAGCAGGAAACGCTCGAAGCCGAAAAGCTGCTGGTGGCGGTCGGCCGCAAACCCAATACGGAAAACATCGGCCTCGAAAACACGCGCGTCGAACTGGACCGCGGCTTCATCAAGGTCGACCAGTGGCAGCAGACCGGCGAACCGGGCGTTTACGCCATCGGCGACGTGGTGGCCGGCACGCCGCAACTGGCGCACGTGGCCACTCGCGAAGGCATGATCGCGGTCGCCCATATGGCCGGCAAGTCCGCCGTTCCCATCAACCGCAACCGCATTCCCGGCTGCACCTACACCCAACCCGGCATCGGCAGCGTGGGCCTCACCGAAGCCCAGGCGCGCGCCCAGGGCCACGCGGTGAAGGTCGGCCGCTTTCCGTTCGCCGGCAATAGCCGCGCCACCATTCTCGGCCATCACGAAGGGTTCATCAAGGTGGTCTCGAGCGAGCCCCACGGCGAAATCCTCGGCGTTCACATCATCGGCCCCGAGGGCTTCGAGATTGTCGCCGAAGCGGTGGCCGCGATGGAAGCCGAGGCCACCGTCGACGTCATGATGCAAACCATTCACGCCCATCCCACGCTGTACGAAGCTTTGGGCGAAGCCTTCAACGCCGTCTACGGCCTGTCAATCAATGCGTAACTGTTGCCTGCGCGATCTCGGACGAATGGACTACGCGACCGCGTTCGAGTTGCAGCGGCGCCTGGTGGTCGAGCGCCAGCAGGGGTTGATCCCCGATCATCTGCTGCTGGTCGAGCATCCGCACGTGGTCACCCTCGGCCGCAACGGGCATCGCGAAAACCTGCTGGCCAGCGATGAGATCCTGGAGCGCGCCGGCGTCGAATTCCATCCCACCGATCGCGGCGGCGACATCACCTATCACGGCCCCGGCCAGTTGGTGGGCTATCCGATTCTCGACCTGCGCGAATGGAAACGCGACGTGGCCGCTTACGTCCGCGCCATCGAAGAAGTGATCATCGACACGCTCGCCGATTTCGGCATCGCCGCCGGCCGCATTCCCAAACTCACCGGCGTCTGGGTGGACGGGCGCAAGATCGCCGCCATCGGCGTGCACATTTCCCGCTGGGTGACCTCGCACGGATTCGCGCTCAACGTGTCGACCGATCTCAGCTATTTTGAGTACATCGTTCCCTGTGGATTGACGAAGCCCGTGACCTCCATGGCCGCGCTCGGCGTGCGCGCCACGCTGGAAGATGTAGGATACGTTTTGGCCGCGCATTTTGGCCGGGTCTTCGACTGCCAGATGCCGCTTACGGCGCCTGCCCGTGCGGGCGCCCGAAAAGAGGAAGTGATATGACCGACGTTGTAATGCCCCAGATGGGCGAAAGCATTGTGGAAGGCACGCTGACCAAGTGGCTCAAAAAGCCCGGCGATCGCGTGGAGCGCGATGAGCCGTTGTTCGAAATATCCACCGACAAGGTGGATACCGAGATTCCGTCGCCCGCCGCCGGCACGCTGTCCGAGGTGATGGTGGAGGAAGGCAAGACGGTTGGCATCAACACGGTGGTGGCCCGCATTGAGGAGAATGGCGGCGCGCCTGCGGCCGCCAAGCCCCCCGCGCAAGCCGCTCAGCCGGCCGCCGCTACTTCGCCCGAGCCCGAGCCTGAGCCGGTCGTGGAAGCAGCCGAGGAGGCAGCGCCGGCCCCGCCCGCGGCTGAGGAACCCGCGCCAGCCGCCGAACCCGCCGGCCCGCTCTCGCCGCTGGTGCGCAAGCTGGCTCGCGAGCACAATCTCGATTTGAGCCGCGTCACCGGCACTGGCGCCGGAGGCCGCATCACCAAGCAGGACGTGGAAGGCTACCTTGCCGCCCGCCCGGCCGCCGCCGCGGAGCCCGTCCGCCCGCCAGCGCCGCCACCGGTGGCTCCCGCTCCGCGCATCGCCGCAACGCCCGCGCCCGCACCGCTGGCGCCCGCCGGCCCGGCCAAGACCCGCGTCGAGCCCCTCAGCACCATGCGCATCAAGATCGCCGAACACATGGTGCTCTCCAAGCGCACCTCGGCGCACGTCACCACCATTCACCGCGTGGATATGACCGCCGTAGCCAAAATGCGCGAACGCAACAAGGCCGCTTTCCAGGCCAACTACGGCTTCAACCTGACTTACCTGCCGTTCGTCACCCGCGCCGCGGTGGTGGCCCTGCGCCAGTTCCCGCTGCTGAACGCTTCGCTCGATGGCAACAACATCATCTACCACAACGAAATCAATATCGGGATCGCGGTGGCGCTCGAAAACGGCCTGATCGTTCCGGTCATCCGCGGCGCCGATGAAAAGAACGTGCTGGGCCTGCAACGCGCCGTGGTCGATCTGGCCGCCCGCGCGCGCTCGCGCCAGCTCAAGCCCGATGAGGTGCTCGGCGGAACCTTCTCCATCACCAACTTCGGCAGCTTCGGCAGCCTGGTCGGCACGCCCATCATCAACCAGCCGCAAGTCGCCATCCTCGGCGTCGGCACCGTCGACAAAACCCCGGTGGTGATCAACGATGCCATCGCCATCCGCTCCATCTGCCACCTGTCGCTCAGCTTCGATCATCGCCTGATCGATGGCGCGCTGGCCGACCAGTTCATGAGCAAGCTCAAGCAGGTGCTGGAAGGCTGGACCGAAGAAGTGCAGTAGCCGGTAGCGCCGGGCGTTGTCTAGTCCGAAGTTCCCGCTCTTTTTGACGCCATTTTTCGTGTAAGGTCTTGAAGACTCTGAAGATCGGGATTTTTGCGGAGTGTAATGTGTACCCATGTAATAATATATAAAATGTCTTGTAT
>JBEKKO010000104.1:0-19951 GCA_050010695.1 Bryobacteraceae bacterium
ATGGAGTGATACCCCATCGAGGCTCCCCGTCGCTCAACGGCCTGCAGGATCGCCGCCTCTCCCACGGCTCAAATCCACTCCAATGCGCAAAGTCCTGTTTCGCGCCATTTCCGAAACCGCTGGCCCCCGCGCCCGCCCCCAGCCGGCCGCGCCGAATTGTGCTATCGTGCAAGTGGAGAGCCATACATGATTGAGGATCTGCTGCAGCCCAGGCATCTGCTTATAATCTTGGGAATTTGCCTTCTGTTTTTCGGGCCGCAAAAGCTGCCCGAGCTCGGTAAAGGACTTGCTCAAGGTATTCGCGGCTTCAAGGAATCGCTGAAAGGCGATCCTCCGGACACCCCCAAGACCTAGCGCAAGGCTCGGGCTTCCCGCATTATCGATGCCGGCGGTGAGAACCTCGACTATGTTTTCTTAGCTGGAATGCGACCATTTATTGTGTTGAGGGTCGGTGTGCCGATTGCCGCCTTCTGCCTGTGTGCGCAAGGGCAGGTCCCGCCAAGCCAAAAACCGCCAGGCAAGGACGCGCCAACTGAAACCAAGGGTCTGCCGCCCAGAGCGGCTCCGGCCGACTATCCAGACCAGGCGCAAGCAGGCGCGGTGACAATTGCGGCCGAGTTCCAGGGACACGCGGTCCCCACCTCGCAAGGGAACCTGACCACGGAAGACTACGTGGCGCTGGAAACGGCATTCTTCGGCCCGCCGGGCGCCCGGATCAAGCTATCCTTCGACGATTTCACGCTCCGCATCAACGGGAAGAAGACATTGCCCAGCCAGCCCTACGGGGTGGTGCTCGGGAACGTCAAAGATCCCGAGTGGGTACCGCCTGAGCCCGCAAAACCGAAAGCGCCTGCCAACCTCACCCTCGGCGACGAACCGGCAGCGAAAGAGAAGGCCGACGACAAACAGCCGGCTTTCCCGGTCAAGATTCCGATCGAGATACAGCGCGCCATGAATCAGCGCGTGCAAAAAGCCGCGCTTCCGGAAGGCGACCGCGCTCTTCCCGTGGCAGGACTGGTTTTCTTCTGGTACCCCGGCAAGGTCGAGAAGATCCACACGATCGAGCTGATTTACTCGGGCGCCGCCGGAAAAGCCATCGTGACGATCGAGCCATAGCGAAAGAAGGCTTGACAGCCTGCGCCGCCGCTCACTCCATCCGAAATTCCATGCTGCGGGCGGCTTGGCCTCCGGCGGAATCCTTGACAATCAACTCGGCGCGATAGGTTCCCGGCGGAAGGTTTGCAACCGGCAATTTGAGCGCGACCGGAATCACGCGGTTGCTGGACTTGGCCAGGGCGCTCAGGTCGATATCGCCGGAATTCCACGCTGGCTGGTTGGTCTGCGCGTCGAGCAGGCGCAAGCGCATCGTCAACTGGACCGCCCCGGCGCCCGAGGCGAACGGCTCGTAGACCTCGAAGTAAGCTTCGGCGGTGCCGGTCTTCGACAGAACGTCGGAACCGGAGATGGCGATCCGGTTGCCGCGGTAGATCAGCGGGTTCTTCCCTTTCTCGGCTTCGTCCTGCGCGGCCTCCTGCGATATCGGTTGTACGTCGCGGCTGAGGGCGATGGCGCTCAGGCTGAGCTGCCCGGCGTTGAACGGATCGATGGCCAGCGGCGCTTCGACCACGCCGAATCGGTCCTTAGCCGAGCGGAAGACGACCTTGAACCGGTAATTCCCCGGAGCGACCTCGAACTGGCGCTCGTAGTGGATCGGGTGGCGCAGAAAATCGTCGAGCTGCCGGCGGCTGTCGAAATCGAACTTCAACTTATGCGTGAACCGGGCCGCCACGCCGCCGCCAGGGCTGTACGCCATGCCGAGCACCTCTATCTCGGCATGCAGTTTGCCGTTCAAGTCGGTGGGATCGAGAACCGGAGAAGGAATCTCGAGAGCCATGGTGACCCGCGCCACCCCGCTGGGGTCGTAGAAGAACGGGACGGAGGCGGACGCCTCGGTGTTGCCGGCGCCCGCCGAGGCGGCCAGAACCTCCAACTCGTTCTCCTTCGGCTTGGCGGCGACAACCGGGCCTGCCTGGCGCACGTTGCAGTAGAGGTTTCGCCCGCGCACTGTTACGCCGGGCTGGTTGACGGTGACCTTGAGTGGATGGCAGCTTCCCTCCGCCGACAGTCTCGGCACGTAGGCCAGCGTGTAGGTTTCGTCCTGCTCGCGGGCGAGCGGATCGAAAACGCCGAGACCGTCGCTGCCGCGGGAGAGTTCGTGGCCGCCGGTAGCTTCGGCGAGATCGAGCGCCCAGGCCGGAGCCGGCACGCCGGCCTGCGCTTCAGCCGGATAGACCGAGACATCCGCCTTGCGAAACTCGAGCTCCATATCGAACGGATCCTGGTGCGGCTCCGCGTTCCCCCCGCTCCGAGCCCGCACTTTGCGCGTGGCGGCAACGGGCTCCGGCGCCTTTCTGCCCTCAGCGGCGGCGGATGGCGCAAGATTGGCCACCAACAGAGCTACTGCTTTGTGGCCAAGCACCTGGCCCAGGCCCTTCGCCACTTGGGCGTAGTAGAGCGGCCGCAGATTGCCATCGGGATCGGGCGCGCCGTCGCAGTGAACGAGGTCGGGCCAGGCGTCCAGCGCGTGCTGGAGCTGGTTGGCGTCGGCTGTGAATGGCGTCGAGATGGTGTTGTAGCATGCGTCCGTGTAAATGACCGCCATCAGCCGGTTGGGTCCGGCATTGCCGGCGACGAACTTGGCGGCGGCCTGCTGGATCCATTTTCGATCGCCGTCGGACTGCGCACCGATCAAGAGGGCGACGTGCTGTTGCCGGCTCAGTCCCGGCGCGGCGGATCCGCCGTGAGTCTGGAATCCAGTGATGGCCTGCTCCTTGCCATCCTGGAGGAGGTGGAAGTCCTTTTCGGTCAGGCCGTGGATGGGTTCGTCTTTCTCCCCGGTTACCACCGCATCCACCAGCACCGGCTGCACCTCGGGCGCCAGTGTCACGCTAGCCGTCTTCGCGCCGCTGGACCCGCCGGTTTGAGCCAGCAGCGGGGAACACAGCAACAGGAACAGGGCCGACCTCCGTGGCGCACGCATTCCTGCGTGCTGCGTCGAGCTTCGTCTCGACGTTTCTTGGCTTGTCATGGGATCTCTACTGTGTCGTTGGCGGTGGCCATCTGGCGGCCGTCGGCATCGCGGGCGACGACGCGAATCATGTAAGCGCCGCTCTTGACGTCGAACTCGCTGTCCATGGTGAGGCCAAGGTCACGCCGGTGCTCCACATTCTCGTCCTTCAACCGAAGCTCCACCACCTTCTGCGTTCCTTTGAGGTAGTTGCCGTTGCCGTCGAACAGGACACACACCAGGGTCACGTCGTTGCGGTTCCGCTCATCCTGCCTGGTCAGGTGAAGCTGCCGGATGTCGAGGTGAGCGGTGACTTTCAGCTTGGCGTTCGCGGGCGCGGTTTTGTGAAACTCGGTGTCGATGTCGATGGGCAGGTCGCGCAACTCGTCATGGGAGAACACGGCCTCGGCGATTTCCCGCGTGGAGGCGGTGGCGGCGTCTTCCACATGGGATGGCGCCCAGTAACCCTTGCGCGCCTGCACGGAAAGGCCCTGGCCGTTCTCGATCGTCACTTTGATCTCATGGAACTTTCCGTCCGGTTTGAGATCGGTGGGATAGAAGCCCAAATAGTAGACGTATTCGGGCGGGCTGGCCAGCCGGTTGAATCCGCTCAGCAGGTCGTTGTCGCCGATGGCGGTGCCGCCCGTCGCATGGGCGAGGTCGCCTAAAATCATCCCCTGGGCCACGGCTTCATCATGGCTGTACTTGGCGAGTTGCAGTTCGGTTTGTTGGTCGGTCAGAGTGCAGCCAGGAACTGTGACACTCGGTTCAATGGTGTAAACGCCGCGCCCGTCGAGGGTGTTGATGATGACGCCCGAGCGGGTGGCGCGATCGATGGATTCGTTGAGGCTCCTCTGCAACTCGTCGGGCAGGTAAATGCCGGGCGATACGAGAATCATCACCCGGTCGCCTGGCATGGAGCCAAGCAGCCGCACTACATTGCCGAGCGTGCGAAAGGCATCGCTGGCTTCGCTCGCGCCTTCATTGTAGACGGCGCGAAGAGTGGCCCTGGCGATAGCCGGAGCCTCGGCCAGCGTGTAACATGTCAGTTGGAGGCAGCCGGCCGTAACGTACGTCTGCATCCATAGCGGCGGCGGCATCCGCTGGTCGCAGATCGGGCAGCAGCCCTGGCACGGCGGGACGCAGCTCAACTGCTCGTCGCCGGGGCTCTTCATGAACTGGTCCGCCACGAAGAAGCTGGCCGGAGGGAAGTGCGTGCGAGGCGGCACCGGCATGATCTTCATTAGCATCTCACGGAATTTCGCCACGTCGTTGGTGAATTCGAGCGCCACGCTGCCCGAGAGCGTGAGCAAAGCCACCCGCTCTTGCGGCGGAATTCCCTGCTCGATGTGCTTCAACGCGGCCGCGCGGGTGTTCATCAGGTCCTCGAGCTTGAGATGGACGTCATCGAAGACGAAGGCGACGAAGCGGCTGGGCACCAACAGATTGGAGGCCGCCGGCTCGCCGGGCATCTCAGCTCGGGCCTGCTGCGGGGGCTTGGGGACGGCGCTGCCCTCGATGGCGAACTGTGCAATCTCCTGCGGCTTGCCGTGATCGCTGAGCTGAAAGTCCGCCTTATGGAAGCTGCCGAGGGCGTGTCCCTGCTTGTCACGGACCACCACCGGAACGCGCACCAGGTTCACACTCGATTGAAAGGTGGGAGTTTCTTCGCGGGTGGTCACTTCGCCCGTCTGGGTCTGCGCCGGCAGCGCGGCGATGAGAAGGAGGCCGGCTATTGTCCCGCTCCACAACCTGATCTGAGAGGTTTTCATGGAATCTCCACTGTATCGTTGGCGGTGGCCATTTGCCTGCCTTCGGCATCGCGCGCCACGACGCGAATCATGTAGTCGCCGCTTTTCACGTCGAAATCGCTGTTCATGGTGACGCCGAGGTCACGCCGATGCTCCACATTATCGTCCTTCAACCGAAGCTCCACCACCTTCTGCGTTCCTTTGAGGTAGTTGCCGTTGAGGTCGAAGAGGGCGCAAACCAATGTCAAGTCGTTGCGGTTCCGATCGTCCTGCTTGCGCAGGCGAAGCTGCCGGATATCGAGGTGAGCGATGATTCTCAGCTTGGCGTCCGCGTCGGTGGTTTTGTAAAACTGGGTGTCGATGTCGATGGGCAGGTCGCGCAGTTCGTCGTGGGAGAACACGGCTTCGGCGATTTCCCGCGTGGAAGCGGTGGCGGCGTCCTCCACGTGGGATGGCGCCCAGTAACCTTTGCGCGCCTGCACGGACAAGCCTTTGTTGTTTGCCAACGTCACTTTGATCTCGTGGTACTTCCCGTCCGGTTTGAGATCCTGGGGATAGAAGCCCACATAGTAGACGTACTCGGGCAGGTTGGCCAGCCGGTTGAATTCGGCCAGCAAATCGTTCTGGGCGAGGGCCGTGCCGCCGGTGCCATGGGCCAGGTCGCCCAGCACCAGTCCTTCGGCGGAAATGGCGAATTCCTGGAACTTGGCGACCTCATTTTGGGTCTGAGGGTCGCCCCTCACATCGCACTGGGAAGCGTCGCCGGCTCCTGGGTCGACGGTGTAGACTCCGCGCGCGTCGAGCGTGTTGATGATGACGCCCGAGCGGGTGGCGCGGTCGATGGATTCGCCGAGGCTCTTCTGCAATTCCTCCGGCAGGTACATGCCCGGCGAGACGAGAACCATAACCCGGTCGCCCGGCATGGAGCCGAGCAGCCGCACCGCGTTGTTGAGGATGCGGAAGGCGGTGCTGGCCGCGGACGCGCCCTCGTTGTAGACGGCGCGCAGAGTGGCCCTGGCGATAGCGGGGGCCATGGCCACCTCGCGACCGTCCAGGATCAGGCAATTGATGGTGACGGCGTCCTGCATCGTCAGCACTTCCGGCATCAGCGGGCTGTAGACCGGCAGGTTTTCGTCGCCGGGATTCTTCATGAAAATGTCCGCCGCGTAGAAAGTGGCGGGAGGGAAGTGCGTGGGCAGCGGCACCGGCATGATCTTCATCAGCGTCTCGCGGAGTTTCGTCACGTCATTGGTGAATTCGAGCGACACCTTGCCGGACAGCGTGAGCACGGCAATGCGTTCCTGCGGCGGGATTCCCTGCTCGAGGTTCTGCAACGCGGCCACGCGGGCGGTCGTCAGGTCATCCAGCCTGAGGTGGACGTCGTCGAAGACAAAGGCGACGAAGCGGGTGGGCACCACCGGTTTGGGAACGGTGGCGGCCGGCTCGCCCGGCATCTCCGCTTCGGCCGGCTGCGCGGCCGGTTTGGGGACGGCGCTGCCTTCGATGGCGAACTGCGCAATCTCCACCGGCTTGCCGTGATCGGTGAGCTGAAAATCCTCTCTGTGGAAGCTGCCGACGGCGTGTCCCTCTTTGTCGCGGACCACCACCGGAACCCGCACCAGGTTCACGCTGGATTGAAAAGTCGGCGTCTCTTCGCGGGTGGTTACTTCGCCCGTCTGAGTCTGCGCAGCCAGCGCGGCGATAAGAAGGAAAAAGGACCAAGAGCGCACGACACTCTCCTCCCGCGAGAAACCCGGCGGCGCGGATCTTCAGCGTGGGCGCGGCCGGCCCACTGGTTCGAATTATAACGTTCTCCACTCGCGGCAGCGCCGGAAATCGCTAGCTCTAAAGGGCCATGCCGCCGCGGCGGCGATAGACGGCAACCGGCGGGGCACGGAGCACGTTTAATAGAATGAATGCCCAGAAGATACACGTGTGCCTGGATCGTACTGGTTGCCGCCGGCGGCGCGGCAATGACGGCCGGAGCGCCGGTCTGGAAGGACAAGCTGATCGCGGAATGGAGTGTGGAGGAGGCGCGGCAGGTGCTCACGGACTCGCCGTGGGTGAAGACCGTGACGCCGGCGCCGGATGGTTCGGGCAGGCTCGGGCAACCGCGAGTCGGCATGGGCCCGGGCGGGATCGGGATCGGCGGGGTCGGCATGGGACTTCCCGGAATGGGGCGGCGCGGCATGGGGCGCGGGTCCAATGACGGCGCGACTCCGGATTCCGGACAGATGCCGGCGTTGACACTGCGCTGGGTGAGCGCGCTGCCGCTGAGTTCGGCGCAACTGATCGCGCACGAGCTGAATGCGCCCTCGGTGGACGAAGACCATTACGCGATCGCGGTGTACGGCTTGCCCAGCGGCATGATCAAGGGAGATCCCAACAACCTGGGCGCGGAACTGAAGAATCGCGCCACGATCAAACGCGAGGGGAAGAAGGATATGAAGCCTTCCAGCGTGGAGGTTCTCATGCGCGACGATGGGCCGGTGATTCTGTATCTTTTCCCGCGCAGCAACGAGATTTCGCGCAAGGACAAACTCGAGTTCGATGCGGAGGTCGGCCGGCTGAAGTTCACGCAGGATTTCTTTCCGGACGAGATGGTCTACCAGGGCAAGCTGGAACTGTGACGGTTGTTCTGTAACGAGCCCCTACGGCGCGGTCACCGCGTAGTCCAGGCTCCGCTCTACGCGCTGGCTGCCTTGTTGAATGGCGATCTTGATTCCATACTTGCCGGGCGCGGTCATCGTGGCGATGCTCATCGGGATGGCGCCGGAGGCATCCGGCGGGGGAAGATCGGCGGTCTGGTGGGCGACCACCCGGCCGCCGGCGGAGAGTTCGACTTCCATGCTCGGCTTCGTAGCGGCGGCCCCATCCGGATAGACCATGAAGTAGATAAACGGATGGGCCGATGCCCGCACCACGCCGCCCAGTTCCGGCGACGCCCGTTTGCCGCCGTACACCAGCGGATCGGCCCCATCCGGCGGGCCTTTCACGTCCTCCAGCGCCTTTACCAGCATCAGGTCGCTGAGGGCGACCCCGCCGCACTCCGGATTCTCGAACTTCACGGTCTGAACGCTGGCCTGATTGGCTTCGCGGTCGGCCACCGCGGCTTCCAGGGTATACCGGCCGGGCGGCAGCGTAACGGGGCTCGAATAGCGGAGCGAACCGGCCTGCAATGCGGCCATTCGCTCATCCGGAAAAGTCAGCGGGAAATCGTGGCTGATCCTCTCCACCACGCGGCCTCCTTCGTCCCGGATCAGCGCCAGCACCAGAATGTGCAGCCGGAACGTCTGCAGGGCGCCCGGCGTGGTCGTGATGCCCGCTGCCGGCACGTCCACGGCCACCGCGTATTGCGAGCCCTCGACACCAGGCCGGAAACGGAGGGCGCTTACGTGAAAATCGAAGGCGTGCGGCGGCGGGCTGGCCTGGAGGGCCTCCATGGCGGGCTGTTCAAACAGCTTCTCGGCCAGCGGATCGTGAGCAGTCTCGGTTCGCCGCAGGACCGGACGCTGCTCGTCGTCCACTGCCGTAGGCGGTGCCGCCTTCATCTGCATCCGGTATTCACGGATATCGAAGAGCTTCCAATCGGCGTTCGGCGGCGAAACCTTCAACACCAGGGCCACTGCATCGCGCGGACCCTGATAATAGGCCACCCGCAGATGATGCGCGCCCGCCGGAAGCTCGGTCCGGGCGCTCGAATACTGCGTGGAATGTATTCCGTCGTTATCCACGACCCGGCGCCCATCGATGAAAAGTACGCTGCCATCGTCGGATTCCAAAGAGAACGAATACCTGCCAGGCTCCTCGACCCAGAAGTCGGCTTGGTAATCGATGGCGAACCATTCGACGCGGTCCGTCACACCGGGTATGCCTTGCAGCCAGGATCGCGTGGGGACATTCAGGGTGAAGGCGCAGACGGTGCCCGCCGGCTTCATCCGTCCCAGCATCGGCAGCAGCGGCGCGAGCATCGGCGTGCCTTCGGGAATGTCGTACACGGCGCCGTGAATCATGCCGGGAAGGCACTTGGTGGTGCCGAAGTCGAAAGATTCTTCCTTCCGGTGCTTAATCGCGCGCGCGGGCGGTGGCCACAGAAAGGCGGGCAGCAGTAGAAGAAGTAAAGAAAAGGACCAGGAGCGCACGATACTCTCCTTCCGCGAGAAACCCGGCGGCGCGGATTGTCCTGAGTGGGCGCGCTTCGGCCGGCCCACTCCTTCTGATTATAACTTCCTCGACGCGCCGGCTATATTCCCGCCGAGCCCGCCGCGGTTGTGCAACCGCCGTACGGCCAATAGAGGAAGCGCATCGGCCGTTGGCAGGCTGAAGCCCGCCCCACCAAATGCACACAGACTTTCTGTTAACGGTGGCGCAGGCGCTTTCGCCTGCCAACCCGCCGCAGCAGCGAGGCTACTCATCCCATGGCGACGACGGCGTTCCGGCGCTGGAGGCTTTCGGACGCTCGCTGAACGGCGCCGCCTTCCCCGCATGCACGTCGTGCAGCCGCCGATGGGTGGCCTTGGCCGCCTCGACCAGTTCCGGATAGGGACGGTCGGTCACATCCAAAAAGCCGATGTTGTAGTTCTCGCCGTCCATCCGGCCCAGCACCGGTTCGTCGCGCCACGTGAACCAGTGCGCCCCGATGAAGCCGGGCAGCGCCGCCGCCTGCTCGACGTAGTAACGATATCCTTTCGCGCGCTCGACCTGGTCGCGCGTCTGCACCAGGCCAGCGCCCAATCCGTTCTCCGGCACGCCGAAGTGAAATTCGCCAATCAGGACCGGGCGTCCGGTGATGCGGAACGTGCGCTCGATCTGTTTCGTCGGTTCGTATTCGTAAACATTGATGCTGCACACGTCGAAGACCCGCCCGCATCGCAGAATCTCGTCCGCCGGCGATCCGCCGAAACGAATGCCGAGGTTCAGATGGTTGGGATCGTGCTTGCGAATCGCCGCGCCCACCAATTCGAGCTGCTTCTCAAACGCCCCGATCACGAACTCCTTTCGGCGTCCAGGCGTGTCGCCCTTGGCCAGGTACTCTTTGAGCTTGCTTTGCGTGGCGGTCGCCGGGCCGGCCAGAATCATGTCCACAACTTCGCTTTCCCGTTCGCCCCACGGCGGTTCGTTGCCGATGAAATAGCCGAGCAGGAGCGGATCGCTCTTGCGAGGTGCACACTGCTTCGCGGCGGCTTCGTCCACCCCGCGCGCGAACTCATCGGAATACACATCGGCCACGCCCAGGAACGTGTTCGGCCCCCGCGGCGCGTTGACGTAGGTGGTGTAAGGCTTGTTCATCCCTTCGGAGGCGGTGTTGAATCCCCAGGCTGCCAGGCGCCGCGGCAACCGGGTTGCGGCGGGATCGCCCGGCATGTTGAAGTTCCCGGACAGAGTGCGTCTTCCCAAGCCGTTCGATCCGATCGACAGGAACAGGTGGCCATGCGGATCCACGAACCACCACTTACTGTCAATCTGTTCGACGCGGAAAAAACCGGTTGCCTTGGCCTGCGTGCTCTTGTAGCCGCCGTATTCGCAATAGTCGAAATCGCCCGGTTGTTGGAGGCTCCTGTCCTCCTCGGATAGCTCCTTTCGCAGTTGCTCCCGGCTCTTGATTCTGCGCGGCCAGTCCGCGTGCGCCCATTGCCGGAATTCGTCGAGCACCGGTTTGCCCTCCAGGAAATCGGAGCCGGGATCTTCCTTGGCGAGTTGGATGGACCGTATTTCCAGCGTGGGTTTATCGATGGGATAGTCCATCGTAAAGCCGAGCGATTGGATGTTTTTCAGATCGCCGAACGGCCCCCAGATCGACATCCAAAAGGAATCCGTGCGGCGATTGTTGGTGGATGCCAGGTCGAAGCCCGACTGGTCCTTCCCTTTGAAGTATCGCAGCGGGACCGACGCGCGCAGCCAGACGTTCTGGCCAAACGGCTGGAGCAGGATGCGCCGCGGCCCGGAGGCGCTGTGAAGCCAGAGGGAAAACCGCTGCGGGGTGGACGTCTTCATCTCCAGAACGAGGAAGTTCCAGGCCGACCAATCCGAAGGCCATTCTGGATTCAATTCCTTCAGCGTCCATTTGTGGTCGCTCTTCACGCCATCGAAAACCACGCGCCGGGTCTGCGATTGAGCGAAGCCGCCAGACGACAGACCAATCGCCAGCGCTGCCAGAATGGAAATGGCGGCTGAAATGCGGAGGGTAGGAATGGGCGAAATCCTCATCGATAGATTGCTCCTTTGCAAATCTTACTTATTCTCGCGCATACTAATCTCTCTTTCGAGCTGACCTTCGCATCTTATAATTCGAATAGGAACAAAACATCCCCATGAAAACAACCGGCAACACAATCCTGATCACGGGCGGCGGCTCCGGCATTGGCCGTGGCCTGGCCGAAGCTTTCCACGCTCTGGGAAACCAGGTCATCATCGCCGGCCGCCGCCAGCAGGCGCTCGACGAGACCATTGCCGCGAACCCGGGCATGACCTCGCTGACGCTCGACGTCGGAGACCCCGCCAACATCCGCACTTTCGCGGCTGAGCTGGCGGCGCGCCACCTGGCGCTGAACGTACTCGTCAACAATGCCGGTATCATGCGGTTCGAAAAGCTGGCAGCCCAGCCGGACTCGCTCGCCGACGCCGAAACCATTGTCACCACCAATCTGCTGGGCCCCATCCGTCTGACCGCGGCTCTGCTGCCACTGCTCGGAAAGCAGCCCTGGTCCGCTATCATGAACGTCTCCTCCGGGCTGGCCTTCGTTCCGATGGCGTCAACCCCCACGTATTGCGCAACCAAGGCCGCGCTCCACTCTTACACGCAGTCGCTTCGCTACCAACTCCAGGGGACTGCGATGGAGGTGCTCGAACTCATCCCGCCTTATGTCGCCACACACCTTTTGAACGGAGCTGCCGACCCTCGCGCAATGCCACTCGATAAGTTCATTGCGGAAGTAATGGAAATCCTGAAGACCCAGCCCGCGGTGACTGAGATTTGCGTCGAAAACGTGAAGCGTCTCCGCTTCGCCGCCGAGAACGGCCACTATGATTCCGTCTTCCTCGGCCTCAACGATGCTAGGAGAGACCCCCTCCCATTAGGTTAGGCCGAACGGCGTCGCGCACGCACTCGTGCGTGCCGTGTCGAGACAGACTCTTCTCGACACCTGCATCTGCGCGGGAAACCAGGCGCCGGGATGGTTCGGTTATGGCCTGACGGCTATTAGGATGACGAAGCGGCTGGCAAAGCCGTATCCTATCACTAGCGGGAATTTGCAGCTAGCTGACGATGGATCGCATTGGACGGTACAAGATCGTTCGGGAACTGGGCCGGGGCGCCATGGGCGTGGTCTATCACGCGATTGATCCCAATATTGGCCGGCCGGTGGCGATCAAGACCATTCATCTCGGTAACGTGCGCAATCCCGGTGAGCAGGAGCGCCTGCGCGAGCGGCTGTTCCGCGAAGCCCGTTCGGCCGGCATGCTTTCGCATCCCAGCATCGTTACCATTTACGACGTGGAGCAGCAGGACGACGTAGCCTTCATCGCCATGGAATACGTGGATGGGCCGACGCTCGACCAGATTCTCTCCGCGCCCCGGCCGATCGACCCGGAACGGATGTTCCGGCTGCTGGCGCAAACCGCGGCCGCGCTCGATTATGCCCATCAAAAGGGAATCGTGCACCGCGATATCAAGCCGGCCAATATCATGATCGCCGCCGATGGCACGGCCAAGATCACCGATTTCGGCATCGCCAAAATCACCACCTCAGAGCAGCTCACCATGACCGGCTCGATTGTCGGCACGCCGCACTATATGTCGCCCGAACAGATACAGGGCCAGCCGGTGGACGGCCGTTCCGATCAATTCTCGCTGGCGGTGATCGCCTTCGAAATGCTGACCGGCGAAAAACCGTACACGGGCGAGCACCTGACCACGGTGGTCTACAAGATCGTGGCGGAAGAGCCGATACCGCCGCACACTTTGAACTCGACCTTGGCCGGCCCCATCGAGGACACCCTGTACAAAGGTCTGGCGAAGAAGCCCGGCGACCGCTACGCCACGTGCAAGGAGTTTGTCCGCAACCTGGAAAAGGCGTGCTCGGCGTCCCGCACCTGGAAGCCGCTGGCGCGGGGCGCCACCTTGAATGAGCCCACCATGGCGGACGCGCCGCGCGGCGGCGTCACCTTGCCCCCCGCCCGCAACCCGCGCCGCAGCGAGGCAACCGGCGCCAATCCTGCGGGCGAGCGATCCAGGCTCGGCTTTCTTCCGTTCCTGGCGGCGGTTCTGATGGCGGCGGGTGTGATCGCGCTGGTCTCGTGGCAAGCCGCTCCGTCGTGGCTGCTGCCGGGCGGACGTGGAGGCGCGACAGCCGGCCGCACGACGGAGCCCGAAAAATCGCGGGCCACCACTGCCGCCGTTTCGAAGCCCGCCGCACCGAGGCAGCCCGCGCCGTCCGCGACGGCGGAGAGCAAGCCCAGTCCGATGCCAAGGGCGCCGGAGCAGGCGCTGAGCGAGGAAACCAAGCCGGCCGAACAACCCGCCAAACCACTCAATGCGGCCGCGGACGTGCCGGGGAAGGCGGCTGCCCAACCACCCGCCGAGGGGCCGCCGCGGAGGAGCGCGCCGGCAGCAGTGCCCGAGCCGGCGGAGGTGACCGTGATTACCAGTCCGGCCGGCGCCACCGCGATGCTCGACGGAAGACACGAGACAGCCTGCTCGACGCCGTGCTCGGTCGATGCCGCACCCGGCCGTCACACCGTTTCCATCGTGAAGCCGGGCTACCAGGCAGAGCACCGTGACGTGGCCGTGGGGTCCGGACCCCTGGAGCTTCCCATCGTCATCCTGCGTGCCACGCAGGGCACCCTCTGGATCACCAGCTCACCGGCCGGCGCGGCAATCACCATCAATGGCAAGCGATTCCCGCAGAACACCCCCGCGCAGATTCCTCTGCCCCCCGGATCGTACCGCGTCGTGGTGGAAAAGAACGGCGAGCAGAACACCTCGGCGCTCGAAATCCGCAACGGCGAAACCAAGGTGCTGAAAGTGTCGCTCGGCCAGTAGCAAAGAACCCGCGGCAAACACCGCCGGCGTTACGAAGAAACACTTTTTTCCGTAATGCCGGCGGTCTTTGCCGCCGGTGTTTTTTCCGCAGCGCCCGGCCGTTCCTACGATCTTTTCAGGTGGGTACTGACCACACGCCGGCCCAAGCGATACCGGCGTAACTGTAATATTCTGCACTGGAACGAAAGTTCCCTCCCCAGTACGGTCCATCGAAAAAAAGTCGAAACGTTTTGGCTCTCAGTGGATACAATTATGAGCAAGCACCTGTCGACGGAGGGAGGGGAAAGTAATTGATGGGCCTGACACAGGTTTTTGTCTATTTGCAGCTTTTGGACTTGCTCACTACCCTGCTTGGCTTGCGGCTGGGAGCGGGGGAAGCGAGCCCGTTCGTGCGCCTACTGATGCACGCGGGCCCTGCGGTTGGCCTCGGAGTCTCGAAGATTCTCGCCCTTGCGCTGGGCGGCTTCTGCGTGTATACCCGGAGGCTCGGCCTGATCCGGCTGGCTTCCTATTGGTACGGCGGCCTGGTGGCCTGGAACCTGATCGTTCTGCTGGCCATGCCCGGCCACCTGGCCTCCTGACCCTCCGCGCGCCGGTCTGTTCGGTTGCAGCGGCAGGCCGCTTGCTATACTGGATCTTCAAGTCCACATCTCAAGGAGTTTCATGATTCCTGCAACACAATTGCGTCCGGGAATGGTGGTTAAGTTCAATAACGAGCTTTACTCCATTTTCAGCGTCAACCACCGGACGCCTGGCAACCTGCGTGGCTTCGTGCAGGTCCGGATGCGCAGTCTGCGCTCCGGTTCCATGACCGAACACCGCTTCTCTTCCGAAGACAAGGTCGAAAAGGCCGTCATGGACGAGCAGCGGATGGAGTACCTGTACGACGACGGCGAATACTTCTACTTCATGAATACCGAGAGCTTCGAGCAGATGCACCTGATGAAGGATTTGCTCGGCGATGCTGTCCAGTACCTGATTCCGCAGTTGCAGGTCAGCGTGGAATTCTACGAAGGCAAGCCCATCAGCGTGGAACTGCCGGCCACCGTGGACCTGACCGTGGTCGAAACCGAACCCGGGCTGAAGGGCGCCTCGGTGTCGAACGTCACCAAGCCGGCCAAGCTCGAAACGGGTCTGGTTGTGCAGGTGCCGCCCTTCATCACCGAAGGCGAGAAGATCCGCGTCAATACGGCGGAAGGCACTTACCAGGAACGCGCGTAGCAGCTTCGGCGCCGTTTACTTTTCTTCCCGGCCGATAGCGGCGAGCGCGCGCAGCAGGCTGGCCTCCTCATCGGCGAGCACGGTGCGCAGGTCGAGCAGCAGCCGGTCCTTTTCGATGCGCGCCACTACGGGCGGGTCTGCGGCACGAAGCTGGCGCTCCGCCACGGCTGCACTCGGGCACTCGATCGAGATCAGCCAGGTGGGGATGGATTGCTCCGGCGTGGCGCCGCCACCAATGACGGAGGCGCCGGAAACGATTTCCGCGTGCAGTTCGGGGAGCTGCGCCAGCAGGGCCTCCGCGCGTGCGCGGATGGCCGCAGCGGGCTGGCGAATCATGGCCAGCACGGGGATTTCGTCCCATCGCTCCAGCAGCAGCAGGCGCAGCGTAGTTTCCAGCGCCTGGTAAATCAGCTTGTCCAGGCGCAGTGCCCGAAACAGAGGGTTGCGGCGCAGGCGCGTGACGAGTTCCGCCTTCCCCGCCAGAATCCCCGCCTGCGGGCCGCCCAACAGCTTGTCGCCGCTGCAGGACACCAAATCCACGCCGGCTTCGAGGCTCGCCGGCACCAGCGGTTCGTCAATGCCGAAAGGCCGCAGATCCACCATGCACCCGCTGCCCAGGTCTTCAAAAACCGGCAAGCCCCGTTCGCGGCCCAGCGCCACCAGCTCGCCCAATTCCGGCCGCGCGGTGAACCCTTGGATGCGGAAATTGCTGGGATGCACGCGCAGCAGCAGGCGGGTGCGCTCGCCAAGCGCATCGCGGTAGTCTTCGATGCGCGTCCGGTTGGTGGTGCCGACCTCGCGCAGCACAGCGCCAGAGCGCGCCATGATCTCGGGGATGCGGAAGCCATCGCCGATTTCGATCAACTCGCCGCGCGAGACCACCACCTCGCCGCCCGCCGCCAGTTCGTTGAGGGCCAGCAACAGCGCCGCCGCATTATTGTTTACGGCGATGGCGGGCGCGTTCAACAGCCGCTCGATCAACCGCCCGGTGTGGGCATCGCGCTGGCCGCGTTTGCCGCTGGCCAGATCGTATTCGAGGTTGGAATAGCCGGGCTGGACCGAAAAGGCGGCCAGCGGTGCACGCCCCAGGTTGGTGTGCACGACTACGCCGGTGGCGTTGATGACGCGCCGCAACGAAGGCCGTGCGACGGCGTCGAGAGCCCTTTCCACGCGCGCCGCCACCGGTGGCCCGCCATCGCGCCCGGCCAGCATGTCGCTGCGCGCGTCCTCGATCGCGCGCCGGATCTCGGCCACCACCAGCGCACGGGGATAGCGCGCCGCGTCCGCCGCCAGGCTGGCCAGCACCTCATGCACCGCGGGCAAATCGCGCAGCTTCCCCGTATCCGTCACGAATCTGATGGTAAGCGCTTGTGCGAAGGGTACGCAACCGATTACACTGGATATATCGGGGCGTGGCTCAGCCTGGCTAGAGCGCCTGGTTCGGGACCAGGAGGTCGGTGGTTCGAATCCACTCGCCCCGACCAATATTTTCTGCAACTTAGCCAAGAAACTTGACCGAGCCCCTAATGGCGGAAACCAGGAGCTCTCCGGCGCTGAAGCCGTGCACCCGACACAATTATAAGCACTTACCTCGGCAGGTTCCACCAGAGATGTAGTTGCACGGTGTGGGCATAGTCTCAGGCATAGTGCGTAGGTGCAAACCGAATGGAGTGAATGAACGAACACATCGCCGGCAAATCGTGAACGTGGCTTCCATGCCGCGTCTGGCCGGTCTGCACCATCGTTACGCGTGGCGCGACGCGGCGTAGAAGTTCGCCGGCGTGGACCTTTTGATAGCCACTGCGGCGTGCGTCGCAGTTTTCCACAGGCCCTCGAGGACGAACCGTTGCGATCTCCGCGGACCAGAAGAACGCCGAATATGCCGATCGCTTCGCCGACGCCGAAGGCCAACTTACCGTCCGGGTCAGGTTGGCACGGCTGTGGCGGACGAGTTTGGTCTGTCGCGGTCAGCGAAACCGCTACACCTGGGCCCGTGTGGATCGCCTGGTTACGCGCTGGTTTCCCACACCGCGCATTCTTCATCCATGGCCTGAGCAGCGTTTTGTCGCCAGTCATCCGAGATAGGAGCCGTATGCGCTAATGAGCGCTCGTACGGATCTGTGCGGGGGGTACCAGGCAACTGGTATCCCTACCGCGACCTGGGCGTCAGAACCGACGACAGCGATTAGGCGGCTAAGGCTAAGAGTGGAGTGCTCGCTACAACGCAAACTCGGGACGAATCAGGTCCCGTATCTCCGTGTACGGAATCTCCACCAACGTGGCGCCCATGGCGTGGGGCGCGATTTCAATCGAAGAAGAAGTACAGTGCCTTCTCGCCGAAGCCGTAGTTCGGAGCTGCGTTCAGGATTGTTGGCATGATTGCGCGCCGCAGTAGTCAGTCGATGAACCAGCGGTAGCGAGAAAGACTATTTTGAAGCGACACAAATACGGCCATCGCGATAGTTTACGACGAGGGCCAAGCCGCGGAGGGCCGGATACCCGATCAGGCCCGATATTTCCAATTGGTGGTAACGGCTCGCAAGCGACAAGTCCACGTCGACCAGGGGATCCGGCACCAGCTCCAAACTTCCGATCCGCAGACGTGTGACCGCACTGGTGAGGTACCCATCCACGGGAACAGTTCCGCCCTGCAGCGAGACGTCACTACCGAGCAGGCCGGAGCTATTCAGTTTCCTCGCCAGTTTGTGTGAAATTGCGTTATAGGACGCGCCCGTGTCGAGCAGGAAGTATCCTTCGCGAGCACCGTTCAACTGGCATTTCACAAAAAACAGATCGTTGTTCTGGACCGCCGCGAGTTCCCCAGTTTGGTGTAGCGCTTCCTGCGGATACGGATCGAGATCCAGGCTCTTCGCAGGCATATTCAGCCGGATCAGGAAGCTTCCGAATAGCGATAAGGGAAGTACTCCGTCAACGCCGTCCGCAACCTTGTTATCGGTCACCAGCACGTCCACATCCCGTGCGATAAAATCATCGACCTCGACCGTCTCCGCCCGCAGAGCCTTCGCCACACTAACCGCCGATGCGCCCGGGCTGACGAGCGACAAGTTGGCGCCCCCAAAACACCCCGATTTCGCAGCGGCCCGGCGGCTCAGAACGACGCGCTGTGCTCCGCTATCCAGCAGCAGACGCAGCAGCGGCCCTCCGTTGACGCGCGCTCTGATCAGCAAACCGGATGGCGGCTGTGGCGGAGCCACGAACGATAGCAGTTTGATTCGGTAGGACTTTCCAGTGGTCGTGACTGTTCCGGCACGCAGGGCCTCTGGGCGCGCGCCGATGCACAGGCAGGCCGCCACCGCCAGAAGTGCCGGAATCCGCACTGAAAAACTCCTTGCGCAGATCGATTACAGTTACGTTACTAACATATGTCATTTTGGTGTCGATTACAATTATCGTGTTTCGACGCAGTCATTTCCTGTGAGGGGAGGATTCCGTGGAAATCTTCCACGTCTTGGCTCGCAGGGCCTGTCACAGTGCGCAGCGCGAGTTCCGAGGCACTGACCGCAGGTGTTCGTAAGCGCTGTGCGCTTCCCGAACCTGGAGCATTGGTGTTCTTCCCCCAGCGAAGAAGAGACGAGGTTCGTTGATCTGGAATCGGTGCGCGGCCGTCCAGCTCAGCGGCGCTCGTGATTCAAGCCCGCTCGGGATCGGGCGAAGCGCCGGCACCGCGGGCCAGTTCGACGGCATTCGCGACTACCTGCAGCGGATTCGCGATTCCGGCGTGGGACTCATCATCCCCGCCCATAAATCATCAGGCGGAATGTCACCGGCTTTGCTCGGCGCCGCGGATGGTTTGTCTGCGCGCCGCCTGGAACCCGAAAACGCTACCAGCCGCTAACACAACAGAATTCAACTGCCCAAAACGAGACTGGAGCGTTTCCTGAGACCACCATCCACGAAATGTATCCATCCGCCTCAATGAGCGGTCGCGGACGATTCCATGGCTGCGCCTACCACACTGAAGTCATCTATCGTCGCGCCATCCGGAGTGATGGCTTCCACGTGTGCCTTCTTTCCATCCACGCGCACGCGCACAAAGTTTTCGGTTTTGGCCACTTTCTGCGTGATGCCCTGAGGCGGCTTGTCCACGTCGTAGAGCGGGGCGCCGCCTCCGCCGGTGATCACATAGTGGATACCATTCTTCAGATAGTGCTGGTAGTTGTGATCGTGCCCGAAAAACGCCGCCGTTACGTGGTATTGCTCAAGCAGCGGTGTCAGCGCAATCATGTGCGGGTTGTCGCCCTGCCGGTTTGACACGGCTGTCATCGGCGGGTGATGTCCGGCCACGAATCGGAATGCCGCCTTCTGGTTCTTCTCAAGATCGCTGGCCAGCCAATCGGTCTGTTCCTTCCAATAGGTCTGCCGCGCCAGTTCGCCCGGTGCGGCGTTGGACAGGTCGGTGTCGAGAATCGCAAAGTGCGCGTTGCCCCAGTTGAAGGAGTAATACGGCGCGGCTTGCATGAAATCGCTGTAGTTGTGCGAGTGCCGTTCGTGATTGCCGAGGGCGGGGTAATAGGCTACCTGGCGCAGCAGGTCGTGCTCGATATCGAAGAAGATCGGCCACAGCGCGGGGTCGCCGCCATCGTTCACCAGGTCGCCCGTCTGCACCGCGAAGTCCGGATGGCAGTGCTCCAGAAGCGCCGCGATCACCTTGCGGTGCACGTCGTGCCGCGTGCGTGTGTCGCCATAAACGACGAACTCGAATTGCCCCTCTCCGGCGGGGGGCGTCTTGAACGAGCCTTTCAGGTCCGGCCTGCCCGGCACTTCATACTGGTAACTATTCCCCGCTTTGAGACCGGTGAACCGCACCGATTCCGAATGCAGCAGGGGCGCATTGTGAACTTCGGAACCGTC
>JBEKKO010000105.1:0-19912 GCA_050010695.1 Bryobacteraceae bacterium
GCGCTCCTCCAGCGAACAGCGAACGACCATGACCTGCTCTTTGTCATCTCGGATCTCTCCCGCGCGGGGACGCCAGCCCGCGAGGACTGTTCGCATCCTGTGCCGTCCCATCGCCACGCGTCGCGGAATTCTCCCACGGCGCCTCTCTGTCCCCCAAATGCGTCCTTTAGCGCCTATCTCGTCGTCTCCCGCCACTAACAACACAATTCGAAACGCATAACGCCGCAGTGCCAAACCGGCTCACTTCAAGTCGCTCTATCGAAAACGCTCCGGCGGTCAGATTTCGCGTCCTGCCCGAACCTCATCCCGCCGGAGCGTTTCCGATACAGCCCTAGGACATCTCGTTCCCGTTGCCGAAGTACTTCGAATTACGATATACTATAATTCGTCACATGGCGCGCAAGACGGTATCTGGGCCGGCAACGGATCCCGAACTTCTGATTCTCTCCAGCCTGGCGGAGGGACCCAAGCACGGGTATGCGGTAATGCAGGACGTCGCGACCTTTGCCGGTGTCGAGCTCGGCCCGGGCACGCTGTACACTGCCATCACGCGTCTGGTGGATGAGAACTGGATCGAGCCGATGGAAGCGAGCGGCCGTCAACGTCCTTACCGCATCACATCCACTGGGCTTGGCTACCTGCGCGTTCAGCTTGAGAAGATGCGGCGGCTGTCGAGCTTTGGCTTAAGGAGGATGCGAGCTGTATGACTCTGCGAGATCTCTTGCTGCGAACTTACCCGCGCGCCTGGCGTGACGAGTATGGCCCTGAAATGGCTGGCATTCTCGCGCACAAGCGGCTGACACCGGCCCTGGTCGCCAACGTCCTCGCCAGCAGCGTGCGGCAGAATCTCCGTCCCGATCCGTAGAGGATTTGCGCCTTAGGCCTCGCGTTGTGGACATCCGGTCTAATTCTAGGTGTCCGCGTAGGGCTTGTACCTGCATCGGAGTTCGTGTACTGGTATTTCGCCGGCCAACTGTTTCTCTTCGCGGCCGGAGGTTGGACTGTGCTACGCGAGAATTCCGGAATTTGGAGGGCGACGGCCTCTTCCTTCAAAGCGGCGCTGGTTCCGGATGCTACCTGCATTCTCATCGCCAGCGTCAATATGCTTCGTTACTGGGGCTTGTCGAGTCCGGTTCACGGGCACAGTGTGTATTACTGGATTTCGAAGAACTTTGTGCTCACCTTTCTCGTCGCCCTACTCTTCGGCTTGACCGGGGCTTCACTGGCCCGCATCGCTAATCGCTTCCGCAGGTTCGCGCAATTGGGCCCTTAACCTCTGAACGCATGGCGTCGGGTCCTGTGGACCGCCGCTCCGACGCGTTCTTGTCGCAAAACGGGGTTTCTGGAAACTGGACATCCTCGGTCTGAGGGCACTCGGACGGTTTGTCGCCGACTCGGAGACTGACCCGCTGCTGGCCGGTCCAATCCGGCAACCGCTGCGAAATGGCCTCGTTCCCGCCCTATTCTTCTTTTTTCACCAGTTCCCACAGGCCGCGGCCGCAGAAGTTGGGGCACTCGGGTAACTTTTCGCCCTCGGTGAAACGCGCGGGCGTTTTGCAGACGCTGCACCAGTAGATGCCGGCGACGGGCGCGGCGGTGCCTGGTTTATGGTTCATCGGATTCGGTTCCTTTCTCATTTTGCCGGGTTCAGCACCCAATCGACCATCTGCTCCATGCGGTCGACTTTCAGGTCGGGCGGCGTGATGTCGAGCGTCTCGGGCTGAAAGCCATAGGCCACCCCGCAGCAAGCTATCCGGGCGTTGCGCGCGGTCTCCACGTCGACCGAACTGTCGCCCACCATCAGCGTGTACTGTCGACTCACCTCGGCCTGTTCCATCAACACTTCGATGCCGATGGGATTCGGTTTCTTGAACTCGAAGCTGTTGCCGCCATAGACGCGGAAGAAATGGTGGGCGACGCCGAGGCCTTCCACGATGGCCTGGCTCACGCGCACCGGCTTGTTGGTGAGCACCGCCATGCGCTTCCCGGCGGCCGTCAAACGGTCGAGCGACTCGCGCACGCCGGGATAGAGGGTGGTGAAATCGAGATCGTGCTCGCGGTAATACTCGAGAAAATACTCGAGCGCTTCCTGAACTTCCGCCTCGACCGCCTGATCGCCCAAGGCGCGGCGGATCAGCACCGCGGCGCCGTTGCCGACGTAGGAATAGACCCGCTCGTTTTCGAGCGCCGCCATCCCCATGTGCCTCCGCGTGGCGTTGACGGCGTTGGCCAGATCCAGACGCGAGTCGATGAGGGTCCCGTCGAGGTCAAAGATCAAGAGGTCGAACACTAGCGCCATGGTCCTGGGCAGCTGTTCCTATGTGGGGCAGCTTGGCGAGCTGCGGTCCGGTTGCCAATCGGACCGTGCGGCGGTTGCCAACCACCCCGCAGGATGCCATCCTGCTCCGCAACGAACGAATATGTCTTCATGAGAGAGACCTAGGCTGCGCCGGACCTCCGCTTGCGCGGGCGCAGTTCGCGGCTGGCGGGCTTGCGCCGCGAGCGGCCGCGGTAGTTTTCGAGGCCGTATTCCAGGGCCTTGCGCTGTAACGTGTTGCGGTGGATACCCAACTGCTTGCTGGCCGCCGACTGGTTGCCTTTGTTTTGCCCGAGCGCCGCTTCGATCATGCTCCGTTCCAGGAGCCCGACCGCATCCGTCAGAAAAACGCCCCCGTTCAGCAGTCGAGCCACCAAACCGTCAAATTCGTTTTTCATTTCTTGTCCTTTTGCGCTTCGGGCGTTGTTACGTGCCGCTGGGCGTTTACCCAGGCTTGCTTGACCTGCCCATATGCTTTGCGAAAACCTTCCTTGAACTCGTGGGGAGCCATATCCGCAGCCACGTTGGCGGCACCCACCAGGTACGGAGCCAGACGGGAATTCGCCACTGCGGCCGGGGGCGTCTCGCCGTGCGAAAACGCCATCAATCCGGAAACCACCACCACCGAGATCAGGGCAGCGCGCAAGACGCCGAAGCCCGCACCCAAAAGGTGATCGAAAAAAGAGAGCCCGGTCACCTTCAGAAACTTGCCCACCACAAAACCAGCCAGGGCGCCCACCAGCAGCACGCCGCAGAACACCAGGATGAAACCGGCGAAATCCGCGGCCTGCGGCGACTTCAGGTGAGGCGCCAGAAAGCTGCCCGCCCAGCCGTAAAACCACAACCCCAAGACGAACCCCAGCACCACCGAGACCAGCCCGATGACTTCCCGCGTCAAGCCCCGGCGGAAAGCGGCGGCCACCGAGGCGGCCAGAATCAGCCCCAGCACCACATCCAGCCAGTTCATAGCGGGTGGCCCGTGAGCGCCTGGAACGCCTGCAAGTATTTCTCGCCGGTCTGCTCCGCCACTTCCTGCGGCAGTGGCGGAGCCGGCGGCTGCTTGTTCCAGCGAATGGATTCCAGATAGTCGCGCACGAATTGTTTGTCGAAAGAAAACTGCGGGCCGCCGGCCGAATACGTGGCGGCTGGCCAGAAACGCGAAGAATCCGGCGTCAGCACTTCGTCGCCGAGCACCAGCGTGTCATCCACGAAGCCGAATTCGAACTTGGTGTCGGCGATGATGATGCCGCGCGATTCGGCGTAGCGGGCGGCGCGCGAGTAGATTCCGAGCGTCAGATCGCGCAGCCGTTTGGCGAGGTCCTCGCCTACAGCCGAAACCACCTGCGCGAACGAAATGTTTTCATCGTGTCCGGCCAGCGCCTTGGTGGATGGAGTGAAAATCGGCTCGGGCAGTTTGTCGCTTTCGCGCAGGCCCGCCGGAAGCGGAATGCCGCACACGGTTCCGCGCTGCCGGTATTCCTTCCAGCCGGAGCCGGAAAGATAGCCCCGCGCCACGCATTCGATGTCGATCATGCTGGCCCGCTTCACCAGCATCGAGCGGCCCTCGAGTTGATTGCGAAACGCGCCGAGCGCCGCCGGGTACTCGTCCACCTGCGCCGTCAGAAAATGCGTCGGCGTCAGGTCGCGCAGGAAGTCGAACCAGAAAATGGAAAGCTGGGTCAGGACCTTGCCCTTGTCCGGAATGCCGGTGGGAAGGATGTAGTCGAACGCCGAGATGCGGTCGGTGGCGACAATCAGAAGCTGCTCGCCGACGCGATAAACATCGCGCACTTTGCCGCAGGCATGAAGCTCGATGCCGGGAAGTTTGGTCTCCAGGAGGACCGGGTTCTGTATGGAATGCACGGCGCCTTTAGATTTTCACTCGGGGGGGCACTCCAAATCATAACGCTTCGCGCGCCGATTGCAAACGGAAAATTCCAAAAACTTCTGCCGGCCGCCAGCGCGTGCGGCGCAGCCGGCGCGATCCGCTACAGGCTTCGCCGCTCATGCCGCGCGCTTCAGTCGAAGATTGAAGAGCTTCGGCGGATCGGCGAGCCAATATCGTACCGGTACGGACCGGCATTCGAACTGTACAATCGAGGAGTGACCGACGCTGCGCTGCTGGAACACATTAACCGTTTGCCGCATGCCCGTGCTAACTTTAAGCAACTTGTGCGGGAGCTGGGCACCAGGGGTGAAGGGCGCACGGGACTGGAGACCGCGCTCGCCCGCCTGGCCGCCCGCGGCGATCTCATCGAGCTGCGCTCCGGCCACTACACGGCCACCGCGCGCAGCCGCGAGTTTGCCGTGGGGCGCGTGAACATGCACCGCGACGGATACGGCTTCCTGATTTCCGACCGTCCCATCGAAGGCATCCAGGGCGATATCTTCCTGCCGCCGGAAACGGCCGAAAAAGCCATGCACGGCGACCGCGTGGTGGTCCGCATCGCGCGCATCGAAGCCGGCGGCCGCGCCGATGGCGAGATCGTCAAGGTCTTGCAGCGCGCTCACCTGACGGTGGTCGGCGAGTTCCGAATGGCCAAGCGCGGGCAGTGGGTGGTGCCGCACGACGATCGCATCCGGCAGTGGATCGAAATCCCCGATGGCATGGAGCTTCCGCCGGCCGGCGCCACTATCGACCGCATTGGCGTCGCCCCGCGCCAGGTGAGTTCGTCGGAGGAGCTGGCCGGCCTGATCGTCAACGTCGAAGTGCTCGAATACGCGGAGCGCGGCGAGCATCCGGTAGGCCGTGTGATCGAGATCCTCGGCTCCCCGGACGATTTCGGTGTGGACGTCGAGATCGTCATCCGCCAGCATCACCTGCCGCACCGCTTTCCGCCGGAAGTAGTGGAACAGGCGCGCAACATTCCGGATTCGATCGACGCCACCGAAATCATCTCTCGCCGCGATTTCCGCGGGCTCGACATCGTCACCATCGATGGCGAAACGGCGCGCGATTTTGACGACGCCGTGTGGGTGGAGCGCCTCGCCAACGGCAACTACGCGCTGCAGGTCCACATCGCCGACGTGAGCCACTACGTGCGCCCCGGCACGCCGATCGACGTCGAGGCCCGTCTGCGCGGCACCAGCGTCTACTTCCCCGACCGCGCCGTCCCCATGCTGCCCTTCGAGCTTTCCACCAACATCTGCTCGCTGAATCCGCAGGTGGACCGGCTGGTCCTTTCGGCGCTGCTCGAAATCGACGCCCGCGGCGAAACCGTGGCGCAGGAGTTTACCGCCGGCTTGATCCGCAGCGCCGAGCGGATGACCTACACCGATGTCCACCTGCTGCTCGATGGCGACGCCGGCACGCGCGAACGTTATCAGCCGCTGGTGGAGCGCTTCGAGCTGATGCGGGAACTGGCGCTGATTCTGAATCGCAAACGGGTGCGCCGCGGGTCGATTGATTTCGACATGCCCGAGCCGAGCATCGAGTTCGACGAGTGGGGCGCCATGACCGGCGTCAGCCGCGCTGCGCGCAACATCGCCCACCGCATCATCGAAGAGTTCATGCTGGCCGCCAACGAGGCGGTGGCTGGGCACCTGGAAACCGCCGTGCCCGCCAGCATCTATCGCATCCACGAAAAGCCCGATCCCAAGCGGGTGATGGATTTCGAGGAAGTGGCCGCCCACTTCGGCTATTCGCTCGGCGTGGGAGCGATCCCCATGCAGCGGTTCGCCGTCACCGACCGTCACCGCGATGACGGCAAGCGGCGGCACGACATCGAGCTGGCATCGCCCGAGCTGAAAATCTCATCGCGCCAATACCAGAAGCTGGTGGCCAAGATCGAAGGCAAGCCCGAGGAGCGCATCCTGAGTTACCTGATGCTGCGCTCGCTCAAGCAGGCGCGCTATTCGACCAACAATGTCGGCCACTTCGCGCTGGCCGCCGGCGCCTACACCCACTTCACGTCGCCCATCCGCCGCTATCCCGACCTGGTGGTGCACCGCCTGCTGCGCGCCGCGCTCACGGGCGTCCAGACGCCGCCGGAGCCGGAACTGGCCGCCATCGCCGGCGAATGCTCGCAGTCCGAACGGCGCGCCGCCGAAGCCGAGCGCGAGCTGGTGGAGTGGAAGAAGGTGCGGTTCATGGCGGATCGCGTGGGCGAGGACTTCGACGCGCTCGTCATCAGCACCGCCAAGTACGGAATATTCGTCGAGCTGACCGAGCTGTTCATCGAAGGCCTGGTGCCGATCGACACCCTCCCCGGCGACGAATATGCCTATCGCGAAAACGTGCGCAAAGTGGTTGGCAAACGCACCCGCCGCGAGTTTTCGATCGGCGACCGCGTCCGCGTGGTGCTGGTCCGCATCGACGCCAACGAGCGCAGGCTGCAATTCTCCGTCTTCGAAGACCCCAAGCCCCGCCGCCGCAAATCGCGTTAGGCATTCGGGGCATGGCTCTCACGATCCGCTTCCCGGCTTTACGGACTCGCTTGGCAACGCAGGGCCCTATGCTATACTCAAAGAGTTTCCCGTTCGCAAGGACCCCCGGAAATTCTATGCCTAAGCTCAAGACACATAAAGGTGCGGCCAAACGGTTCCATAAAACCGGCACGGGGCTCGTGATGCGCAGTCACGCCTTCGGCCGGCACATCCTGACATCGAAGCCGCATAAGCGCAAGAAGAAGCTGCATCAGAGAGTGGTGGCCGATCCAACCAATCAGCCCGCTCTGAAGCGCATGCTCCCCTATTAAACGGGTGAGCGGTTTGCGCGGACGGTGCGCGTGGCACGTGCCCGTTCCGCCAAGTCCATTTCAAAGGAGATTGAAACGTGCCCAGAGTCAAACGTGGTACCCATCGCAAGGATGCCCGGAAAAGGACGCTCAAACAGGCGTCGGGTTACTTCCTCGCTAAGAGCAAGCTGAACCGCGCCGCGCAAGAGGCAGTCGAGCGCGGCCTGAAGTTCGCTTACGTCGGGCGCAAGAACAAGAAACGCGAGTTCCGCGCGCTGTGGATCGTACGCATCAACGCCGCCTGCCGGGAAGCCGGCATTTCGTACAGCAGGTTCCTGAACGGGCTGAAGGCCGCCCGCCTGGATCTCAACCGCAAGGTGCTGGCGGAGGTGGCGCTTCACGACGATGCAGCGTTCCAGCAATTGGTTTCAGTGGCCAAGACCACGCTGGCAGTCAGGGATTCCGCCCGCGCGGCGCTGGAAGAGAAATGACCACCAGCAACCAACCGGATGCGCTCGCCAGCCTGGAGGACCGGATCCAGCAGGCGGTTCAACTGGTAGGCCGCCTGCGACAGGAAAAGGATGCGGCGTTCACCCAGGCAGCCGACGCCCGGGCCGAAGCCGGGCGGCTGGCGGACGAACTCGCGGCGGTGCAGGCCGAACGCAAACAGGTGCGCACCCGCATTGAAAAGCTGCTCGAACAGATCGACCAACTGGGCAGCGCATAGCGGATTCCGCCGGTGGAGTGAAGCATGGAAAGCCCTCCTCCCGAAAAACAGACGGTGCGGGTCACCATCCTCAACCGGCAGTACACGCTGCGCGCCGCGGGCGATCCCACCGACATTGAACGCGTGGCGGCGCAATTGGACGACCTGATGCTGGCCCTGGCCGCCAAGGCGCCGAACGCTGATTCCACCCACATCGCCGTGCTGGCTTGCCTGCATCTGGCCGACCGGTTGACCGCTCTCGAGAGGGAGATGGAAGCGTTGCGCCGGAGCGTTGAGCAAAAGTCCGAAAAATGCCGCGGCATGATCGAGGAGTTGATTGCGTCGGCGGAAGCAGGCGTGTGATGGGGCGCATGTTGCTGGGCCTCTTAGCCGCGCTGGTTGTGGCGGCGGGGCCGGCGCTCGAAGATGAAATCGCTCGCTGGCGCCGCGCGCGCGAGTCGGCGCTCCAGGCCGACGGCGGCTGGCTCACCGTGGCCGGCCTCTTCTGGCTGCATGAGGGTGCAAACCCTTTCGGCAAAGATCCCGCCGGCGAAATCGCGCTCCCCGATGGGCCCGCCCAGGCCGGCGTTTTCGAACTGCGCGCCGGCACGGTCGCGGTGACCATTAAGGGCGAAAGCGCACGCCGCAAATTGCAGCCGGACTCTTCCGACGTGGTCAAAGTCGGTCGCCTCAGCCTGTTCCTCATCAAGCGCGGCGACCGGCTCGGCATCCGTCTCAAAGACCCCGAGAATCCGGCGCGCAAGGAGTTCCACGGTCTGGACTATTTCCCAGCCAGCGAAGCCTACCGCGTGACCGCGCGCTGGGTCGCCGCGCCACGCCAGATTCTCGTTCTCAACGTGCTGGGCCAAACCGAACTTTCCCAATGTCCCGGCTATGCCGAGTTCCGCATTGGCCCGCAGGAGTTGCGTCTTTACCCGATCCTCGAAGAGCCGGATGCCCAGGAGCTGTTTTACATCTTTCGCGATCGGACCAGTGGCCGGGAAACTTACGCCGCCGGCCGCTTCCTCTACTCGGCCCTGCCCAAGGAAGGCCGCGTGACGCTCGATTTTAATAAGGCCGTCAACCCGCCCTGCGCTTTCACGCCTTACGCCACCTGCCCGCTGCCGCCGCCGGAGAATCGCTTACCGGTGCGGATTGAGGCCGGCGAAAAGAAGTATCATTAAAAGTCGATTCAGACTGCGGCCTGTGCAACAACTCGATGGTTCGGGCCGGGTTGACGACAATTGGAGGAAAACATGCGAAAGACGAAATTACCCATGATTCTTGTCGTAGCGGCGGCCCTCATCGCCGTTGCAGGGTTGGCGTTGGCCGGACGCCATCCACACTATCTGCGCGCGCGGACCGATCTCCGCACGGCGCAGTTCCTGATGCGTGTCCATGACGAGGACAACGTCATGCGGCATCTGCGCGAAGCAGACGCCGAGATCGACCGGGCGGTAAGAGAAATCGACCACGCGGCCGTGATCGACCACAAGGACCTCGAAGACCATCCGCCGATTGATCGCAGCCTGGACCGTCGCGGCAGATTCCACAAGGCCATGGAATTGCTACAGAGCGCCCGCGCCGATATCGGCCGTGAGGAAGACAACCCGCGCGCCATCGGCTGGCGTGACGAGGCCTACCGCCATATCGACGCTGCGATAGGCCAACTCCGCCGCGCGGTGCGCGATCTGCACATGGACCACATGGAAGGGTACTAGCCGAGCATCGTGGGGCGGACGCCCTCGTCCGCGTGAAGAGCCGGACCAGGGGTCCGGCGCAGACGTGGGCAGACGTGTGCGTCCGCCCCACGATAGAACCAGACCGAACATCCGCGATGCGTTCGCTACAATGGGCTCCGTGGCTGAAAAGCACGCGGACTATCGGCGGACGCTGGGGAAGGTCGCCATCTTCTCCGGCCTGACCGATTCGGAACTGCAGTTTCTGGCCGAACGCGCCGTGCCGCGCCAGTTCGCTCCCGGAGAAATGGTTTTCGGCGAGGGCGAGCCGTGCGCGGGGTTGTACGTCGTGGAGCGCGGCAACATCCGCATCTTCAAGAGTTCGGCCGGCGGCCGCGAGCAGGTCCTCAGCATCGATGGTCCGGGAAGTTCCGTCGCCGAGGTACCGGTTTTCGATGGTGGCAGCTACCCGGCCTCGGGAGCTGCCGTGGACCACGCCACGCTGCTTTTTGTCGGGAAGCAGGATTTCCAGGCTCTGTGCCTGGCGCACCCCGAAGTCGCTCTCAAGGTGCTCCGCGTGGTCGGCGCGCGCCTGCGGCGGCTGGTGGGGATCATTGAAGAGCTTTCGTTCACCACCGTGCGCCACCGCCTGGCGTCCTTCTTGTTAAGGCTTGCACAGCGCGAGGGAACCGCGTCGGCGGCAGGCGTCGCGTTCTCGCTGCCGGGCAGCAACCAGGAACTCGCCGCGCAACTCGGCACCGTCCGGGAGCTGGTTTCCCGCAATCTCTCCCGCTTGCAGGCGGAAGGGCTTCTCAAATTGGAAGGCCGCCAGGTCGTTATCCCCGATCTGAAGGCGTTCGAAACGGAACTGGACCCCGCGGAATAGGCCACTGCCGCACGAACAGCAATCCCACCAGCCTTTTGCCGTCGGCGACCTCACGCGTCCAGGTGTCTTTGCATACATAGCCGCGCGACGCGAAGGCGGCGATCAGATCCTGGCGCGGCACCAGAGTTGCGTGCCCGATTTCGAAGGCCTTGGCGATGGACGGCGGAAGTTGCCGCCCTGGTGTGATGGCCGAGGTCATCCCTTCCGGGTTCTCTTGAATGACGATGCCGCAGGCGGTGGGGTGAAGTCCGGTGAGTGCTTCGACGCCGCGGTGCCAATCGATGTGCTCCAGCAGCAGCGTGGCCAGAAGGAGATCCGGCGAGGGTTCGATCGCCGTCCGCTCGATGTCGTCTTCGAGGACGCTCGCGACCAGGCCGTGCCGATCCAGGCGTCGCGACAGGCGCGCGAGGAATGCCGGGTTCAGGTCGGTGAAGGTCAGGCGAAACGGCCGGAACAGAGCGGGGTCCACGAAATCGAGCGCCTGCCCGGTGCCGGCGCCAGCGATCACCACGCACCCGCCCGCGGGCGTCGCTGCGGAACCCAGGATCTGGCAGGTGAGGTCGGCGCCCGCCTGAGCTTGGCCGATGCTGGCCATGTGCTCATCGTAATCTTCGCCCGTGACGATCTGCGTCCAGGCGTGGCGGAGGCCGGTATCCATCCTAGTAGAGGATCGCTATATCCTAATTAGCAGTTTCGCGGCCAGATCGCGAAACGTTCGCAAGTTATTGCAGGGAAATGGTGGCGGCGGGGCGACTCGAACGCCCGACCTACGGATTATGAGACCGTCGCTCTAGCCAGCTGAGCTACACCGCCAACAAAGTCCAGTGTATCAAACCGTCCTGCTTTTCGCGGCGCCCGGGGGCATAGGGTATTCCCCTGACTCACCATGTGGAAATCCTAGGCAGCCACGAGCCGCTGGTGTTAACGAATGTGTAATACATTCGGTGTTTTCGCTGGGTTGGTGTCAAGCAGCTTATTTCAAAGCGTTTAGCGAAATATGCTGCCCCTTGCGGCAAAACGTGGTAAGTACCTTTCTTAATGGTGGTTTAATGGTTGTAGCGGGCCGCTTTCCCACAATGTTATCCACAGGGGCTGTGGATTCTGTTACCGTACTACCCCTCAAATGCGCCATGGTGCGAAGCCGGCTTCTTCAGGATAGTTGGCCGGTGCGGCGCAGGCGGCGTTCGAGCGATTCGGGGATGGCAGCCTCCACTACGCAGTGGTTACCGGAGTAGCGGGTCTTAATCACCCTTCCGAATTGGTGGAGCAGCGCGAGGGTGGCGCCGTCGCCAGCAGGAATGCGGAGGGTCACCGACAGCGTGGGGTCCACCGGGAGCGCCAGGTCAATCGCGTTCAAGAGGCGGTCGATACCCTCTCCAGTGAGAGCCGAGATGGCGACCGCTCCGCCGGTTTGACCAGGAGCCGCGGCGGAAAGGCGGCGCTCGAGCGGCTCGGCCGCGGCGCCGGCGCGGTCCATTTTGTTCAACACCAGGATACGCGGGACGTGGGCGGCGCCGATTTCATCCAACACTTCGCCAGCGTGCGCGGCCTGTTCCATGGCGGAAGGCGAAGCCATATCGACCACGTGCAGCACCAGCGCGGCCTCCTGAATTTCCTCCAGCGTAGCGCGAAAGGCTTTCACCAGCGTGGTGGGCAAGTTGCGGATGAAGCCCACCGTGTCGCTGACCAGAACGCGGCGGCGCGAGGGGAGCAGCAGCGGGCGGACGGTGGGGTCGAGCGTGGCGAACAGGCGGGCGTCGGCGACCACGCTGGCCTGGGTGAGCCGGTTGAAGAGAGTGGATTTTCCGGCGTTGGTGTAGCCCGCCAGCGCCAGTGTGGCCAGTGGAACCGCGCCACGGCGGCGCCGGTTGAGGGCGCGGCCGGCGCGTACGCTCTCCAGTTCGAGCTTGATCTTCTGACTCCGATGGGCGATGCGGCGGCGGTCGGTTTCCAATTGCGTCTCGCCCGGCCCGCGGGTGCCGATGCCGCCACCCAGCCGAGACATTTCGACGCCGCGCCCGGACAGGCGGGGCAGCAGATAATTGAGCTGCGCCAGTTCGACCTGGAGCCGGCCTTCGCGTGTGCGGGCGCGCGCGGCGAAGATGTCGAGGATCAATTGAGTGCGGTCGATCACCCTGGTGCGAATGGATTTCTCGAGGTTGCGCTGCTGGGTGGGGGTGAGCTCGCGATCGAAAATGACGACGTCAGCCGCCCCTGCGCCAACCGTGGCGGCCAATTCGGCGGCCTTGCCAGGCCCGATGAAGGTGGCGGCCTCCGGCGCGTCACGCGATTGCAGCACGCGCTCCACGACCTGGGCGCCAGCGCTCGACGCCAGTTCCGCCAGTTCGTCGAGCGACTCTTCGCTGCCCGCCGGGCCCCAACGCGCGGAAGCGGAGCGCGATTTCCACTCCAGTCCCACCAGGATGGCGCGCTCGGGGGAGGGCCTGGTCGCCGGCGTGTTCTTTATGCCTCCGATTCGGTGTGCACCGGCACAGTCGGAGCGCCGGCCGCCGCTGGGCTCGAAACAACGGCTTGCGAGTTGCCGTTGTAGGAGTGGAGAGGCTTCTGCAGCACCACTGTGGAAACTGCGTGCTTGAAAATCAACTGCTCCTGATTGTTGGTCTCCAGAACCAAAGAGTACTTGTCGAAACTCTTGATCCGGCCGGAAAGCTTCACGCCACTCATCAGGTAAATCGTGAGGACAACCTTGTCCTTGCGCGCGTTGTTTAGAAAACTGTCTTGAATGTTTTGCGCCGGTTTTTCCATCGCACCCCCAAAAAGGACCGCATCGGGAAAGAACAAGTGTTACTGCGGCGTAAGTAATTGTACACCGAATTGCAGCTCGAATTCAGTATTGCCCATGGTTGCAGCGGGCGCTGCCGGATTCGGGCGGCTACTCGTCTTCGTGCTCCGCGGCGGCGGTGGCCGTAGCGGGGCCGAGCAGGCAGGCAACTTCGTCGCGGGTGAGCAAGCGGGTTGGGGCCGGATGCTTGCGGTCCGGCTCGCCAGCCGGTTCGAATCGAAACTCGCGCGCTGCGGCAAGTTCGCTCTCCAGGTTGAATTGGGGAGCGCCGCGCAAGCCTGGCACTTGCGCGATACCGTGCTCCGTGATCACGCACTCCAGACCGCCTGTCACCGCAAAATGGATCCGGGTTTCCTGTTTGATGGAAAGCTTGCGCAGATCGGCCAGCTTCATCAGGCTTCCTGGTATTCGTCGACTTCTTCGCCGTGAGCCAGGCGGTCGGAAATCCGCTCCTGGCAGGTCACGCAATAGCGCGCCCAGGGTACCGCATCCAGGCGCTTGGCGGAAATCGGATTTTCGCATTCCGGGCAGACCCCATAGCTTCCATTATCGAGGCGGCGAAGGGCGTCGGAAATCTCGCGCAGCAATTTCATGTCGATGGTATTGCGGTTGAGGAAGATCCACTCCTCGTGGTGCTGCTGGCTCAAGTCCCCTTCATCCGACGGAACATCCAGACGCGCCACCACCTGCGCCGCTTTTTGGGCGGACATGCTGCCGCGGACCTCTTCGCCTTTCCGTTCCAGGAGCTGGCGGTAAGTCGAAAGCTTGAGTTTCGGCCCGTTCTTGTTGTTATTATTCATGTTGCTTTCACTCACCCGGCTGGCCGGATACACAATAAGACGTATACTCATTCCCAAAAGTTGCATATGCTCGGGGGGAAGGCGGACCGGCGCGGTTTCCGTAGTATACCCGGCGGTGCCCGAAAAGTCAAAGCGAATCCGACAAGCGAATCCCGGGCGCAGGCGTTTCGGGATTTGCGCGGACACGGGAGCCGGCGTTATGGAGCGGGTGTGAACCGATGTTCGCGGCATCCCGGCCCTGCGCTCACGGGATTAAGGCCTTCTTGATCGGGTCCACCCAGGCATCCTTGGCCATGTCCCAGGCGATGAAGTCGGAGTCGAACTGCCAATAGGTCCAGGCCCATCCCAGCGACTCCGCTGTGCGCGCCACCCATGACGTGTAAAGAATCCGCGATTCCATGGGGCCCTTGTCATAGGCGCCGAACTCACCCAGCAGGATCGGCCGGTTGTGCGCTTTCGACCACTGCTGAACGCCCGCGAAGTCGTCCACCACCTGCTGCTTCTCGGCATCGCTGCCCCACGTCACCCCGGAAAGGTGCGCGGTCTCCTTGCTCCAGCTCGCGCCCTGGTGGGTGAACGACATGGGCGCATAGTAGTGCACCGTGACAATGATGTGGCGGTCGTCCTCCGGCAGATCGAGCTTGTCCAACGCGTGAATGCCATTCCAGAAAGCCGGGCCGATGACGACATTGCGCACCGGATTGGTTTTGCGAATCACCGCCAGCGCCTCTTTCAGCAGCGCGTTCCAGCGCTCGACAGTCAACTGGCTGTTCGGCTCGTTCAGAATTTCGAAAACGACGCTCGCCGGCGCATCTTTGTAGATCTCCGCGACCTGTTGCCAGAAGGCCAGCACCTTCGTCCGGCACGCGTCGGCGTCCTCCGCGCAGGAGGTGTAGTCGTGTTCGTCGAGAATCACCGTGAGATCGTTGGCTACGGCGTTCTTCACCGCCCAGTCGAGCGTCTTCAGCCAGGCTGGGTCCAGCCGGTTCTGCGCATCCATGTGATCGAAGGATTGCAGGTTCACGCGCACGGTCTGGAAACCCGCTTCGTGGATGAGCTGAAAATGGCGTTCGTGGAAGCGTGCCTTCGCGAAGTCTTTCCACAGCGGGTCATAGCCGATGATGTTCACTCCCCGGCGCATTTTTTCGATTTGCGCCGAGGGATCGATCTGCGCGGTCAAGCTGCCCACCAGCGGGCTGCATGCAATCAGGGCGGCCAGCGCCGGCAATCGCAATGATGAATTCATTTCCTTACCATCCTCCCCAAGTTTAGTTCTTCCAAACCCGCTCGGCGGACGAAACCGCCCGGCCCGCTTCCCTACATCCAGAAATCCCTCGGGTACAGCCGGAACACGCGGGCGTCCGGCGTATCGGCTTTTTTCAGGTACTCCTGCCAGGCGGCCAGTTGCGGTTCCGGTCCGATGACGAAGTAAACGCCGCCCTCCACATCCTTGGCCTTCACGTTCATGCCCGGCAGCACCTTGCCGTACACCGCGTTCATGCGGCGGAACAGCTCGGCGCCGAGGTCCGTGTCCTTGCGCAGATCCAGAATGGCCTGGTGGAAACGCGAGATCGCGGCGGGGGTCAGCCCGTCGGCCAGGTCGTTGGCCATGGCTTCGCCACGCTCTTCGTAGGGCTCGGCGGAACGCGTGCCGTCGAAGGCGCCGGCGATGGCGTAGTCCGTCAGCGCGGCGTCGGGCTGCACCTTGTTCAGCTCGCCGATGACGAACTTCAGCGTCTGGGGCAGCTCCGGCGTGCGCTCGGCGTAATAGTTGAGCCGGCCGTCCACCAGCCTCAGGCGTATGCCGTTGCTGTAGGCCAAACCCGCCGCCCAGGTCTTCATGAAGATGCCGTGCGCGCCGTGGCCGGCGTAGAGATTCGACGCCAGGTAGTCCAACAGCTTGACGCGGCTGGTATCGCGGTAGCTGGTTCCGGGCGCGGAGTTGAGGAAGACGCCGCCCTGCGAATTGGCATTCAGCAGCCCCACGAACACCGGCTTGACGGCGTCCGGCTCGCGGTCGTGCAGCCTTTGGTCGACGCGCCGGGTGGCGGCGTAAACAGCCTTCTTCGCGGGCGCAGCATCGAGCGACGCGGCCAGGTCCCGAATGCCGGGATCGAGCGCCCGTTGCGAGTCCGCCGAGCCGATCGCGAACATGCGCGCGCCGCCCGTTATCAGAAGCGAGCGCCGCACCGCATCGAGCGCCGCCAGCGCGTTGGCCGGCCCGAGCTGGAGACCGGCCGCCATCTCGCCGCACAGGGCGCTCCAGTCCGCCGCCAGACTCGAATCGGGGATGTCGGCAAGAGTGGTGTCCAGGTCGTGGGCCGCGTCCACCGCCAACGCGTGCTCCGCCGCCGGCAGCTTTTCCAGCCCGGCGTACTTGCCGTCGCGGATAGCGGCCAGCAGAGTCTTCCTTTCGGCGCGATCTCCGCCCGCTTTCCCCAGGTCCGCCAGGAACGCAGTGAACGCAGCCGAGCCGCCGTCCTTCAACATCCACCGCAGCCGGAACAGGGCGTGCGTCCGCGTCATAAACGAGGAAGTCGACAGAAGCAGCGGGTTATCCTGGCGGCGGTAAGCCAGCGCCGGATCGTTCACCCAGCTCTCTTCGCTCCGTTGCGTGGTGGCGCGGAGGCTGCCGAGAGCCTGGTCCACCAGGTCCCGTAAGCGCGGCAGGTTCTCGACGCGCCAATCGGGATGGAACAGCGCCAGCTTCATCCACTCGATGGCGCGCTTGGATTCCGCGACGTTGTTGCCGGCGCCGCTGACCACCAGTTCGTAGCGGTCGGTGGCGGCGTTGACGCTGAAGCCGGCGTCGAGGCTGAGGATTTCGTTCCGCAGCCGCTGCGTCATTTCCTCATAGGAGACCGGCTTGCCGTTTTCGATCACGCCCACGCGCGTCAGCAGTTGCGGCAGCAGCGAAACATAGACAAGTTGGCTCTCGGGCACTGAATCGAGGCGCAGCGCGATTCCGGTGGTGGCGCTGGTCATGCTTTCGAAGGTCGATTCCACCAACGGCGCGCCGCCGGCCAAAGCGACGGTTTTGAAATCGAGCTGGTCGTCGAGCGTCAGCGGCGGGTTGTCGATGAACTTGGGCGGCGCCATACTGGCGGCGGACTTCTCGAGGGCGGCCGTGGTGGCGTCGTAGTCGTCGCGATAGCGCCGCAGGGCCTCCTGGCCGGTTGCCGCGTGGTACACCGTCTTCAGCCTGCCCGTTTCGGCTGCCGCGCGTGCCTCGCGCTCCTGCTGTTCCCGACGAATCGAATCGGAGTTCGGTCTGGTCGCCTCCACGTAGGGTACGACACCGGCGATCTTCCACTGCGTCAGATAGTCGCGCCAGATGTTGCGATCGCTCGCAATCAGCGTCTCGATCGCGGCCAGGTCCTGTTTCTCGGTGAGCGATTTCCGGAAACCGGGCTCCTTGTTGAGCTGGAGCAGGTGTTCCATCCAAGCCGAGCTGGTGTTGCGGAAGCCGAACCCGGGCGGCGAGTTGACGAACTTCGAAAGATCGCGCCGCTGCTCCAGAATCCGGCCCTTCAGCCGCCGGTTGAATTCCTCGAGCTCCGCAGATCCGTCCCGGTAGGCCGCAATTTTGGCGAACTCGTCCAGGGTCTTGGCGCGCAGATCGGTCAGATCATGGTCGTTCATGCGCGCCGGCGGCACGTCCCTGAACGTGACGTAGACCACGTTTCCCAAATCGCTATCCACGAACGCGCTCACGCCTTTGGCTCCGAAGGCGGCGTCCGGCCCGCGGCTGTCGATGAACCGTTTGTAAAGATTGGTGTCGGCGCCGCCCGCCGCGTTGCACAGAAACAGCGAGAGCAAGGTGCGCTCGCGGTTGGTCAGCTTCCGGTCGGCCGGCCAGGGCAGCATGACGGTTCCGGGCTGTTGCTCGTTGCGAAAAGGATATTCCACGTACTCGATGCGTCCCGGTGCGGCCGGTCGCACGGCCGGAAGCTTGTCTTCGGTTACCACCGGGTAACTTGGCGTGCGCGGTTCCAGGCGATTGAGTTCGGCGTCGAAGCGCTCGAGCGCGGCTGGCGGATCCACGTCCTTCGGCAGCGAGGAGATGGCGCCCATATTGCCCAGAAAGTAATGCTCCGCATGGAACTTGCGGATGTCCGCCGGTTGGAGAACGCGCAACGCCGCGGGCATTCCGCCGGAATTGAACGAGAGCGGATGGTTCGGGCCGTAGACCGTCAGCCCCGCCGCGCGGTACAAGCGGCTGCCGGCCTGGTCCATGGTTGTGACCATCTCGTTGTACACGGTGCCCTTTTCCTCCAGGCGCAGCGAACCGTCCTGGGGATTCGCGCTAACGCCCCAGTTGCGCACCTCGCGGCGGATCTCGTCGTCGGAGTAATCGGGGTGCAGCAGCGCGTCGAGCGTGTGTTCGAAGTGCTGGAAGAAGGATGCGGGTCCGGCGGGCGCGTAGAAGAAGTAGCAGGTTCGCCACTGCATGGTGAAGGCGCTCGAGTTGATTAGCGCCATGGATTCCTGGCTGGCCAGTTCCCGCCCTTTGTTCCCCTTGCCGAGCAGCAAGTGCTCCTGCGTGTGCGGCTCGCCCATCTCGGAGGTGGGATAGGTGGTGGCCCAGATGAACGCTTGCGGCACGGTCTGGATCTGTAGCAGGTCGAGCGTGAACCCGCTGCGCAGGTGCTCGAAGCGCGCGCCGATGGCGCGGTCCGAATCGTCGAGGTAAACCGCTACGGCTTTGAAGCCGCCGATGGTTTGGCCTTCGGTGAGATGGCCGTAATCGACTGGGTGTGGCTGAGCGAATGCCGTGGTCATAAGCAGACTAACCAAGATTAGATATCTCACAAGCGTCTCCGGACTCCATTGTCATGGCCAGGGTTTTCTTTTTTGGGTCCCGACCAAGCACAAGTATGCAACTTCGTGCGGAAAATCAAAAGTTCATCGCCCCCGCTCCGTGATGTACACACCCCCAAAGATGACGAGGCCGGAGACCACCAGCGCGAGCGTGACGCGCTCATGCAGGATGAGGATCCCGAAGACGGTGGCCAGCAACGGCTGCAGGTACGAGAAGGCCGCCAGTCGTGAGGCTTCCATCTGCGCCAGCGCGTAGTAATAGATGAGGTAGCAGATCACCGACGGCAAGAGCGCCATGTAAAAAACCGCGGCCCAGGCCGAAAACGGAACCGCGCCGAAGTCGAACCCGGCCGATTGCCACAGTGTGACGGGCGCCATCAGCAGGGCGCCGCCGGCGTACGCGAAGGTATTCACGGTGATGGTGCCATACCGTTTGGCCTGGGGCTTTCCCAGCACCGTGAAGATAGAGAAGGCCAGCGCACCGCATAACGTGATGGCGTCTCCCGCCAGAGTGGCTTCCCCTTGCGGGCCGGTATCGAGCGTGCGGAGCAACACCACGCCCGCCAACGCCACCATCACGCCCACCAGTTTCCACCCGGTGAGCCGTTCCAGGCCCCGCACGCTGGCCAGCAGCAGAATCAGGATCGGCGTCGTGTTGGCGAAGATCGACGAATGCGCGACGCTGGTGCGGCTCAGACCGAGCACGAACAGGAACTGGTTGAGGGCCACGCCGAACAGGCCCAGGATCACCAGTTGTGGCACGTCGTGGAGCGTCCATGATCGCGCGTTGCGCTGCCGCCGCTCCCACCAGTAAGCCGGCAAAATAAGGGCACCGGCCATCGAAATGCGAAAGCCGTAAAGCAGCACCGGGGGAAACGCGCGGAGGGCGGTCTTGCCGGCGATGTAGTTTCCGGTCCAGCCGGCAATCATCAGGGCGATGAGGGCGTACAGGGTGGCGCGGCCCTTCAACCGATAGACTCCTCACGCACCGCGAAATCGCGGCCGGCCCCGGCCCGGTCGATGATGTGGTCGTAGCTGTGCAACTGCTCGATCGTCATCGGGTAGCAGGATGGAAAAACCCAGTCTACCGCCTTCCACCAGCCCGCCCGTAATCCGTCCGTAGGCCGGCGGCGAAGAAGAACTCAAGCACCCTGGCGGGGGAAATCGAGGTGGCTCATGGTGCGAGCCGCTGCCATCAGCGATAACAGGCCGATGGATAGCCGA
>JBEKKO010000106.1:0-19709 GCA_050010695.1 Bryobacteraceae bacterium
TCGTCCTGCAGCCGGCTAGAAACCTCAATAGCTACACCCTCCACAAGCTGTGCAGCGCTGGCGGGATCGTGCAATTCCCATTCGACGTGCCGGTATGCCCACGGCCAAAGCTTCTCACACACCGCGACAACACGAGGGTCCATTGGCCGGCCCTGTGAATCCCGGGACCGCATCCAGAACGGCGGTAGCCGCTCGGGAGGCCCCCGCCGCGTGTCGTGTTGAGGCTCCCTCATCGTCAAGCCAATTATGCGACAACCCGATCATCACCAGAGGGTCCGCAGCGCTGCACGCGAGCGGGAGCATACCCTCCACTACAAATAAGCACTGCCGCAGCAGAAATGCCCGAAGGCAGGACGGGAAATTTACGTCATTACGGCGGAATAAGGTAAGCTTTTGCACATTCCAGAAGCCATACCGCTTGTGGAAGGGGCGGTTCATCACATTCAGTAGCCTCTCGGGTTCGCGCATAACAGTTTCCAGGTGCGCGTGCGTAGCGGACTCGTCGCCGTAAACCGGCAGCGGCTTGGGACGGTTTTGTGACTTGAATCCCCAATGGAAACCGGCAGCAATCGGCCTTTTTCCCCCGCAAAATCCTTATTTGCTTAGAGGGGAAGTGCTGAACACGTCAGAGAGGAGTTTTGGGCACTCGCCTTCGGCTGGGCTTGACGTTCGTTGGGGAGGGATAAGATGCGCGCTCCGGAGGAAACACAGGCAGAACGGAGTTCAGCAGATGACAGCCAGCCAAATCATGCGCCTAAGAAAAGGGGCAACCTCGCGGCGACGCTCGATCCACTATTGGAGCCGCGGCGTTCGGCTGGCCAGCCAGGCCGACCAGAGGGTGTAAGGAATTACGAATGGACTCCGGAGACCGACAGACTTCTTGTTGACCTGTGCGCGAAACGGGGCGCGGCGACGGCAAAACGCATCGTGGGGCGCAAAATCCAGGAAGGCCGACCGACTAAGGCTGCGCCCAGACCGGACAGCGTGCGCAAAGCGGTTGAATATCGCATGGCCAAATTGGGGATCCCCACAGAACATAAGCGAAGGAAGCCCGACATGAGAGAGGCAAAACGCTGGACGGAGGCTCAAACTACCGCGTTGCTGGGTGCTCTCGGAGCGGACGCAACGATCGAGTCAATCGCGGCTCGCACGGCCCATAGCGTGAAATCCGTTCGTGCGAAGATTGCGCGGCTTGATTATGCGGTACACGAGGTTCATGGATTCTCGGTTTTCACGGTCAACAATCTGGCAGACCTTCTTCGCGTGACACCCCGACAGATTCGTCGTTGGAAGGAACGAGGCTGGCTCGAAACGAAGGATCGCAGAATAACGGAGGAGTGCCTTGGACAGTTTCTGCGTGGGCACCCAGATCGGATTCCGTTTGACAGCCTCCGACGGGAGGACCAGGTTTTTCTCGTTGATCTTGGATTCCCTTGCCAGGAAGCGGCAACCTTCAAGAAGAATGTCCGCGAGATCCTGGACGGTATTGGTAGGCAAAGGAAACCACGGCGGCCCCTTCGAAGGGACAACGTTACCGCGCTAGATCTCGGCCGGAGCGAGGAGGGCACCGATGGCGGGGCACTCCTCCTTACTCCGCCTCAAAGTACGCGTCAGCAGCCTCTCGCCATTCCTCAAATGAAGGCCGGTGATCCGGATATTCGACAGGCCAGGTATCGTGACAATGCAACGCAAAGCTCCGCATGGCGTGATATGCCGGGTGGTGGTTAACGTGAAAGCTCAAAGCTGCGAGCATCGGTCTCCGGCCGGCAATCGCGAGTGCATGCTCGATCACCCACTCGTTAAGGGAGCAAACAGCTTCCTTGGATCCCACCGTGCCCAGCGCGGGACTGAAGCCGCCGTACCTCGCCGCCAATTCCTTGGAAACGACCTCAGAGGTTGGACCCTCGAGGTCGAGCACCAATTCCATCCACAGAGAAAACGCCATCAAGTCCGAGAATCCGTAGAGAAGCCTACTCCACTCCGCCTCAGATACCCCCCGAACTGAGTCAAGAACCTGCTGCGCCACGCTGTCGGGATTCGACAGCCGAACCACGGCCGCGACCTCACACTGCCACTGCACGTAGTCTGGAAAGTGTTGCGGCGGGGCAGCGCGCCAACGCCGGTCGATGTTCTCCCAGTGTGACCACGCCTTCATGAAACGTAGCGACATCGAAGAATAATAGCGGACGGCATCCAACCAGCCGGCCCGCTTCGCGCCGATGAAGACGTTCATCTCCGCCCACCGGCTGACATCCTGCCAAATCCTGGTGCCTGGGCCATCCCCATTCTTCACAGCAGCCTCGACGTCCGGCCGGATGCGCTCAAGGAGTCGAGGCGTTCTGGATTCCATCTCCTGCACGACCATGGCCGGGATGCTTCCGGCAGCCTCGACGACAGCCCGTAACCACAACGTGAATACCTGCCAGTCGGTGTATTCGTCGGCGGCTTCAGCCAGGCGCTTCCAGGGGACTCGCTTGGCCTGTTCCAAGGCGCGGCGCTCTGTCTGCTGGCGAACTCGGTCTATGAGGCTACCGCCGCGTTGATTCCGCTCCATTGGCGTAACGTTCCATGCCGAACTGTTCTATTCTGCACCAGAATGTACCCAAAATGCTCGGGGGTCGATGACCGACGGGTGAGCGGTCCGCATTTCAGGTCGTCGAGGATGATGCATCGAGGCCACAGTCTAATTTTGCAGTTGACAGGGTGCGGCGCATAAAGGTAGGAGGTCGAAATGCTGTTCCACGGCAGCAGCGCGAGAACCGGCTGGGTAAAGGAGATGGCGGGGTATTGGAGAGAACTGTTGTTCTGGATGCTCCTGCTGCCGGCCTTCGGGGCGCTTGGGTCGAACCGACCTCGTGGACAAATCGTCGGGCTGATTGAGGCGGGCGCCTTCCTGCTGGTCGCGATTTCATCTGCTGGCAAGCTCAAAAGCCTCGGACTCGAATTCGCGAATTGGAATCGAATAGGCAGCAGAGCCGCCGCGGCGTGCGTCGTAGCAGGTCTCCTTGCGGGCGGCTCCATTGTTGCGGTCGCAAGCCTTTCGCAGCAACCCCTCGGAACCGAAAAGGGGTGGAACAAGGCGATGTTGGCCATTGCACTCGGGCCGGTTCTGGAAGAAGTGATCTTCAGGGGCTATCTATTTACGGCCGCTCTTCTGCTCACCCGGCGCCTGTCCCCGTCGAGATCGGCTGCCTTTTCGATCATCGGGGTAGCCTTGGTCTTCTCGATTGCGCACCTCACGACCGCCGGGACAACGGCGCTCCAGCTTTCTTGTATTGTGCTTATGGGCTGTCTGTACGGTTGGGTCCGACTCCGATATCGATCAACCGCGGCAGCGGCTCTCGCCCACGCAGCATACAACCTGGCGCTCTACCTCACCTACTGGAGCGGCCTTTCGCGCTGACCCGCTGCCCGGTGGGAACAGTGTACCCTCCCGGTGATCCGTTTGTTGTCGCCTTACGTTGACAGCGTATCTGTTGACAGTGTAGATTGTCTCTGAGATGATGGAGGTGGCTTTTGATCCCGGCATTTGACCCCAGCACGGGCGCGTTACCCCCGGGGAATCATCAGGCAACAGTGGAGCACATCCGGAAGCGCCTCGGTTTCACGCCCCGTCGTCGATGGTTGTTAAAGGGACTCCGCGCCGCCATCGAGGCTTTTTGGGCGGCCGGAATTGAGGAGATCTACATCGACGGCAGTTTTTGCACGGAGAAGCCGGATCCCGGTGATGTCGACGGCTATTGGGTTGAGCCAGACGAGGGCGTCTATGATCGTATCGATGCGTACTGGATCGACTTTGAGCCGGTCTTGGTTCCGCATCTGCGGAAGTGGAAGTGGAGAATGTGGGCCGACTACGGCGTTGAGTTTTTCATCCATCCTGCAATGCAGGCGACGCTGGAACTGGGATTTCCGGAGTTCTTTCGACAGGACCGCGATGGTCAACCTCGCGGCGTGATTCAAGTGGTGAAGGCGGTACGAGCATGATCAAGAGCGACGCGCAACGAGACCGGACACTGGCGCAGATCGAGGGCTTCCGGCGAGCACTCGCGAAGGCGGAGCAGGAGAAGCCAGGCAAACGCTCCGCCGCGATCCTCGGAAGCTACGAGGGCATGATCCGGCAACTCGAAGACGAATTGCGCGAGTACGATCAGTTGAAGTCTGGCGAATTGGCTCTGCCGCATGTGGAGCGGCTCGATCAAATCGCCCCGTTCGTCGCAAAACTGCGCATCGCCAAGGGCATGTCACAAACGGAACTGGCCCGGCGACTGGGGGTGACCAAGCAAGTAATCAGTCGGTATGAGGAGAGCGACTATCAGACGGTCGCGATTGTTCGACTCCAGGAAATCCTGGATGCGATTGGGATCAAGACAGTGGTTACCCTCAGCGCGTAATGGCAAGCGACGGCGGTATCCCGACGGCCGAAGGGACCAAGAAGGCGGGATTTGGAGCGCCCGGCAAAAGCAGCCGGGCGATCTTCGCACTGCGGATTTTCCCAGATCGTCTTCGTGACCGGCGAGCGCGACTTCGCAACGCTGCCGTGATCCGGCGTCTTCGGCAAAGAACCTGAACTGATTTGAGGCGTCGATGTAGATCTCGATATCCACCGCGCCGGTGTGCCATTCCAACTGGATTCCGCCGGCTGTCTCCGGCACGACGCTCGGCGCAGACACGTCGTTGGTCACAAACCAGGACATGATCCAGATCGCCTGCGCGGCACAGTCTGGCCGGATTGCCTTCGTGCCGTACGAATTCCATCCTGGCTCCGGATGGAGCAGACCTAGAATCGTTTAGGAACGGGGTCATGACGTTTGCGCCCCTCATAGTCAGCTCCTGAGAACAATCGCGATTGCCGCATCGACCTCGGTGAACGTCAGCTTCCGGAACTTGGACTTGTCTCGTAGCTCCTTGGCGGCCTGCTTGACCACCGCTTTCGATGCGCCGCTTGGGGCCCTCTCTCGCAATTGCGCGACGAACTCTTCATAACTCGTTAGCTGCACAGCCGGCGGCTTGTTCCTGCTGTGGCCGCCCGTTTGAACTGATACCGGCCTACTTGGAGGAGGCGAGGGGAGCTTCTTCAGAAGAAGTTCATCGACTTTGTCTCTGTTGAGGACGATGGGATGATGGTGCTTTGCCAAGAACCGCAGCGCTGGATGCTGGTCCCATCCTTGCTGAAGCATCACGATCAGCCGGCACTTCGCGCGGCTGAAGGCCACGTTGACCAGTCGCATACCCTCCTCGCCGGCGACGAAATCCGCAGTCGGACAAACCGGGTCGAAAATCACTACTCGCTTTTCCGACCCCTGCGCGCGGTGGACGGTGGACACCGTAGCGGCCGGTGCGTTGATTGAGGTCAACTCCGTCTCGATCCTCCTGCGCTGTGCACGATACGGAGTGAGCACAATTAGTTCGTCCCTGATATTTGCGATTGACCAACTCAGAACATGGTCAACGACCAACGCCGCTACGAGAATGGCAGACTCCTCGCATTCGTACCCGCGGAATCGGTGCGCCGCTTTCGCCGCTGCACCTGTATCAACGAGGACGACGTTGTCATTGCCCAGGAGCCGGGTCGGCCCTGGTTGCCGGGCCCCAAGCCACTCTCCATCCTGGCAAAGCGGATCAGCCACTCTCAGTTTGGAACCATAAAACAGATCGCTGACCGCGCTGGAGATCGGGCTGGCCATACGCCACTGCTCGTCAAGCATGCAGGTGGCCTGCTGCAGGGAGGCGCGTGACGCCCAGTCAAACGGCGATTGTGCGAGCCAGGTGTTCACGTCGGGGCCCGCACCCTGTGCGATCGGCGCGAGTTGTTGGGGATCGCCGGCAAACAAAGCTCGAGCGCCCAGGCGAGAGAATGTTGCGGCTTGCGCCTTTCCCACCTGGCTGGCCTCATCGAAAACGACTAGATCAAACTTCCCGAGGTTCACGAAATCGTGAGCGGCGAGCGTGGTCGTCATCGCAGCCAATCGAGCGCTCGCCAGGAACTCGAGGTTTTCCTTCCGGATTGCTTCCCGCAGCCTGTCTCGCTCCTGCTTCCATTTGTGGTAAAGATCGGCGTCGGCTGGGTCCGGCACAACCTCATAGTGGCGGCGAAGCTTATCGACGAGTTCTCTGTCCCGGAGCGGGGTGAGGTGCTTGCGATTCTGGAATTTCTGTGGATCGAGCCTGGAGCCAAAGCGATAGCAAACTGGTCTGTTGGCCGGCCTAAGTTCTTTCAGTGCATCGTCGACGGCAAGAATCGCGAGATCCACCGCGACGTTCGTTGAGGACAGCAGCAACACTCGACCAGCCGTATGATGGGTGAGGTAAGACGCCAGCAATCGCCCGAGCGTGTGCGTTTTACCGGTTCCGGGTGGACCCCACAGGAAGCTGGTCTTCCATCTGACCAGACTGAAAGACCGCTCTTGCGCCGGGCGCAGGCCGTTGAAAACAGAGCATGGAACTTCCTTGTCCCAGGTGATTCGATTACCCCCGAGATCAAAGACCCACTGGACGAATTCGGACGCGCGCGTGCCGTCCTCCCACAGCGACAGTAGTGCCTCAAGATAGCGAGGAGGATTAAGGTACACCAGGGAACCCTCTTTGGGAGGTTGCCCCGTGGTCAGGCAGGCATTGATGACCGAGAGAGCGGGCAGAACAGAGATCACTTCGGCGGAGCCCGACGTGTCCGACTCCCAGCCCATCCGTCCCTCTTCGAGAGTCTCGTCCAGAATCGAATGCCTGCCCTCTGGAGTCAGGGTCATGTGAAGTACCGCGCCCGCCCGATTGATATCCCAGGCTCGGAACGGCATGCCGCGAGATGACGCGTTGAGCTCCTCGCGGATCGCGGCGCGGATTCTTGTCGCCAGATCGCTGATCTCGTCTTGCCGAACGGCAATTTGGCTGCTCATGGCAACTGGCTCAACTGTTTACTTCGGGCTTCCGGAAAGCGAAGATACCGATAAAGCCTCCCGAATGTAGAACTTATGAAGCCTTGGTCCTTGGAATGTATATGATCCGACAGCGCCTCGCGCGGCGCGCCGCCTGTCCCGGCTCCGGAGGATAGTAGAAATCGAGGCCGCGCCCGAGGACAATCTGCCAGTTCTCGGTTTCGATCATACGGTCGTGGATCTCCGGGTCAAATCGGTAGGCGAACAAAAAGCCCTTTCGCTCCAACCGCGCCTTCAGTGCGTCCAGGCGTTCCCTCGAACGGACCTCTTCCGAGAGACCATACCGATCATTCCTCTCATACATCGTGACCAGCTCCACGCGGCACCCTTTGGGATCCCGAACTGAAGCGAGGAGGTCCTCGACGTTGCGCACTTGGAATTCCTGCCGCACGTACGGATCGATGATCCTGATGGATCGGGCTGTGGCCAGATAGGTGCCGAACACGTTCTGGTAGCTTCGCGCTGGATCACCGTCCTCGATGTCGATGATTTTGTACTCGTCCTGTTTCGGCGCCTTCAGGTCGCTTACGGTTATCGGTTTCCCTTTTGCGAGGACCGAACGCAGGTCGTCGAGGACCCGCTGGGAACAGGCCCCTTCAGCTTGGTAGACGATCGCCTCATCATCCAATCGCGCCGTCAGGCTGATCTCCACGTCGACCGCGCCGACAGCCACTATCTCTTTGCTTCCTGCGCCGAAGACCATCCTCCAAGGCGCGCTTGGTTGAGAGGTGACGTGGACCAGCCGCACGCCGGCCTCCATCAGGTCCAGCAACGCTTTGACGGCAAGGAAGTTCTGTTCGTTCAACTCCGAAAACTTCGGAATTTGGGTGAGGCCGATCTCCACTTGGCACTCAGCGTTTTCCTTCTTGTACGTCGCCAGGAACTCGCCCCACGCTGCTGCCTGTGGAGGCCTTTCGTTATCGATCGCCGAAACAATCGCCGACAACGATCCGCCGACTGTTCGCCAGCGCTTCTGAAGCCAGGCCGAAGCGTTGGTGCCACAGTACCGCTGCGCACCCGTACCGAACGGTGCCAGCCTACTCTTTTCCTCGGTGCTGTTGAGAACGATCACCTCGTCCAAGTACGGCTGTATCAGCGTCTTATCGAGGAGCTTGTGCTCGAATTGGTTTCCGTACGAGCGGAGGCACTTGTAACAAGACTTCTCGCACTGGCAGCCGTCCAGCATTTCGCGGGCGGCCCGAAGCACGGACTCGATGTTGGCCGCGGCTTTTCGAACGTATCCGGCACCGCCGGCGACGTTGTCGTACAGAATGAGGTCCCTCCGTTGCTCACCATCGACCGTCATTCTTCGCGTGAAGCCGCTGATTTCACCGTCCTCGGCGCCGACTATCGAAGTGGTCTCGATCAGCGCCGCTTTCATGCTGGCGAAGAACTCTTCGGACTGGGCTGGCACATTCTGGAAGGACAGTATGAGGACATCCGTGGCGAATCGATACCCCAAGTGGAATCGATCAGAGTTTCCGCCGCAGGACTTCCGGCGATCATGGAGCTGTTTGTGTTCTTCAAAGGCGTTCTTGTTGGTTGGCGCCTGCCAATAGCCGCACGTCCGGCAGATCAAGAAGCCCTTGCCGCTCTCCTCCCTCAGGCCCGTGTTGGAAACGAAGATCTCTCCGCGGCGCTGGTACTCCATCCGAACACCGGGGATTTCAGAGGTGTCAGTGCCTCCTCCACTCGGAAGCAAATAGGTTTCGCCGCCGTAGAATGCGCGCTGGCGATACTCCTCATCTGGCCCGATCGCCTCGGCCTGCTCGGCCACGAACGACTGAGCAAACAAGACTCGCGAGGTCTGGGGCAGGAGTTCCTCGCGGCAGTGCGGACAGTGCGTGGCGCCGGCGTCGAAGGTAACGTAGGTGCAGTTGCCGCAGGACTTGTACTCCTGGTTCAAATCGGGTATCGAGGACCGATAGAAGTCCAGGCCGATCACCTGATACTTCTTTCCGTCCATGTAGACGGTGTTGCCGGGTGCGTACTCGCGGAGCGCGACCCCCATGCCTCGCAGGATCGGCCGCTTCACCTCATCCTTTGCGATCAATCGGGCCGTGTCCGAAGGGAAAGCATACGACGGGAGGAAGCCTTGATCGGATAGGTAGGAGAGAGGGTAGGAGCCGTCGATCTGGTCGAGCAGTTTGTACAGATAGGTTTCCCGCTCCGTCATTTGAGCGGCCAGCTTCGGTTGGCTCCTCCCGATCTTCGCCTTTTCCATGGCGATGTTCAGAATCTCTTGGAAGAGCGCGTCCCGCTCCACAATCCACGGCTGGAAGGCCTGCAAGAGGCTTTTGTGGAATTGATCGACGATTTCCCGGATGCTGGCCGCTGTGAGCCAGGCGAGGCCCTGCCGCTTTGATTCCTCCTCGCGGTCCTTTTGGAACGCTTTCAGGACCGAGTCCACAATCCCGTTCCTGCGCAGCCGGAGTTCTGCCTCGAGGTCGGGCAGCGTGAGCTCAGATTGGCCTTCCGGAAACAACTTGCCGAGCTTGTCGTGGAACTGGAAGTCGAGCTTTTCGAGAATGAGAGAATTGATCTGCCGCCGTAAGATTCGCTCGTTGTCGATCGTGAAATCGGGCGGCTCGATCTCGCCAGAGATCATCTGCGAGGGCCGATCGAAGAAGTAGGTATCGTGAGCTCGATTGAGCGCAAACACATTGATCAGCGCGATTCGTTCTTTTCTGCCTGCCCGCCCGCTGCGTTGTGCGTAGTTGGCCGGCCCGGGCGGAACGTTGCGCATAAAGACGCTCGGCAAATCGCCGATATCGACGCCCAGCTCCATTGTTGGAGTGCAGACCAGTACATCCGATTTCCCCGATTTGAAGCTCCGCTCGATTTCGATTCGCCGGGAGCCTGCCAACTGCGCCGAATGCTCGTTCGACAGCATCCGATAGGGCGCGCGATTCATGTACGTCTCGATGTAGTAGTTCTGCTCTGGAGCCGGGTTGTAGGGTTCCAGCCGGCCTTCGCACCGCCAACGGGCACAGACTCCCCGCACGTTATGGGTCGTCACGCTCCGGCAGCGGCCGCACCGAAAGAGCGTTTCGGGCACCTTCAGCATCACGCGCCCGTGGTTCACCATTTGGACCTGTTGCGAAGATCTCTCGTTCCCGATGTCGCGCGGCACCAGGAACCCTTCGGTCACCAGGAACTCCACTAGATCCGTTAGCACCTGGCCGGCTTGGCCCTTCCCCACCACCTTGCCGACGAAGTTCAAGAGTGAAGTCTCACCACCGGATGGAGAGAAGAACCCGTAGGTCCGGTACGGCATGCCTTCGCGGTTCAATTTCTGCAATGTGAAGCCGCAGGGCAGCATCGCGCGCCCGAAGATTTTAACCGATTCTTCCAGCGGCTTTAGGAGCAGCGGGTGAGAAAACGCCCGCTTCCATCGCATCTCGTCCAGGATTGCAGCCAGCAGGTTGTACAGATCTTCGGCAGGAATTCGGTGCTTCGCCTGAAGAGATCTCGCCCGGCTCGCTACTTCCCGCAAGGTCTCCTCCGTCCGGAAGTACTCAACGGCCAGTAGCCCGAGTCCTTCTAGACTGATGCGCCGAGAGCCGGGCTTTGCGATTTCCGCGAGCAGCGACAACTGAATGTCAGCGTACTCATAAGCCACATCGTCCGGATTCTCAGGGCGGCGGATCTGATAGAACAAGCGGCCGTCGGCCTGTCGCGTCGGCTTGGGGCAGTAGACGGAGTACTGGTCCCGCCGCTCATAGATCAGCGTTTGCAACCGCTCCAAGCTGACCGGGCCCGCGTTCTTCAGTCTCTCTTCCTGGAGAACTTGATAAATGAGCTGTCTGCCTACGAACTGCGCGTGTTTGAGGTTGAGGTAGGCTGCCTGGAACGCGGTGTCCTGGCGGTTGTCGCTGAAGATCAGGAGGCGGCGCTGGTCCTTCGTTAGATGCTGGAAAATCCCCTCCACGAGGATGCTGATGCTGACCATCGTGGACGACCTCAGGGGCGTAACGACCTCCAGTCCGCCGCCATAGATGGCTTCGCAGGCCGGGCACTTGTGGACGCTTCCAATGTAGACTCGTGGCGTCGTCACCTCCCGCGCGTCAGCTCTGGCCCCTTCACCTTCACCGCAGTCGCACTGGTGAACGCCGGCCATCACAATCTCCGCACAGGCCGGACAGTACCGGGCGGCCACCTCCTGCGCGTGCATCTCGTCGGGGTCTGATTCGTCCTCGGCGGTGTCGGAGTTGTCATGCAGCTCAAACGTCAAGTGAACGGGTTCCTGGTTACCCTGGTCCTCATCGATCAACCGGAAGGCCGTGGGAAGCTGCGCGAGTTTCTTCTTCTTGGTCCTTTTCTTCTGGACGAAGGAGTCCAGGGGGATCTGGGGATCTTCCGGATAGCCTCGATAGAAATCCTGGCCGCAGCTACGACAAACCTCGACTGGCAAGCACCTGGCCTTGCAAACCTGGCAGACGTCCATGAACTCCGTGTAGAGATGGCCGCACTTCGGGTTGGTGCAGCGACAGAAACCCTGAAGCCCCCGCCAAAAGATGTGGACCTTTGGACGAATGAGCGGCTGGCCCGCAAGCTTCGCCTTGGCTCCCAACAGAAGATAGGCCTCGACCTCGCGATGAAGGTATGTCTCATCGGCGCCAGCACGTACGGTTTGCATGAGGTGTTCGGTTACCTCTTCTAGGGAGCGCGGTGCGACGAGGAAATCTTCAATCGTTCGGAACAGAACGTTTTCCGACAGCACCTTGCCCAGGAATTCCGCGGCCGCCTGCGGATCGTCTTTCGCCACCGCGTCCATGGCGGCGAGCACGAGTTCAGCAGGGGCGACGTGGTCCAAACAGAAATCGTAGACCACGTCCAAATTGGACAGGTCCCGAAGGCGCATCAGGTGAGCCGCTTCTATCGTCGGGCACGCCGGCAAGTACGCCGCTTTCTGAGGCGGCAAGGTCTGGTACTTTTCTGTGCAAACCGAATCCGGCCCAAATCGCTCACCGAACAGTTCGCTGGCAAAGCTGGCGACAGCCTCCGCCGAATCGCCTTTTACCGTGGCGCTGGTCCCAACGCACACCAGCTTGCCGTCCAGTTTCCCGACATGCTCTTTCAGCCGCCGAATCAGGCAGGCGACCTCAATCCCGCGCGCACCCTGATAGGTGTGGATCTCATCAAGAACCAGAAAGCGCAAACAATCATCGAATAGCACCCGGTCAAGCCTCCGCAACAGCAGGTATTCCAACATCGAATAGTTCGTCATCAGGATGTTGGGAAGCTGGTCCCGTTTCCGGATCTCCTTCCGGTACCAGATCGCCTCATCGCAAAGTGTTTCCGGCCGAAGTTCTTTGCCGTTTCGCTCTGCATCCTGCTCGTCTTCTGGAGTGTCACCGGTGTAGCGTGCGAACGTGACGCCCGTGCCGGCCAGGTATTTCGCAAAACGCTCGAACTGATCGTTGGCCAGGGCGTTCATCGGGTAGAGAATCAATGCCCTAATGCCAGGTCCAGGATTCTGGAGGCAGTAATTAAGAATGGGGAGAAAGAACGCCTCGGTTTTCCCGGAGCCCGTGCCGCTGGAAACAACCGTGTTCGATCCCGTTAGGACCCGCTCGATTGCCACTTGCTGATGCGAGAAAAGCTGCCACTCTCCGAAGGAAGGGTGACGATCACCCTTCTCGTCCATGTACTCGCCAGCGCTCAGCAGCCTGTCCCTCAATCCCAGGGATACCGCTAGATCGGACATGGTTCCGGTACTTTTGACGTATGGCCGTTGTAGAGACAGGTAAGGGCCGCGCCACAGCAGGTTAGCATCGTCGATCTTTTCGAACACTTTCCCGCGAAGAGCGGCGTCGACAATCGGAAAGGCGGTCTTGATGTAGTTCTTGTACGTGGCTTTGACTTGTTCGACGATATCAATTGGCTGCATCTGCGATCATCCTCAATTACCAAGACGCCGAGACAACCTGGCTTACCCGACTACGAAGCTTCGCTTCTGACTGCTCGTTCACGCTAGAGAAGTCGGTCGCATTACTGATCCTGCGAAGCTCGTCCCATATACGGCTCTCACGTCCCGGGCAAGGCACTTCGCTCAGATCGCCGACCGACATTCCGCGATAACCACCCCTCTTAGGCGGAAACTTGGCTCGCATCCATGCCCATACTTCTGGCGAATTGAGAAATAGCTGAAGCGCGAAAACGTCGACGGTGGCCTGGCTGATGCCTATAACTCGCGCGCACGGCCAAACATATCCCAAAGAGCACGATGCGAATCGGTTGATATCAAACTCCCCGGTTGACACCAAGACGATGCCTTCGTAGTCAGCTGGCTTACCTATCCTGTGAAGAGCGTACCAGGGCCGCCCAAGCTCCTCCCACGTCTTTCGAGAATCTCGTCTGTCCATCAACTCTTCCCGGTATACAGCGAGGGCGTCATACGTTGTGCGACACGTGGCCTTAAATTCAGATTCATCAATCAATTCGAACCGATCACGCTTCACCCTGTAGGGAAAAAACACCACCTCTTCAGGTCTGGCTACAACCCAGTTCTGAACCTGTTCAGCACGGAGAATTGGCCGCCACAACGCCTTGCTAACTTCCATGCGCTGCTCGATCCAGTCGACAATCCATCCCGACTTTGTTTGCCCGACAACCTTTGCTGTCAGTATGCCATCCTTTCCAGTCTTCAAACTGGAGCTGATATTGCATATATCGCCGACCTTTGTTGGAGAAATTTCGCTCATATCCGGGTGAATGGAGAAGCCGAGTGACTTCACCCAAATCCACGGTGACGTGTGAAGATCGGCCAGGGCGATTGATCTGATCGCATGGGTTACCTTGGCGAATACCATTTCATTCTCCGCTGCTTCTGGAGTACTTGAACAGAACATCAAGGCTGAGCCGGCGGAGAGGGTGGTGTTGGGAGCTTTCGAGCAGGTCACAATGATTGGATATGTCGTTGATCCTTCGAAGACTTGAAGTGGTTCCAGGTCGAGGATACTGTGAAGTGTTCTGCTTGACCACAGGAGGTCCTTGAGAGCCACGCCATAATCGGCTGTCATGAACTGCCCACTAACGATCATCGATAATCGGCCTGCAGACGAAAGTAGCCGTAGGCCTTGTTCGACGAACCCGGAGTAGATGTCGCAACGGTCGACGAGGGTCGAATACCGGCACTTAAGAAAGTCTTTATCTTGATTGTCCAGAAGCTCGACGCGCACATAGGGAGGATTTCCGATAATTGCACTGAACCCTGGGTCGTCCAGCGAGTGTCCCTGGCGTGCAAAGTACACCTCGGGATATGCAAGCTCCCAATGGAAATACTGTCGCACACGCTCGGGGCTGGTTCTGGATCTTGCCGTCTCCACATTCGCCAACAGAGCAAAGTAGTCCTTTGCGGACTCCCCATAGAAGGCACCAGTCCACAAGTCTGCGACATTCTGGAAAGGTGCCTTCGTGAAGTTGATATTGCTCTCGTGACTCTTCTTGTCCAGAATGTCGCGCGTCGTCAACGTCTCCTTACTGAGGATGCCGAAGAGGTCCGACAAGATTAGCGGCAGGGCCGTCCTGAACTGCTCTACATAGAGATTTCCCTGTCCATGGGACGGCACAATTCGGGGCCGGCCGAACCGATCAAAGGATGGGAGATTGCCCAGATCGTCCAACCAAGCCCCAACAAGAGAGTTGCCGTACTTCAGATGGTGATCCAGGAAGGACAACGGCCGTCCCGGATCCATCGTGAAGAGCCACATCGAGAGCTTGGCGAGATCGACTGCCATCTCATTTACGTCTACGCCATATATGCACCGTTCTGCGACGATTCTCTTGTAGCGAATGAATTCCTGGTCGGCTTGAGCCTCGTCGGGAATGGTGCCTGCTGCGATCTGCGCATCCCGGTATGCGCGCGCCAAGTACTCTGTCGCGGCCACGAGAAAGTGACCGGAACCCATCGCGGAATCGAGGATCTTCAGCGCGAGAAGTTCTTCCGAATTGAGCGGCCCGGTCTTCTTTGGCTGATCTTTCCACCCAATTGCCTTCAACTCAGCGCTGATCGGCCCTGGTTTCGATCGGCATTCTCCACGCACCAGTGGTCCGAGGGCGTTCTCGACGATGTGCTGGACGATGTAGTCGGGTGTGTAGTAAGAGCCTGATGACTTCCGCTTGGACTCGCGCCCGCCAAAGACCAAGTAGTACTGCCCTTTGTCCACGCTTCCGGAGATCCTGCAGCCTCGCGGAAGCCTCGGGTTGACGGGATTCTCTTCGACCGCTTCCCTCCACGCAGCCATTTGGGCTTTCTCTGTGCGATCGAGGTCAACAACTGCTTTATATTCCTCGGTTGCACCCGCCCCCGTTCCTTGTCGAAGGATCACGTAATCTTGATCGGCGATGTAAGCCTTGTACTCAAGTATCCCCTCGTAGATACTGCCGAGGTGGCGTACGTCGAGGTCGCGATAAGTCACCTTCTTCCGGCCTTCGCCACGGCTCTGACCAATTCGCGCCTTTGTCCGGCTCAGCAGATCGATGGCCCGCGCGAGAAAGTAATCGCCGACGGCGAAGTGTTCCAGAAAGCTGTGCCGTTCGGGGTCAAACAATCCGCCATTGTAGGGGGGGATTACACTGGCCCATCCTTTGTCGAGGAATCCGAATAGCTCTCTCAATCGAGCCCACAGATAGGTATTGCCTTTAGCGAAGAATCGCCGCGGATCGGGATCGTCTTGGACGGAATGGACGTCGTCGCGGATCGATTCGAGGCTGTACGTCTGGTACAGCTCGTTATCGAGCGGCAGCAATTCACGGCTCTCTGCATAGAACAGAAAAAGCAGGCGGTACATCAGGCTGAGAGATTCGTGGTAAATGTCCTCCAGCAGCACCGCTGACGTGAGAAACTTCTCGCGCGATAGGTTGAGTGCTTTTCGGTCCCTCCACTCCTCCGTAGCTTTGGGGTTTGCCCGCATGTAAGCGAGGAAGCCCTCGCCCAGTTCCTGCAGGGCGGAAAAGACGTTTTCCTTCAGTTCATCGCCAATCTCCTTACCATGGCGGTCGCTGCCTTCCGCGACTCGATCTAGTAGCGATTGGCCGGCATGATCGACTTCCGTGAAGCACCGGGCCGAGAAGAGGCCGAGCACGAATCGGAAGGCCCGCAGCGCTTGCTGGTCAGCTTTCCGATCGACTACTGCGACCAGATCGGCCTCAAGGAAACATCGAGGTTTGTGTGAACCGGCGCGACTCAGCAGCCGTAGCTGCCGACCATTAGTGATGATGGCCCATGGCACGTCGCTTGCAGCGAGGGCGCGATGAACGACCTCGGTGACGGGCAAAGCCGTGAACGGGGGTTCCGTAGCGACCGAATCCAGTGAGGCCCTCCACGGTAGGGTCCAGATCAGGCAGGATATGGACTTACTCGCAGCTTTGCCGCGCAGGTCGCCGTGCTCATCCTTGAGGGAGGCCCCCGGTCTGGGCAGGACGAACGTCGGCTGGAAAACGGCTTCCTCAGCGATGAGGCGAAAACCAGGAGCGGGCTTCGCCCCCAGCGCCTCGAACAGCACTGGTTTGAGCCACTCGGCGATCGTTGTCTCCGCGCCTGAGGTGCGCAGGCCAGGTTCTTTCGTGTCCAGGGCCTTGGCGATCCCTTTGAGCAGCTCCTTGGCTTGGTCCTCTGGGAAAGCGCCCAATTCCTCATCTGGAAACAGCCGTTCCAAATAATAGTCGGAGAAGAATCCATCTGAGTTCTTCAGGAACGGGTATAGGAAGAACCGATATGCAGTCGCTTTACCTGTCGTGTGGGGGACAGGCTGCTCAATCGTCGCTTCCACGGCTGCCCCGACAATCGGAATCAGACAGTCGGCCGCGGCGGCGAGAGCCTTTTTAACCGCCGCCGTGTTGGGGTTGAACTTCGGGTGGAAGGCCGTGTTCCGCATGTCGCGGATCACCAAGAAAAAATAGCGGCACGCTTTTTCCGGGCTGACTCCCTTCGCCGCCCACGACTCCAGCGATTGGAGCCCATCGGGTTTGAGAAGAATCTTCTTCACGCGCTCAACGGCCTGCCGGAACGCAAGGATCAAAGGGTCGCCGGCATTGACGAAGTAGTGCCGCACGCCAGCGTAGTCCTTTAAGGTTGAAACCCAAGAGTTGAATCGCCGGTACTCTTCGTCGCCCGGTTCACCATGCATCATGAACAGGTTGTACGCGACCGACCAGGCGTCACTGAACCGATTCAGGGGATCGGTCCCTGTCTCAGCCCTCTCCAGGAACGAGATCGCGTTACTGAGCCCTGTGTACCAGCGGCTGGAGTTTGCGTAACCCCTTATCTCCTGTTCTTCGCGACGACGCTTCTTGAGCTTCTCTGCCGACGTGCTCATCGATTGTCCTTTGGTCAGCCGGGTGTGACAACCACTAGGTTCAAGAGAGCCGGGGCCGGGAAGGCGCCCAGACGCATGCGATCCAACTCCTGGCGTCGCAAACTCATATTGTGCTGGTGGCTCTTGATCTGATTCTCAAGACGAGTCCGAAGGCCTTTGATGTTCGGATCGTCAAACAGAAGCTCCTGCTCCAGCTGGAGCTGGCGTTGCTTTTCCCGAAACTGCTCCACTGCCCCCTGATCGAACCGCTCGAGGTCCTGTAGCAAGACGGCGATTTCGTCCAACCGTTGCTGCTCGACCCGTTTGTAATAGTCGAGGTAGTGATGCCGGATATGCGCCTCTGCGGTGCCCCGCAGACCCTCAATCTTCTCGCCGAGGCGCGCCAGGAAATCACGGTTGGGTTCGGCACGGGGGACCGGCACAGCCAGGAAGAGTTTCCTTCCTAGCTCCGGTTTCACGTCGCCGCTCTCATCAACGAAAACCGGCTCCAGCTCCTCCCGAATGACGCGCCCCTCCAGATCCTCAAACTTCAGCACGAAGTTGAAAATCACACCGGGGGCACCGGAGTAATCGGCTACAAGACAAGCCAGATGTCCCCCAAGCTCCGCCGCCTTCGTGACGCGGCAAAAGTGAACCATCCGCTCCAGGAGCGGGTGGCCAAACGCCAAGAACTCCGGCTCTTCGGCCCTTGCCCAATCCGCGGTGGCGACGGACCGTTCGAACGTGGCACGCGAGTACATCTTGGGGAGCTTATCGTCCTGCAGAACGGCCGGCACTATCAGACGAAAAACGCTCTTGTCCTTTGTAGACTGTAGCTTGCGCCCATCCCGATCGCCCGAACCTGGTTCGCCGTACACGCGAAGGGATGCTTCGACAAACGCGCGAACGTCCTTGTGGGTCGGGATGGCCTCCTGTGCTTCTCTGACGGACACCTCAGCCTGGGCGATGTCGTTCCAACTGAACTGGCGGCAACCGGACAGGAACTGCGTCTTCTGGATGGCCTGCGCCATTTCGTCCATCTTGCGGAGTTCCTGCTCAGCCATGACCTCCACCGCGCTGGAGTCCACCGATTTCTTCAGCACGCGCAGAATGAGATCGTCGAGCGAGATCCGGTCCAAGATTCCAAGCACTTCCGCCATATTGCCGAGTTGGCGGCGGATCGTTTCAATCTTGTTCTGCAGGACCGTAAAGATCTGGGCTTCCTTCGAGCCTTCGATCATGAAGTTGTATACCTGGGAGTCGTAACGCTGGCCATACCGATGGATGCGGCCAATTCGCTGTTCGAGGCGATTCGGGTTCCAGGGCAGCTCGTAGTTAATGAGCGTGTGGCAGTACCGCTGGAGGTTGATACCTTCCGATGCGGCATCGGTTGCAAGGAGCAGGCGCGTATCCGGCTCGTTGAAACGGCGCTCTGCGAAGAGCTTTGAGCGTTCCTCGTTTTCATCCTCCCCCAAAGGCATGCCGCCGTGAATGACGACGATGCTCTGCGGAGACAGGTACCACTCCTTCTGCAGATTCTCCCTGAGGTAGTCCAGCGTGTCGCGATACTCGGTAAAGACGATTACTTTCTCGGATGAGTCCTTTGTGAGCAGCTTCTTCAGAAACTCCTTAAGGTGGCTTAGCTTGCTGTCCTGGCCACGTTGGATGAGGTCCTCCGTGAGCGCAAGCAAATTCCGAAGCGTTTTGACCTCGTTCGTGCGCTCGGCATACATCCCCTGAATCTGGCGTGCTTCGATGTACCGCTCGATCAGTTCGCGATCTTCGTCTTCCATGAACTCGCCCCGTTGATAGTCTTTCAACAGGCGTTGGAGCTCCTGCCGCGCGGGTGCCGGCCGATCGCCGCTCACACGGGAGATCGCGCGGGTCACCACGATGCTGTCAATACGGTTTTTCAGTGTTTCCCTCAGTGCCGCCAGGCTGGACACCATGCGCTTCTGAACGAGAGCGAGCAAGAACTTTCCAATGTTCAGATCGGCCGCGGAGATCTTTCGCTTCCGGGTGAGTTCCGCCCATCCGTCGCCGGTGTAGCCCGAAACGGCTCTGTAGAGCTCGTCCTCTTCTGGCGTGAATGGAATCTGAACTGGGTGAACATCACGCTCTTTGAACTTCTTGACCAGGTGCCCGGCGCCATCCTTCTCGAATATCGTCTCCTTGCCCCTTCGGATCATGACCTTTTCGACCCGCTGCCGGGCGTCCGATCGATCCAGATCCTCCGGATCGGAGAACATGAACGGGTCGATCAGGTTCAGGAGGTTAAAGAAGTGCTCTGGATTGCCGGAGTGCGGTGTGGCCGTCAGCAGCAGGAGGCTATCGCAGCGTTCTTGGATTGCCTTCGCCAGGTCCGCCCGGTTGGAATCAGTGGAAACATAATGCGACTCATCAATCATGACGAGGTCCCACCGGCGTTCCACTTTCATCAGTTGGTCATAGAATCTGTTTGTGTTCCGCCGCCCGGCCC
>JBEKKO010000107.1:0-35896 GCA_050010695.1 Bryobacteraceae bacterium
CGGAGCCGTCAAAGTAATGCTGGCCGTGGCCGACGTGCTGTTGTAAGTGGCCGTCACCGTCGCCGTCTGATTGCTGGCAATGGTGCCGCTGGTGGCGCCGAAAGTGGTTGTGGCAGATCCGGTCGCCACCGTCGCCGATGCCGGCACCGTGAGTGCTGCCGCACTGCTCGACAAAACCACGCTGGCGCCTCCCGCCGGCGCAACCTGCGTCAGAGTGATGGTGCAGGTGCTAGTGGAATTCTGCCCCAGGCTGGCGGGGCTGCAACTGAGCGAAGAGACCTGCACCGGCGCAGTGAGCGTGATGCCGGCCGTGGCCGACGTGCTGTTGTAAGTGGCCGTCACGGTCGCCGTCTGATTGCTCGCAATGGTGCCGCTGGTGGCGCCGAAAGTGGTTGTGGCAGATCCGGCTGCCACCGTCGCCGAGGCCGGTACCGTGAGTGCCGCCGCACTGCTGGACAAAGCCACGCTGGCGCCTCCCACCGGCGCGACCTGCGTCAGCGTGATGGTGCAGGTGCTGGAGGAATTCTGCCCCAGGCTGGCGGGGCTGCAACTGAGCGAAGAGACCAACACGGGCGCCGTCAAAGTAATGCTGGCCGTCGCCGAGGTGCTGTTGTAAGTGGCCGTCACGGTCGCCGTCTGATTGCTCGCAATGGTGCCGCTGGTGGCGCCGAAAGTGGCCGTGGTAGATCCGGCCGCCACCGTCGCCGTCGCCGGCACCGTGAGTGCCGCCGGACTGCTGGACAAAGCTACGCTGGCGCCTCCCGCCGGCGCGACCTGCGTCAGCGTGATGGTGCAGGTGCTAGTGGAATTCTGCCCCAGGCTGGCGGGGCTGCAACTGAGCGAAGAGACCTGCACCGGCGCGGTGAGCGTAATGCCTGCCGTCGCCGAAGTGCTGTTGTAGGTGGCTGTCACCGTCGCCGTCTGATTGCTGGCAATGGTGCCGCTGGTGGCGCCGAAAGTGGTTGTGGCAGATCCGGCCGCCACCGTCGCCGCTGCCGGCACCGCCAGTGCCGCCGCATTGCTCGACAAAACCACGCTGGCGCCTCCCGCCGGCGCAACCTGCGTCAGAGTGATGGTGCAGGTGCTGGAGGAATTCTGCCCCAGGCTGGCGGGGCTGCAACTGAGCGAAGAGACCTGCACCGGCGCCGTCAAAGTGATGCTGGCCGTCTTGGCAATACCGTTGAGAGTAGCGGTGAGCGTTGCGGTCTGATTGGTTGTAATGGTGCCGGCGGTGGCGGCGAAGGTGGCGGAAGTCGAAGCGGCCGGTACAGTGACCGCGGCTGCCACGGGAAGCGCGGCGCTGTTGCTGGACAAGGATACCGAAGCGCCTCCGCTCGGAGCCGCTTGAGCCAGTGTGACCGTACAGGTGGATTTGGCGCCGGAAGTCAAGCTGGTGGGCGAGCACTGCAGCGAAGACAACGCAGGCTCCCAATTGGTCACCGTAATTGCGCCCGAAGTCGCCGATTCCGTTTCGGCGGATCCATTCGCGAACGCTGCCGCGGGGCTGCTGACCGTGATTGGCACCGTCGAACCACTGGTCGCAGGGGAGAGAGTAACCGTAGCCGTCGCCACCACGCCGCTACCGATCGTCGAGTCGGTCGCGCCGATCGCCATGCACGTCACCGACCCGCTGGCGGAGTTGCAAGTGAGAGTCTTGCCCGCGCTGCCGAGCGCCGCCCCGGGGGCGACCACCACGGAACTGACGTCGGAGGGGACGAACGCCAATGTCCATTGCGAACCGGCAGGGGCGCCGGCGCTCGAATTCAACGAAAGGTTGAGCGACACAGAGCCGCCCTCGACGGTGGAGCCGGACGAGAGACTCAGAGAAGATGTTTGACTGAAGGCTATGCTGCCGGGAAGGAAGCAGAACAGAAGAACGGCGATCCGCTGTTTCAAGTGGCTATTCGGCATTTGGGTAATTTGGATATCCTTGGCTCAAGACCTGAATATATTAAATTGCTCTGTTTAGCCAGATTGTGAATAGTTAATACACAAAGGCTTACTGAAGGCGCAAGTGCAAGGTAAGCGGACCCACTAGAGGTCCACTGACAGTCACCACGGTTTGAACACGATTGTTGCGACTGCTCTCAAAACACTCATCCGCTTCTTCTCTCTTGATCTGCAAACGCGTGCGACCGGCTCTCTGTTAGCCACGCACCTTAACTATGAGGAGCACTCCGAGGTCCATCGGCGCACTGCTGCGCGAAGCGCGCTGCCGTCGCCTCATTCCAGGCCTGTAATTGCCGCAGCTTGAGTGACACACCGCGCCAGCCACAAAGCTAGAATCTCTGGATGTCGATTTTTGCCGTATGAGCTATCGGCTCATGCAAACGTGCAACATGCGCTCACCCCCCAGTTAGGTGTACCGATACCCCCCCACGGTGCCCGCAGATGCGGGATATACCACGAATAACAGCACAAGGATTCTGCCGCTAACTCGAGCTCCGTAATGGAGGCAGCCGCATTAGGAGGAGCTCATTAGCCGGAGATTAGTATTCGTGTACGCGACGCGTCAGGCACTTAGCGTTACTTATCGGCAGTTGCAAGTGGTTGATTCGAAGTCCGGCAAGGACCCGTTCGAGTTATTTTCAGTGTTTCGGAACTGTTTTCTGGAAACCCGCTGGACAGATTCAGGGCCGATGTTTTCTTTCGTATTCGCGAAACAAGCCGAGTGATTCCGCCAGGCGGCTAACCAACGTGATTTCGGAAGGCTGTGCCTGGGGTGAAGGGGCTCTCCGACGAGAGTTTGCACTTGTTAATTCGGACGGCAGCTTGCCGAGCGGCCGCCCGGAATTAGCAATCAGCCGACTTGATGCGAATGTAATGAATCCAGCCGACGCCCAGAGAACACACGAGTCTGCAATTAGTGAAAAAAGTTCTCGGTCATGGATGCTCCATCGTGTAAAACACGGCAGGAGACGCGCCTGCGGGAGAGAACTCCTTGAATCCCAAGCTGATAAACGCTGGCACTCCAGTTGCAGTGCTGCGCTCTCAACAATTCAATCAGGCGCTCGGACGGGTCGACCCTGTGCGTGGCCAACCAGCGCTCGGCGTCCGCGATCCTAACCTTGGTCGGCATTGCAAGTAGAACCATCGGCAGGGCAGAGGATTTTCTAAAGGCAGCATTGAAGATATAAGGAGTAGAAAGTACTTTTAAAGTTGGCCGGCCGATAGGCAGCCGCGTGCGCCATTGCACCTTTGAGCCAGGAACGCATGGCGCTTTTTCCGGAGGTTGACGAGTTGCGTAACGAGGTTCTTGAGAAGAGGCTGCCGAGCCCTTTGACTCGCAGTTTCTGGCTTGCTCTGTTCCTCGCAGTCGTGCCCGGAGTGGCGTTTGGACAGGACTCGTTGGCGTTGTCGTCGGGCTCCGCCGTCCAAGGCGGCGCCATCCCACTGAACCTGACGTTGAGTTTTCCAGCGGGAGGAGCGCCGGCCGGACTTCAGTGGACGCTGACTTATGCCGCCGGCAACGTCGCCGCGATCGGCGCAGTCGCCAGCGCCAGCGTCACCGCGGCGGGCAAGGCGATCACCTGCTTTTCGACTCCGGTTTCTTACACGTGCGCGCTGTCCGGGACGAACGACGCGGTGATCGGGAACGGTGTTGTCGCGGTGATCAACGTGACGATGGCCAGCACGGCGGTCACCACGCCGGTCGGGCTTGCTAACATGGCTGGCGCGGCCGCTGCTGGAAGCTCGATTCCGATCACCGGCACCGGCGGAACGATAACCCTCCCGCCACCACCGGCCCAATTGCCGGCGCTAACCGGACTCTCGTGCAATGCCACGTCGCTCGGCAGCGGAACTTCGTCGATCTGCACGGCTGCCCTGAATCTGCCCGCGCCCGCCGGCGGCGTCACCGTCGGCCTCTCCAGCAGCACCGGCGCGCTGTCGGTGCCTGGATCGGTGACTGTGGCGGCCGGAACGGCTTCCACCACCTTCACCGCAATCGCAGGCACAATTGCAAGCAACGTGACGGCGGTGGTGACGGCGTCTTACAACGGCGGCTCGCAAACGACTTCGATCTTGCTGGTGTCAACCGTGGTCAGCCTGGTGTCCTGCACTCCATCCAGCCTCATCTCGGGAGGGACATCCGCGTGCGCCGTGACGCTGTCGCAAGCGGCTGCCTCCGGCGGAGTTACCGTTGCGCTTTCGAGCAACACCGCGGCGCTGGCCGTGCCGGCTACGGTAAACGTGGCCTCGGGAGCATTGTCGGCGGGTTTCACGGCCACGGCGGGAACCATCTCGACCAGTCAGATGGCGGTGGTGACGGCCTCCTTATATGGCAGTTCCCAGAGAGAGTTTGTCACGTTGGTGCCGACGACCGCGGCAACCGCATCCGTGAGCGTCCTGTCTTGCACTCCGGATCGGAACAATGTCGGTGGGCTGGACTGCACGGTCTCGCTGGCTCAAGTCGCGCCCGCAAATGGCGTGGCTGCGGCTCTGCGGGCGAATACGTCGCGGGTGCAGTTGCCGGCGCAGGTCCAAGTCCCCGCCGGCGCCCTGTCAGTTCAGTTTGCCGCTTCCGTAGCACCCTCGGACCAGGACGCACAGGTTGAAATCACGGCGACCGTCCAGGGAGCCTCGCTGACCACCACCATTCCAGTCACCGGCATTCGGCCCACCAGTCTCTCATGCGCACCGCAGACGGTCCAGGCCGGCGGCTCCCTAACATGCACGGTTGGCATGAACAGTCCAAATGTCTTGCAGGTGGCTAGCTTGGCTATCGGCAGCGACACTACGGACTTCGAACTTCCCAATGCGTTCACGACGCGCGTCGGGCAGACTTCTCTCGGTTTCGAGGTCTTTACGACACCCGCAGCGGGGCATCAGTCGTCCACCGTATCGGTGCAGTTCGGACAGACGGTTGTCACGACTTCAGTGGCCGTGACGCCGGCGGGCGCACCGGTCCTGAACCTGCCGGGAACGCAGTTGGCTGTGTTTGGAAAACCGTTGACCTTTGTCGTTTCAGCCGTGGATCCCGGCGGTTTGCCGCTCACTTTGTCGGCGGCCAACCTGCCGCCCGGCGCTTCGTTTGACGACTCCAGCGGTGGTTTCCTATGGACGCCGCAAGAGCCTGCGCGCCGCATCTATTCGACTAACGAGTCATCTCAGTTGGAGAGACGCGCGGTCACGTTCGCCGCGATCGATACCAACGGGGTATCTGCAAGCGGCAGTGTGGTGATCGAAGCCGGTCCGGGCCTTCCGGTGATTACCGACCTTCGGAACGCCGGGAGCCAGCAGTCGCAAACCGTTCCTTCCAAGGTGAGAGTTGGGTTTCAGCCAACCTCGCTGAGGTGCAGCCCCGGCTCGGTGGCAAGCCTGTTAGGACGCTGGCTCTCCGCGCGCACCGAGGCCACTGCAGATCCTACTGGAAGTTCAACGCTGCTTGCCGGCAGCCAGGTGATGGTGAACGACAACCCGGCAGCCTTGGTTTATGCCTCGGCGACGCGGGTCGATTTCGTCTGTCCGCAGACGGCGCCGGGAGGCGAGTTGAGGATTTCGGTCCAGTCCGGGGGCGCAGTTTCCAACGTGGTTCATGCCAATCAGGACGCGACATTCGGCCTTCTCTCCACCGACGGTTCGGGGCAAGGTCAGGGGATGGCGATGTTTTCCGGCACCTCTGTGTTGGTCGCCCCGCGCAGTTATCTCAGTAACGGCCAGCCCGCGGAACCGGGTGACGCAATCTCGATTCTCGCCACCGGAATAGGACTCGAAACCAGCGCTTCGCTCGTGCGCGTTTCGATTGGCGGCGCCTCGGTGGCGGCAGACCTGGTCCAGGCAAGTCCGTCGATGGCGGGCGTCTATCGGATCGAAGTGACGGTGCCGGCCAGCGTTGTTCCAGGCGACGCCGTCCCGGTTGTCGTGCAGGTGCCCGACTCCAGCGGGAAAACCTTCACCGGCAACACGGTCACGATTGCAGTCGAAGCCCCGTAATCGCGTGGTACCAACGGGCAGACGCCGGTTTTGTACAATTGAGACAACTTGCGCCATCGCGCCTTCAATCTCGTTTTGCCCGGCATGCTGTGGTTCGCCGCCGCGACGTGCTCTGCGGCTACGCCGGGCATCTCGCTCAACGAAGTGGTAGCCGACCCACAGGGTAACGCTCTGGTCGAGGTCGCGCTCGCTTCCGGCGGCGAGGCGTTGAGCGCAGTTCAGTTCGACATTTCATACCAGAGCCAGGCGCTCGCGTTCTCGGTCTCTCCCGGGAGCACACTCGCCGCCGCGGGGAAGAGCGTCTGGGTGTCGAGTCCGCAGTCGGGTGTGCAACGGATTCTGATCGTGGGCTTGAATCAGAATGCGCTGATGGACGGCGTGCTGGCGACGCTCTCGGTCGCAATTGCCGGTGAGGCCCCGCCGGGAATGTATCCGCTCGGATTGACGAACGCAATCGCGTCCGATCCCAGGGGAGACCCCGTGCCGTTGTCCACCGGCGGCGGCGGCGTAGTGGTACCGGGAACGGGCGTGTCCGCTCCGGCGATCACGGCTGTCGCCAACGCGGCGAGTTACGCAGCCGGCCCTGTCGCGCCCGGTGAAATCGTCGTTATCGGCGGGAACTCGCTGGCGGATTCCGCGCTGCGGGGCGTGCAACTTACCGCCGCCGGACTGGTGGCCACCTCACTTAGCGCAACCACGGTTCTCTTTGACGATGTCCCCGCGCCGCTTCTGTACACGACGGCGAACCAATTGTCCGCCATCGTCCCCTATGAGGTAAGTGGCCAAGCGCAGACATCCATTCAGGTGGAGTACCAGGGTGTCCGGTCGGCGCCGTTCACGATGGCCGTGGCGCCAACCGCTCCAGGAATCTTCACGTTGGACCAGTCGGGCGCCGGCCAGGGAGCGATCGTGAACCAGGACGGCACCATCAACGGCCCGGATAATCCGGCTGCGCGGGGAGACTTTGTTTCGATTTACGGCACGGGCGAAGGACAGACCGGGCCCCCGGGGATGGACGGGATCATCGTTACGGCGGCGGATTTGCGCCAGCCCCTGCAGACAGTGACGGTGTCGATTGGCGGGCAGAGCGCCCAGGTGTTGTACGCTGGCTCGGCGGGCGACGCGGTGGCTGGACTGCTGCAAGTCAATGCGATCGTGCCCCTTGGAATTGCCCCCGGCACGGCATTGCCGATGACGATTGTGATTGGCCCAAGCAGCCAGGCAGGTGTGACGATGGCCGTTCAGTAGGCCGCTCGGGCTATTGGGAACGGATCTGCACAACCGCCTCCACCGCAGGGAGCGGCGTCTGTTTCAAATCCTTGAAAACCGCCGAGCACTGATCCACCAGGACACGCGCAGAACCTTCCGGGGCTTTCGGCGGAACTCTGAACTGCAGCCGGGCAATCACCCCGTTGTGAATCGGCTGCCGACCTCCGATCAGGATACACTTGCTTCCGGCGCTCTCGCCAGCTTGTGGCTTGGCGGCACACTGCACACTCTTGCCCGCCGCGCGTGTCACCGCGCCGAGCGAGACGCCAAGCCCCAAGGGGACCAATCGATCCACCGGAAAAGTGGTCTCCCATTGCAAGCCAAGCGGTTCCCACCCAGCCGGCGAAGTGAGAACGACCTGGAGTGTCACCCGCCCGCCGCGAGACGCTTTTGCGGATGAGACCTGCAGGCTCTGGCCGCACAGGAGCAACGGCGCAAAGAGCAGAACCGCCCAAGAGAATGAACGCCACGTCGAAACCGGCATAGTGCAGACTATTCTATACCGGGCAAGGCGCTTCCGTGGCGCGACACGCTAAGAGGGCGGTATGGTGGCCGTCGCAGGAGTGCAATACCCGCTCGGGGTGCCCTGAGTGTCTACCGCGGTGACCGCATAGTAATACTCAGCGCTGTTCGAGACCGCCGCATCGGTGTAGGTGAGAGTGGTCGTCACCAGGGCCGTGTTGATTTGCACATACGCGGTGGGAGCGGATGAGGGCGCGCGAAAGACGTTGTAGCCGGCGATGGGGTAGGTGCCCGCCGTGCTGGCGCCCCACGTCAACACCACGCTGTGAGTGCCGACGACGCATCCCTGGCCCATAACAGCGTTAACAATTCGCTGGACGACGACCACATTGCAGACATTCGCGCCCATGATATTGAGGGTACAGGGCGTCGCGCCAATGGACATGTTGATCGCCGCGTTCACGTCACTCTGGGTGGGTGTCGCGCCGGTGGTAACCACATCACAGGCGCTGGCCTGTGCCCAAGCCGGTATCGAGAACGCGAACAGTCCAACACCTACAATTGCCAAAAGCTCTCTTCGCATCGAGGGGTCCTCCCCAGTTTGCTTCCTGCCCTTTCATGGTACCGACCTGGTCCATGTTGCAGGGTTCCTGAGGCAACACCAGCCCCGGGATTACTTGGCCATCTGCCGGATACTCCAGCCCTCCACTCGGAAGGACGACGCACCCATGGCTCGATGTCTGCCTCATTATACGCAGCACTGAGGGCGCCAAAACAAGGCGTCCGATGGTTAAGATCGCATGGCTAACCATTGGAAGCGGCGAAGGTGCGAAAGCAAGTGGGGCAGGCGCTTTCGCTACCGCTAGGGCGTCACGCGCCGAATGCGGGCGGTCGAGTGCGGTGAGGCGCCCGGTTCGGCGGCTTACTTTACCGCGACGCCCCACACGTCGGCGTGGCGCGATTTGCCGGCGGGACCCTCCACTTCGAGGATGGTGGTGTACTCCCGCCCGGCCTTGTACTGGTGGATGGGATTCTGCTCGGTGGACGTGGAGCCGTCTCCGAAGTCCCATTTCCAGGATGTGATGGCGCCGTCGGATTCATCCTTGAACGCCACCAGGCGGCGATCCATGTCTGCAACCTTGTACGACCATTTCGCCTGGATGGCTTTGCGGAACCGCGGCTCGAGCGGCATCAGCCGGAAGCCCACCAGGTCGCTCGCGTTACCGAACATGGTTTGTTTGTGGGAGAGATTCCAGAAGCCCACTCGATTGCGCGCATTGACGTCATCGTAATCGATCACCGCCCAGGAGAGGCCGATCAGCTTGTTCTCGGTGAGCACCGATTCCACCGCGCGCTGCTGGTCGCAGGGAGCATAGTCGAACGGCGTGATCCAGAATTCCAGGACCAGCTTGCCGCTCTCGCCCGGTTTGAAGTCGTATTTGTAAGCGGCGTTGGCGTACGGCAGCCGCTTGATATATTGCGCGCAGCCCCAAGCCATGGCCCAGTCTTTGTCGCCGGGCGGCGTGAAGATGTGGTAATTCTGTGCGTGGACGCCGTGAAAACTCCAGTGCGCCTCGCGCTCGCCGATGCGCGGGTCGATCACCGAGCGCGCCTGGCCGACGGCTTCGGGGGTCCAGACATCGCGGTGGTAGATATCGATCAAGGGACCGCCGGAGAGATCGCCATCCACCACCACCTCGAAGATATCGTTGTGCAGATCGGTGCGCGCGAAGTCCCAGTAATTGTCATAGGCCTCATAGAGGAAGTACAGGCGGTTGAGACCCTTGACCCAACCCACCTTGACCTTGACATCCAGGTTCTTAGGATCGTGATTCATCCCGTGGCCTTCCTCAGTGTCCATCAGTTGGTCCATGCCGATCGCATAACTGTCGGGCACAATATCCCAATCGTCGGTATTGCCGTCGATGTGCGGGATCTTATCGGGCGGAAACTGAAAGATCTTGAAAGTAACATCGGGCCGTTCCAGAGCGAATTGCGGGGCCAGAAATAGCAAAGCGAGGAAGGCGCACAAAAGGCATCGTTTGGTCATGTTATTACCTCATTGCCCGCGAGCCACCAGGCGAACCGAGCCGATCACTCCCGGCGTTGGTGGTGGCGGCGCGGGGCCGCGGGCGCCGGCGGGCACCGCTCCGCCGAAGGGAAAGCTGCGGCCGGGTGGCAGCGTTTGGACTTCGATTTCGATCTGGTTGGCGCCGGCAATCAGCGCGTCAGTAACATCCCAGCGATACGGCTGCCAGGCGCGCGCAGAGAGATCCTTGCCGTTGACGCGCAGGCGCGCGTAGTCATGCACGTCGTCGCATTCGACATAGAATCGTTTGCCGGCTGGCTTGGCGGCGAGAGTAACTTGTTTCTGAAACTGAGTAACTGGCGTCTCGATTGGAAACTCCGCGATGGTGTCTCCGTTGGCGAATGAAGGTTCGGGCCCGGCAACCGTCTGCGGGACTGGGCCGATCACCACGATCTTCGCTTCGTAAGGCGCCAGCACCAGCGGCAGGCGGACGGAATCCCGACCGGCGGTCGCGCCCGTCATAAGATGGATCTCGCCGGTCGATGCGTCCCACACCTGCGCCTGGCCGTGGCCGGAGACCTCTGGCCAGCTCATTTGCGGTTGATTGCTTTCGTTGAAGAAGAAGTACAGGTCGGCGTCGCGCCAGGTGCGGTGACTGTACTTGAGCGCGGTGCACGAGCTATCGAGCGCGACATCCGCCTTCGGCAGCGCCGCGATGACGCGCGCGGTAAGATCGCCGGCGGGTTCGATCAGCGTGGCGAAGCTGAGGTCGGGCTTCTCGCTCGCGTCGCGGAAAGTCCGGTCGACCACAATGGTGGGCGCGACGCCGTCGAAGATCACCCTGCCGCCGGCGGCGGCCATGGCGCGCAGGCGAGTGAGCGCGGCGCGCGAGATTACGGTGGAAGACGGAACGATCACCGCGCGGTAGAGTTGCCCGCTGAGGTTGCGGAAGGCGCCGTTCTCCAGCGTGGCGACGTCGCTGAGCGACTGCTCGTCGAAGTAATCGAAATCGATCTGGTGCTCCAGCAGTTGTTTGCCCAGCTTGGTGGTGCTGCGGTCGGCCGTTTCGTCGCCCAGCCACATGCTGTTGGCCGGGTGGTAGAGGGCCACCTGCGCGGCGGCCCGGCCGATCGCCATTAAATACGACGCGCGGTTGGCGTACCAGGCGAGCATGGCGGCTTGCGGCGGCGTTTCGCCGGAAGCGCCGGCGGGCCGGATGACGGGGATGCGGATCTGCGGCGCGTTGACGCCGCGCACGAACTGGTAGTCCAACTGGAACTTGCCGTCCACGCCGGCGCCGCCGCCCTCCTCCGCCCACACGCGCGGCCGCCCGAATAGGTGCGCGGCGGACGATGCCAGCTTGGGGAAGTTGTCGTTGACGTCATAGATGGTGTCTTCGCGAATTACCGCGCCGGGAATGAGCTGGTTCAGATTATCGATGCCGGGAATCTGCACGTGGCGCATGTCGCGGAAAAAATCGCCCTCGTTGCGGATGAGATCCTCGCCGCGCGAGAGGTTCAGCATCAACTCTTCGTGATTCAGGTGGACCAGGTATTCCAGGTTGTTCGCGGCGCACCAATCGGCCTGCACGCCAAAGAAGCTCTCACGGAAGATGCCACTCCAGACGTCCCAGTAGTCGGCCTTCACGCGCGTGGCTTCCTCGCTCAACTTGGGCTCGAAGAAGAGCGACAGGTAAGGTTGCAGGTCGTAGCCTTTTTGTTCGCGGAAGGTGTCGAGTAACTTCGGCGTCCAGGGCATGAAGCCGGTGTAGTCGGGTTCGTCGCCGAAAAAACCGAGCACGGTCTTGCCGAATTCCTGGCCGAAGAGTTGTTTGTAGACCTCATGCGTGGTCTTCAGGAACGCACGGGTGGCGTCCGGATTGAGATAGTCGATCAGTGAGTACAGGCTGTCTTTCGAGTAAGTGCCGTCGGTGCGATTGATGTAACGCGTGGGCGAGCTGCGAAACACGTGGCGGACTAAGATCACCTCCGACCTGCCTTCCGGCGGAGCCGTCCATTTGATCTGGCCGCCGATGACAGGCAGCACGCCGGTTTTCTCGGTTGTAGGCTGCGGGTTCGCGGCGCCCCTGGGTGGTGGAATCAGAGTGTGGGTGAGCGCGCCGAGCGTATCGGGTGGCGCCGGGAGCGAGATAGTCTGACCGGGCGCCACGCTGATGTGGGTATCGGCAACGATTCCCTGCATGGTGAGCTGCGGGTATTCCTCGCTGATCTTGCCGCCGGCGAAACCGCTCGGGTAACTGCCCTCGTCGGCCAGCCAGACTTTCATGCCGCGCTTGCGTGCCTCTTCGACGGCGAACTTAGTAAGAGCGAGGTGTTCGGGCGAGAGGTACTTCGGAGACATGTTGCGAGCGGGGCCGAAGTTGACCACGTAGACCCCGTTGGCGATTAGCTGGTCGAACTCCTGCACGATGCGCGCCCGGGTCAATTCGTTGCCCCAGATGGCCCAGTGGATGGCGCCGTATTCGCGCGGGGGAGTGTGGAAGTTAGCTGCCGCTTCGCTGATAGAAGGGACGGCGATCCGTTGCCATGGGCGTTGCGCCGGCAATCCGCCCGCGCACACAGCTAGCAAGAGCATCCTGCCGGCGTTGTTCATCATGATCTCCGAGCGATCAGTATAACCGTTCGCGTTTTGCGATGTCAGGACGCCGAGTCACCCTCTTCGTGCTCCCGAACGTCGATGCCACTGATAAGCTAAGGGAGTGCGGTATGTGCGGTGGACCGGCGTGGGGCTGCTGGCGTTGGCTGGCTTACTTTATGGCGGGGATTGGCTGACCGCCCGTTGGCGCGGACCGCGGGCGTTCGGCTCGGTTCTGGTGCGGCCCTACTACGCCGTGCCATTGAAAGACGGGAAGACCGAGTTCATGATGCTCAGCCCGGAGACGCGAACGTGCGTTCACTCGATGTTCCCGCACTTCGGCGACGCTCCTTGCTGGTATCTCGAGGGTCACAAGCGGCAGCGCATCGACATGTAACCGTCGAAGCCGGCCTGGCAGGGGTTGCAGCGTCGTTGGAGTCCGCGGGCCGGGCATGCCCGGCCCGTACAAATCCCGGTTGGGCATCGCTCTCGCGCGTCAGCCAGACAGAACGACATCGTAAATACGAAATAGCGTACGACAGGCAGAGGTACCATGGTATATGAGCGTCGCCAGATCTTCCTGTTGGCCGCCGCGCTGCTCGCGCTTTCGATTGCAACCGTCCGCGCGCAGCAATCCAATCTCTCCTACGTGCCGCTTAACCCCTGCTGCATCGCCGTGGACGCGAAAGGGAACAATTTCATCGTTAGCTCCGGCTGGCCGGGGTACGGCGAGTTGCCCTACATTTACCTGCCTCCACCGACGATTTCGGTGACGAAAATGGATTCGAGCGGCAACATCCTTTCGGTGTTTCCTTTCCAGGCAGGCGCTGGCGACCTCCCGGCCGCCGCGGCCGTAGACCCTCTGGGCAATCTTTGGATCGTCGGTTCGACTGTATCCATGTCGCCCGGGAATGCCCCCACGGTCGGTCTCATCGTCAAGCTCGATAGCACCGGCACTCATCTGCTGTACACCGGCACATTCGGCGGGCTCGACCCGGGTGGCGCGACTGTGATCGACGCCATCGCGTTTGATCCAGGTGGGAATCTGTACCTGGCCGGATCGACCGGCCAACTGGATTTTCCGGTGACGCCGGGTGCCTTCATCACCAAGATCCCGACCGCCGGTCCGGCGCCTTTGGGTGCAAAGTACCCAGGGCGGCCAGAGTACGCCTTTATCGCAAAGCTCACGCCGGCCAGTCAAACAATCCCGCCTTACACGCCGGCCTATTCGACGTTGCTCGGCGGCCAGCAGGTGGTCGATCCGCTGCCGTGCCCGAACAGTGGATCGTGCTATCCCTTGCTTCCGGGCACCGCCGCAACGATGTTGGCGGTGGATTCGAACGGTGTAGCTACGGTCTCCGGCACCACGTCCGCCGCCGATTTCCCGGTTACCCCAGGGGCGTTTCAAACGCAATTCCAGGGCGGGGATAATACGCCGGATGTGTTCGTCACGCGTTTAAACGCTCAAGGCACCGGCCTGGTCTGGTCGACGCTGCTGGGCGAAGGAGGCAACATTAGCCTGCCATCGCTGGGAGGAATGGCACTGGATTCCGGCGGAAACGTGGTGGTCGCCGGCATTACCTTGGATCCGAGTTTTCCCATCAGTTCCGGGGCGATTCAAGCTCAGTTCGCAGCGCCGCAAGCCGGCGCATATTCGCCCGGCAATGGCTTCGTGGCGAAACTGGATTCGACCGGCGTCAAGCTCCTGTTTTCGACCTTTTACGGCGTCACCCAGTCCCAGTCGGCTCCGCCGGCACTGAGACTCGACGCCCAGGGCGATATTTGGATCGCCGAATCGCTTGCCGATCCGTCAAGCGTGGTGTTGCACCCGAACTCTCTCGTTTTAGGCAGTGCCCTGATTGCCGAGCTTGCGCCGGATGGATCAAGCGTGCTGTTTTCCGAACTGCTGCCTGACGGCGTGGCCGGCCAGGACCTGGTGTTGAACCCGGATGGCAGCCTGACCGTGATCGGACCGCCGCGCGTGGCGGGATTCGGGCCGATATCGAATGGCTTCGCGTTGCGGCTTCCGCGCGGGACACCGACTGGGGTATCCATTCTGGGCGTGGCGGATTCGGCGGCGAATGCCGTGACCGTCACAGTGGCTCCCGGCGAGTACGTGAGCATTTACGGGACCGGCCTGGGACCTGCCACCGGAATCGGAATGCAAATCGATTCCAACGGCAGAGTCGCCAGTTCGCTGGGAGGGACCCAGGTATCTATCGACGGCGTCTTTGCGCCGCTCATTTATGCGGCGCAAAATCAAATCAATATGCTGGTGCCCTATGAAATCGCGGGGAGCACACAGGTGAACATGACGATCACCACGGACGCCGGCATGTCGCAGATCCTGCCTTTGCATGTGGTCGCGGCGCAACCGAACATATTCGCCGTTTTGAACTCCGATGGCAGCCTCAACTCGCCGTCGAATCCGGCTTCGCCGGGCGCGACGGTATCGATGCTCGTTAGCGGAGCTGGCGCGCTCAATCCGTCCTTGCCGGACGGGACGATTGCCACCTCGCCCGCCCCGACGCCTGCCTTGGCGATCGAGGCTAATTTTTCCTATTCCGTCTTCCAGATCTTTGGCTACGGTCTCTATGGGGAGAATGTAACGCCGACATACGCCGGCGGCATTCCAGGCATGGTGATCGATCTGTTGCGGGTGGATGTGCCGGTGCCGGCAACTTTGAACTGTTCCGCTAGTTGCAGTATCGGGATCGAGGTGGGTAACGCGGGCAGTTCTGCGACCGGGCTCTCCGTAGCGGCCGCGAACTGACGCGCCGGCCTCACGGCGCTCCGGGTCCGGGATCGCCTATTTGCCCGCGCCCGCGGCGCGATCCAACAGAATCCTGACCGGACGCACGGCGGCCAGGCGCAGATCCGCGTTGGGCTCCAACATGCGCTTGAGTTCGGCGTCCTGAGCCGCCAGCCAGTCGGGCGGCGGCGCCTGGCCGGCGGCAGCGATATCGAGCAGTCGTAGCCCCAGCGCACCCACCGCCGACAGATCTCTCGAGATCGGCTTCAACTCCTCCAACAGCGAATTGGCCTCGGCCAGCGGCTCGAAGTCACGATCGTTGTCCGCCCAGCGGGTGAACTGCGCGCGCAGGTCCGCCGCATCGGCCGCATTTGCAGCCGCGTCCCCCGCCACGCGGGCAGCCGCCAATTCGAGCGCGCGCACGCTTTCGCTCTCCGGGTGTGCGGCGTCCACCATGCGGTTGAACGGCGTCTCGGTGGTGATACGATCGACGTGGCGCGGACCGAGCCCCAGGGCTTCGCAGGCATCGGCGAGCACGCGGACCGGCGGCGCAAAGTGATTGCCGCTCAGCCGGTCGAGCATCGGCACGTAGTTCGACCGATGCTGAATGCCGGTCCACTCCAGCATCCGGCTGACCGCTTCCAGGCGCCGGTACATCGAGTCCACATCGGTCACGTCCTGCGCCGACCACAACCGCTCGGCAATTGCCGCCAGGCGCGGCCAGATGCGCGAATCCACCGTTTCCGCGCTCACCAACTCCGCCCACATGCACGCTTCGCCGCCCAGAATGTGGCTGACCTGCGCGGGCGTCAACTGCGCCGCGTCGCCGGCCAGCGGCTCGATGCCGTAATGAAAACTCGCCGGGCTGAGGTGGTCGAGGTAATAGCCCCACGACAAAATCCCGCGATAGCCCTGCCGCACCGATTCAGCCAGCGACGCGCGTCCGCGCCAAGTCTCGATCACGGTGCTCGATCCCAATCCCGGCTGCAGGATCTCGTCCCAGCCGACCATGGTCTTGCCGTGCCGCGCCAGAATCTGGCGAATGCGCTGGCTGAAATACAACTGGATGTGGCGCGCGTCCTTGAACCGGTGCTGTTTGGCAAACGCCTTAATGCGCGCCGACTGGGTCCATTGCCGGCCGTTGACTTCGTCGCCGCCCACGTGGAAATAGGGGTCGGGGAACAGGGTTGCCATTTCGCCGACGAAGCCATCCAGAAAAGCGTAGGTTTCCTCGCGGCTCGGATCCATCACCGGATCGTAAATGCCGTAGTCGCCGCCGATTTCAAATGGGCCCGGCCCGCCGGCCAGTCGCGGATAGCCGGGGAACCAGCTTAGCGTATGGCCCGGCATGTCGAACTCCGGCACCACGCGTATCCCGCGCTCGCGCGCGTAAGCGACCACGGCGCGGATCTCGGCCTGCGTGTAATAATGGCCGCCCGAACCGAACTGCTGCAAACGCGGATAACGCTTGCTCTCGACGCGAAAGCCCTGATCGTCGGAGAGGTGCCAGTGGAAGACGTTCAGCTTGACGGCGGCCATCGCATCCAGGTTGCGCTCGACCACCTCGACCGGCATCCAATGGCGCGAAACTGGTCGTCGATGCCCACGGCCGGCGCCTCAAAGCCGCCGGCTCCGGGCTGGACCAGTTGGGCGAAAGTTTCGAGGCCGCGCAACGCGCCATCCACGGTGGCGGCCTTCAGCAGCGCCGCAACGGGCGAAACCTCGAGCCGGTAGGATTCATTCTCACCCAGGGTTGGATACAGCGCGCCGCGTGCCGCGCATTCGACGCGCAGCGTGGCGTGCCGGCCGGGCGCCGGTTTGCCGCGCGGAATGGCCATGCCGGTCTGGCGCGAAAGGCGCGCCACCAGCCGGTTCAACGCGCTCTCGAGGCGCGGGTCGGCCAGCGTGGCGGCAACGGTGAACTTCTGGTCGATCCCGAGCGCGCCCGCGCCGGCCTCCAGCTTCAGCGGCAGCGGCATCAGCGCCGGAGGTTCGGCGGCACGGGCGGCAAAGCCCGAAACCGCGAAGGTGGAAATCAGGAGCAATCGGTGCATCCTCTATACTCCAACACTGAAAAGGGCCGGCGGGCAAGCGCCTGCCCTAAAGACCGAGGCTGATTCGAAGCGCCCGATCCACCTTTTCCATGGTGGCCTTGGAGAGGTGACCGAGGGTTCGCACGAACCGTTTCTCATCCACGCTTCGAATGAGGTTGCACTGCACTACGCTCTCTTTCGACAGACCACCCTCGCCCTTAAGCACCAGAACATCGACCGGGTAGCGTTTGGGCACGTTTTCGGCGCCCGTTACGATGGCGACGATCGACACCGGGGAGTACCGGTTTCCAATGTCGTTTTGAATCACGACGCAGGGTCTCGTTTTGTTCGGTTCGCTTCCGATGGCGGGGTCCAGGTTTACTTCCAAAACCATTCCCCGTGAGCACGTGCCTGGCATTATGCTACGTCCGAATCGGCGTACGCAAACTCTTCGCTGACTTGGCGCGCCTGTGCCGCGTTTGCCGCGTAGCCTTCGGCCAAGGCTTGCTCCAGCTTGGCTTTTTGCAGGGAGTCCAGAAACTGCTCCACGGCCATCCGGATCAACTCGCTGCGATTGGTCCCCAGCTCGGCGACGGCACGCTCAGCGCGGGTTAAGAGGGGTGTTGGGAAATCCACGACAACCCGTTTCACGGGAGGGGCGGCAGGCACGGGGGCTATCTCCTTTGCAACGTCGACTTGGTACTTCCAATGGTAATTCATAGTGCACTATAAGTAAATCATTTTCTGGCAATATTTTATGCCATAAATATGACCATTTTGACCGCACCTCGTTACATGGGTTTGCATTCCAGCGTCCTCCCGATGCCGGGCGCCTGGATAATATGGGTGAGGCAGGAACCGGACTTTCGCCAACCTCCCGGGCCCTGGACAAAAGAAGAACTTAAGAACGGGCTGCTCGCCTTGGGGGCGGGAAGACAGAAGCTCTTGCACAGGCCGGAAAATGGAGTGAACTGTTATACTCGGACAGGATCTATGAGGGTAACAGTAATCGGAACGGGTTATGTAGGGACGGTGACCGGCGCGTGTCTGGCGTACCTGGGACACCGGGTGACTTGCGTCGACACCGACGAGAGCAAGATTGCGAAGCTGCAACGCGGCGAGTCGCCCATCTACGAGCCGCTGCTCAATGAGCTGCTGGAGCTGGCGGCGGGGCGGGGAGGGATCGATTTCCGCACGTCGCTGGAGGCGGCCGCGGCGGAAAGCGACGTCATCTTCATCGCGGTGGGCACGCCCCCGCTGCCTTCGGGCGAGGCCAATCTCGCGTACCTGGAAGCCGCCGCGCGCAGCGTGGGCGCGGCCCTGGACAGCTCGCGTTTTCGCGTGGTGGTGAACAAGTCGACCGTCCCGGTGGGCAGCGCGAACCTGGTGGAAACGCTGGTGCGGGAAGGCATGGCGGAGGCTCCCGCCGAGGAGCGCCGCAAGATTCGATTCGGCGTGGCCAGCAACCCGGAGTTCCTGCGCGAGGGTTCGGCGATCGCGGACTCGCTCTATCCGGACCGCATCGTGGTGGGGTCGGGCGACGAACGCGTGATCGAGATCATGCGCGAGTTGTATGCGCCGCTGGTGGCGCAAGAGTTCGAAACTCCGCCGGGACTGCCGCGGCCGGCCTCGATGACGAGGGTTACGCTGCTGGTCACCTCGCTGACCGGCGCGGAGATGATCAAGTACGCGGCCAACGCGTTTCTGACGGTGAAGATCGGCTACGCCAACGAGATCGCCAACATTTGCGAGCGGGTGGGGGCGGAGGCCACCGAGGTGATGGCGGGGATTGGTCTCGATTCGCGCATCGGCGCCCGGTTCTTGAATCCGGGCGTGGGCTGGGGCGGCAGTTGCTTCGGCAAGGACGTGAATGCGCTGATGCACACGGCGCGCGAGTATGGCTACCAGGCGCGCCTGCTGGAGGCATCGCTCGAGGTCAACGCCGCGCAGCGCAATACGGTGATTCAGAAACTGCAGGAGAAGCTGTTCATCCTGAAGGGGCGGACGATCGGCTTGCTGGGCCTGGCCTTCAAACCGGAGACCGACGACCTGCGCGACGCACCCGCGCTGCAAATTGCCGAGCGGCTGCTGCAGATGGGCGCGCGGGTGAGAGCCTACGACCCGGTGGCCGTGCCGGCCTGCCGCGCGCAGCACCCGGAGCTGCGGATTCGCTACTGCGAATCGGCCGCGGAACTGGCGCAAGATGCAGACGCGCTGGTGCTGGTGACCGAGTGGAACGAATTCCGCGAGCTGGATCTGGCGGACCTGGCCCAACGGATGGCTTCGCCCGTCCTGGTGGACGGCCGCAACCTATACGCGCCGGAGGCCGCCGCGGCTGCGGGCTTCGACTACATAGGGGTCGGCCGCGGCGCGCGGCGGGCGCAGCTTGGCACGACCGCGGGCGCGGCGCAGAATCGCCGCTGAGAGATAGACCTTATTCTGCCGGCTGCTGCTGCGACAGGCAGTGCAGCGAGCCGAAGCCCAGTATCATGTCGACGCAGTGAATCCCCACCACCGGGCGGCCGCGGAACAGTTCCCCGAGGATGCCCAGCGCCACGCGGTCGTTGGGATCGTTGAAGGTGGGGACCAGGACCGCGGCGTTGCAGATATAGAAATTGGCGTAGCTCGCCGGCAGCGGCGAGCCGGCGAAGGTGAGCGGGGCGGGCATGGGCATCGCGACCACCTCGGGCCTGCTGCCATCTTCCAGACGCAGATCCTCGATGCGTTCCCAGTTTTCGGCCAGCGCACGGTAGTTGATATCCGCCGGGTTGTCCTCTCGAATCAGCACCAAGGTTCGCGCATTGGTGAAGCGGCAGACGTCATCGATGTGGCCGTGGGTGTCGTCGCCGGCAGGACCCCGGACGAGCCAGCGGATATTGCGGACACCCAGACAATCGCGCAGGGCGGTTTCAAACTCGACGCGGCCCATGCCCGGGTTGCGCACCTGGATTTTGGGATCGAGATAGCATTCCTCGGTGGTGAGCAGCGTGCCTCGGCCGTTGACCTCGATACCGCCGCCTTCCAGGATAATCGGGGCGTCGAAGAGTCGCTTGCCGAGGCGCTTGGCCGCGGTCTCGGGTACGCGGGCGTCCTTCTGCCAGTCGGCATACTTGGCCCAGGCGTTGAAGTGGAACTGCACGATGGCGGTTTCGAGCTTGCCTGCCGCCAACCGGCGGACGAACAGCGGGCCACTATCGCGGGTCCAGCCGCGATTGGTGGGGTGGACGATGAACTCGACGGCCGCGAGATCAGCGCCGGCGCGATCGAGATATCGCGCGGCGGTCCGGCCTTCCTCTTTCGAGCGAACCAGCAGGTGGACCGTTTCGCCATGGGAGATTTTGCGCACGATCTCGGTGTAGACCCAGCGGATGGTGTCGAGTTTGCCGGGCCAATCGGTGGGATGGTGCGGCCAGGCCAGCCAGGTACCTTCGTGCGTCTCCCACTCGGCGGGCATCGAAAAACCGAGAGAGGCGGGACTCCGCCACGCCGGCGGGCGCGATTTGGCCATATGAATCGAGGATAATCGGAAGCGCCGAGCGTGTCCATTTGCGAGCGCCCTGCGCCTGGCCGCTAAGCCGCCTAGCCGCGGGCGTTCATCTGGATGATCGAAAAAGTGGCCCCTTGCGCGTCGCCGACGACGGCAAATCGGCCCACGTTCGGGACATCGGTCGGCGGCACCTAAACGGTGGCCCCCAGTTCCTTGGCTTTCGCCGCGCGCTCGTCGCAATCGGCAACCGTGATGTAGATCATCCAGTGCGGCGGGACACCCTGCCACTCCGGCCCGCGCATGGGCATCATGCCGCCGAAATGCGTTTCCCCATTGATCCATTCCACATAGGGAGCGGAGTCCACGCCGGAAGCCGGGTGCGTCTTCCATCCAAACACGCCGGTGTAGAACGCGGCGCCGCCGGCTGCGTCGGGTGTGTGCAGTTCCGGCCACATCACACGTCCCAACGGTCCGCCAAAGGTGGCCCCAATATGTTTCTTGGCCTGCCATATCGAAAATGTCGAGCCCTGCGGATCCTGGATCACCGCCATACGGCCCACGTCCATGACATCGAACGGCGGCGCGATGAGTTTGCCGCCCAGCGGCTCGACCTTGGCGGCCGTTTGGTCGGCACTCGTAACCGAAAAATAGATGCCCCAGTTCGGCGGCAAATCGGGGCGGGTTGCGTGTGCGGCGGCGACTTCATTCCCGTCGATCTGGAACATGGTATAGACGCCGCCGCCGGGAATCGGATTATCCATCGCGCTCCAGCCAAACAGCTCACCATACAGTTTCTTGGCAGCCACCAAATCGGTGGTGGCGAGTTCGGCCCAGCAGAACGAACCTGGTGGGTAGCTTTCAATGCGTGACATAACGGTCCCTCCTCGTGCGAACGATTATACTGCGCGCGAAGGCCGCCACGCTCGTTAAATCATCGGCCTACAGCACGATTTTCTGGCCGGTGCGGCAGGAACGGTAGACGGCGTCGACCACTTCGAGGGCCTGGTAGCCTTGTTCGCCGGCGACGCGCGGCTGGCGGCCATGGCGGATGGCGTCTCCGAAATCCAGGAACTGGCGTTCGAAGGGCGCGAGAGGGATTGCCATCGGGTCGGAGGCGCCGGAAGCCACCTGGCTCGAAACCGGCGGCGGATCGCCGAAGTCGCCGTCGACGTCCCAGGCGGTGAGCTTGTCGCCGGTGATCACGGCGGTGCCGCGGCTGCCGTGGATCTCGATGCGCTCGGGATAGCCCGGCCGGAAAGCGGTCGCCGCCTGAATCACGCCGGTGGCGCCGCTCGCGTACTCGACCACCGCGTTCACTACGTCTTCGGATTCGATTCTGTGCACCGCGCCCAGTTGCCAGACTGCGAACAACTGCCTCACCGGCCCGGCCAGCCAGCGCAGAAGGTCGACCTGGTGGATGGCCTGGTTGATCAGTGCACCGCCGCCTTCGGTCCGCCAACTCCCTTTAATCGGCCGCGCATAGTATTCGGGCGGGCGGTACCACTTGGTATAGCCGTCCAATTGGAGCAACTTGCCCAAGCGGCCGGCGGCGAGGGCTTGGGAGACGAAAAGACTGGCGTCGTCGAAGCGGTGCTGACTGACGACGCCGAGCAGGATGCCGGCGGCGCGCGCGGTCTCGATCATGCGCCGCGCGGTTTCGAGATTGGTGGAAATCGGTTTCTGCACCTGCACATGCTTGCCGGCGAGGGCACAGACCTCGACGGGCTCGAGCCGGAAGTCGGGGAACGTGCAAACGTCCACGTAATCCACCCGAGGGTGTTGGCACACCTCCTGGTAACCAGGCACGAATTCAACGCCGAACTCATCCGCGAATCGGTGCCCGGTGGCTTCGTGAGTGTCGGTGCAGACAGTCAGCTCATAGCCGATATTCCGGTAAACCCGCGCGTGCATGCGCGAAATTGCCCCCGTGCCGATCATGCCCACTCGCATAGAACGACCATTCTACTTTAGAGTGAGCCGGATCGATCCGGTCAGTGGTAGGGCAGACGGTGCACTTTCTGTCGTCTGCCGCGCCTCGCCAGGGGAACCGCCTGACAGGACGACAAAAGGCGATCATCCGTCGTACCTGGTCGGCGGCACCGATTCCCCGTCCAGTGGGTCAGGTAGTTTTCTTCAGACATCAGGAGTTCGGAGGCGCAGCGTAAGGGAGCTTAAGGGCCAAAGCGGGTTGTTGGTTGGGATAGCGCGTGGGATGGGCGGCGAGATCAGGCCTCGGATCGTAAGCCGGCCCGCTCGTCCAAGCGGCCCGCCAGGATCCCGACCACGTCCGCCATCTCGGAAAGCGCACGACGCGCACGGACCGGCGAGGCGCTTCTGGTGACGCGGAAATACCACTGCATAACGCGATAGTCGAGGACCAGAAGCCGGTCTTCGAAGGAGTTCAAGTCCAACCCCGCGGCGTGTTCAATCAGGTATGTCGCCAAGCGGTAGTCGCGCTCAAGGGCACGCTCGAGTCCGTCCAATTGGGTGGCGCCGCGCAACAGTTCCTTGACCTGCCGGCACGTGAATTGGGAATCCACCGCCATCGTCGTCTGGGCGTCCAGACTGAAGTTTCGCAGGATGAGGATACAGCTATAGCGGAACCAATAGAGGAGCAGGGCGGACGAAAACGTTGCGATGATGATGCTAACAACCATTCAAATCCTAAACTCGTTGACGTTATGCGGGTACTAGTCCATCCATAACCAGAATACTTAACTTCGCATTCATTTGCAATAGTTTTTTTGGATTTCTGCAAATGGCCTGAACCAATTGCCATGAAATGACTTACGAGCAAACCTGATCAATCATGGCAGCGTTTCCATATTATTATCGCACGAGTTTTACCGTGCAAGTGGTGGGTGGGACCGGTACGGCCTGAACTCGATGGTCAAGCTTGCGCCCGAAGGGCCGGGAAATGGTGGGCCGGGCGTGCCCGGGGTGCCCTGAGCGTGCCTAAGGCGTGCCCGGCCCCGACGGCGGCCGCAAGAATCTGGCCGGGTTCAGTTCAGCAGGGGCTCGGATAAGCGGATAATTTTCTTCTGAATGGCGTACTGCACGAGTTGGGCCTTGTTGTGAATGTCCAGCTTGCGCATCAGGTTGAACTTGTGGGCCTCGACGGTTTTGACGCTGAGCTCGAAGGCACTGGCGATCTCTTTGACGGATTGACCTTCGGCGAGCATCTTGAGAATTTCGCGTTCGCGTTTGGTGAGCGTACCGAAGCGGGGTTGGCGGAACCCCTCTCGCCCCTGGGTGCGGAGATCGTCGACCAGGCGAGTGAGCAGGCGCGGGCTGAGATAGCTGCCGCCGCGGTGCACCTCGCGGATGGCGGTCAACAATTGTTCGGCGGGACTCTCCTTGAGGATATAGCCGCTGGCGCCGATGGAAACACATTCGGCGAGGTACTCATCGTCGTCGTACATGGAGAGGAACACGACACGGGTTTCAGGCCGCTCTTTACGGATGACGCGGGTGGCCTCAAAGCTACTCATCCCCGTCATACCGATATCCATCAGGACGACGTCGGGGTGGTTCTGCCGGCTGAGACTGACCGCTTCGGCGGCGTCTCTGGCTTCTCCGGCGACTTCGAGGTCGGGCTCCGCCGCGAGCAAGGTGCGGACGCCCTGCCGGAACATTGCATGATCGTCAGTGATTAGTACGCGAATCTTAGCCATTTGGTTTTTCCTAAGCCGAGTTGAGCGGCAGTTCCAGAATCACCGTCGTTCCTTGGTTGCGCGCACTGCGCACAGCGAACTTGCCGCCGAGGAGCGCCGCGCGCTCCCGCATGCCTGCCAGGCCGAATGACATCGGCTTCGCCGTAACGCCGGTCTGAAAACCCAGGCCGTTATCTGAAATGCGCGTTCTAATAACCTTATCGGCTCGCCTGACGGAAAGCGTTATGGTGTTTGCCTGAGAATGTTTGGCCGCGTTTTGTAAGGCCTCCTGGGCGACCCGGTAGATGACTTGCTGTAGAGAGGGCGGCAGATCCTCCAGGCGGCCGGTGATGCGCACGCGGACGCCGGCGGGAAAAGTCCTGACAAACCGTCCGGCCAGCAGGCGCAGCGCCCGCGCCAGGCCGAGCCGCTCGATCACGGCCGGGCTGAGCGCGGCGATGATTCGACGCAACTCGATGACGGTCCGTTCGAGCACGCCGCGGGCCTCCTGCAGATTGGCCCGCATGGGCGCATCCGCGCCGCGTTCCATCATTTCCAGTTGCAGCCGCAGCGACAACAACGATTGGCCGGTTTCGTCATGCAGTTCGCGGCCGATGCGCCGCCGCTCGTCATCCTCGGCCTGCAGGGCGGCGGACGCCAGCCGCTCGACCTCTTCCAGCAGCCGCGCGCGCTCGGCGGCTTTGCGGAAGTGCTCCGCCGCCGCCTCCAACAGCTCCAGCTCGCGCGGCAGCCAGGGATAGGGAACCGGGAAGCCGAGTTGAATCGCCGCCGACTCATTCAGCGGGTACGACCAGTAGGAGGCGTACTTTCCGTGCAGCGCAGGGTCGGCAATCCATCGCTCCTCGGGAGTGCCTTGCTCGATATACAGCGGCTGGCGCAGTGTCTTGTCGAGTTCCCCCTCCTTGACTAACAGGCCACCGGCGCGGGCCCGAAGAGCGCGCACCAGCAGGCCCACCAGGCGGCGGGACAACTCCGCGGAATCGGCCACTTCCGCTCCAGCGCGATAGATGCCGAACAGGGCCTGGCTTTCTTCTTCGCGCACGCAGTAATAGGCGCGGCCGAGTGCCAACACGGTAGCCCATCGCAGTTGTTCCCGCGAGGGGCCAAATCGGCCCTCCAGGAGAGGTTCCAGCATTTGATCGAACTGCCGCAACACTTCGCCGGCCCCATCGGGAGAAAGGTTGCATTTGGCCAGGCGCCGGCCGTTATATTCCACCTGCTCGAGGAATTTCTCGATCGACCCGAGCCGCGCCGCCGCGCACGGCGAAATGGCCATCAGCGCGCGCCGCTCGACGGCGCCATAGCGCCGCTTGCGGAGCAGCGCCAGAAACTTCCGCTCCAGCCCGGCCGCCGCCGGCGCAATCACTTTCGCAAGCCGGGCTACGTGCCGCCGGGCTGCTTTGGTGAATAGTGTTTCGTGCGTTGGCATCGATCTCTAGTACTAAGAGATCGGCGCCTTACGGGTGGGGCATTAGGAGCTTGGTGAAAAAAGCCGGCGACCGGTCAGAGGATAAAGAAACCATGCGCCCGCAAGCGGGCGTTGGCAGGTTGAAACCTGCCCCACCTTTGCGCTGGCAGATTGAAGCCTGCGGCTATTTCTTGTCGGCCTTGTCCAGCCGCAGGAAGCGGGCGGCATTGTTGTAGAGGATGTCGCGCTTTTGTTGGGGCGTGAGATAGGTTGCGCCTTCGATCACGCCGATCGAGGTGGCCATCAGCTTGGGCCAGATCATCTGGTCGGTGCCGAACATCACGCGGTCTTCGAAGCCGGCCTCGACGATGCGCTGGATGTAGGCGTGAACCTCTTTTAAGGGGTAGCTCCAGATGAGCCCCGCCACGTCGACGTACACATAGGCGTTGGCCTGGAGCAGGGTGAGCAACGGGTCGATCATCGGGTAGCCGGCGTGCATGATCCAAAGGCGCAGCTTGGGATGACGAGCCAGCACGTCCTCGAGCAGGAGCGGGTTACCCATCGAGCCGCGGAACTTCGGCATGGTGATGTTGGCGCGGCCGGATCCTCCGGTGCCCATGTGAATGCCCACCGGGATGTCCAGTTCCTCGGCCAGGGCGAAATAGGCGTCCACCGAGGGATCGCTCGGCGATATGCCCTGATACTGCAATCCCACCTCGCCCATCACTTGGAAGCCGCCCTTGGTGAAGGCCGTTCGCAACTCTTCCACGGGGACGTATTTCCCGCCGAACATGGCGTTGTCGAACGACGTACCCATAATGATCCGGGCGGGCGCCGCGTCCTTCCACTTCTGCACCGACTTCCGATCTCCCATAACCACGGCGGTGACGTTCAGCCGCTCGTACTCGGCGAGCACGGCCTGCATGTATTCGTCGGGAGTTTTGGAGGCCTCCAGCAGATCGGTGCAGTCCTGTTTGGCCCAACCGCTCGGATCGGCTTTGACGCTCGGGTCAGCGGCCAGGAACTGGGGGTTGAAAGGACACATGGGCGCGGCTCCGGGAAAGCCGCCGAAGGTGTGGACGTGAACGTCGATGACGGGAGGCCTTGGGTCCGCGGTGGATTGCGCGGAGACGATTGCCGCGGCCGCGATCAGCAGGCCGGATATTGCCGAAGTTCGCATCACAGACTCCTCGTGGAAGCAGTAGCGGGTGAGCCCGCTTCCCAGATGGTAGCGGATCTCGAGTGGCGGGGCATGATATGCTTTGGACATCCGCGTCCGCGGGAGAAACCCCCATGTTCAATCGTTCGGTCTCGCTCTTTCTCTATTCGGGATTGGCTATCGCGGCTGCCGCGCAGACGTTCCCGGCACTGACTTATTCCACTTATTTGCGGGACAGCTTCACGCCCGCTGCGATTGCCACGGACTCCACGGGAAACGTCTATTTAGCCGGAAACGCGGTCGTGGATCCGTCGACTTCGCAGGCCACCGTGCTGGTGGTGAAGCTGAACCCGCAAACCGGCCAGTACCTTTATGTGCGATATGTGGGCGGATCGATGAACGACAACGCGAGCGCCATGGTAGTGGATAGCGCGGGCGATGCGTATGTCGCGGGGTTGACCACCTCGCCGGACTTTCCCGTCACCGGCGGCGGGTATCTAGGGACGGCGCCTACGAGCGGGACCGAGCGATCCTTCGTGTTTAAGCTCGATCCGAACGGCCAACTGGCGTTCTCCGATCTTTTGGGCGGCTCGGTTAATAGCTATCCGCAGGCCGTTGCAGTGAACGCGGCGGGCCAGGTCCTGGTGAGCGGCATTAGTGTGGATTCGGGGTTTCCCTCCACCGCCGGCGTCTACAGCGTCAGCAACACGTCGTTTCGTCCTTATTTGCTGGAGCTGGACCCTACCGGTACGCAAATCGTCTTCTCGGCGACCGGAATCGGCGGCAATGCGATCGCGCTCGATTCCTCGGGCAATATCTATGTGGCGGGTACGACTGGTTATCTCGATTATCCGACCACCCCTGGCACCTATCAGCCCGCATTCCCGGTCTTCCAAACCTGTTTCCCTCCCTGCACGGGGTCCTTTCAGGGACCGAACCAGTACGTGACCAAGCTCGACCCTACCGGCTCAAAGCTAATCTTTTCAACCGCGGTATCGGGCACAGGGAACACGTTCAACGGAGGTCTGGCGGTGGATGCGGAGGGGAACGTCTATCTCACCGGGTTGGCGGGAGCGGGTTATCCGTTCACGGCGACTCCCCCGGTTGCGCCCATTGGCTACGCGGCTCTCCCGACTCCCGCGTTGCCGTTTCTCTCCAAGCTCGACCCGGCTGGACGGCGGCTCCTGTTTTCGGTGCCGGTGGGTGGGACGGGAGTGCAGGTGGATTCGAATGGATCCGCGTATGTCGGCGGGATACTCGGTTTGCTCTCGAACTACTACGTTGGGGCCAGCCTCCCGGCGTTGGCGAGCCTTCCCACCCAGTGTTTGCTGCCCGAAGCGATGGACGAGAAATCCGCGTATGTCGCTGAGGTGGACCCCTCAGGCAACGTGCTGGGATCGCAATATATCGGAGGCTCCACGCTCGCCATCTCCGGCGTTGCGCTCTCTGGTACCACGGTTTCCGGTTCCACTCTGTGGATTGCCGGAGCTACGAACCTGGCCAACTTCCCATTCAGCCCGAACGCCCTGACGAGTTGGAATATCGGGCCAAACCCGCTGCCGGGCGCCTACCTCGGCGCGGTCGATTTCTCGCAGCCCCAACCGCCGGCGGGAACGCCGCAGATCGGCTGCATTGTGGACGCGGCGGACCTGCAGCCGACTGGTCCCATAGTTCCCTATCAATTACTCACCATCTTTGGAAACGGACTGGGCCCGGCCACGGCAGCCGTCGCCACCGATTATTCAACCACCACTCTCGGCGGAGTCAGCGTGCTCTTCGGTTCCCTTGCGGCGCCGCTGCTGTACGTCTCGCCGAACCAGATCAACCTGGCCGTACCGTCTGGGGTCTCCTCACAATTCAGTTCAGACACGATCATGCAGGTGATGGTCAACGGAGTATCGTTGGCTCCGCTCGAGTTCCCATTGACCTACGCCAATCCGGGCTTATTCGTTATCCCGGGAAGCTACCAGACAACGTCCTTTCAGGAACCCGTCGCGGTGGCTCTCAACGCGGACGGCTCCCTGAATTCCTCCACCAACCCGGCGCATCTGGGATCCGTGATCTCGATATTCGTGAACGGTCTCTCGAACCCGTTCGTCCAATCCGTGGCGCCTTGGCTTTATGCGGAAAGTGGATGGTCGGTGACGAACGTCTCGCAGCCAAACCTATTCGTTCTGGAGGTAGGCCTGCAGGTTCCTTCGACGGCTAATTTCGCCTGCCAGGGGAATGTGTGCACCGCGAACTTTAAGGTTTACGACCTCCCCTCCTATATCACGTTTCCTGCGGAGGGGGAAAGCACAACGGGCGGATTAGCATTCGGAGGAACAGTGTACGTAACTCAATAGGGGCAGAGTCAGCGTCCGAAGCGAGATTCGGATGAGGAGGGCTCCGGGCTTGCCATATTCGGGGACCGATCTCACAAGTCAGCCAACGTATTGCACTTCCTCTTCCAGGTCGAATCCGAAGCGGGCGCGGACGCGGGCTTTCAGATCCTGGATGAGCGCGCAGAGGTCGGCGGCGGTGCCGCGGCCGGCGTTGTATATGAGGTTGGCATGATAAGCAGCCACGTGGATATCGCCGCGCTGGACGCCCTTGGCCCCCACTTGCTCGAGGAACCAGGCGGCCGCCACTTTGCCTTCGCGGACCGATTCAGCCGGCACCTGGGCCGCCACGGCGGGCGGCAGATCGCGCAGCAGCAGGTTTTTGAAGATGCTGCCGGCGCACCGCATGGTGACGGGGAACTTTTCGTTGCGAACCTGGACGATGCCGTCGGCGGTGCGCCGCAGTTCCTCGCGATCGGCGGGCTCGAGCTCCAACTCGGCGGCGAAGACGATCCACTCTTTGTGCCGTTTGAAAATGCTCTCGCGGTAGGCGAACTGGCACTCGGCGTTGGAGAAGGCGCGCACGTGGCGGCCATCGAAGAAGCGCACGCAGGCGACGCGTTCGGAGATCGAATGGCCGTAAGCGCCGGCATTGCCGTAAATGGCCGCGCCGGTCCAGCCGGGTATGCCGGCCAGAGTCTCGAGGCCTTGCAGGCCGCGGTCGATCGTGAAATCCACCAGGCGCTGCAACTCGGCGCCGGCGCCGGCGGTGACGCGGGTGCCTTCGGCGCGCAGGGTGTCGCCGCGGTAGCGCAGCACCAGGCCGCGATATCCGTGGTCGGAGACGATCAGGTTGGTGCCGCCGCCGATCACCATGACCGGAATGCGGCCGGCTTCAGCGGCGTGGAGCGCCTCGAGAAAAGCATCCTCCGCGCCGGTCTCGGCATACAGATCGGCCGGCCCTCCCACGCCGAAGCGGGTATGACGCGCCAGCGGGACGTCGACCGAAAGGGTTAAATTGGGAATCGCGGCGAGATGCGCGCGCATCTCTTCGGTGGTCGGCATTACCTCGATTATAAAGGGAGGGCGTATGGCGCGTTCCGGCTTCGCGGGCTTTCCAGCCGAAGCGATGGGATTTTTCCGGGGGTTAGCGCGGAACAATCATCGCGACTGGTTTCTGCCGCGGAAAGCGGTGTTCGAACAAAGCGTGAAGCAGCCCATGCGCGAGCTGGTGGCGGCGCTGAACCACGCGCTGGCCGGCTTTGCTCCGGAGTACGCGACCGATCCCGAGAAGGCCATCTTCCGCATCTATCGCGACGTGCGCTTCAGCAAAGACAAGAAGCCGTACAAGGAGCACATCGCCGCCAGTTTCCCTTTGCGCGGCGGCATGGCGCATGGGCACGGCGGTTTCTATCTCTCCGTATCGCACAAGGAAGTGGCGGTGGGCGGCGGGGTGTACATGCCGGAACCGGCCGCACTGCTGGCTATCCGCAACCACATCGCGGAGCACCATGCGGAGTTGCGGCGCGTGCTCAAGAACGCGAAAGTGCGCCGCCTGCTGGGCGAATTACAGGGCGAGCAACTGGCGCGCGTGCCGAAAGGGTTCTGCGCGGATCATCCCGCCGCCGACCTGCTGCGTTTCAAGCAGTTCGTCCTGTACGTGGAGCTGCCTCCCGGCGTCGCTACTTCACCCACCCTGTACCGGGAGATTGTGGATCGCTTTCGCGCGATGGTGCCGTTCCTGCGCTTCCTGAATGCGCCTCTGCCCAAAGAAAAGAAGATCGACGCGCGGGATTTGTTGGGGTAGGGCGACAGCTCGCGCAACTAGGCCCCCGGGCGGAGCCACGCTACAATAAAATCAGACTCCATGTCCACCAAGATTGATATATTCGGCGCCGCCGCGGCCATCGCCAAAGGCATGAGCGTCACGCTGAAGGAGATGCTGTCGCCCACCGTCACCGAATACTACCCCGATGAGCCGGCTAAGTTCGAGGAGCGGTTCCGCGGCGTCCACGTGCTGCAGCGCGACGTCAACGGCATGGAGAAATGCGTGGCGTGCTTCTTGTGCGCCGCGGCGTGCCCTTCCAAGTGCATTTACATCGAGGCCGCGGAAAACACCGAGCGCGAGCGCATCTCCGGCGGCGAGCGCTACGCCAAGGTTTACAACATCGATTACAACCGCTGCATCTTCTGCGGCTATTGCGTGGAAGCCTGCCCGACCGACGCCATCACTCACGGCCACGGTTTCGAGGCGGCCAGCTACAACACCTCGACCCTGATCAAGCGCAAGGAAGACATGCTGGCGCCGGTCCCCGCCGGGGCCACACCGCCGGTGGTCGAGCCGGAGCCCGCCGCGCACTGAGCGCGCGTCTCTCAGCATGCATGTCCAACAGCATTGCGGGAGCCGCCGCCTGGTTGCTACACTGGAATTTCCTCGGCCAGGTAGCTCAGTTGGTAGAGCGCAGCCCTGAAAAGGCTGGCGTCGGCGGTTCAACTCCGTCCCTGGCCACCACTTCTTCTTTGTTTTACATCAGTTACGAGTTGCAAATCGCTCAAGAGTGACTTGACTAGCGCCCGCCGACATTCTCGTTGAAACAAGCAAACTGCCGTATCTACAATGAGATGAATATCGGTGGAGCGCAGCCCGGTGGGGAGTGGCGCCTGCCGGCCGATCGATATCGCCGCCGACCATCCTTTCGATAGCTTCTTCCTTGCGAAAGGATACGCCATTTTTTTTCGTTATCCAGCGCCGCACCAACGACAAAGCTGCGGTTCATCCCTCCCGCAAGGTGGCGGCTCGAAGAGAGCTTTTCCAAGAACCGCGGCGAGCACGCTTGGTCGCCATCGGCCGCAATTGTTAAGAATATAGCCTGCATTTTCCGTTTTGCTCATCGCCTCTATGTCGAAAATGAGGGCTGGAGGATAAACACCTCGTGGCGACAAACCTGCAGCGCGAGAAGCATGAGCCGGCTCATAAGTGTATCTTCAATTACAGTCGTCGCGCAGCCGTAGCGGAGTTAGGGCATATACTAGTCGCATTCTGCACGGAGGAATAAGATGGCGACAATCCAACTGACCGATGACCTCGGTTTGGACGCCGAGGTCAAACTGGCTCCCTTCTCTTCGCTCCTGAAGTGTTTTCAGCAACTGCCGGCGTTGCGGCTGAATAATGCGGACTTTTCGAAAGCCGCCGGACTCACGCTCGATCAACCGGCGCTGACCGCCATCAGTAGCGGACTATCATTCGACAAAAACGTCACCGCTGGGCCTGGCATGCGGACGGAGGATTTAGATGTTATCCACACCCTGGGAACAGAGAAAGAACGTATACGACATCGTTGTGATCGGATCGGGCTACGGAGGCGCGATCACCGCAGCCCGGCTGGCCGCCGCCGACCTGAATCCGAAGCCCTCGATCTGCATATTAGAGCGCGGCAAGGAGTGGCAGCCGGGCGAATACCCGGAGACTCCGCCGGATGTTGCGGCACAGTTGCGCAGCGATCTGAATCCGCTGGGATTGTACGATCTGCTCAACGCCCCCGACATTTCCGTCATTAAAGGCTCCGGATTGGGAGGCACTTCGCTGATTAACGCCAACGTCGCCATTATTCCCGACGAGGAGGTCTTCCAGCAGTTTAGCTGGCCGTCGGTTATCCAGTACCAGGATTTAATGCCTTACTACCAGCGGGTTCAGACCGTCCTGGCGGCCAATCCACACCCCAACGCGCTCCAGCTCGCCAAGGTACAGGCGCTCAACCGGCGGGCGGTGGAGATTGGGACCACGGTTCAGCCGCTCAACATCGTAGTCAATTTCACCATCGACGGTCCGAATCCGTATGGCGTGCAACAGAAGCCCTGCGTCAATTGCGGCAACTGCGTCACCGGCTGCAACGTGGGGGCGAAAAACACGCTGTACATGAATTACCTCCCGATGGCGCAGCAGGCCGGAGCCACGATTCTCACCCAGGCGAAAGTGGAATGGCTGGAAAAAGTCGCCACGGGCGGCTGGATCATTCACGGCAGCTATGTAAAGACGGGAGGCGGCAAAGAGACCTTCGCCATGACCGCCGGCGAGGTGGTCCTCTCGGCAGGCTCTCTGAATTCCACTGAGATCCTGCTCCGCTCCGAAATGCATGGTCTCCCCGTGGCCCCCGCCTTGGGCACGAAATTCAGCGGCAATGGCGACTTCTTCGGGTTGGCTTACAACGGCGGATATGAGACCGACGTGCTCGGCTACAACGCCGCGCAACAACCCGCGGCAGGCGACTCTCCATTGCCGGGGCCGAACATCGTGGGGCTGGTTCGCTATAACGGCACGCTGCCGGAAGCCAAGCGCATCTCCGTAGAAGACTTTTCCTTCCCCAGCGCATCGGTTGAGGCTGCGAAGGTGGCATTCAGCGCGATTCAAGGGCAGGATACCGTCACCGGAAATGAAGCCGACCAACGCGCGCGCCTGCTTCGCGACCTCGGCCCCGCCAATCGCGAGCACGACCCCAACGGCGCACTCAATCACACCATGCTCTACCTGGTGATGGGCCAAGACAACGCGCGCGGCCTCATCCTGTTCGACAAGCCCCTGCTAGAACCCGACGGCAAAATTCAGATTTCATGGGACCAGGCCGGCCAGCAGCAGATCTTTACGCGCATGAACGAGGAACTGCGCCGCGATGCGCACGCCTTGAGCGCCAGCTTCATTTCCAATCCTACCTGGAGTTTTTTCAAGTTGCGGCATTTGATTACCGCGCACCCTTTGGGCGGATGTCCGATGGGCGACGATTACCTGCAGGGCGCCGTGGACGTTTTCGGGCGGGTTTTCTCGGGCGACGGCACCGTGCATCGGGGACTCTACGTCACCGATGGATCCATCATCCCCAGCGCGCTCGGCGTCAATCCTTTTCTGACTATCTCGGCGTTGACCGAACGCTTTGTGGAGCGCAAGATCCAACAGCTCCAGGGCGCGGCCTATCCGGAACCCGCGAAGTCATTCGGTATGGCTGCCATTAGCGCGCTCGACGCGGCCGATTACAACGAGGGGCAACTCGAAGCGCTCTTCCGCCGGTGTCCGACCATGGGCATCGACACGCTGGTCAATCAGGGCGGCGATCCGGTTATCGACACTCAGAAGCAGACCATTCACAATGATCGTTACTGGAAGGGATTCTTCCCCCAGGGTAACGTGCTGAATGCCATGTCGTCGGCGATCTTCACCGGCTTCAAGAAGCAGTTCACCAAACAGCCGAATGGACAGTACACCGGCGTTACCAGCGACGCCGATAACCACATCCAGGCTCGCAACAGCCTGGAGGCTGTCACCATCGAGGTGGGACACTCCGACGCCACTCTGGAACCGGGCAACTACATCCTTCTCAAATATCTCGATCCGCCGTGGCAGGGCTTCTACGACATCTTTAAAATCATCAATGAAGATCTGATGATCGGACGCGTCTACCTGGGCAAGTACCCGCACGGCGCTCGGGTGTTTACTTTCCCCATGACCCGTCTTTACAAATTCGACCAGATGACGGTGGACGACCATGATGCGCTCTATGCAGCCGGAGCCTCGCCGGACGCCGCCGACCTGAATGGCGTTTGGCGCATGGACGTCATTTCCAATGCGAATCACGCGGGCGGAGTCGCGTATCTGCAATTCAGCAATCTGCCGGACGGGCGTTTCGAGGCGCGCTATGAGCTCATGGGTCTGTTCGAGGGGCTGGTGGTCCCGAGTTTTGTCCAAGATCATTTCCAGTTGAACGACTTCACGCCATTCCATGACGAGATTCGCAAGGTGACGGACGATTTCATGGTCGGGAAGTATGTGACCGGGCTGCCGGCCGGTACCGCGCAACTGATCGCCAACTCGACGCTCGGCGTGTTCCACACGGAGACCGGCGGCCAATTTGGTTTCTACTATATGCTCACGCGCGCGGCGGGGAAACAACTGCCAACTAACACGCTATGGCGCCCGTTCCTGGAAACGCAATTGCCGGATGGCGTCGGTATGACCTTCAAGGAACAGATGGTCGGCTGGTATTTCCCCGGAGAAGGCACTCCCGCGCCGGGCAAGGACGGGGATCTCACCATCGCACAGCGCATTCCGGCCAGCGGCGATCCGCCCAACGCAGTAACGTGCAGCTTCCTGGCCGCCATGACAATCCGCGACGGCAACGAATTCGTCGACGGCTATGAGCATCAGGCGCTGATGGGCGGGACGATTTCCTTCGGACAATTCGAAGGGCAGGGACCAGCCACGTTCGCCATGGATGCGGCCAGCAGCCAGTTCCATTACCTGCGAATCAATCCCGCGACGGGTGAGGCCCAGATGAACTATCACATCGAGTTCCTCGCCGGCGGCGGCCGCCGCCTCACGCTCGAAGGAGTGAAGTACATGGAGAACGACGCGGGCAATCTGCTGGAGGACTATACCACCCTCTATTGCCACGTCTTCGAGCGGCAATCCGACGGTACTGAAAAAGAATCCGGTACGGCGCTTCTCAAATTCCAGACATTCGAAAACTGGGCGGCAGTGGAAAATCTGGCCGCGTTCCTCGGGTCGTTCCAGATCACCGGAACCGCTGACCCGGCGATTCGGTTCCAGGCGCAAATGCGCTTCATCGCTTTCACGGCAACGTTCGTGCAGCGGGAATTCGATCCGTGTCAAGGCAAAGTAGAAATGTCCTATTCCCAGCAAAGTAGAAATGTCCGGTTTTGAGGGGGCGGCTGGAGGAGCTGGGTTAGAGTGGATTCGATGTTTCGGGGAGGTCGCGTTCCCTGGG
>JBEKKO010000108.1:0-19327 GCA_050010695.1 Bryobacteraceae bacterium
CACAGGTAGACTACCTGTTTGATAGGACGGATGTGTAAGCCGGGTGACCGGTTGAGCTTACCGTTACTAATCGCCCGTTCGGCTTGACCATAAAATTTACTGCGCACACACGGCAGCAAGCCTCAAAGACTTGCATCCCGTGAACGCCGCTTTTTCCGCCGCCCGTCAATATTCAGCGCCTGTAGGAGCCGGCCATGTTCGGCTCCCGGCGTCGATTGTCATCCGCTTCTGGGTGACCTTAGCGAGAGGGTTCCACCCGTTCCCATCCCGAACACGGCAGTTAAGCCTCTCAGCCCCGATGGTACTGCACGCGCAAGTGTGTGGGAGAGTAGGAAGTCGCCCGGTTTAAATCCAAAAGCCTCCGCTAACTACGGAGGCTTTTTCTTTTGGGGCGCGGCGCACGGCTCGCGCCTGCCTCACTCCACCGCCTCCGCGCGCCGCCTTCGTCCTTCGTCTCTCCCTACTCCCCGTCCAGCACGCACACCTCATCGAGATTGCGGTACTTCTCGGCGTAGTCCAGGCCGTATCCCACCACGAACCGGTCCGGAATCTGGAAGCCGGAATAGTGGACGTGAACCGGGCGCAGCCGCCGCTCCGGCTTGTCGAGCAGCGCCGCGATCCGTATCGAGTGCGGCTTGCGCTGATCGAGTACGTGCATCAGGTAATTCAGCGTCACCCCGCTGTCCACGATGTCTTCCACGATGATCACGTTGCTGCCCTCGATCGAGATGTCGAGGTCCTTGGTCAACCGCACCTCGCCGGAACTGGTCTTGCCCTTGCCATAAGTCGAGATTCCCATGAAGTCCACCGACACGTCGCGCGTCATGGCTCGCGCCAGGTCCGTCAGGAAAAAGCACGCTCCTTTCAGGATGCAGATGAAATAGAGGTCGCCCTGCGGATAGTCGGCGGAAATCTGCGCGCCCAACTCGCGAATACGGGCCTGGATCTTCTCGGCGGAGATCAGTACTGGCAGCTTGGGATCGGTCATAGTCTCGGAGCCGGACGGGCCGTTGCTTACGGCCTGCCGGTCCTTACATTATCCCGGAATCCCGCCGCGGCCGCTTGAGCGCAGACTTGCAACCGCTCCTTAGCCGGGTCATGAGTTCTCCGATTTGGGGCGCCCGGCTAATTCCACGGGGGCCGGCCAACTGTGGCCCTGTTGAACCAGCAGACCTTGCGTCGAGTCCGGCCCCCATGTGCCGCTGGCGTAGTTCGGAAAATCGTTGGGCGGGCTCGAGTTCCACACCTCGAGCACCGGCATCAATAGCCGCCACGCCGCCTCCACCTGGTCATCGCGCATGAACAATGTGGCATCGTTGCCGATCACGTCCGCCAGCAGCGTCACATAGGCCTCCGGCGATGGTGTGTCGAAGCTTTCGCGATAGCTGAACTGCATGTCTACAGGCTGCAGAACCATCTTCGGTCCAGGGTGTTTTGCCTGAAAGCGCAGCACGATGCCTTCGTCGGGCTGTATCAAGATGATCAGGCGCGACGGTTTCCAGTCGAGGGTCGCCTCGCTTGGAAACGCCTGGTGCGGAACCGCGCGGAACTGGATGGCGATCTCCGACGCCTGACGCAGGAGGCGTTTGCCGGTACGAAGATAGAATGGCACGTCCTGCCAGCGCCAGTTGTCGACGAACAGCCGCAACGCCGCAAACGTCTCCGTCCGCGATTCGGGCGAGACGCCGTCTTCTGCGCGATACGCGCATACTTTCTTACCGCCGACCCAGCCGTTGTCATACTGCCCGCGAACCGTGGAGCGATGCACCTCGTCATGCGGAATGGGCCGTGCCGCGTGCAGCACGTCCACTTTCTTATTGCGAATCTCGTCGGCATCGAAGGAGACCATCGGTTCCATGGCTACCAGGCAGAGCAGTTGCAACAGATGATTCTGCACCATGTCGCGCAGTGCGCCGGCTTGATCGTAATAACCGCCGCGATGTTCCACGCCCACCTCTTCGGCGACCGTGATGGTCACGTAGTCCACATAACGCCGGTTCCAGATCGGCTCGAAGAGCGGATTGGCAAAACGGAACGCCAGGATGTTCTGCACCGTCTCTTTGCCCAGGTAATGGTCGATGCGGAAGATTTGAGATTCTTGAAAGTCGTTGGCGAGTGTGCGGTTCAGCGTCTGTGCCGAGTCCAGGTCGTACCCGATCGGTTTCTCGATGACGATTCGCGACCGTTCCCGGTCGGCCGCAAGGCCGGCATAGTTCAGGAACGCAGGGATTTCACCGAACAGCGAGGGCGGCGTGGCCATGTAGAAAATGCGCTGGGCTTTGGCGCCCCATTCCTTTTCCAGGCTTGCGCACAGGTGGCCGAGTTCCGCATACGTTGCATTGGCTTTGAAATCGCCCTGCAGATAGCGGATGTGCGGCGAGAACTCCTTCCACTCCTTGACTGCGGACTTCCCGCTGCGGGCGAACTTCCTGACTCCCTCATGCAGACGCTTGCGCAGGGCGTCTTCGCCGAGCGCGACGCGGTCCACCGCAATAATCGCGAAATGGGCCGGAATGCTCTGGCTCTGGGAAAGGTCAAACAGGGCCGGCATCAACTTCCGCCAGGTCAGGTCGCCCGCTCCGCCGAAGATGACGAATATGTTCGGTTCGAGTCGATCATTGGTCTTCATCGCGCTAAACCTCTCGTCCAGTCCGTGTGGAATGTGCCTTTGACGTCGATGCGCTCGTAGCTGTGCGCTCCGAAATAGTCGCGCTGGGCCTGAATCAGGTTCGCCGGCAGCCAGGCACTGCGGTAGCCGTCAAGATAGCCCAAGGCGGTCATGAAGCAGGGTGCGGGTAAACCCAGTTCGATTGCCGCGCAGACCAGGCGGCGCAAATCCTCCTGGGTGGCTATCACCTTTTTCGATAGCTCCGGGGCCAGGAGCAGATTCGGCAGGCCGGGCTGGTTCCGATATGCCATTCGAATGTCCTCCAGCAATGCCGTGCGGATGATGCAGCCGCCCCGCCAGATTCGCGCCACGGCCTCGAGATCCAGGGCGTACGCATACTTGTCCGACGCTGCCGCCAGAACAGCCATGCCTTGCGCGTAAGCGATGATCATCGCGGCATAGAGCGCGTGGCCCAGTCGATCGAGGAAGGCCCTGCGGTCTCCGGCAAATGGCGGGATCGGACGCTTGAAGATCTCGCCGGCCGTATCGCGCTGCTTCTCCAACACGGACATATCCCGCATCGCGACCGCTAGGTCGATCGTGGGGACCGGCACTTGCAGTTCCATCGCGCTTTGCGAGGTCCACATGCCGGTGCCATTCTGTTTGCCCACATCCAGGATTTCGTCGATCAACCGCTGGCCGGTCGTTTCGTCGACCTTGCCGAAGATGCGACTGGTGATCTCGATCAGGTAGCCGTTGAGTTCTCCCTGATTCCACGTGGTGTACACGTCGCGCAGTTCGTCGTCACTCAAACCGAGGCCGCGTTTCATCAGGTCGTAGGTCTCGGCCAGGAGTTGCATCACCGCGTACTCGATGCCGTTGTGAACCATTTTGACGAAATGCCCGGCCGATCCTGGGCCCAGGTAGGTGACGCACGGTTCTCCATTGACTTTGGCAGCTACGGCCTCGAGCACCGGGCGAACCTGCTCGTATGCTTCCTTCGGTCCCCCGGGCATAATGCTCGGGCCGAGGCGCGCGCCTTCCTCGCCGCCGGACACCCCCACTCCCAGGAATTGAATGCCTTTCCCGGTGAGGTTACGGGCACGCAGACTTGTATCTTTGAAGTAGGAGTTGCCGGCGTCGATAATGAGATCGCCCTTTTCGAGGTGTGGTAACAGATCGGCGATCACGGAATCCACGGGCGGCCCGGCGGGCACCAGCAGCATTACTGCGCGGGGCTGGTGGAGCAGACCAGCGAGCTCTTGAATACCTTCCGCGCCGCGGACATCACGATCCGTCGATTCCCGTCGCAGGGCCTCGACTGTGGCCCGATCCTTGTCATAACCTGCCACCGTAAAGCCGTGGCCGGCCATGTTCAGCACGAGATTACGCCCCATCACGCCCAGGCCGACCATGCCGATGGCGTACTGTTGTTGCGGTTGATTATTACTCATAATCGTTCCTTCTGCGCCATTCGCGAACAGATGATGGTGGCGCGCATATTCTTTGACTCTATTCTCTATGCGATGCTGAGGCGTTTGAAGACCGGGACCTTGGCGAAGTCCAAAATGAAAGCAAATGCCGCCGCTGCTACGAGTGCTCCTCCCACCACGAATATGGGCAGAGGAGTCATGGCGATGCCGCCAGTCGCCAGTGTTGACGCGATCAGCAGATCGACCACAGACGACCCGATGAGCCACCGGCTTGGACGAGCGGACCCCATGCGCCGGCGTTCCCGATTGGTATAGGTGGTTGCTTGATTGCCGAACACGATGGCCACGAAGGCCAGCGTTCTTAGCGTGTCGATGCCAAAGCCCAGCCGGAATTCGCCGATGGCCAGGACGGCAGTGCAAAAGACCAGTTCGCAGGTTCCCATGAAGACACCTGCAATCGTCAATTGGCCAATTCGCCAGGCATTGGGCATCGGGGACGGCCGTACGTTGTCCGTGGCCAGGGACATGCCCAGGAGGTCGCCGGCGAGCATGATAATAACCATCAACATTGGAGTCAGGATTGCGTGCCCGGTCATCACCAGGCCCACCGCCAGGAAGAGCACCTGCACGGTCTTTTTGCAAACCGAGTTGAGCGCATAAGTCAGGATGCGCTGGAACGTCACCCGGCCTTCTTTTACCGAAGCGACAATACCGCCGAGTCCCGGCTTGGTCAGCACGATGCCGGCCGCCGACTTGGCGACGTCGGTCGCAGTTGACACCGCGATGCCCATCTGCGCCTGGCGGAGCGCCGGAGCGTCGTTGGCGCCGTCGCCGCACATACCAACAGTGTGGCCGCTCTTCTGGAACGCCTTGACCAGGTCGTATTTCCCCTCGGGAAGGACGCCGGCGAAGACGGCGAAATCCTCGGCGTGCACTCCGTCGGGGATCGGTCCAGGTGGACAGACGGCTCCATTGAGACCTACCGCCCGAGCCACGATCGCTGCCGTCGCCGGAGCATCGCCCGTCACCATTACGGTTCGGACGCCCAACGTGTGCAACTCCGCAATGAGCGCCGCCGAATCTGTTCGAGGCGGATCGCTGAGAGCGATGATCCCGGCGAGTTTCACGGCCTCCGGCGGACCCACCGCGACAGCCAGCACGCGGAAGCCCTGGGCCTCGAGTTCGCCGGCCGTCTTCGATGCATCGGGAGCCGATTGCGTCAGGCCGGCCACTGCGCTAAAGGCCCCCTTGACCGCGCGTACCGAGGCGCCGCCCGGACCGGCGGCAGTCGCCTCCGACATCTTCGTCCCAGGATCGAAGGGCACGAACTTGATCAGATGGGGCAGATCGGAGGCCGTTTGCTTTGCGGCGGCGGCCCGGATAGCCGCATCGACCGGATCTTGCCCGCCGTCCGAACTTGCCAGGGCAGCCAGTCCCAACACGTGCGGTTCGTCGAAGCCGGACATGGCATGGACGGCGGTGACCGTCAGCTCGTTTTGCGTCAGCGTCCCGGTCTTATCTGCGCACAGCACGTCGATACTGGCGGCTTCATCTACGGCGGAGAGGCGCGTTGGAAGGACGCCCAACTTTGCCAGAGCCCGCGCGCCAAGCGCCGCTGCGAGGGTGAAGGTGGCCGGCAGCGCCACCGGGATCGACGCCAGAACCGCAGTGAGCACCAACGGAACGATCTCATCAAGCGGCATCTTAAGAGCGTGGGCATACCCCACCAACACCACGATGAGGACGCCGTTGAAGATGGCGAGATTGCGTACCACGCGCAGAACGGCCTTCTGCTGAGAACTTTCGGCGTGCGCGGTGCGAACCAGCTCGGCGGTGCGTCCAAACTTCGTGCGCGCTCCGGTCGCCGTAACCTCCGCCACCGCTTCACCGCGCCGCACCAGCGCTCCCGCATAGGTTTCGAACCCGGCGCCAGCTTCGATCGGAACGGACTCGCCGGTGAGCATGGACTGGTCGAGCAGCACCGATCCCTCAGTCAGACGCACGTCGGCGGCAACCACGGCGCCGAGCGATAGCTTCACAATATCGCCGGGTACGAGTCCGGCGGCGGGCACGGTCGCCCAAACATTATCGCGGCGGACCGACGCGTTCAGCGCCAGCCGCGACTTCAGGGCGGCAAGAGTCGCCTGGGCGCGCCCTTCCTGGAGGAACCCGAGAGCCGCGTTGAAGGCCAGCAGAACCGCGATGATCGCAGCCTCGACATACCTGCCAAGGGCGATCTCGATCACGATGGCAGCCTCCAGCATCCATGGAACCGGCGCCCAGAGCTTGGTCAGCGCCCTGCGCAGTGGATGTAGAGCCGTGTCGGGCACTGCGTTCGGACCGAACTTTTCGAGCCGCTGGCGGGCTGCCTCGCTCGTCAGGCCTGTCGGGAGCGGCACGTTCTTAGCGGCGGCCATAATTCGAATCTTACTTCCTTAGCGGTTGCCGGGAAGTCCTTTACTTCATTTTCCCGATTTCTTCTTCCACTTCTTTGGCCCCCTCGGCATAGAACTTTTCTTCGTCGGGGGCAAGCTCCCGGAGCAATCTGAGAAACTCTCCAGCGTGTACACGTTCTTCGTCCGCTATATCCTTCAGCACTCCCACGGCGAGCTGGTTGTCGGTTGACTCGGCAAGCTGCATGTACATCTGAACCGCTTCGTACTCCCCGGCCACCATGAAACGAATTGCTCTGATGAGCTCTTCGTGCGCAAGCTTCCTGCCGTTCGCTAAACCTGAAAAGGGCGATCCGAACTGTGGCATGTTTATTCTCCTAAGATGGTTTGTCTACTCCGTTCAGGCTGCCGTCAGCCAAGGTTCTCCGCCGCGAACTCCCAATTAATCAGTTTATCCAGCACTGCGTTGATATAGTCCGCGCGGCGGTTCTGGTAGTCCAGGTAGTAGGCGTGTTCCCATACGTCGATGGTCAATAACGGCTTCATGCCAGTGGTCAGCGGCACATCCGCATTGCCGGTCTTGACCACCTTGAGCTGGTCGCCGTCCAGCACGAGCCACGCCCAGCCGCTTCCGAACTGGGTGGATGCCGCGGCCGCCAACTCCTTCTTGCAGGCATCCAAATTGCCGAAGGAAGCCTCGATTTTTCGCAGCAACACGGCGGGCGGTTCACCACCGCCGTTGGGTTGCAGACTGCGCCAGTAGAACGTGTGGTTCCAATCTTGCGCCGCATTGTTGAAGATCGCGGACTTATCGGCTTTGCCGGCTGTCGCGGTGACGATAGTCGTCAACGGCAGGTCCGCAAACTCCGTCCCCGCTATCAGCTTATTCAGGTTATCGACATATCCCTTGTGATGCCTGCTGTAGTGGAAGCCAATCGTGTGTCCCGAGATTACGGGGCTCAGCGCGTTATCCGCGTAGGGCAGCGGCGGTAGGACATGCGGAGATGCACTTTCAATCTTGTCGTTGGTCGTCATTGTTCCTCCTATGTGGTCAAGCAAAAATCAAGTCTTAAGGAGTGCCAGCAGGTCGGCGTTGAGCTGGTCTTTGTGCGTGTACGGGAGACCGTGGGGCGCGGCCGCGTAAATCTTGAGGGTCGCGTTCGCGACCAGCTTCGATGAGCGGAGAGCCGCGGCGCCGATCGGCACAATCTGGTCGTCGTCGCCATGAAGGATCAGCGTCGGCACGTCGAACTTCTTGAGGTCTTCGGTGAAATCCGTTTCGGAGAACGCCTTGATGCAGTCGAAGGTATTCTTGTGACCGGCCTGCATCCCCTGAAGCCAGAACGAGTCGATCATGCCCTGCGAGACCTTGGCGCCGGGCCTGTTGGCCCCGAAGAACGGGCCGCTGGCGAGATCCCTGTAGAACTGCGAGCGGTCGGCGAGGCAGCCGTGGCGGATGCCGTCGAACACGTCAATCGGCAAGCCACCGGGATTGGCCGCGGTTTTCAGCATCAGCGGCGGGACGGCGGATATCAGTGCGGCCTTGGCCACCCGTTTCGTGCCGTGGCGGCCGATATAGCGTGCAACCTCGCCGCCGCCCGCGGAGAAGCCGATCAGAACGGCGCCCTTCAGGTTGAGCGTTTCGATAAGCTCCGAGAGGTCGTCGGCATAGGTGTCCATCTCGTTGCCATTCCAGGGCTGGCTCGACCGGCCATGGCCGCGACGGTCATGGGCAATCGAGCGATAGCCGTTGGAGGCCAGGAACATCATCTGAGCCTCCCAGCTATCGGCACTGAGGGGCCAGCCGTGGCTGAACACCACAGGCTGTCCTGTGCCCCAGTCCTTGTAATATATCTGCGTTCCGTCTTTCGTCGTAATCGTGCTCATTGTTATCCTCCTCTTTTATCGGCGGCGCGTTACACCTTGGCTTCCGGCGGGTCGGCGACTCCTTTCGCCGGCACGAAATCCGGCAGGTCAAGGCGCGCCACGCCGATCCGGCTGTCGGCCATCCCGTAATAGACGTCGAAGCGGTCCGGTAAGCCAAGATCGTCGCGCCGGTCGATGCCAGTGGGGAACACGACGTTGGCGACGGCCCCGCGGAGCTCTTGCGGCAGCAGCGGCGTCAACACCGGCTCGACCGAACGATAGCGAATCAAGCGCGGATGCTCCTTGGAGAGCATCATCACCCCGGCCGAGTAGCACAGTTCGTGTTCTCCGTTTCGCGGCTCGCCCACTTCGCTGACACCGTGATAGACGATCAGCCAGCAGCCGTGGCGGGTTAGGATGGGCGGAGTGCCGCCGCCGATTTTGAGCCGCTCCCAGGGCGACACGGGAGTCGCGAGCCTGTGATGACAGGCGAACCGGCCGAGGTGATATGGTTCACGGCCACCGAGCACCATGGGGCAGTAGGAAATCCAGATGCTTTCGCGGTCGAGATCCACCTCGCGTGTCGCAGGATGACACGCGGTTTCTTCCGGACGAGTGCCGGGAAAAAGGGGCCGGTGCAGCATCGCCAGTTCCGGTTGCCCGAATGGATTCGGAATGGCAACAGGAAAGACGCTGGCATCTTTGTCATCCACATCGCCGATTTCGGTGCCGTGATAGCGGCCAAAAGTCGCCAGCCCCAGACGTTGCCAGTGGAAGAGGTCTTCCGATATTGCCAGTGCAATCCGTGGGCCGTGGGGAGAGAATGCGGTGTAAGTCATCAGGTAGCGTTGGAGCGGTTCCACAAACGTGACGCGAGGATCCTCGCAGCCACCACCGCCATCGGGCCGCCGCTCATAATCGGCCTCCGGCTCCAGCGCGATACCGAGCCGCTCGACCCCTGCCGGATCGCCGGCTTCATTGAACCGCACCCGCGCAATGCCGATGCGCGAGTAATTCCCCTTCGCAACCAGCCGCGGGAAAAGGTAGAGCTGACCATCGGGGCCGCGCGCAGCGGCCGGATTCAGGACGCCTTCGACCTCCTGGGGATTGCCCGGTTCCGGCTCCAGCATGAATCCCAAACGCTGCAACCTAAATCCAGCCATCAGATTTCCCTCACAGATCCAACACCTCCTGGCCGCGATCCGATAAACAATAGACGATTGCTTCGATAACCCGCTTAGTCTCGTGGGGACCTTGCACCGGAATAGAGACAACACCCGCTTGTTCCGCCGGAAAGTCGTTCCCGCCCGCGAACAGGGCATCGCCAATGAAAATCATTTCCTTCAATGAAATGCCAAGAACGTCTCTTAGTTTTCTGATTCCGTAGGCTTTGTCTATACCCGGTTTGGTGACATCAATGGATGTCGCGCCGCCCATGCGGACGGAAAACTCGGGGATCAACGCGTCGAGAATCGCTTTAATCTCCTTCCGCTTGGCATAATCGGAATCCCATTTCTTCTTTTCTTCTAAGGGCGCCTGCTGACCTAGTGCTGAGAATGTGATCTGGCTTCCCCGGTCTTCAATGACTTCGCCCCAGACCTTTTTGGCTTGGAAGCCCGCTTGTCTGACCGCCGTCTCTAGAGAACTGACGATCTTCTCTTTTTCATCCGCGGTGAAATCTTCTGAATAGAGTTTTGTCCAGCTCCCTCGGTAGCGGAAGAACTTTGTTCCACATGTAGGAAGCAGGGATAGATTCACCAGGCTTTCGTTATCGGGCAGATAGGAGAGCACCTGTTTTTGAAACTGCGGCCAATCTCCTCCGGAAATCACGGCTACTTTGACGATGCCGAGAAGGTCACGCAGCAGTCGCGATATTTCGGCATCCAGAGGTGACTTACTTTCGGCCAGAGTGCCGTCCAGATCAAACACGATCAACTTCTTCATTCCGGTATCTCGATTTGCAACACGCTCACCGTGCTGCACGGCCGAAAAGTGCAGGTTCCAAGCGCCGCCGGCAGCAGAAACACGTCGCCTTTTCCGATGGCATAAATGGCGCCGCCATGCTCGACCTGCCCCACGCCTTCGATGCACACCAGCACGCCCGGCACACCCGGCGTGCCAACCACAAACGGCGTGTCTCCGTGGAGGCGCCACAACCAGAAGTGTTCACAGTGAAAAAGCCGCTCGCGTTTCACAGGCGTCGTCGCCTCCACCACGGGCGCCACCAGGCCGCCGGCACACTCCCCAAAATCAACACAGGCAAGCGCCTGATCGACCTGGAGTGCCCGCGGCTGGCCTGTCTTCGCGTCGACATGATCCCAGTCATACAAACGGAACGTCACGTCGCTATTCTGCTGAACCTCGAACACCACGATGTCGCCGCCCAGAGCGTGAACCGTCCCAGCCGGCAGGAAGACAGCGTCCCCAGGCTTCGGAGTGAAGCATGCGAGGCGGTCCGCTACCCCTCCGTTCGTGAGCGCCTGCCGCAGACCGGCTTCAGTGGTCCCTGGCTTCAGGCCCGCATAGATGCGACTCTCTGGCCCGGCCTCCAGCACGACCCACGCTTCGGTCTTCCCGGTCTCACCCGCTGGCAGCAGGTCCGTGTGCGTATCCGCGGGATGAACCTGGACGGAGAGCATCTCACGTGCGTCAAGGAACTTCAGGAGCAGTGGGAATCGACGGAATCGCCCGGCCAGCTTTCCCATCACCTGTTCTGGGAACTGCGCCAGCATTTGAGTGATGGTCAGCCCTTTAAGCGGCCCATCGGCAACACGGCTCGGCTGGTCAACGCGGTCGCTGAGCACCCACGCTTCGCCGATAGGGCCGTCGCCCGGCAGCCGTGCGGTGAGCAGGCCGGACAAACGCCGGCCGCCCCAGAGCCGATACTGATAGATCGGATCGAATCGCAGTGGATACAAAAGTATTTGACTCATTGGGCTCCGTTACAACCCAGACACGCCAATCATGATGCGAGTCGCGGGACCCCTGCCGATGCCGTTTCCATCGCAGCATTGTATTCGCCACGGCGCGCAGCCTTGTTGCAGCTTGCCCGATGATACAGAGCTCGCTGTGCCGCAAACACGTGGGCCTCTTGGCCTCGCCAAATCTCCAAAGCTGGTTGCTGGATGGCGCGGGCAAACGAAAACGCCAGCGCCCAAGGCAGTCGGGACTTATATCTGACGTTCATGGCGTTCAAACGGGCCGAAGCCAGTTCAGCCGATTGGCCACCCGACAAGAACGCAATCCCCGGTACGGCAGCCGGGACGGATCGCAAGAGACACCTCAGCGTGGCGTCGGCAACTTCGTCCACCGTCTCCTGCTTAGAGCAGGTCAATCCCGGAACCACCATGTTGGGCTTCAGGATCGTACCCTCCAGTGTCACCCCCTGTATGTAAAGCTGGTTGAAAACCGTTCGCAGGACCTCCTCGGTTACTTCGCCGCAACGCTCGAGGGTATGTTCGCCATCCATGAGCACTTCCGGCTCGACGATGGGAACCAGTCCGGCTTCCTGGCACAACGCGGCATAGCGTGCCAACGCCTGCGCGTTGGCCTCGATGGAAGCCCGGCTGGGTATGCCATCGCCTACGGCAATCACCGCGCGCCACTTGGCAAATCGCGCGCCCATTCGAGAATATTCAGCCAGGCGGTCGCGCAATCCGTCCAGACCTTCGGTGATCTTCTCTCCGGGATGACCCGCCAGGTCCTTTGCACCGAGGTCAACCTTAATGCCGGGAATGATTCCCGCATCGGTGACGGCCTTGACAAAGGGAGTGCCGTCCTGCTTCTGCTGACGGATCGTCTCGTCATAGAGGATCGCACCACTAATGGACTCCCCGAGACCGGGCGTGGTCACAATCATCTCCCGATAAGCGCGCCGCACCTGCTCGGTCTGGGGAATCCCCAACTTAGCGAACCGTTTGTTACAGGTTGGATAACTTTCATCCATCGCCAGCAGGCCTTTATCGCCGGCGACTAACGCTTTTGCAGTGTCTATAAGCTCTTGCGTATTCATTTGGAGTTGCCCCATTTCCAGTTACGAATCTCCGGCAGGTCCTGGCCGTTCTTGTCGATGTATTGCTTGTGCTCGATCAGCTTATCCTTGAGCTGCTGCTTCAGATAGATGCCCTCGTCGCCGGTCTGCGGCAAACGGTCGATGGTGTCCATCACGAGGTGAAAGCGGTCCAACTCGTTGAGGACCGTCATGTCGAAGGGTGTTGTGATGGTGCCCTCCTCCTTGTAGCCGCGGACGTGGATGTTGTCGTGGTTCGTGCGCCGGTAGGTCAGCCGGTGGATCAACCACGGGTAGGCATGGAAGGCGAAGATCACCGGTTTGTCTTTGGTGAAGAGCTCGTCAAAATCGATGTCGCTCAACCCATGCGGATGCTCGGCTGGCGGCTCCAGCTTCATCAGGTCGACGACGTTGACCACCCGAATCTTCAGGGCGGGCAGATGCTCTCGCAAGATGGAGACGGCGGCGAGAGTCTCCAGCGTGGGCACGTCGCCACAGCAGGCCATGACCACGTCCGCCGCAACGCCCTGGTCGTTGCTGGCCCACTGCCAGATGCCGATGCCTTCGGTGCAATGCTTGACGGCGGCGTCCATCGTCAGCCATTGTGGCGCCGGGTGCTTGCCCGCGATGACGACGTTGACGTAATGGCGGCTGCGCAGGCAATGGTCCATGACCGACAACAGGCAGTTAGCATCGGGTGGAAGGTAAACGCGCACGATTTCAGCCTTCTTATTGACGACATGGTCGATGAAGCCGGGATCCTGGTGAGTGAAGCCGTTGTGATCCTGCCGCCAGACATGCGAGGCCAGCAGATAGTTTAATGAGGCGATCTTCCGCCGCCACGGCAGCCCCGATGTGACCTTCAGCCACTTGGCATGCTGATTGAACATCGAATCGACGATATGGATGAACGCCTCGTAGCAGTTGAAGAGTCCGTGGCGTCCGGTGAGAAGGTAGCCTTCGAGCCAGCCCTCGCATTGGTGCTCGCTCAGCATTTCCATGACGCGCCCAGCGGGGGCGAGAAACTCGTCGTTCGCCACGGTCGCGGCGTCCCATTGGCGCTCAGTCACTTCGAAAAGGGCTTCCAGACCATTGGAGAGCGTCTCGTCAGGGCCAAAGACCCGGAAATTCCGCTGCTCACTGTTTAGCTTCGCCACGTCGCGCAGGAAGCGCCCGAGCACATGCGCGTCGCCGATGCCGCTCACCCCCGGCGAAGGCACAGCCTCCGCGTAGTCGCGGAAATCCGGCATCCGCAGGTCACGCAGCAGAATTCCGCCGTTGGCGTGAGGATTGGCGCCCATGCGCCGCTCACCTTTGGGCGCCAGTTCGGCCAGTTCCGGTTTCAAACGCCCTTGTTCGTCGAAGAGTTCCTCCGGCCGGTAGCTCCTCAACCAGTCTTCCAACAGCTTGAGGTGTTCGGGGTGGGTAGCAGGGTCGGAGAGCGGAACCTGGTGCGCGCGGAATGTGCCCTCGACCTGCAGCCCGTCGACGACCTTGGGCCCGGTCCAGCCCTTCGGTGAATTGAGAACGATCATCGGCCAGCGGGGACGGGCGATGTTTCCATTGACGCGCGCGTCCTGCTGGATCCGTTTGATCTGCTCGATCGCCGTGTCGAGCGTCGCGGCCATCGATTCATGCATCAAGGCGGGCTCGTGACCCTCGACGAAATAAGGCGTCCACCCGTAGCCGCGGAGCAACTGTTCCAATTCCTCGCGAGTGATGCGAGCCAGGACGGTCGGGTTGGAGATCTTGTAGCCGTTGAGGTGCAGGATCGGCAGCACCGCACCATCGGTGGCCGGATCCAGAAACTTATTGGAATGCCACGCCGTGGCCAGCGGTCCGGTCTCCGCCTCGCCATCGCCGACAACGCAGGCGACCACCAGATCGGGATTGTCGAAGACCGCTCCGAAAGAGTGGCTGAGCGAGTAACCTAGTTCGCCACCTTCATGGATCGAACCCGGACACTCCGGCGATGCGTGGCTGGGAATACCTCCAGGGAACGAGAACTGAAGAAAGAGCTTCTGAAGTCCGGCTTCGTCCTGACTGATGTTCGGATAGATCTCGCTGTACGTACCCTCGAGGTACGTGTTGCCCACGACGGCCGGGCCGCCGTGTCCGGGGCCGGAGACGTAGATCATATCGAGGTCATATTTCTTGATGACCCGGTTCAAGTGCGCGTAAATGAAGTTCTGCCCGGGGGTTGTCCCCCAGTGTCCGAGCAGCATGTGCTTCACATCCGCCAGAGTCAACGGCTCCTTCAGCAGCGGGTTGTCGTAAAGATAAATCTGGCCGACCGACAGATAGTTGGCGGCGCGCCAGTAAGCATCCATCTTCTGGAGCAGTTCCGGCGTGAGTGTGTTGTTTTCCATGGTCAACTATTTCCGCTTCCCGCGCCGGTTTCGAGCATGTTGAACACCGATCGCGCAATCATTGGGTCTTCGTCCGTTCGAATCTGGAACGCCGCGAACTTGATGCCCGATGAGCCGCCATTGATCGTGAGGATGCATGGGTCAGTGGGTTTCATGCAGGGCTCCGTCGTGCGCCAATCCGAACGACGCCAGTTTTGCGCAGGTGGACTCGTAATCCGTGTGAAGTATGCTTCGAATCCGCAAACCTTCCGCGATCTGGACGAACATCGGCGTGTTTTCGATATAGACTGCCTGCCGGGCCGGTGTTTGGGTGATGTCCAGCGCAAGCCGAAAGATGTCCGCGTCGGGCTTGCGGAGGTGGACGAAGCAGGACGAGATAAAAGAATCCACGAACTCGTCCAGCTTGAACTTGCGAATCCGGTAAGCATTCACTTGGCGCGCCTCGTTGCTGACCACGGCGATCTTCAGCCTGTACCGGGCCTTGAGCTGGACGATCAGTTCGATCATCTTGGGGTAAGGTTTCGATTGCGCGCACATAACGCGCCGAAACTGAGCCCGGGTGAACGGTCGTTTTTGGTAGAAGACCACCCTGCCTAGATATTCTTCGAAAGTAAGCTTCCCCTCCTCGTGGGTCTCGAAGGTAAGGGCATGCCGCTCTTCCATCTCGGCCCACTCCAGGTTGAAGTGTTTGGCTACCCGTCTGCGCGCAATATGATCCCACCCGTTGTTGAGCAGGACACCGCCGATATCCAGGAACAACGTCGTAATTGGCATGCCTAGGTCCCGGGTGCCGGTGCAGCGACATCGATCGATTTCGGCGTCCCCACTGTAGGCGAATCAAGCGGTTTGCAGCCCATGGCGAGACTATCTGCCGCTGACTAAGGCGAGTTGCTCGTGTCCCGCGGCGTGTAGTGCAACCTCCATGGGGTGTGTCGTATGCAGGATGTCCCTGGCCTTGTCCACCTCGTCCTTTGTGCCATGGGCCAAAAGGAGAAACTTGTCAGACTTGAGCGCCGCCTCGTACCTGACGACACTGTCCTTGGGTATGCCAATGCTGTAAAGTCCCGCGCCGAGCGCACTCAATCCGCCCACCACCGCGGCGCCTTCCAGTGCGCCGATGATCCAGGCGACCAGCGGGCCGGCTACCAATATCGGCCCGATGCCCGGAATGACGAAGAAAGCGGCTCCGAATAAGATCCCCCAGAGACCGCCCCAGAAGGCGCCCAGCTTGCCCCAGTACTTCATGCGGTCGCCGGTGTTATAGTATCCGACGACGTGCTCGTCGGTATGATAATCCTTGCCGACGATGGACATCTTCGTCATGTCAAACCCAGACCTCTGCAGTTCTTTGACGGCTTCCTCTGCCTGCGTGTGGGTTTCGTAAATGGCTACAACCGAGTTCGTCTCAGACATAACTTACCTTCCTTTCTTTCAGATCGCTTTCGTTGCATTTCCGTGTGAGATCGGCGGCACTGGTGTCAGCCCAGAAGAAATCCGGATGCCGAGTTCCGCCGTAACCGTTCCCGTGTACTCCAGCGCCACAGATTATCGTCGCCTGCAAATGGCCAAACCCTTCAGCGATGCGCCGTTGCTGCATTTGGAAGCGGCCCGTGGAGCTGGATGCAGTTGGAAGCGCAACGGCGAATCTCCAGGCCATTCTCATGCATTTCATTCACCATTCGAAGACGGTAGAGCGAGGAAATCCAGAACGCCATGCCAAGAAAGCGGCAAAGGGCGGTTCGGGACGACACCAGGATTGACATGACGGGGAAGGCCGCCGGGTGTAAACGGCTTTTGTGGGAATGCGGTATCTTTTTGGACGCTCTTTGAGGACCTGCCTGGCAGCGGCATTCGCAGATTACGGATCGGCAGATTTCGCATTTCAAGTGCAGCCTTTGCATCTCGGCGCCGGTGGGGGCGCAGCTCGGCCGAGGTGGCCGAGGTACATCCAGAGGGATGTCTCCGATCCGGAAGATTGGTCCGCCTCGTGCATGGGAAAAGCGGGTTGGCTAGCTAGGCGACTTTGAAGGCATCGCAGCGCTGGCTTATGCGCTATGGCAAGGCAGAGGCTGCCCGGAGGGATCTTCGGAAGAAGACTGGTTCTATGCCGCGCAGGAATTGCGGGCCCGCCCAGGGGGCCTTCAGAAGTGAACACACCTCGAAAGGATCGGAATCGATGAAGCGCTCATATCTATCGTCTTTCCCAATGCGGACCGTTATCTGTGCCGCCCTGCTGCTTGCACCGGGGGGCGCATTGCTGGCTGCCCAACAGCCTCCGCAACTCCCGCCTCCGGGTCAGGCATTGTCGCCCAATCAACTCGACGATTTGGTAGCGCCGATCGCACTCTACCCGGATCCGCTGGTCAGCCAGATCCTGGTGGCATCCACCTATCCGCTCGAACTCGTCCAGGCCTCGCAATGGCTTCAACGAAACCCGGGCTTCACGGGCGCTGCCCTGACCCAGGCGGCGCAACAGCAAAACTGGGACCCGAGCATACAGGCCTTAGTGGTCTTTCCGGACCTCGTCAAACGGTTGAACCAGGACATCACGTGGACGACAAATCTTGGCAACGCGTTTCTGAGTCAGCAAGGCGATGTAATGGACGCCGTCCAGCGAATGCGGTTGAAGGCGCAGCAGGCAGGGAAACTGTCCTCGACGAGCCAGCAAACCGTGAGCGCCACGAACGACTCCGGGCAACCCGAAATCGCGATCCAGCCCGCCGATCCGCAAATGATGTACCTGCCATACTACGATCCCGCTTTCATCTGGGGGCCTCCTCTGTACTATCCATACGCAAGTTGGTATTACCCCGGCGCTTACTTCGGCTTTGGAGCCGGCATCCCGATGGGCCTGTATTTTGGCGGCGGATGGGGTGGATGGGGCGGATGGGGTTGGGGGTTCGGCTGGGGCGGCCACAGCATCTTTGTCAATAACAGCTTCATTCATCGGTACAATTTCAACTCGAGAGGCAGCGCCAGCCTGAGTGGAAGAAGCGCATGGGCCCACGATGCCTCGCATCGCGGCGGCGTGCCGTATTCAAACGCTGCCCTGGCCAACCGTTATCGCGGCAACGTCCGCCAGAATTTGCAAACTCGCGGATCGGCCGGACAGACGCAAGCCCGAGGCGCCGCCCAGTCCGGAGGCGAGCGGATGGGCAATCGGCAGATTTCGTCGAGTAAACCCGCCAAGAACCGCAGCGCTTTCGGCGGCGTTCGGGAGGGCAAAGCGGCGCGGACGCAAAGCGACCATGGGTATTCGCGTCTCGGAGCAGCCCGGAGCGGTGGCGGCGGCTCCTCGCGCGGGGGTGGTGGCGGCGGCATGCGTGGTGGCGGTGGTGGTGGACATCGATAGGAGCGAATCATGCGGAAAACCAATTTGATTGACTCGAAAGATAGCCCACGGCGGTTCACGCGGCTTGTGGCCGTCGGTCTGGTGGTTGGGGCAACGCTACTGCAAGCTGCGCCAAAGGACGTCCAGCGGACATTTGCGACCCCGCAGGAGGCCATTCAGGCGACGATTGATGCAGCGGAGCACAATGACACGGCGGCCCTCCTCCAGCTTTTCGGACCTGAGGGCAAGGACATTGTCGAATCCGGCGATCCGGCGGAAGACAAGGAACTCCGGACCGAGTTTGCGCGGTCCGCGCACGAAAAGCTCCAGATTGAGGCAGACCCCTTCAGACCTGCCAGAGTGGAATTTACGGTAGGGGAACAGGAGTGGCCGTTTCCGGTTCCAGTCGTTCTCAGGGATGGAAAATGGCAACTCGATTCGGCCAGCGGGCGTCTCGAGATTCTCGCACGCAGGATTGGCAGGAACGAATTGAATGCAATGGAGGTTTGCCGGGGCTACGCAGAAGCGCAAATGGAATACGCCGCAGCGGAGCACGACGGAGACCGCGTCCTGAAATATGCGCAGAAAATCGCAGCCACACCTGGCAAGCAGGATGGACTGTACTTGGGTGGTGTTTCCGATAGTCTCGTTTCGCAACCTTTCGCCGCGGCCGCCGACGCGAATCCGGCCACAGTGAGTAAGAAGGCGGAGCCCTACCACGGATACTACTACCGGGTGCTGAAATCTCAGGGGCCGGACGCTGCCGGAGGCGCTTTCGACTATGTAGTGAACGGTAAGATGATTGGCGGCTTCGCTCTAATCGCTTGGCCCGCAGAATATGGCGTGTCCGGAGTCGGGACTTTTATCATCAATCACGATGGAGTGGTTTACGAAAAAGATCTGGGGGCCGGAACGGCCGTGCAAGCCCGACAGATGACGCATTTTAACCCCGACAAATCCTGGCAACAGGTGGTCCTGGAGTAGAAACGCGCGTGATCGAGCGGCGACGGAGGCGCTCCCGGAAATCCGGATGGTTTCACCATCTGCAAGCCATACCTATATGTCACTGGAAATCACCATGGGAGAACGCGAGGGAATCGGCATTCTGGAGCTGCATGGACATCTCACGTTCGGTCAGGAGGATCTGGAATTTCGAAGTGAGGTGGACCGGCTATACATCCGCGCATAACTAAAGAGACATTCGTGGCATAATGGTATCGGAGGTCTCTATGGTGCCACGCTTGTTGCGGCTGCATCCAAGCACGTGTCAGCGGCTGGCGCGCCTGGGCAAGGAAGCGGAAAGAGACGGGGCCTATCG
>JBEKKO010000109.1:0-18811 GCA_050010695.1 Bryobacteraceae bacterium
GCTTAATGTTCAGACCGGATTCTGATAAGATGAAACTCTGCGCGTGTGGCGCTATCGTCTAACGGTTAGGACGGAGCCCTCTCAAGGCTTAAATACGGGTTCGATTCCCGTTAGCGCTACCATGTTTCCATAGAGTTACGGGCCGTGGGAGACCACGGGCGACCACGCGCAACGCTCCAGCAAAAATCCCACCCAAGAAACAGACCGGCAATGCGCCGGAGTATTGGCCCTCGTTCGCGCACAGGCGCGCCGTGTCGCGCCGTCGGCGCCTGGCTGGTATGGCAGTGGCCCGCGGCAACTGAGAAGCCGGATTTCCCCAGCTTCCGACCGCACTCCCTAGAGTGACCGATGCGTGATGACGCCACTTTCAAACTTTCGATCTAGATATCGGTCGATTCCACCTGTGAGTAGGACCGTGACGCGTCGACGCGGATTGCTCGCATCCGCCTGAAAAATGACGCGGCGATCGTGGAAGTCGACACGGTGCGGCCCACTCGTCACGACACGCCGAACGTCCACTGCTGTCCCATGGGATTTGAGAAGCCGTTCCAGATCTGCTATCACTCGATTCTGATCTCCGGTGTCACGGGTCTTGATCTCTACCTTTAACGGCCACTTCTGCCAAAGCTTCCCCATTTCATCAAGGAAGCCGCAGAGCGCCCGGAATCTCCAGTCGTCCGCAAGCGCATAGGGATCTTCGATTCGCAGAAGCGCGAAAGACTGCCCACGACAGAATTCAAAATCGCGCGCCAGATCACGAGCTTCACCAGGACGATATTCGCGTAGGGACAGGTCCGCCGGCTTGGCCGGCGCCACCACTCGCAATTCTTCCCATCCGGCACGGAAGGCTCGCAGTTGGTCAGGCAAGAGCCCCGGTGCCCTCCACAGCGGCACGGGTAGTGGTTCTTGGAGGAAAGCTGCGATTGCGCTTCTGGTTGAGAACCACGCCACACTGGTCTCCCGCCCCGGGTTCGTGACGGCCCGTGGCCAGGAGCGTGCATCAAAGGTACGGGGCAGCTTCCAGAGCTTCAAGCTTCCGTCGGCAAGGCGAGGGTGCAATTCGTGCCACAGTGCTAGGCTCTCTGCTGACTCTACACTGAAGTTAGGTGCCTGAGCAAAGGCGAGTTCGACGCGCCGCCCCTCCGCTCCAGCTATCCACGCCGCCAATCTGCGGGCCAGTCGGAGCGCTCGCGTGGCGAGAAAGCCTGCCGGGTTTTCGTCGGTGGGATCGAGGGCAAAGAGTGATGGTGCAAGGGCAATGAGGTGGCTCGCGTTTTCCAGTTCCAGAAACATCAACGGTGTGCCGTCGTCAACGTCGAGTGGAGCGGCATTGAAGTCTGCATATGGATTTGGCGGCTGGTCCACCCCGAGGATCTGTTTGACCCATTGCAGGACCGGCTGACGATCTAGCTTCTCCCACATCAGTTGGTTGTCGTAGTCCTGCAGGCACGTCCGGCAAGAATGGGTGCATCCAGCGCGACAGTCCAGCGCCTCAGCAGCTTTTCGGAGCAAGTCGCGAATCGAATGGCGATCGATGAGCATTCGACAGTAACCAGCGCCGCCGGCCACCGTGTCGTACAGAATGACCTCAGGATATCCAAATAGGCGAGTGCGGACCGTGGCGGCGAGTTCGCGGGGCTCGATGCTGAGGATTGCCGCGCCGCCACGGCGCAAAGCCTCGGCCAGAGTGCGTGTAAAGCGTTCCGCCCGTTCGTCGAGCTCATCTTTCGGCAGGTCTTTCGGGATCGAGATATTGTAATCCAGACGGATTTGCAGGACGTCGGTCCGAAACTCGTGTGCCAGGTCCTCTCGCGTACTCCAGTACGGCGTGGCACATCGCTGATCAAAGGGCGTCTGGTGCGGGCGGGTTTTCTCCTGCTGTTCGTCATGTGGGTTTCTGAGCAACTTCGTATACCCGCAACTGCAACGCAAGAAGCCCATGCCTCGCCCTTTATTCACCACAAACATGCGGCCATTCTTGGCGTCCTGCAACGCCCAGCTTGATCGCGGTACGTTCGTGGGGACCTCAAGAAACGCAGTTTCCGCGGCTGCGCTCAAGAGACGGGCCTCCTGCGCCGGGGCTGGGCGTAACCGCGTAAGCCCAGGGTCTTGTCCTGTTGGCTTATCGCTGCAAGTCACGAAGCTCTTCGGTTCGATAAAAGCGCGGGCAGCCATGATCGGGATGTTTCCCGAGCACTTCGGACACATGCCATTGAAATCGCTGCGGTCCTCCGTAGTTTCTACATGACGGCATTCCGGGCACTCACGGTAGTAGCGCGTCGGCATGAAGTGTCGAGGATACTGGCCAATCCCGTAGCTCTCCCACACCCGACCGGCTGCCACAACCTGCGCGCCGGGCGCGTATTCACTTATGCCGAGCCGCGCGTCGCGCACCAGGAGAATATCTTCCTCCCAAGGGCGGCGAGATCTATCTTGCCGGTCGCCAGATAACACTTCCAATTGCACGCTATTAACCGGAAAACTATAGGTGGGGAGGAATCCGAGCCGTGGGAAATTCTGAATTACCAACTGTTCCTGCCACTTTTGGAGTTGCCTCGCCCAGAAGTGGTTCACGCCCGCACGTTGTACGTCGCCGGAAGTCTCCACGAACCGGCCGTTGTAGTACCGCCAGCGCTCGCCATACCAGGCCGAGCACTCCTCAAGTCGTTCCTTGAATTCCGCGATCAATCCAGCATCATCCACGTGAATCGCTTTCGAGAGATCGCCGCCCAAATCTTGAGCTTCTCGAATGCGCGCCAACCCTTCACTGGTCGAGAAGAACTTCTCGCAGTCTGAAAGAAAGATCGCCTGCTGCTCTTCTTGGAAGGACGACCCAAAGAACTCCGCCAACGAGGGAGATCCACCAGCTTGCCCGACGCCGCGGTATTCCAGCAACCCGCCCAACAGCACGGAGAACTGGTGCCTCCGGAAGAGCCTCTCATTGCCCAAGTGCACGAATGGGGTACGAGGTTCCATCCGCAAGTAATCTTCCGCCTCCATGAAGACCGCCTTATCGTAATTGCGGTCCTGCGCCACTGTCACACTGATGGGTGCGGCTTGTGCCCTTCGCCCGGCTCGTCCGGTCCGCTGCTGATAATTCTGGATGCCTGGCGGCACGTTGCGGCAGACGACAGCCTCCAATTCGCCTATGTCCACGCCCAGCTCCATCGTGGTGGAGCAGCTCAGCAGGGTGACAAGCCCATCGCGAAAGTCTCGTTCAAGCTGCTCGCGAACTCGGTTGTTGATCGCCGCCGTGTGCTCCTTAACCACCATGCCCGAATAGTGGTTACGCAGGTACAGACCAAAATAGTGCCCGTTAATCTGCTCGGTCCGCCTCTCGGCGACGTCGACGGTTTCCATGTCGCCGTCGCAGCGAAACGTTGTGCATTTGTTCAGCACGGTCGTAAACTGGCGTATGCCGCATCTCCTGCAGCGGTACAAAGTCATCGCCCGCCCGTCTTCGAATACAAGTTGATTTATGTCGACAACGAACGCGCCCGGCTGTTTGGTGTCACCAACGAGCAACCCGGCCGCGGTGAGCGCCCTAAACGCATTCTTCAGCACATCCTCCCAAGTGTCGATCTGGAGTTGCTCCTTCAGGAAGTGGTATCGCCGGTTCGGGTAGAGACGTCCAGTGTCGTTCTGAGCGGGGAGCCAATTGAAACGGATGGATTTCGGATCCGCACCGTTCAGCGCCACTCGAAGGTTTCTCTTGGCATGGTCGCCGCCCCAAATAAATGTATCATCCAAGGTCACGCCACTCGGGCGGCTGATGCAGCGGGCCCGCCGGACGGTTTCGAGAAGCAACTCCAGGACGGCCGGTGCGTCTCCCTGCAGGCGTGCTGGCAGGCAGCGGCTGATATTGTGGGCCGCTTGCGCGAGCTTTTCTTTGTCTAGAGAGACCCGAACCAGGCCAAGAGCCTCCAGCGAGGTGCGGCGGCCCGTCGGAAGGCAAAACTCCGCTGCGAGTTTTCCGCGGAGATAGTCTTGGAAATCGTCATCGTTTCCGAAGATATCACCGTCCCGGTCGATGAAGCTGCGTCCCACCGAGAGATGTTCATGGACATTCGAAGTGAGGCGGTTGAGGCGTTGTCCCCCTTCATTCTCCGCCAATGCGCGCATTACAGCCCAGCGCAATAAGATCTCCTGGTTTGTTCGCTGCAGGTACGGTGCGAAGAACGCGGCATCTTGTCGATTGTCTGAGAATGCCAACAGACGGCGGCCACGACCCGGTGTTTGCCACTCGCCAGCCTTCTCTCGTAGAGTTTGGTAGAGAGAGTCGGTGACCACGGCAGAGAGCGCGAAGTTGCCCGGATGAAAGCCGGTTACTATTTCCGCGTCAGTGCCCGCTGTGCCGCCGCACGCTGGGCATTTCCGCAAATAACGGCCGCCCGCCTCTTCGTCGGCGGCGAGTGAGACTAGTCGCATTGCTACGGTTGGCCCGTCCGTTGGGTTAATCTCGCCAGTGCGAGGATTGACCTGCCACACGTCGCCTGGGTCTTGTGCCTCTTCGGTGCGCTCATCACCCTCATCGTCGACGTTCGCGACGCGCTCACCAAGCCACAGGATCTGCCGCTTACCCTTTCGGTTTCTGGTCAGCAATTCGGACCCAAGCTGGAAGCCTTCTACGAAGGGTTGACCGCACTTGCGACAGACTAGGAGGCGATAGAGGTTGTGTCCATCCTCAACGTAATGGTCACCCAGGCGAACCGCAGCAAATCCTTCCCCCCCGGACTCTAGCCGCACCGTGACGTTGTCCACACCGTTCGCGAAGAAATGGTAGCGCGCCGGCAACAGCGAGAACTCCGTCGGCTGAAAGCGGGTCCGGAGTCCGACGCCGACAAGTCCGGCCAATCCCTGCCCCGCCTCCGGGTTCCCTTCCCCAAATACGCGTGTTGCCAGCGTGGCAAACGGCATCGCTCCTGAACCAGCCAATGATCGCGAAGCGATCCGAAGTTCCCGAGATGCGGCAAATACCTGCGCTAGGGCAGGTTCAAACGCTTGGCCGCTTTCGAGCGATATACGCAGCGATACATCTGGGGGGAGAGATTGTTTCCGGACTGTGGCGTTCCACGATTCCGTCAAGTCCTCATCCGACTGGTCCGGCGCCGAAATGGCGTCGCCGAGATCTGCCCATACACGAGCCGGAAGCGAGAAAGCGGCGGAGGTTTGTTCGGTCAGCGATGAATGTTCCTGGCGATCGCCCCGAATCACTCGTGTAAACGACGAGCCGAACAGATCCGATGCGAATCGTAGGATAGCACCTTCCGCGACGTCGCCCTTCGCTAGACTCGCACTCGTGCCGATGCAGCGGACTCTGTCTGGCGTAAGCCCTAGACGGCGACGTAGCTTTCGCAAGAGCAGTGCCACCTCGCTCGCCTGTGTTCCGGTGTACGTGTGAACTTCATCGAGAACTAGAAACCGCAGTGCCGAATGCCGAAAAAGCGCAGCATTCTTCGGGAAAAGCAGCAGATGCTCAAGCATTGCGTAGTTTGTAATGAGAACGTGCGGTGGATGCGCCAGCATCTCCTGCCGTGTGAGTTGCCAGGAGTCGGGGATCTTGTCCCCAAATAGGGCGCGCAGGGACGGGTCGGATGCGAGGACATCTTGCATAGCGGTTTCTCGCCGGGCATCATCGCGGGTGATCCCCGTGAAGCGTCCGACCTTAATTCGCGATCGCTCGAAACTTCCAACAAACATCGGCACTACTCGCCGGTAAAGCTGATCGTTCGCGAGGGCGTTAAGCGGGTAGACCAGCAAGGCGCGCACACCGGGCTGCTGTCGTTCCTTCGATGATTCTTTCAAGAGGCTGTCAAGAATCGGATAGAGAAAACATTCTGTCTTTCCACTACCCGTGCCAGTGGCCACGACTACATTCCGTTGCTCGCCCATAATGGCACGGAGCGCGTCACTCTGGTGCCGGTGCAATGGACGCCTGAATTCCGTCTCCGGCAGCAGGCTGAAATCCGGATGCAACAGCGGACTCGTACCAGCCGCCAGCTTCTGTAGCGAGTCGGCCTTGGGATAGTCCGGAACCGCTTCTACGAAAGGACCTTTCAGGAGTAGTCCCGGTTCATTCAACAGGCGCTCAATTTCCGCCGCAAGCCTGGGATAGTTGCGACTGACCGGCAGAGCGGACCGCAGATACTTGCGAATGCTGGTCTCCAGGCTGCGGCCGATCACGATTGGATTTGTTTCCGTCATCGATAACCTCAATGCGGCGACGTGCGGACGATAGCCGAAGTGCAAACGTGCGCGTAGAGACTGCGCCGCCGACAAGGCCAATCAACTCTATGGCTACACGCGACTGATCGGTTACCTTTTCGACAAATTCCTCGCCGCGAGGGATAGGTGTGCGTCTGCCATTTACGACCCAGGACAAGCCGCCCGAGGCAACAATGCTCCCATCCTGTCGCGGGCCAACGATTTCCATCGAACCGAGATCATCACCCAGGCGGAGGAACGGCTGATGCATCGAACGACGCAGTGCGCTGCGTTCAGCGTGTGCGAACACGCGTTCCAGTTCCTGGCCCAGGCGAGGGTTGATTCCCGCGTAGTCACCATTCACTACCACGGACAGGGCGACCTCGCAGATGCGCGGGCCAGCAGGCCCACGAAGTGCCCTTTTCAGCGTGGGTTCTGGAACCGCCTGTAGACTGTCGAGCATTGCTTCTCGCAGTTGCTCGCCAGAATCAGGTGTATCCGCATCGGGTAATCCAAATGTCCGCTCGACTTTTCTGACGTGCTGGGCGAAGCGCTCGCAACGTTCGAGTGGAAGACCGGCTTGATAGAGAAACTCCGCAACGATGTTGTGTCCGCCCAAATCTTCCGGCGGGAGCCACGACGACATCGTATTGCGGCAGGCGCGGCGAAACCGTTTTGCGAATTCGTCCCTCCGATGCATAGGGATGGGCACGCCGACGAGCTCGGCAAACTTCTCCCAAAAAGCGCCTGCCTCATATGCCTCGCCAGCCTTCCTAGCCAACCAGACAGCTAGCCCAGAAGGGAACGTCTCAACGAGTTGGAATAGCTGGGATGGCTGCGATCTGGAATACTCCACCACAAACTCATGAATTTCCCGCGATTCGTCCTCTGATAAGGGAGCGAGGCCCAGTACTGTGGGACAGCGTTCACCTGCGAGATATGCACTCCACTTGGCATCAACTTCTTGCAGGGTCATATCCTTACCAAGGATCCTCGTCGGCAACAATCTCGATTGGCACGATGAAACATCGTATCCGATATCGCGCCCTCGCGTGCTCGGGCTCTTGCTCTAGGCCGACGTGGGGATGAGCGATATGTGAAAATGTGCTGTGGTGCGCTGTTGATGCGCATTACAGCAATACGGAGCACAGGGTTCATGGGAGCAGACCGGATCGATGCCTGACCACAACTACTTTGCGAACTTGATCTGGCAAATCGCCGACCTGCTTCGGGGCCCGTACCGCCCGCCGCAATACGAGCGCGTGATGCTCCCTATGACTGTCCTGCGACGGTTCGATTGCGTGCTGGCACCCACCAAGGTGAAGGTTCTCACCGAGCACGACCGCTGGAGCGGCAAGCTGAAAGGGGAGGCACTGGACGCCAAGCTCAACCGGGCGGCCGCACAGCGCTTCCACAACCATTCACCGCTCGACTTCGAAAAGCTGAAGGGCGACCCCGACCAACTCGCCCAGCATCTGGTCAGCTACATCAAAGGCTTCTCCGGCAACGTCCGCCGCATCTTCGAGTACTTCGAATTCGACAACGAAATTGAGAAGATGCGCGAAGCCAATATTCTCTATCTGGTTGTCTCCAAGTTCTGCGAAGTGGATCTTCACCCGGACCGGGTAGCGCTGGAAGATGCGGTCGTAGAGGTCAGGCACATTCTTCGCGTGTACCGTCACCACGAGGGAATAAGGGATCGGCTTGGCGCCCGCGTAGAGAGCGCCGCCCTTCCGGGCGTTGTAGTGAATGTCAAAAACGGGATCGTTGAGGCTGGTTCCCAAGAAGCCGCGGGTGCGCTTTACGCACGTCTCCCATTGGTGAGCATCCCGGCGCAGTTCCTCCTCGCTGCTGTAGATCTGCTTGAGCTGGAAAAACGGCACCGTATCGGGATGCGTCGGGATCTTCCCGTCGCGCTTGGTACGCTTTGTCTTGTTGGGCCTGAACTTAATGTCCAGTCCGGCGCGGGTGTAGTTGACGGTGTCCTGAGGATCGGTCTCGGTCGCGTAGCAGAACGTGGCGGAGATCGACACCTTGCCAACTATGGGGCCGTTGGGGACAGGAATTCTGGCCCTCAAATACTTGCCCGCCTCAAGCGTTCCCTGATAAAGAATGTGTGCCGTGCCGGGTCCGCATGTGATCAGTTTCTCAATGTCCGATGGGATGCGCCCCCAGCCGACTTCATGGCAGTGGTGCTCGGCATCGTTGCTGTGATGAATCATCAGGCCCTTGAGAGCGATCGGCTGCACGATGGAACCGAGATAAGCCCGGACGCCAATCGCGGTGCGAAGGGCGACGGGTGAAGCATAGCTTGTTCCAGCCGTGGGCGCTGTCTGCCCTGGCTGGGTGCTGAGAATCCAAAATGGCTCCTTGCGGGAACCACCGAAGGCCATCACATCCGGTTTCATGACACCGGGGCTGCGACCGGGTCCTAACGAGCTATAGGGCGCCCTTTTCCACTTTTCTCCGAGGCTGTCGCTGGCACCGACGCCGAGGACATTGACAGCATCGGATGGCGATTGAATGCGCGCGACGCCAGAAGGCAGATCCCCCTCGCCCGTGTTTCCGGCCGCCACGGTTACGAAGGTCTTTCCATCCGCGAAAAGCTGGTCGAGCTTGAGAGTCCAGAGGTGGACCTCGTTGTCATCGAAGGCCACCTCCGGGCCGAGGCTTAAGTTTACGAAGTCATATTGCTTCTGCGACAGGATGGTAGTGATACGCTCCAAGACGTCGTAATAATTGCCTTCGGGATCTTGCGTGTTCTCATCGATCACGCGGTAGTGATCGACCGCGGCGAAGGGCTGAGGAAGAGGCTGTCCATCATTTATCGGTCCGAATAGCAAGGCCGATGTGACACCGAGGCCGTGCGCCTGCGAAGCGGGATCGGGCTTGCCAAGTTTCGGCGTAATCTTTCGCGACACCCACGGTTTCAGGTTGATGTCGGCCGGCACGCCGCCATCGAAGACGGCAACGCGGAGTTCGGGATTCAGCGGACCCTGCTTTGGAAGATCACAAGGGAAGCCGCCGACGCCAAAGCTGCGAACCGGCGTGGCCGGCCGGAGTTCGCGCAGATGCGGCATCTCTCGCGCCACCCGCAGAAATGAATACTTCGCCATCTCGACGTGAAGGTTCTTCGGAACGCGGACCCCGAGAAAGCACAGACCATCAATCTGAAACCGGCGGTCAAGGTCCACCCGGACGTCGAGGGTCCGCATATAGTCGCGGAAACCTTCGATGATATAGACGGCGGGCGCATGTAAGACGACTTCCAGCAGCGGGGCATCTTTCGGCGAGAGGACTGGCTGGAGCCGTTCTTCTGGCGGCGCGCAGTAGATGTTTTCGACGCGCACTAATTCGTCGGCACCCGGCTTGTTCTCGGACCATTTGCTGAGCGATGCTGCCCAAAGACGGAAGCTCTCACGCCGGCCGGCGACGAAGATCTCTGCCGTGGGTGAGCTGACGGGCTGCGGCGCGGGCGGCTCTTTTTGCGCCTTCTCCCTATCGGCCTTTTTTTCGCGAAGAATCTTCGCGCCTTTATCCGGCACAATGTGTTGTGCCCTGCTGCCAATGGGCTCAAGCCCGACAGCATGAAGGAGGCCGGTGGGGAAATAGCTCTTTGCGAGATACGACGGATGGAGCGTAATGATGGCCACTGCCTCATTGTGTGGGCACGCGGCGGCCGGCAACGCATCGACATCTTCCATGACGGTGGTCAGCCGGGGCGCGAGCCGGACCTTGGCTTCGGCGAAGGAATACGGATCTTTCTTCACCGGGTTGGTTCTCGGGGGGTCCAACTTCTCGGCCAGACGCTCGCCGTATCCGAGAAGATAGTTCTTTATTTCTGCCATTCGTTCACCTGCTCACGGCCTTTCGAATAGTGTCCCGACTCACGCCGGTCCATTCGTGCGATTCACGCTGTGAAAGACCCACGGCCATCAGGTCCACGGCTAATTGGGCCCGCTCATCGCGTGGCAGATCCCGCACCCGATCATGCACGATGTTCTGAAGCTGGGAAACAAGCGGCTCATGCTGCATCACCGCCCGACGTTTCGCGCGAAGGATCTCCCGTTCGGCTTCGGCGAAGGACATCCCCGCTAATGCCTTTGCGACAATCGGACTCCAGCCCTTCGACTCCTCGTCGTTGCCGATATAGCGCTGGATCGATTCACGGATCTGGTCTTCGTTCGGCATCGGAAACTTGATGATGACCTCGAAGCGGCGCCAAACAGCGGGGTCCAGTAGTTCCGGATGGTTTGTGGCGGCAACCAGTAGGCCAGAAGATGGCCAGTCATCGATCTCCTGAAGGAGGACGGTCACAAGCCGCTTGAGCTCCCCGACTTCCACAGCATCATCTCTGCGCTTGGCAACGGCATCGAATTCATCGAGCAGGAAAACGCACTCGACTCCTTTGGCGTAATCGAGGACGTTGCGCACGTTGTTGCCTGTGCGCCCGAGAAAACTGCTCATCACGGCCGCGAGGTCGAGCGTAATTAGCGGGCGGTTCAGCCGTTGCGCGATCCATCTGGCGGCAAGCGTTTTTCCTACGCCAGGTGCTCCTGTGAACAGTGCGGATTTTGTCGCCTGAAGCGCCGCCTGAACCAGTTCCGATTCCCGTTCGCGCTCGGACACAATCTGATCGAGCCGCTCGCGGACCTCCGGACTCCAGACCGGCTCTGTGTCAAGGAAGACAGGATACTCCGGTCGCGCGAGTTGCAGCCGGGAGTCGAGGTCTACAGGAATGGCATCGACTACGGCGCCGCGCAGCGGCGAGGAGGACTTCGAGGCGTCCCTCAGGATCATTCCGAGCTGCTCTGCAAGTTCCGGAACTGCGATTCGATAATGATTTATGAGCCTGCGAACGTAAAGCTGAACATCCTTTGGCTTTCCCGCCAACGCTAGGCGAGCCATATGGACTAAATCATCTGCAGCTATCGGCTTTTCTTCCATTGTGTATGTAAACCGTTGATTCTATGAAATCACGATTGGACTATATTTGTCAAATAATCTGTAGTATAGTCCAGTACATCGGTTTTGGAAAGCCTTTTTTGACCTCCACAGGACTCGGGACACCCACTCAATCCGAGATTTCCGATGCCCCTTGGCCCCCAATCCCTAAAAAGAGGCCATCCGTGTGTCGAAGTCTTGTGTTTGCAATGCGAGGCGGTCACAGCCAGCTTTGGTTTCAGGAATCGGCAAGAAACGCAATTTCAATGTACCGGACGGTTTCCACCATTCCCTCGCATGTTCGGCGTGCACGCGTAACTTGGGACATGACCACTTTCGAAGTGGATCTCGACACAGCGTTGTTTAACCGCTGCGCTCGACCCACCGCTTGGCTGTGGCGATTCGGAGTGATCGGTATTACCAGATTCATGGGCTCTAGGCAACCGCCGGGATGCTGACCGCCGGGATGCTGACTTAGAGCGGGCTCGGCAGCACGCTTTGGGCGCTACGCGAGAACCAAGACTGACCTGCGCGTCGAAGTCTATTACGATAGCGAGTGGAGGACCACTATGTCCCTGAATCAGAGTAGCCGCCGGTCGTGGTTGACAACCGCACTGGCAGGAGGCCTGGCAGCCTCAGACCTGGCCGCAAATTCCGCGAGGGCCGCGCAACCCACCGAGCGGGTCAAGCCAGCCCCCGACCGGATCGTGGTCAGCGATTCGAAGAACGTCGTCGAGACCACCGCCGGCAAGGTGCGCGGATACACTCACCAGGGCATCCACATCTTCAAGGGAGTTCCTTACGGCGCGTCCACCGGCGGGAAGAACCGCTTCATGGCGCCGGTTCGTCCGGAGCCCTGGGCGGGCGTTCGCAGCGCCCTCTACTTCGGTAAGGTCTGTCCGTTCTTCCCACGCGCCGGCTGGAACAGCGACGAGAATGCCTTCATGTTCCGGTGGGACGACGGCCAGCCGGGGGAAGACTGTCTCCGCGTAAACATTTGGACGCCGGGTATCGACGACAACCGGAAAAGACCGGTCATGGTGTGGCTGCATGGAGGCGGCTTCTCGGCCGGCTCCGGTCAGGAACTCCAATCGTATGACGGCGAAAACCTGGCCCGCCGCGGCGATGTGGTCTCGGTCAGTCTCAACCATCGCCTCAACACTTTCGGCTTCCTGAACCTGGCCGATTTCGGCGAGCAGTATGCGAGCTCGGGCAACGCCGGCATGCTGGACCTGGTCGCGGCGCTCGAATGGGTGCGTGACAACATCGCCAATTTCGGCGGCGATCCGGCCCGCGTAATGATCTTCGGGCAATCCGGCGGCGGCGGCAAGGTGGGCACGCTGATGGCGATGCCTTCGGCGAAGGGACTGTTCCATCGCGCTTCGATTCAGAGCGGGTCGATGTTGCGGGTGGCGGAGGCGGCGGATACGGCCAAGCTCGCCGCGGCCGTGCTCGAAGAACTTTCGATTTCGAAAACGGATGTCGACAAGCTGCGCGACGTTCCCGTGGATCGTTTGCTGGGCGCCGCGCTGGCCGCTCAGCACAAGCTGTCGCCACCGCCTTCCGGACCGCCGGATTTCCGCCGCATGGCCCGTGCGCTCGGTTGGAGCCCTTGCGTGGACGGCAAAATCATTCCGGCCCAGACCTTCGATCCGCAGGCGCCCGAACTCTCCGCGGACGTGCCCCTGATCGTGGGGACCGTACTCAACGAATTCATCAACGGGATCGATCATCCGGACGCATTCTCCATGACCGGGGAACAGCTCGCCGCGCGCGTCGAGGAACGATACCCCGGGAAGAGCAAGGAGATCATCGACGTTTTCCGGAAGGGCCACCCGAAGGCGCGGCCCTTCGATCTGTACTCCATCATCATGGCGTCCTCGGTGCGCGGCAATGCCGTGAAGCAGGCCGGGCTGAAGGCTGCGCAAGCGAAAGCGCCGGCTTATCTTTACTGGTTCACCTGGCAGACGCCGGTGCTCGACGGGAGGCCGATGGCATTTCACTGCGCGGAGCTGAGCTTCTGTTTCGGCAACACCGATCGCTGCGAAGCCATGACCGGCGGAGGAGAGCGCGCCCGCTCGCTGGGCGCCAGGATGAGCGATGCGTGGATCGCTTTTGCCCGCAAGGGCGACCCGAATCATCCGGGCCTTCCCAAGTGGGCCCCTTATGACGCCGGCAGCCGGCAGACCATGATCTTCGACGATCAGTGCGAGGCGAGGAAAGATCCGGACGGCGCAGAGCGCGGGTTCCTGGATTCCATCGGGTAGACCGCCGACATCACGAACCGGATGTGACCAGCGCTTCCTGCGGTGCCGCTGCGATGCTCTGCCAATGCTGGGCCGCCGCCGCGCGGCATTCCGCTGCCTCCGCCGCCAGGCCCGCCGACTCGAGCGACCTCGCCGCCGCTTCCAACTCCCTGGCCTTGTCGGCCGGGAACAGCAGCGGGGCTGCGTTCCATCCGCGGATTGCCGCCTCCACGTAGTCGCCCGCCGATCCGTTCTTTCGCCAGCCGACCACCGCGAGTGTGATGCAGGCGGCGGAAAAATCAGGATGGCCGGCTGACGCCAACGTTTCGTATGCTTGCGTCGCGAGTGGTTCCGCCTGCTCCAAATCGCCTGCTTCTGCCAGTGCGCCGGCCAGCAATCCGCGCGCCACCGCCAGGGCAACTTCGTCGCCGGGCCCGCCTTGTTCACTCATGGCGACCACGGCGGACAGATCGTCGATGGCGTCCCGCAGTTTCCCTCCGCTTCGCCGGATGGCGCCGCGCCGGGCGTGATACTGCCTGCGCAGAACCGGCTCGATCCGCTCCGGCGGCGGCAAGACGCAGGCTGCCCGACCCGCCCGGCCGTCTATGCGCAGCACTTCCGCCAGATAGAGCCTGATTGCGGCGGCGAGCCGGACCGCCCCCCGTGCTTCCAGTAACCCGATGCCTTCCGCCATCAATGAGATCGCGCCTTCCGCTTGTCCCGCATTCCAGAGTGATTCGCCCAACAGGACCAGGTAATGCGGCGCGAGAACATCGTCGGATTGCGCGCGGAGGATCCCGGCGGCCTCACGCGTCGCCTCAGGACCGGCATCCACGCTACCGGTTTGCAGCAGAGCCCGAGCGCGAAAACTGAGCAACATGCCTTTCCACATGCGCCATTGCTCGTCCTCGGGACAGAGGGCCAGGGCTGCCGCTGTTTCCTCCAATGCCTCAGCCCAGGCTCGCGCGCGGACGTGCAGCCCGGCAATCCTGAGACCCGCTTGCATCCGTTGCGGCAGATCTTGGGCTCCGTTCCTGAGCAGGCCGAATGCGGTCAGGGCCTTTTGATACGCCTCCATGGCGCCCGCATGATCGAACCTGGCCATCCGCAGGAATTGCAGGCATTCCCACCCGGCGGCTTCCGAATCCGGCGCTGCGCCCTCGGATAACAACGCCAGTCCCTGGGCGGCGTGCTGTTCCGCATCGCGCGTATACTGCGCGGCCTGTTCGAACGATGCCAGGGCGATGTATTGACGGCCAAGTTGCACCGGGTCCGGAGCGGGGGAGTCGAGCAACCGCCGCAGCTTGCCGCGCTGTTCCGACACGTCGCCGTCGTAATCGGGCGCCGCACGATGCCCTGCGCTCGGGTTCGTGCCGCGCAGCCAAAGGGCCATCAACTCCTCCCCGCGTCGCGTGCACAACAGGAGGTGGAACAGCATCGTGCCATCGCAATACCCGAGCGGCAGAAGGTTGATTAGGCCGACGTAGAACCCGATCACGGAGCCCATCGCAACCAGTGGCCACAGGTTTGCCATGGCTGTGCCCGGCACCAGGAAGGAAACTCCGAGCAGAACGCCGCCGGCCAGCAAGGACGTGAACGGACCCGCTGCGATGACGATCGCCTGCTTGACCCGCAAGCCGCGCGGGCTGACGGGCACCGCGCCCGTATGACCGCCTAGTAGAAGCAGTCCTCTCCAGTCGAATCGCACCCGCCGGTCCCCGGCTTTCATCGAGAAAACCAACGGCCCGATGGCCAGAGCTTTCAGCCGGAAGCCTACCGACACCGCGGCCAGCGCGTGGCCGCATTCGTGGAGCGCGACGTGAATCCACACCAGAAAAAGAAAGGGCACAAGGCCGGGCCCCGTCGAGTCGAACACCGGAAGATCAACCTGATGCGCACCGCTTTGCAAGCCCCTGAATGCCAGGCGTGCCACAAACCAGCCAAGGATGGAAGCCGTAATCATCCAACCGGACATCCTGCGCGGGTTCCAGAATTCGGCGCCGGTGAGCGCCCGCCGCTTCACGGTAGGCTGCATCCACAGATAGCAGAGCCCCACGGCGCCGACCACGGTCAAATAAGGAAGGCCGAGCAGCAGGTAGAGGCAGGGCATCAGGCCGGTCCACCAGGACCACGTCCGTTGGTGCCCGACACCCCACCCGGTGACGAAGCAGAGGCCAGCCGCCGGAAGCCGTGCCAGGATGAAAAAACCCATGAAAAAGCATTGGGCGGCGAAGTGGTTCGGGAAAAAAAGCAGGGAGTAAGCGCGGGCGTGCAGCAGGTCCTCAATCGCAGGGTCATGCCAGCGAATCAGGAAGTAGCCGAGGGCAACGAACGCCCAACCCGCCACCGTGTCGAGTTTCGGCAAACCGCGCATTACTGTCAACCTAGCAGTTTGCGCCACGGGTGAATACTCACGAAAGTATAGGGCGGCGCGCTCGCCGGCCAAGTGTATACTTGAGTTGAAAACTTTGTCTCGCGGGTCCCGCAATTCACAACCCGCAAGCAACCGCTCGATTGTTCGGAGCTGGTTGACCCTGCCCAGGCTGCGCCGGCTGTCGCAGACCCTCTTTCTAGGACTCTTCGTGGTCCTTCTCTGCAACACCGGATTACCCGGCTCGCTCAAGCCTGGCGATGCCGAATTCCGCCTGTCGCACGCGGTGCGCGCTTTTCTGGAGACCGACCCGTTAATCGCCATCGCCAATGCGCTGGCCACTCGCGCGCTCTATCGCGGATTACTGTGGAGTTTGGCGCTCCTCATCGCGACCCTATTCCTGGGACGATTCTTCTGCGGCTGGATCTGCCCGCTCGGCACGCTCAACCATCTGGTTAGCAATCTCCGGTCGGAGAAGAAATCCGGCCTTCGACTGATCGCTTCCAACCGTTACAAACCGTGGCAGGCGTTCAAATACTATCTGCTTTTCGCTTTGCTGGCGGCGGCTTTTCTGGGTGGCGCGCTGGTCGGGATTTTCGATCCCATTGCGCTCGCCGTGCGATCTCTCGCGCTTTCGATTCTGCCGGCTTGGAACTACGCGCTGAACGCATTGCTCGAATCGGGCCACGTTCATTCCGCACTGCCGGCCGCCCTGCTCAGTTTCAAGCAAGCGCACTTCCGCCAGGGCTTCCTGCTCGGCGTGATCCTGATAACGATTCTCGCGCTCAACCTGCGCATCACCCGCTTCTGGTGCCGCGCGCTGTGCCCGCTCGGTGCACTTTTGGGCTTGGTCTCGCGCTGGTCCATTCTGGGATTGGAAAAACATCCGGCCCATTGTGAGGATTGCAATCGCTGCCTGCTCCATTGCCAGGGCGGCGACGATCCCATTCCCGGTGCGCCTTGGCGTAAAGCCGAATGCCATTTGTGCATGAACTGCGTGGCCGATTGCCCGGAAAGCGGGATTCGATTCCGCTTCTTTCCGTCGGCTTCGGGTCCCGCAACCGTCGAGGGCGCGGATCTCAAGCGGCGAAGAGTGCTGACCGGGCTGGCCGCCGGCGCTGTGGCGATTCCCCTGTTGCGCGCCAATACCGGCCTCAGCGCCGAACCGCACGAGCGGCTGATCCGGCCGCCGGCGGCGCTCGACGAAAATCGGTTCCTCGCCCGCTGTATCCGCTGCGGCGAGTGCATGAAGGTGTGCCCGAACAACGCCCTGCATCCCGCATTCGGCGAAGCCGGTTGGGAGGGCATCTGGACTCCCGTGCTGGTGCCGCGCGTCGGATATTGCGAGCCCAGTTGCACCCTGTGTGGCCAGGTCTGCCCCACCGGCGCGATTGGGGAGTTTACCGCACACGAGAAAGGCTGGACCGGTTCCGCAGCGGACACGCGCCCGATCCGGCTCGGTACCGCCTTTTACGACCGTGGCCGCTGTCTGCCTTGGGCCATGGCCACCGACTGCATTGTGTGCGAGGAGTGGTGCCCAACCTCGCCCAAGGCCGTCTACCTGCAACCCGCCGAGGTGACCGATTCGATCGGCAACACCAGGCAGGTCCAACAGCCGTACATCGATCCCGCCCGTTGCGTCGGTTGCGGCGCGTGTGAGTATGTCTGCCCTGTCAAGGATCGCCCGGCCGTTTATGTGACCAGCGCCGGTGAGAGCCGCTCGCCGGCCAACCAGATCCTGCTGGGACGCGCGCCCAAGCCCATGTCCTGGCTCCCCGAGAGTGGCGATGCGCCGGGGTGGATGAAGGCCGGCGAGACACGCATCTTCGAAGCCGCCGATCTCTGGAAATATGTGGATGGCGACGCCGAGCGCTATCTGCGGGCCGGCGTCCGCCGCACCCTCACCGCCAATTACCGCTATCGCGAAATCGTGGAGGCCGTCGCCGATATCCACCTCATGGACGCTCCGTCGGGCGCCGCATCGATCTTCGCTGCCGAGTCACCCGCCGGCAGCCACCCCGTCGCGCTCGGGCGTGCCGGCCGGAGCTATGGCCAGTCCCTGACGTTTCACCAAGGCCCCTTCTTCATTCGCCTGGTCGCCTACCAGGACACCCCGCAAACCGAACCAGCGCTAGTGAGCCTCGCCCAAGCCATCGAGAGAAGGCTGGGGCAGTAAGCATCCTTGGCCTGCAATGCGAGGCGATGTTTCCGTTCGGGCTTACGGTGATCTATAGGAGCGGCAACACTCAGGTTCATATCGACAAGAAGGCGCATCAGCTCGCGAGCCGGATCTCGTGTCCCTGGGCCAGGTGTGCGGCGAAGGCCAGCGCCTCGCGAATATCCGGCTCCTCGACATATGGATAATCGGCCAGCAATTGGTCAATGGTGCGGCCGGCTGCCATCGCCTCGACGAGCATGCCGACGGTCACGCGCATGCCGCGAATGCACGGCTTGCCGCCCATCACCTCAGGATCCATCGTAATGCGGTCGAACTGCTGCACGTCGTTATGATAGCGCAGCCGTGCCATCGTGCGTCAGGCGAGGCAGTGCCCCCTCCCCTGCATTGTCGCCCGGTGCTATAACAGAATCGGAATACCTGAAACCGCAGGATCCCCAGGGGCAACAGCCATGCGCGTCGGCCCACATCACGGCATCACTCGCAGGGGGCTCCTGCAAGCCAGCTTGGCGGGCACCTTTGCGGCCGGAGCTGCTGCCGCCGAAAAATCCAAAGTCGTCATTGCGCGCGATCCCGCTCTCCGCGGCGCCGGAGGCTCGGCCGACTCCAGCCGGGTTTTGAAGATGCTCGATCGGGCCATGCAGTCGTTCTATGACACCGATTCCCCGATCGACGCCTGGAAGAAAGTGGCGCGGCCCGGCGAAGTGGTCGGTCTGAAGGTGAATTGCCTCTCCGGCAAGGGCGCTGCCACCAACACGGTCCTGGTGGAAGCCATCTGCGAGCGCTTGCAGCAAGCCGGAATCCCGCAGAAGGACATCGTGATCTGGGACAGTCTGAACTCCGACCTGGAGAGCGCCGTCTATCGCGTGG
>JBEKKO010000110.1:0-18677 GCA_050010695.1 Bryobacteraceae bacterium
TCGCGCACGCCACGGACGCTGCGCACTTCGTCGTCGGGAATGTTGATGTCGAATTCGTTCTCGAGCGCGAACAGAATCTCCACCGCGTCCATCGAATCGATCCCCAGTTGCTGAAAATCGCTATCGATGGTGACCGTCTCCAGGGGAATCCGTTTGGAGGATGCGATCGATTTGCGAACCCGTTCTATCAAGTCGTCGGACATAGAAGTTGGCTTACCGTTTCCAATTTGTAGCCCCGCTCCAGCAACAGGGGAACCAGGCGGCGCACAGCCTCGATGGTGGCGCCGATATCCGGCTGCGTGCGGAGTTCGCGACCATCGTGCAGGCACAGGATCGCGCCGTTGGACGCGCGCCCCGCCACTCGTTCGACGATGGCCTCCGACCCCGAATTCCAATCATAGCCCATTACAGTCCACATAACGCCCCGCAGGCCAAGCTGCCGCTGTGCGCGCCCGATGCCGAACCAGCGGACGCCATAGGGCGCGCGAAACCAGACGGGCCGCGCCCCGGTGTGCTCCAGGATAACCTGTTGCGCGCGCGCCATGTCGGCTGCGATGAATTTGGCCGAGCGGAAGCAGCACAGCGGGTGGGTGTGGCCGTGGTTGCCGATCTCGTGCCCAGCTTCCGCCACCGCCCGCGCTAAGCCGGGCAGCCGCGCCACGTTGGCGCCGCACGGGAAGAAGGTGGCCGCCGCGCCGTGAGCCCCGAGAATCTCCAGAATGCGCGGCGTGCCTTCGCTGGGGCCGTCATCGAAGGTCAACGCCACCGCCCGCCGCCCGCGCGGCCCCCGCCACACCGAAGGACCGAACACCGACGAACCCCGCCCGCGCACCGCCCACGCCATCGCGGCCACGCCACCAGCCAGGGAGCCACCGGCAATCGGAAGCGCCGAAATCATAACCTCTTATTGTAATGGCGAAGGCGGCCGAGCCGGCTTGCCAGCTTGCGCCACAGCCAGCCCTCTTTGCCGGTTATTACGTTTGACATAATGCCTTCCACGTCATAGACTGGGATTTGATCCGGTCTTGCAAGTGCTCCGACACCGCGTCGCTCTTTGAGGACCGCCGGGTTGGGCGGTTTCAATCCATCGAACGGCCTGCGCGGCGGAAGCTTCTGTACTTGAATCGGGCACTCCGGCTGGAGGATCTTCGCGTCCCTCCCGGAAGCCAGTTGGAACTGCTCAAAGGGGAACGGGCGGGGACGTATAGCATTCGGATCAATGACCAATGGCGCATCTGCTTCGCCTGGCGTGACGGCGATGCGCACGAGGTTGAGATCGTGGACTACCACTAGAGCGCTGGGGAGATGACAATGAAGCCGTTAAAGCGACTCGATCCAATCCATCCTGGAGAGATCCTCCTGGAAGACTTCATGAAGCCGCTGGGGATCAGCACCAACAAACTGGCTCGCGACCTGGATGTACCACCCAACCGCATCAGCGCAATCGTGAACGGCACGCGCTCCATCACCGCCGATACCGCATTGAGGCTGGGGACATACTTCCGTGTTTCGCCCGAAACCTGGCTGGGCCTGCAGATCGACTACGATCTTCGCCTCACCCGTCAGCGCGTCGGCGATCAGATCGCCCGTAACGTTCGGACGCCGCCGGCGGCATGATCCTTTTTGGGATTGGGACAGGGTTCGGGAGGCGTTCAGCGCGAGATAGGTCCTGGCCTCCTTCGCAAAGGCGCTGTGCCGCGAGCCCGGCCGACGCATCCCTCCCGGCGCAACCACCCAGCAAACCCTCCCCTCCCCGTTGTAAAATAAACAGTTTAAGGACATCTCCAAATGCAGAACACGCTGTTGACGAAGTTTATTCAGAAGAACGTCCGGGCCGATGTTCCGACGTTCCGGCCGGGCGACACCATTCGCGTCCACGTCAAGATCAAGGAAGGCGACAAGGAACGGCTGCAGGCTTTCGAAGGCACGGTGATTGCCCGCAACAACACGGGACTCGGCGAGAGCATCACGGTTCGCAAGGTCAGCTTCGGACAGGGCGTGGAGCGCATCTTTCCCCTGCATGCCCGCATCATCGACCACATTGACGTCGTCCGCACCGGCCGCGTCCGCCGCGCCAAGCTGTACTATCTGCGCGACCTGAAGGGCAAAGCGGCCCGACTCCGCGAGCGCGAATAGCGTTCTGCAACCCATGCGGCCCGAAGCGGCGTGTGGCAAAATCCGTTGCGAAGCCACGATCGAGCGCGAGTTGCGCGCACGCGGCTTTCGCTGCGTCGCGGGCGTCGATGAGGTCGGCCGCGGCGCGCTGTTCGGGCCGGTGGTGGCGGCCGCCGTCATACTCTCGCCGGACCGTCCCATACGCGGCCTCAACGACAGCAAGCAACTGGAACCGGAGCGCCGCGAAACGCTCGCCGCGCGCATCCGCGACCGCGCGCTGGCTTGGGCCGTGGCGGCAGTGGATGCAGCCACCATCGATTCCATCAACATCTACCAGGCCTCCCGGCAAGCCATGCGGATGGCCGCCGGCCGTCTCTGCCCCGCCCCCGATTTTCTGCTGGTGGACGCCGTGTCGCTCGATATGGATGTGCCGCAGCGCGCGCTGATCAAAGGGGACGCCCGCTGCCACGCCATCGCCGCCGCCTCGATTGTCGCCAAAGTCTGGCGCGACGAGTTGATGCGCGTGTGGGACGCCGTTTTCCCGGCTTACGGCCTGGCTTCCCACAAGGGCTACTGCACGCCCGAGCACCTGCGCGCCCTTCGCGAATTCGGCCCCACGCCTTTGCACCGCCTGAGCTTCGATCCGGTGCGCGCGCACGCCCGCATTCTGTTCGACTCCGGCCGGCAAATGGAACTCTTCGAGACGGCGGCTGCCGTATGATGCCGGCCTCACCGGCTCCCGAGGTTCCGGACAATCATCAGCCGCCGGCAGTTGACGCGCCGCGCCCGGTCTACCGCTGGTACCACATGCTGGGGTCCGCGGCGCTGATCGCCATTTGCACCGCCATCGGCTTCTTCCTGCTGATTTTTCCCTGGAGCCCTTTCTGGGAGGCGAATTCCTTCGTGCTGCAGGTGCCCACCGTGCAGGACTACTGGTCGAGCCCGTACCTGCGCGGCGCGGTCAGCGGGTTGGGAGTCGTGAACCTGCTTTTCGCGCTGGTCGATCTGATCCGCTTCCGGCGCTTCTTCGAGCCGTAAAATGCGCCGCTTGTTGCTGCTGGTGGTGGCGATCGTCGTCTACGGTTCGCTCTACCCCTGGCATTTCACATTCGCCGGCCGGCCCGAGCCCATATCGGTTCTGCTCCATTCCTGGCCGGCCGAATGGAACCGGTTCGTGGTGCGCGATGTCGTGATCAACGTGGTGCTGTATATACCGCTGGGCGCGGTCGCGTGTCTGGCGTGGCTGCCCCGTTTTCCGCGCGCCGCGCCGGCCGTCGCCACCGCCTTCTGCTCTGCGCTTTCCCTCTCGATGGAGCTGTTGCAGAACTATGTTCCGGGCCGCGTCACCAGCCTCTCGGACCTGGCGACCAACACGGTCGGCGCGGCGGTGGGCGCCGTCCTGGCACTGGCGCTCGCGCCTGAAATGGTTCCGCGGCTGCGCAGCCAGGCGCGACGCGCTTCGCCGGGCGCCGTTTTGCTGTTGGCATTCTGGGGCGCCTATCAGCTTTACCCGTTTTTCCCTATCGTCAGTTCGACGCGCTTGCGGCAGGTGCTCCACGAGCTGATCGTTACGCACACCTTGTCTCCCGTCGCGGTGTGGGCCGCCGCCGCGGAGTGGTTTGCCGCCGCGCTGGCCCTGGAAGCCGTCTTGGGACGATTGCGCGGGTCCTGGCTGGCCGGCGCCATGCTGGTTCTCGGGCTGAGGATCTTCATGCCCTCGCGCTCGCTCGCGCTCGATGAGGTAGCCGGCGCCGCTCTCGCGCTGATCACCTGGGAGATCCTGCCATCGAAACCCCGTCTGCCGATCGGAGTGTGGATGGCGCTGTCGGCCATCCTGCTGGTCGAACTGGCACCTTTCCATTTCACCGGGCACGCGGCTCCGTTTTCCTGGATTCCGCTCGGCGCCACGTTCGAAAATGAACGCTGGGGCGCGCTGGTGATCCTGCTGCGAAAGGCGTTTTTCTACGGCGCCGCTATCTGGCTGCTGGTCCGCGCGGGGATTTGGTACCCGGTGGCTGGCGGCGCCCTGGCCGTGGCGCTATTCAATCTCGAAAGGGCGCAGCGTTACCTGCCCGGCCGCACGCCGGAGATCACCGATTCTGTCATCGCCGTGGTGATGACCGCGGCGCTATGGGCGCTCGGTGAGCGGCGCTCGCCCCGGTCGGTAGAATAAGCCGCGGTAGAATAAGCCAGGAGCGATTCTATGCGATCGGGCATTGCCATCCTTTGCTTCTGCTTGGTTGCCGGAGCCGCCGAAATTCCGGCCGGAGCCCATGTTGCCTTGCAGTTGGTCAACACGGTCGACACCCGTACCGCGCAGGTAGGCGATTATGTTTATCTGCACACCGCCAGTCCCATCGCCGCCGGTGGCCACATTGTGGTTCCGGTGGGCAGCTACGTGCAGGCGGTGGTGTCGCAGGCGCGGCGCAGCGGCCGGGTGAGCGGGCGCGCCGAGCTGGCCATCCGCATCGAGACTCTCACTTTCCCTGACGGCAAAGAGATCCGCATCAATCCCCACTTGAGCTCGGTGGACTCCGCCGGTTCGACTCAAAAAGTGGATGCCCAGGAGGGCGATGTCAAGCAGGGCTCGGGGCACGGTGCGGACGCCGAGCGGGTGGCCACCACGGCAGGCACCGGAGCGGCCATCGGCGGCCTGGCGGAGCGCTCCTGGTCCGCCGCTGGAATCGGCGGCGCGGCCGGTGCGGGCGTCGGCCTGGCCGTCGTGCTCCTCACGCGCGGCAAGGAAGTGGAACTGCGCCAGGGTACTACCGTCGATGTCGTCTTCGATCGCGCCGTTCCTATCGAGTAAGCGTAAGTGGTGGGATAGACGATCGGTCTTAGTCGTCGGGCAAGGCAATCCCAGCGCTTGCGCGCTGGGCTATATTCTGTCGCCCCTGCCAGGGCTCACTTGGTCCCTTCCGAGGGCTGGGCGTGCTTACGCGTTCGCGAACTCGTCGTCATCTCTGGGACCAGCGATGCCGTAACCTTGATGTTACGAACGAACGGCGCGCGCCTGAGCACGCCCGCCCTCGGCCGGTATAATATTAGGTACCAATGCACTTGAAACGCGACGAGAGGGTTGTCGACCTGAATCCGCAGGAGACCTCGGAGTGGGTGGAAGCGCTGGATCAGGTTCTCGATGAAACAGGCCCGGACCGCGCTGCCTATCTGCTCGACCGGCTGTCGGAGCGCGCACGATCGGGCGGCGCGGAACTGCCCATCCACCTGAACACGCCATACGTCAACACCATCCGGCCGGACGACGAGGTGCCGTATCCCGGAGACCGGGCCATGGAGCGGCGGATCAAGAGCCTGATCCGCTGGAATGCGATGGCCATGGTGGTGCGCCAGAACAAGTACGACGCCGGCATCGGCGGCCACATTTCCACTTACGCCTCGCTGGCCACTCTGCTCGAGGTCGGGTTCAACCATTTCTTCCGCGCCACTTACGGCGATCAGCCGGGCGACCTGATCTACTTTCAGGGCCATGCCTCGCCCGGTGTATACGCGCGGGCATTTCTGGAAGACCGGCTGAGCGAAGATCACCTGAAGAATTTCCGCCACGAACTGCGCGACAAACCGGGGCTGTCCTCTTACCCGCACCCGTGGCTGATGCCGGACTTCTGGCGGTTTCCCACCGTGTCGATGGGCCTCGGGCCGATCAACGCCATCTACCAGGCGCGCTTCATGCGATACCTGGAAAACCGCGGCGTGATCCCGGCCACGCCGCGCAAGGTGTGGGCGTTTCTGGGCGACGGAGAGACCGACGAGCCGGAATCGATGGGATCGCTCACGCTGGCGTCGCGCGAGAAGCTGGACAATCTCATCTTCGTGGTGAACTGCAACCTGCAGCGCCTGGATGGCCCGGTGCGCGGCAACGGTAAGATCATCCAGGAACTCGAAGCGGCATTCCGCGGGGCCGGCTGGAACGTCATCAAGCTGATTTGGGGCGAGGATTGGGACGCCCTGCTGGCGCGCGACACGACCGGTCTGCTGATCAAGCGCATGGGCGAGGCGGTGGACGGCGAATTCCAGACCTACGTCACCCGGGACGGCGCTTACATTCGCAAGAATTTCTTCGGCAAATACCCCGAACTGCTGGACCTGGTTTCGCACCTGAGCGATGAGGATCTGTTCAAGCTGCACCGCGGCGGCCACGATCCGTGCAAGGTTTACAACGCTTTCAAAGCCGCCGTGGAATTCACCGGCCGGCCCACGGTGGTGTTGGCCCACACCATCAAAGGCTATGGATTGGGCGAAGCCGGCGAGGGCCGCAACATCACTCACCAGCAGAAGAAGCTCAACGAAGCCGAGCTGGAGCACTTCAAATCGCGCTTCGAAATTCCGATCCCGGACGAAGCTGCGCGCTCGGCGTCCTTTTACCGGCCGCCCGCGGACAGTCCGGAAATGGCGTACATGCACGAGCGGCGCCGGCTGCTGGGCGGGTATGTGCCGAGCCGCACCGTTCCGCCGAGGCAGATGGAGGCGCCGCCGCTCGAGTACCTGAAGGAGTCGCTGGAAGGTTCGGCGGGCCGCGAGGTTTCGAGCACCATGGCGCTGGTGCGCGTGCTCACGCTGCTGCTGAAGCATCCGCAAATGGGCAAGCGGGTGGTGCCCATCATCCCCGATGAAGCCCGCACGTTCGGCATGGAATCGCTGTTCCGGCAATACGGCATCTACGCCAGCCAGGGACAGCTTTACAAGCCGCATGACGCGGAAATGTTCCTCTACTACAAGGAATCCAAGGACGGGCAGATTCTCGAGGAGGGCATTACCGAAGCCGGCTCGATGGCTTCGTTCGCGGCCGCCGGAACCGCCTATGTGAATTACGGCGTGGAGATGATTCCGTTTTTTGTCTATTACTCCATGTTCGGCTTTCAGCGCGTGGGCGACCTGGTGTGGGCGTTCGGCGATGCGCGCGGCAAAGGTTTTCTGTGCGGCGGCACGGCCGGACGGACCACGCTCGCCGGCGAAGGGCTGCAGCACCAGGACGGCCACAGCATGGTGCTGGCTTCCACGGTGCCCAATTGCGCGGCTTACGATCCGGCTTTCGCTTACGAAATCGCCGTCATCGTGCAGGACGGCATCCGCCGCATGTACCAGTTGCAGGAAGACCGTTTCTACTACCTGACCCTGTACAACGAAAACTATCCGATGCCGGCCATGCCGCAGGGGCTGAATCCGGAAGGCGTGCTGAAGGGCATTTACCGCCTCCAGGCCGCGCCCGAGGGCAAGGCTGTGGTGCAACTGTTCGGCAGCGGTCCGATTTTGAATGAAGCCGTGCGCGCGCAGGAGATTCTCGCCGGCCAGTATGGCGTGGCCGCCGACGTGTGGAGCGTGACCAGCTATAACGAGCTGCGGCGGGACGCGCTGGCGGCGGAGCGCTGGAACCGCCTGCATCCCGGCCAGGCGCCGCGGGTGCCCTACATCGTGGCAGCGCTCGAGGGCGCCGAGGGACCGATTGTCGCGGCCACCGATTACATGAAGGTGGTGGCCGACCAGGTGGCGCCGTGGCTGCCCGGCCGCATGGAGACGCTGGGAACCGATGGCTTCGGAAGGAGCGACAATCGCGAATATCTGCGCCGCCACTTCGAGGTGAACGCCGAATCCATCGCCACAGCCGCGCTATCGCGCCTGGCGCGCGACGGCCGGTTCGACATGGAGAAAGCGAAAGCGGCATTCGGCGAACTGGGCGTGGATACGGAAAAGATCGACCCATCGCGGGCGTGATGAGAGCGCGGCTTGATCCATCAAAGGGCCGGTCGGGAAATGGTCGGCCCCTGCGAGTGACCGCTCCCTGACGGTCGCGGCTCCGATGGCATTCAGAGCCGCGACCGTTAGGGAGCGGTTGGTTCAGACAACGTAACGAGGCCTGACTTTCTGATGCAAGCGGGACAACGCATTGCGGCGGCCGGAATGGCGATCACCGGCACGCTCGCCCTGGTGAAGATCTTCACCGGGCTGGCGGGACACTCCACGGCGGTGGTCGCCGACGGAATGGAATCCGCGGGCGACGTGTTTTCTTCCGGCATGGTCCTGCTGGGCCTCACCGTGAGCTTCAAACCCGCCGATCAGAATCACCCGTACGGCCACGGCCGCGCGGAAATCCTCAGCGGCCTGCTGGTGGGGCTGGTGCTGGCCTCCGCCGGCGCGCTGATTTCCTACGGGTCCTTTCTGCGGCTGGGCCAACCCCACGATCCGCTACGCTGGTTCGTAGTCTGGCCTCTGGTGGCTTCGCTGGTGACCAAAAGCGCGCTGGCAACCACCAAGTTCCAGGTGGGGAAAAGAATGCGCAGCGCCGCGCTGATGGGCGACGCCTTGCACGACACCACCGATTGCATTTCCGCCCTGACCGCGCTCACCGCGGTGGCGCTTACGATCGTCGCCCCGCAGCGTTTTTTCAATGCCGACCGGTATGGCGGTCTCGCCGTGGGCATCATCGTCATCCTGGCCGGCGTGCGCGTGGCGCGCGAGACTGCGCTGCAGTTGATGGACACCATGCCCAGCGACAAAATGATGGCGGAGATCCGCGCGGCGGCGGCGCAGGTGCCCGGCGTGCTGGGCATCGAGAAATGTTTCGCCCGCAAGACCGGCTTAAGCTACCACGTGGATCTGCACATGGAAGTCGATCCCGAAATGACGGTGCGCCAGTCTCACGATATCGCCCACGAAGTGCGTGTGCGCGTTAGGGATCAGGTGGAGTGGGTAGCCGACGTTCTGGTGCATGTCGAGCCGGCGCCCGAGGTGAACGCGGCCGGCATCCGGCGCCAGCGTCAAGCCTGAAACCGCCGCAGGGCTTCGCGGGTGCCCGCTTCGTAGGCGTCGATCAGCTTGTCCCAGGTTGCGTTGGCCTCGGCATCGATCTGTTTCCGCGCCGGGTCGGCGTCGAACCAGGCCAGCGTCTGCCGCACCCCGCGGCCGAACGGCATGGTGGCGCAATAGCCGGGAACGAAGCGCTTGATCTTGCTGTTGTCGAAGACCACGCTGACGGCCTTATCGCCGGCCAGGCCGCCCAGGTAATCGGGCAGGCAGGCGGCGATGAAATCGGATGGCATGTGTACCAGTTGCGGCTCCGCTCCGGCGGCCTCGCCCACAATGCGGTAGAACTGGTCCCAGCTCATCACTTCATCGGATGTAATGTGGAAGGCGTGCCCGATCGCCTGTTCATTCCCAAGCAGGCCCACCAGGCCTTTGGCGAAGTCGGTGTTGTGAGTGATCACCCAGAGGGACGAGCCGTCGCCCGGCACGATCACCTTCTTTCCGCGCCGCATGCGGTCCACCGCCGTGTACGATTTGGTCCAACTGTTGACGGCGAGCGTGATCTGCGTCTCGCCGTAAGTCAGCGAAGGGCGCACGATGGTGACCGGGAAGGCCTCTTCGCGATAGGCCTTCAGGAGCCGCTCTTCGCAGGCGATTTTGTTGCGCGAATAATCCCAATATGGGTTCGCCAAGGGCGTGGATTCGGTAATCAGGTAGTGAGACGCCGGCTTTTGATAGGCGCTGGCGGAGCTGATGAAGATGTACTGCCGCGTGCGGCCGCGAAACAGCTCCAGGTCGCGTTCGATATCGGCGGGTGTGTAGGCGATCCAGTCCACCACCGCGTCAAAGGATGCCGCGCCGCCGAGCGCTTTCGCAGCGGCCGCGGCGTCCTCCATGTCGATGGTCAGAGTCTTCACGCCGGCCGGCAGATCCGCCGCGCGGCGCCCACGCGTGAGCAGCGTAAGATCGATTCCCAGTTCAGCCGCCAGCCGCGTGCACGCCGTGCTGATGATGCCGGTCCCGCCAATAAAAAGAACTCTCATGGAGATGTTGTACCACGCCGGTGGGGCATGCCTTAGCGTGCCCGGTGTGTTTCTTCTCGAAACGAATCTACACCTCCACAATCATCTTTCCGACGCCATCGGCGTAATGCTCGGCAATGCGGAACGCTTCGGCGATCTGGTCGATGGGGCGGGTGTGGGTGATCATGGGGGCGAACCAGGCGGTGTGCTCGAGCAGCAGCTCGATGGCGGCGTGCGATTCGTGGTTGGAGCGGCGGACGTTGAAAATGGCCAGCTCCTTGCGCCGCATGGGCGAAACCTCGAACGGCACGAACGAAGCGGAATGGATGCCGGTGAGCACCACGCGGCCGGCATTGCGCGCGGCGCGGAGGCAAGCGTTGGTGGTGCTCTCCTTGGCGGCGCAATCGATGGCGCAATCCACACCGCGGCCGGCGGTATCTTTTACGATTTCGTTCCCCACGTCGCAGGCGTTCGGATCGAGCGCCGCGGCGGCGCCCATTTTGAGCGCCATCTCGCGGCGGTGCGCCACCGGTTCCACCGCAAAGATGCGGCCGGCGCCGGCCAGCCTCGCGCAGGCGATGGTGACCAGTCCGATCGGCCCGGCGCCGAAGACGGCCACCGTTTCGCCGATTTGAATGGACGCGAATTTCATCGAGTGCAGGCCGATCGCCAGCGGTTCGGCCACGGTTGCCAGTTCGAGCGAAAGCTGCGGCGGAATTCCCAGCAGGTTGGCCGCCGGCAGGTTGACGAATTCGCGGAAGAAACCGGGGTGGCCGGGCGTGCTCAGGAAGCGGATGTGCGCGCAAACGTTGTGCCGGCCTCTGCGGCAGAACTCGCAGTGGTAGCAATAGATCGCCGGTTCGAGCGCGGCCCGGTCGCCTGCCGCCCAACCGGTCACGCCGGTCCCGGCCTTGACCACGGTGCCGGATGGTTCGTGTCCCAGCACCATGGGATGGATGCACGGCGAATCGCCCACCGCGCCCTCCGCGTAGGAATGCAGATCGGAACCGCAGATTCCCACCGCGCGCACCCGCACCTGCACCTCGCCCGGACCGGGCCCTTCGATCGTCTGTTGCGCCAGGCGGAACTCCCGCGGCGCGGTCAATTCGGCAATGAGCATGCTTTCCCCTACTGATAAGATATCCGTAGATGCAGAACTTCCGCCAGTTCGAAGTTGGGCCGGATCCCTTCGGCCGCAAGTTCCAGGTGTGGTTCAAATGGCTGCAAACGGCCATTTCGATACGCGGGTCCGACACCGTTGACGTCAAGTTCGTTTTGGAAAACGAGCAGGCCGGCAGCGCGCAGAAGACGATCGCTCTGCCGCACGCGGATCTGGTGGCGCTGAGCCGCGAAACGGGCCGCCAGATGGATGACCCGTGGTGCTCGCGACTGGCGGCGCTGCACTTGGTTCACCTGGTCGAAACCGGCGAAGACATGGAAAAAGACGTGGTGGCCGTCGCGCCGGCCTCCCTCAAGCAGTACGCCGAGGAGCTGGCCCGCCAGGAATTGAACGCGGCCTGAGAAGCCGCGCAAGAATTAACGCGCGGCGCGGGTTGACAGGCGAAAGCGCCTGTCCCACTTTGCCGCCGAAGGATTCCCAAGCAGGTTGGGGCAGGCGCTTTCGCCTGCCAACTGTTTCTTTCACAGCTTCTGTGTCGGCCCGCCGTCACTCCGGCTTCATCCATTGTTCATCTTGATGCAGTAATCTGGAACGAATGGACTTCCCATGCCGCGGCTTCGCATAACGGCTCGGCTGCTGCCGTGTTTCATTGCGCTCACGGCCTGTTCCGCGTGGCTGTTGCATTGGCTGATGCCGGCAGCACCGCCCGGGCATTGGCTGCGGGCGTCCGCCGCTTTGGGGTTGGCGGGCACCGCCGTTCTGGCCCTCTTCCTGGCCATCAATGACCGCCGCGCACTCGCCTTGCGCCGCTCCCTGGAGCGTTTGCTCGAAATGGGCAAGAGCGAAACCCGGAGACAATCTCGCGGCGACGAACTGAGCGCCCTGGCCGCCACCCTCGAGCACGCCACACGACGCGTGCGCGCCATGGTGGAAACGCTGCAACGGGAGAATTCGCGGCGAGAGGCTATTCTGGGAAGCATGGTGGAGGGCGTGGTTGCGGTGGACCCGCTGCTGCGCATCACTTTCGCCAACCGCGCGTACGCGGAAATGATGGGCGCCGCCGCGCCGCCCGCCGCCGGCACTCCACTAGTGCAGGTGACGCGCGACCCCGCCTTGCACGAAATGTTCACCGCCGTGTTTGCCGCCGGCCAGCCGTTGCAGAAACGGCTGGTCCTTTCCGCCAGCACGAGGTCTTTTGAAGTGCAGGTGGCGCCGCTGGCCGGGGACCCGCACCGCGGCGCCATCGCCATGCTCTACGACATCACCGGCCTGGAGCGGCTGGAGCGCGTGCGCAAGGACTTCGTGGCCAACGTCTCTCATGAGCTGCGCACGCCGCTGGCGGCGATTTGCGGTTATGCCGAAACGCTGATCGAAGGCGGCCTGGAAGATCCCGCCAACAGCCGCCCGTTCGTCTCCATCATCCTGGCCAAGGCCCGCCAGCTTACCAACATCGTGCAGGACCTGCTGATCCTCTCCAGCCTGGAAAGCGCCAAGCCGCCCGCCGCCGAACCCATTTCGCTGCGGCAGAGCATTCAATCCGCGCTGCGCACCGTCGAGCCGATGGCCAAAACCCGCGGCATCAACCTGGTGTGCGAATCGTTTCCGGATATGGAGGTGCTGGGTTATGAAATCCGCCTGGAGCAGGTCTGGGTGAACCTGCTTGAGAACGCCATCAAGTTCAACCGGCCCGAGGGCGAGGTGCGGGTGGACGTGGTGCGCAATCCGGAGCAGGCACTGGTGCGTGTTTGCGATACCGGCTCGGGAATTCCCTCCCGCGACCTGCCGCGTATCTTCGAACGCTTCTATCGTGTCGATAAGGCCCGCTCGCGCGCCACGGGCGGCACCGGCCTGGGCCTCGCCATCGTCAAACACGCGGTGGAACAGATGGGCGGCTCGGTAAGTGTCGAGAGCCGTCTGGGGCAAGGTTCAGTATTCACAGTAGCTCTGCCTCCCTTCGAGAATAACCTCGCCGCAAACGAACGTTAATCGTTCAGTAACATTGTGCCGATATACTCGCAGTTCTGCCTATGAAACTCACTGTCTCTACACTTACCGTGTGCCTGCTGGCCCTGACTTTTCTGCCTATCGGCAAGGCTCAGGGCAGCGACGCTAACGATATCGAACTCCTGAAAGCAAAGCTGGCTGAGCAGCAAAAACAGATCGAAGTGCTACGCCAGTCGGTCGATGCGCAACAGAAGCTGATTGAGCGATTGACCCCGCCGGCTGCCAAGCCGGCCGAACAGGCTGCAACTCAGCCGGCGGCACAGGCGCCCGGCTTCACTCCCGTGGGCGGCGCAGTTGCCAGCACCACCGGCGCTCTGCCCGACATGTCTCCCGTGGCTCCCAGCCCCAAGTATCCGGTGCAGGAACCGCCGCAGGGAGCGGCAACCAGTTCCCCGCTGCAAATCCAGCTCGGCAACGTGACCATCATGCCTGTCGGCTTTATGGATGCCACCGCCGTGTGGCGCAACGAAGCCCCCGGTTCGGGCATCGGCAGCAGTTTCGGAAGCATTCCGTTCAGCAATGCGGTTCCCGGCGGCAAGCTCGAGGAATTTCGCTTCAGCCCGCAGAACTCCCGGCTCGGTTTCCGCGTTGACGGCGACTGGAAGGGCTTCCGCTTCATGGGCTACAACGAATTCGACTTCCTCGGTACCAGCGGCTCCAATGCGATTGGCGTCACCAACGGCGCGTTCGTGCCCCGCCTGCGCCTATTCTGGGTGAACGTCCGCAAGGGCCCGTTGGAATTCCTCGGCGGCCAAAGCTGGAGCATGTTGACCCCCAACCGCAAGGGCATCTCGGCTTTGCCGAGCGACATCTTCTTCAGCCAGGTCGTAGACGTGAACTATATGTTGGGCTTGACGTGGACCCGCCAGCCGGGCTTCCGCTTCCTGCTGCACGCGCCGAAGGACGTCGTGACGTGGGGCATCTCTTTCGAGAATCCCAACCAGTACATGGGCGGCTCCGGCGGCGGTCCGCAGATTACTTTGCCATCCGCTCTTTCCGGTCTGTTGGGCACCCAGTTGGACAACACTTCGACCAGCTATCTGAGCACGCCGAACCCGATGCCGGATATCATCACCAAGCTGGCGTTCGATCCCGTGTCCAGAGTCCATTTCGAGCTCGCCGGACTGGTGAGGGAGTTTAAAGTCTACAATCTCACAACCGGCCAGCCGACTTCGGGCCAGACCTTCTCGAAGACTGGCGTTGGCGGATCGGTCAACGGGAATTTCGAAGTCTTCAAGAACTTCCGCCTCGTCACCAACAATTTCATAAGCGATGGCGGCGGCCGTTACCTCTTTGGCCAGGCTCCCGACCTGATTATTCGCGCCGACGGCAGCATCAGCCCGATTCGCACTAAAAGCACCGTGGATGGCTTTGAAGCTTCGGTGGCCAGGAAGACTCTGCTATACGCCTACTTCGGCGGTCTCTGGATCGGCCAGAACTTTGCCCTCGACGCCAACGGCACCACCAAGATTGGTTACGGCTTCCTGGGTTCGGCGAACAGCCAGAATCACATCGAGCGGGAATACACGTTCGGCATCAACCAGACCATTTGGAAGGATGCGAAGTACGGCGCCATCAACGTGATGGGACAATACGAGTATCTGACGCGGAACCCCTGGTATGTCGCCTTGAACGCGCTGAACCACGCCGACGACAGCACCATCTACTTCAACGTAAGATATACGCTTCCGGGTGGCCCCCCGGCCGCGAAGTAGCCGGGAATTCATCCAAGCTTAACTGATTTGTAACAGTCTGCATTCGAAAATAAGAGGAGTTATCTTCCATGAAGACGTCGATTGCATTAGCTGGAATTCTGCTAGCCGGCACGTCGATCATTTCCGCACAGGCCATCAACGGCGCGGGAGCGACATTTCCGTATCCGATCTACGGTAAATGGTTCGAGGAATTCCGGCAGAAGAATCCTTCCATCGAGATCAACTACCAATCCAAAGGTTCGGGCGCCGGCATCGCGCAGCTTACCGAAGGCACGGTGGACTTTGGCGCATCCGACATGCCGATGAAGGACGAGCAGATCGCGGCGCTCAAGGTGAAGGCGCTGCACTTTCCGACGGTGTTGGGCGGCGTAGTGCCGACCTACAATCTGCCCGGCGTGGCGGAATTGAAGTTTTCGTCGGAGATGATGGCGGGCATTTTCCTGGGCAAGATCGTCAAGTGGAACGACCCGAAGATCGCCAAAGCCAACCCGGGCGTCAAACTGCCGGCTACCGACATCATCGTGGTGCACCGTGCCGATGGCAGCGGCACCACTTTCGTGTTCACCGATTACCTGTCGAAGATCAGCCCGGAATGGAAAGCCGGTCCGGGATCTTTCAGCTCCATCAAGTGGCCGACCGGCGTCGGCCAGCAAGGAAACGAAGGCGTCGCCGGTATGGTGAAGCAGACCCCGGGCGCCGTCGGCTACGTGGAGCTGATCTACGCGCTCAAGAACAAGATGGAATATGGAGCCGTCGAGAACGCGGCGGGCGTGTACCTGAAGGCCAACCTGGAAACGGTGACCGCCGCCGCGGCCGGCGCGGCTAAGAATATGCCAGCCGATTTTCGTGTCTCCATCACCTACGCACCGGGCAAAGACGCTTATCCCATATCGAGCTTCACCTGGCTGCTGATTCCCACCCAGATACAGGACGCAAAAAAGCGGACTGCCCTGGTGAGCTTCCTGAAGTGGATGCTCGCGGACGGCCAGAAAGATTGTGCGGCGCTCGGTTACGCGCCGCTACCCAAGGCAGTGGTTGCGCAGGAGCTCAAGCAGATCGCGCTGATTCACTGATATGGCCGCGACGGCAACCGCCTCCGTTCCATCCCGGCGTGGTTCCGGCGCAATGGGTGACGAGATCGCACGTCTCGTCACCCTTGCGTTTGGAGCCAGCGTGGTGCTCATCACGGTTTTGCTGATCTGGAACTTGTGGGGCGCGTCCGCCGCTTCGCGCAGCAAGTTCGGCTTCGGCTTCCTGTGGGGCACCAACTGGGATCCGAACGCAAACGATTTTGGGGCCTTCCCGTTTATCTATGGAACGGTGATGACGTCAATCATGGCGCTGGTGATCTCGGTACCGCTGGGCGTCGGGGCGGCAATCTTCCTGGCCGAGATGGCGCCTCCGGGGCTGTCTTCGGCCTGCACCTTTTTGGTCGAATTGCTGGCGGCGGTGCCCAGCGTGATCTACGGATTGCTGGCCATCTTCACGGTGGTCCCCTTGATGCGCGAGTACATCGAACCGGCGCTCAAAGGCGCCTTCGGATACCTGCCGCAGTTTCAGGGACCGATGCTGGGCGTGGGCTACCTGACCGCGGCCATCGTACTGGCTATCATGACGTTTCCCTACATCATCGCCATCTCGCGGGAGGCGCTGCTCGAGGTGCCGCGCGACCAGCGGGAAGCCGCACTGGCGCTGGGCGCCACGCGCTGGGAGACCACATTCAAGGTGGTGGTGCCCTACGCCCGGCTGGGAATCCTGGGGTCGATTTTTCTCGGCCTGGCGCGCGCGCTGGGCGAAACCATGGCGATCACGATGGTGATCGGCAACGACTCGACGCTGCACGCTTCCTGGTTCGCGCCTGGCTATACCATCGCGGCGGTGCTCGCCAACGAATTCGCCGAGGCGACCGGCAAGGTTTACACTGGCGCCCTGGTGGAACTCGGCCTGGTGCTGTTCCTGGTCACCATCATCATCAACGCCCTGGCGCGGCTGCTGGTGGTGGCCACCACGCGGAAAGGAACCGCCAAGACCGTATGAATCGCCTGACCTACCGCAAGATCGTGAACAACGTGATGCTGACGCTGACCGGCGTGTTCACGTTTCTCACCGTCTCGATCCTGTTTCTGATCCTCGGCTATCTGGTGTACCACGGCGGCAAGTCGCTCGACTGGGGATTCTTCACCAAGCTCCCTCTGCCGCCGGGCGAAGACGGCGGCGGCATGGCTAACGCCATCGTGGGCAGCGCTGAAATGGTGGGACTGGCGGCCCTGATCGGGCTGCCGATCGGTTTTCTGGGCGGCATCTACCTGTCCGAATTCAGCGGCAAAGCCACCGGCTTCGCCATTCGCTACACGGCCGACCTGTTGAACGGCGTACCCTCGATCGTGATCGGAATTTTCGCCTGGGCGCTGGTGGTGGTGCCGCTGCACAGCTTTTCGGGGCTGGCCGGCGCCATCGCGCTGGCCATCATGCTGATTCCCATTTCGCTGCGCAGCACCGAGCAGTTTTTGTCCACGGTGCCGAACGCATTGCGGGAGGGCGCGCTGGCGCTGGGGGCGCCGAAGTGGAAAGTGCTGTCCACGGTGGTGGTGCCGGCCGCCATGAAGGGCATTCTCACCGGCATGATCCTGGGCGTCGCGCGCGTGGCGGGAGAAACCGCCCCGCTGCTGTTCACCGCGCTCAACAACCAGTTCTGGCCGCGTGGCGTCAACCAGCCGACCGCGTCGCTGCCGGTGATGATTTACACGCACGCCATTTCGCCTTTCGACGATTGGCACCGTCAGGCCTGGGCGGCCGGCCTGGTGCTGCTGGCGATGGTGCTGGCGACCAATATCGCCGCCCGCTGGATCCTCTCGCGGGGAATCAGCGTTCAGAAGGGATAATCGATGGACCCCATGCCAGAATCGCTTGCGCCGGAGCAAAGGGCTCCAATGCCCGTGGTAACCCCGGCGGCCTCCGACCACAAGGCCGCCGGACGCACCAAGATCTCGGTTCGGAACTTGAACTTTTATTACGGCGGCTACCAGGCCCTGCACAATATCGACATCGAGATCCCGGAGAAGCAGATCACCGCGCTGATCGGCCCCTCGGGTTGCGGCAAATCGACCTTCCTGCGCACGTTGAACCGCATCAATGACATGGTCCGGCACGCGCGGTTCGAAGGCGCCGTGATGTTGGATGACGAGAACGTGCTCGATATCGACGCAACCAACCTGCGGCGCCGCGTCGGCATGGTGTTTCAGCGTCCGAATCCGTTCCCCAAATCGATTTTCGACAACGTGGCCTACGGCATCCGCATCAATGGCCTGAAGGGACACAGCTCGATGCACGACAAAGTCGAGCACAGCCTGCGCCGCGCCGCCCTCTGGGAAGAAGTAAAGGACAAGCTGCACGAATCGGCCTATTCGCTTTCCGGCGGCCAGCAGCAGCGGCTGTGTATCGCGCGCGCCCTGGCGGTGGATCCGGAAGTGCTGCTGCTCGACGAGCCCTGTTCGGCGCTGGACCCGATCGCCACCGCCAAGATCGAAGACCTGATGTTCAGCCTGAAGGATCAGTGCACCCAGGTGATCGTCACCCACAACATGCAGCAGGCGGCGCGCGTGGCGGAGTTCACCGGCTTCTTCCTGCTGGGCAAACTGATCGAGTTCGATCGCACGGCGGTGATTTTCAAGCGGCCTGCCAAGCAACAAACGGAAGATTACATTACCGGCCGCTTCGGGTAGACTAGATGCGAACCCAAGGCGCGGGGCGGGAAGAAACGATGCTTCATTTTCGCGAAGAGCTGGAAGAACTGCAGAGCAAACTGCTCGAGATGGGCGGCCTGGTGGAGGCCGCGATCCACAACAGCGTTTTGGCGCTGGTGGATCGCGACGAAGACAAGGCCAAGGAAGTGATGTGGAACGAGGCGCTGGTCAACCAGAAGGAAATCGAGATCGACGAGCT
>JBEKKO010000111.1:0-18299 GCA_050010695.1 Bryobacteraceae bacterium
GCCCCTGGCGAGATCGTACTATCAGCTCGGCAGAAGGACTCATCTGTGATGATTTGCGTTCGAGATCAGGGTCCCGGCATTCCCGAGGAGGACATCGACAAGATCTTCAATCCCTTCTTCACCACGAAAGATGCCGGGACTGGGCTTGGTTTGTCGGTCGTGCACCAGATTGTGAACCAGCACGGAGGCACGGTGACGGCGGAAAGAAATCCCGATCGTGGCATGACCTTTTCGCTGGTAGTGCCGTTGCACCAGAGGAGACACAGTTGATCCAGAAACGAATACTGGTTGTGGACGACGACCAGAGCCTTCGCTGGGTGACGCAAGCGCAGCTCCAGCAGAGCGGATACCAGGTGGATGCCGCGGCGAATGGAAAGGAGGCTCTGGATCACATACGTGATGCTCCACCCGATCTGGTGATCACGGATCTGATGATGCCGGGAATGTCCGGGGTCGAGTTGCTTAAGAAGATTCGAGCCGACTATCCGGAAATCATCGTTATCCTCGTCACCGCGTTTGGCACAGTTGAAAACGCCGTTGAAGCCATGAAGGCCGGCGCCTATGACTACATCACCAAGCCAGCGAATATGGAAGAGCTGCGGCTGATCGTGGGGCGCGGCCTCGAACACCTGGACCTTCGCGAGGAGGTTCGTAATCTGCGCAGCAGCTTGGATAAGAAGTACGGTTTTGAGAACATCCTGGGCCAATCGAAGACGCTGCTGCATGTGCTGGATTTGGCTTCACGGGCGGCCCAGGCCACCTCGACGGTGCTGATTCACGGTGAGACTGGTACCGGCAAGGAGCTTTTGGCGAAGGCCGTTCACTTCAACAGCCGCCGGAAGGAGAAGCCATTCGTCACGATCAATTGCGGTGCCATTCCGAAGGATCTTCTCGAATCCGAGCTGTTTGGCCACGTCAAAGGTTCATTCACTGGAGCCCTCGCAAACAAGAGGGGCAAGGTGGAATTGGCCGATGGCGGAACGCTGTTCCTGGACGAAATCGGCGAGATGCCGATGGAACTGCAGGTGAAGTTGCTGCGCCTGATTCAGCAGGGTGAAATCGAAAAGCTGGGGGTCGCGAGCGTAACAAAGGTGGACGTGCGGATCATCGCAGCGACCCATCGCAACCTGCCGGCGATGGTAGAAGATGGGGGGTTCCGCGAGGATCTTTATTACCGGCTGGCGGTCATACCGCTGGAACTCCCTCCATTGCGGGAGCGAGCCGACGACATTCCGGAACTCGTGCAGGACTTTTTTGTGAAGGCTAAGGAGAAGCAAGGCCGGTCCAACCTGGTCCTACCACCTTCGCTGTTGCCGTATTTCTGCGCCTACCGCTGGCCGGGCAACGTGAGGGAATTGGAAAACGTGATTGAGCGCATTGTGGTGCTTTCTCGCGGCGATGACATAACGTTGAATGATCTGCCCGAGTTTCTGCGGCGTGAACGCCCCGTCGCGGAGGAATTCCACTTCGATCTGCCACCGCAGGGCATAAGCCTTGAGGGCGTCGAGAAGGAGCTGATCGTTCGGGCCCTCGAAAAATTCAATTGGAACCAAACACATGCGGCACAGTACCTCGATATCAGCCGGAAGACCTTGATTTATCGGATGGAGAAGTTCGGGCTCCGCAAAGAACAAACGGGACCCGAGGATCAGCCGGCAACCTGAAAGTCATTAGGCCGTCAGGCATCGGCTGGCGTAGAATCGTGAAGGGGCGAGCGCTCATGCAACGCCGCGTTTGGTTCGCCGGGTTGGTTTGCATTCTTGCGGCATTGGCTCTGGGGTACGTTGGGTGGAGGAGTTTTACCCACACGGATGCCGATCAGTGCTATGCCTGCAAACGGCCGATTCACGCTCACTCGCGAACGGTGGCATTAGTCGACGGGCGCCCGAGGCTTTTCTGCTGTCCAGCGTGCGCGCTTTCCCAACACGAGCAGAAGGGCACGCCAATCAGCATCACCCGGCTGACGTCGTTTCTCACTGGGAAACCGCTTTCACCCGATGACGCATATGTTGTGAGGGCCAGCGACGTCAACATGTGCGAAAGGACCAAGGAGCTTGTCGATGCCGACAAGCGGGCCGCCGAGCTGCGTTATGACCGCTGCGCGCCAAGCCTCATCGCCTTTGCAGCACGGAGCGACGCCGTGCAATTCGCTCGGGAGCACGGTGGTGAAGTAATGCCGTTCAGCCAGGCCGCAGCCGCATTCTCCAAATAGTCTGCTGGACTGCGGAAAGTGGACGGTCCGCGGATGCGCAGAAGCCGCCCACCCGCGGAATCATTGTTGATGGCCGGAGTGCGGAGAGCCTGCTGGAAGCTGGCTTTCGGCAGTGATCGAGTCCACTTTCAGGATCTTGGTTTTCTCATTGAGCACCCCGGTTACCTTGACCTTCTGGCCTGCGAGCTATTGGGCCCCCGCCCCCTCCCGGTACGAATTGAGTATTTTGAGGCCTTTGGATTGGTTCAATCGCAGCCAAAGCTCGTTGTACCGGGCCTCTTCCAGCCGCTGCTTGAGCGCAAAGCTGAAGCCTTTGAGGTCTCCAAAATGCGTTTTGGCGCGCTCGAACGTCGTGATAGTCAACTGGAACGGGCCGGCGCTGCTAATGTTCTCAATATCCTCATACCGCCAGGTTCGCGAATCAGTCTTGTCGGCAGACGTGTAGACGATCGCGTCCGGGCCAACCTGGAGCACTCCTTCATCTCCGCCAAATCGCAGCGAGTGTTTCACCGGTATCTCCCACAGTGTGCTGGAAAGGTGGTCGGGAATCGCCGCCACCAGGCGTTGGTCCAAACGGTTCTTAAGGAATTGATAGGCGTCCGCGAAGGTCTTGTCCCCGGCCAGATCGAACTGATATTCGCGGTCTGCCCCCAGCTTCCACATGGTGTCCTTGTATGTCAGGACCGTCAGGGATTTGGGAGCCATCTTCAGTTGCTCGATGTCCTGGTAGACCCAGCGCCATGCGTGCGGATGCTTCGGCTTCTTCCCATCCTTATACGTCTCCTCGAAGGAGATGCCTGACTCGGTGATCGCCAGTGCTCCTATGTTTCCGGCTTTCTTAATGTGCGGTGGCCGCGAGTGTCCATGCCACACCTCGTATCGAAACTCCTGCTGGGCGAAGCTCGCCGGCGCCAGCAGCGCCAAGCCAACTAAGAACGCGCCAGCTCTTTTTTCAATTCGAAATTCCACTTCCACACCTCATAGATTGCCGGGTAGACCATTAGTTCCAGAAGGAACGACGTGAAGATGCCGCCGATCATCGGGGCGGCGATGCGCTTCATCACATCGGCGCCCGTTCCCACGGACCACATGATAGGCACCAAGCCCAGGAACATCGTTGCGACGGTCATGAACTTCGGGCGAATCCTTTTCACCGCACCATGCATGATCGCCGCTTGAAGGTCTCCAAGACTCTTGAGCTTACCTTCCGCCTTGGCCTGGTCATGCGCGAGATCCAGGTACAGCATCATGAACACTCCGGTTTCGGCATCGACGCCCATCAGCGCGATCAAACCGACCCAGACACCGATGCTCATGTTGTAGCCGAGGAAGTGCAGGAACCAGATCGCGCCGACGGCTGAGAACGGCACCGCCAAGATGATAATCAGGGTCTTGGTCATGGACTTCGTGTTCATGTACAGCAACATGATGATGAGAAATATCGTGAGCGGAAGCACCACGATCAGCTTTTCGCGGACACGCTGCATGGCCTCGTACTGGCCGCTCCAGGCGAACGAATACCCGGATGGAAGCTTCACATTATCGCGTACCACCTTCTTCGCTTCCTCGACATAGCTGCCGATATCGCGGCCGGCGACATCGACGTACACGTAACCGTTCAACATGCCGTTCTCGTCCCGCAACATCGCCGGGCCGCTGACAACCTGGACCTGCGCCAGTTGTGCGATCGGCACTTGGGTCAGGCCGTCCATAGTGGGCACCAGGACGCGCCCTAGTTTGTCCGGATCGCTTCGGTAGTCCCGCATGTAACGCACATTGACGGAGTAGCGCTCGCGGCCCTCGATGGTGGTGGTGACGTTCTCGCCGCCGATGGCGCTCATGATTACGTCCTGAGCGTCGTCAATGCTCAAGCCGTAGCGCGCGAGTTCGTCGCGATTCCACTTGAAATCGAGGAAGTAGCCACCGCTCGTGCGTTCCGAGAAAACACTGCGCGTGCCCTGCACCTTTGGCAATAACGCCTCGATCTGGGTGCCGAGATCTTCGATCTTCTTGATGTCAGCGCCGTAGATCTTGATTCCCACGGGCGTACGGATGCCTGTGGTGAGCATGTCCACGCGCGCCTTAATGGGCATCGTCCACGCGTTCGAAGTGCCGGGGATTTTGAGCGCTTCATTCATCTCTTCCACCAATTGGTCGGTCGAGATGTGGTCCGGCGTGAACCTGCGGAATATGCCCTTCGCCCATTTGGGCGCCCAGGAGGAATACCAGGTGTCCACCTTCCGCCATTCGGTCTCCGGTTTGAGAACAATTACCGTTTCCATCATCGAGAACGGAGCCGGATCGGTGGACGTTTCGGCGCGACCTGCCTTGCCCAGCACGGTTGATACTTCGGGAAACTGCTTGATGATTCGATCCTGCACCTGCATCAACTGCTGCGCCTGCGTAACGGAAATGCCGGGAAGCGTCGAAGGCATGTAGAGTAGCGAGCCTTCATCGAGGGGCGGCATGAACTCGGAGCCCAGCCTCTCGAAGACCGGAACGGTTATTACGACCACAGCTACGGCCGCGGCTATTACGAACCATTTCCATCGCAATGCCAGTTCGCATACCGGCGCGTACAACTTGATCAGAATTCTGCTGATCGGGTGCGTCTCTTCCGAGTGGATCGTCCCCACCAGAACGGCGTTCGTCACCCGAGCCAGCCAGCGCGGCCGGAACTCATAGTTCTTCATGTGGGTAAACAGCAGCCGCATGGCTGGATCGAGCGTGATCGCCAGAACCGCCGCAATGATCATCGAAAACGTCTTGGTATACGCAAGCGGCTTGAATAACCTGCCTTCCTGCGCTTCCAATGTCAATACCGGCAGGAAGGCGACTGCGATGACCAGCAGCGCAAAGAAACTCGGTCCGCCGACTTCTTTGACCGCGTCGATCACGACGCGGTGATAATCCTGCTTGCGGCCTGTCCGTTCCCATTCTTCGAGCTTCTTATGGGTCTGCTCGACAACCACAATGGCCGCGTCCACCATGGCCCCGACAGCGATCGCGATACCCCCCAGGGACATGATGTTTGATGTCAAGCCCATCATCTTCATGGGGATGAATGAAATGATCACTGCCACGGGAATGGTGACGATCGGGATGGTGGCACTGGGAATGTGCCAGAGGAAGATCATGATGACGATGGCCACGATGATCAGCTCTTCGGTGAGCGTATGCTTCAGGTTCTCGATGGAGCGCAGAATCAGTTCGGACCGGTCGTATGCGGTGACGACCTTTACCCCCGGAGGAAATCCTCCCTCAATGTCTTTGAGCTTCTGTTTGACGCGCTCGATCACTTGCAGGGCGTTCTCTCCCTGGCGCATGACGACAATGCCGGCGACGGTCTCACCTGTCCCGTTCCAATCCGCCACGCCGCGGCGGATGTCGGGCCCAAGGGTCACGTCACCTACATCCGAGATGAGGATCGGGACGCCGCTCGCGCTTTTAGCGAGTACGATCTTGCCAATGTCGCCGGTCGATTGGGCGTAGCCGCGGCCGCGCACCATGTACTCGGCGCCGCTGAATTCCACCAGTCGGCCGCCGACGTCGTTATTGCCGCTGCGCACAGCCGCCACTACCTTGCTGATCGGAATGTTAAACGATTGAAGCTTGTTGGGATCGACGTTGACCTGGTACTGCCGCACGAATCCGCCCAGCGGCGCGACCTCGGCGACGCCAGGAACCGACTTCAGATAGTAGCGAAGGTACCAGTCCTGATAACTGCGCAGGTCTGCCAGGCTCTGCTTGCCTGTCGTGTCGACCAGGGCGTACTCAAACACCCATCCAATGCCGGTGGCATCCGGTCCGAGCTCGGTCTTGACACCCTGGGGCAGTCGCGGCAGGACATTCGAGAGGTATTCCAGTGTGCGGGAGCGCGCCCAGTAAATATCCGTGCCTTCGTCGAAGATGATGTAAACGTAGGAGTAGCCGAAGTCCGAAAATCCGCGCACATCCTTTACTTTCGGTGCACCCAGCATCGCGGTGACCAGCGGGTACGTGACCTGGTCCTCCATGATGTCGGGGCTACGATCCCACCGCGAATACACGATCACCTGTGTGTCGCTCATGTCGGGGAGCGCATCGAGGGGGACCGTCCGCATCGACCACAGGCCGCCCATCACAGCCGCCGCGATCGCGATGAAGACCATCATCTTGTTCCGGGCCGAGAGCTCAATGATCGCGTTGATCATTACTTCTTGGCCCCCATTCCCGGCATGTCGTCCATCCCCTTCGCGTCAGGCTTTCCCGCCGGGGTCTTCGGCTTGTTCGCAGGTGTTTCAGGCTGTGTCGGCTTATTAGTCATTCCAGGCATCCCCGCCATCCCGCCCATTCCCGACGCGGCCGCCTTCATTTGGCTTTCAGAATCGATTAGGAAGTTACCCGAGATGACAACCCGCTCGCCCGCGCTGAGGCCCGAAAGAATCTGGATGCGGTCACCATCGCGTTCGCCAGTCTTAACTTGCCGCGGTTCGAAAAAGCCGTTTCCACGGTCCACAAAGACTGTCTTGTGGTCCCCGGCATCGAGCACGGCCTCGGCGGGAACCGCAAGCATCGAGGGCAGATTCATGCGGAATTCGATGTCCGCGTACATGTCCGGCTTGAGCATCAGGCCGGGATTGTCCATGTTGAGCCGGACTTTGAGAGTTCGGGTCATCGGGTCGACCTCCGGCTGGAGGTAATCGATCCGGGCGTTGAAGCTCCTTCCGGGAAGTGCTTGCAGAGCCACGCGAGCCGTCTCGCCGACATGGATGTTTGGCGCCTCGTACTCGAAGACGTCCGCCATGATCCAGACGTGGCTAAGATCCACCATTGTGTACAAATCCGTGTCGGGCATGACCCTTAATTGCGGGAAGGCCTTGCGATCCGTGATATAGCCCGTGATCGGCGAGTATAGGGTGATGTTCTTGATCGGCTCGCCGGTCTCGAGGACCTGATTGATTTGCGCCTCGCTCAGGTCCCACAGCTCCAGCCGCCGGCGGGTAGCCTGCAGGAGCGATTCGCTCTGATCATAGGCGGCAGGCAGCGCGCTGTTCCGCATCAAGTCCTTCGCTTTGACCGCCAGTAGCAACTCCCTCTGCGAGGCCAACATGTCCGGGCTGTAGATCGTCAGCAACGGGTCGCCCTTCTTCACCAGCTTGCCTGTGAAATCGACGAATACCTTGTCGATCCAGCCCTCCAGCTTGGTGTGGACGTGCTCGATACGAGTCTCGTCAATGGCGACCTTGCCTACCGCGCGGATCGTCCTGGACCCGCCGCTGACCTCCACCTCTCCGTACTTAACACCGATTAGTTGTTGCTTCTCCGGCGTGATCTGTACGGTACCGACCGGCATTGTGGAGACATCGTCCGCGTAGACTGGCTCCAGTCGATTGTCGGTGTCCGGATTGAGGCCAGGCTGTTGCGCCTTGTAGTTCGGGTCTTTGGGGTCGCGGTAGTACAGCACCTTGCGCTCCGCTGCCGACGTTGTCGACGACTGAGCGCCGCCGTCCGCATAGACCGGTTCGAGCTTCATGCCGCAATCAGGTGCGATTCCCGGCTTGTCGGACTTGTAAGCCGGATGCATCGGGTCCACCCAGTAGAGAACCTTGCGCCCGGTTTTGTCCGCGGATGCCGCCCCGCCGCCTTTGAGAGCCTTGTAGACGTACCCGCCCGCAAACGCGGCTGCGATCGCCACCAGCAAACCGACTATTCGAATAACTTTCATTTGAATTGCCTCAGTCCGTGAGTACTTGGCCCGTCATCTCTTCAAGGCGGCTCAGTGCCAGCGCATAGTTAAGCGCCTCGTCGTAGTAGCTCATCTCATAATCGAGTACCATCGTGAAGTTGGAAAGCACGGACAGGAAATCGACACTTCCCGTTTCATAAGTGGAGAGGGAGGATTCGAGCGCCAGGTTCCCTTGCGGGACCACGTTCTGCCTGTAGAGTTTCATGAGCCGTGCAGAAGCCTGCGCCATTAGGAAATCGTCTTGGATGCGGAAGCGGAGCGACCGGTCCGTGGCTTCGTACGTCCGGCGGGTCTGTGACAGAATGCTGACCTGTTCGTTCACGCCAGCCCGCTGCTTGCGCCAGAAATACACGGGAACCTTGAAGTCCGCTCGAACCTCATACATGGGCGGCATCGATCCCATGTTGTAGTACCCCGCGTTGAGCGTGACGTCGGGATAGAATTCCTTGCGCGCCATATTGACGGCTAGTTCCGATCGCTCGATCATCTTCTGATCGCTGCCCAGCATTGGCGAATTCTGGCGCGCGGCAGCAAACAGTTCGTCCAATGTTGCGGTCAATTCTTTCGGCTTCATATCTTCCGGCCGACCCGCCGGCGTGCCCAGAGCGCGACTCAGGATGCTGTTAATCTCGGCGACCCGGCTCCTTCGCTCCTGTTCGAGCTTCACCAAACGGGTCTCAAGAATACTGAGCTGGGTCTGCGCCTTGAACACGTCCTGTTGTGCGGCTCGCCCGACCGAGTACCGGTCTTCGGTCACCTTCAGGAGCTTGTCGAGCAGATCCCGATTTCGTGTCAGCAGATCGGAGGCGGCATACGTGTATTGCAGGCGGTAGTAAGCCTGCTTCAACCGGGAGATCACTCCCAGTTGCACCGCTTGATACTGCTGGAAGCCGGCCTGCGCTTCTGTGGATGCCATTTCTCCCTTGAGCTTCAGCTTGCCGGGAAAAGGCACTTCCTGCGAAACCATCACGCCCACATTCGCCAGCACCTGGCTGCCAAGTCCAGCGCCCGGCAGCGGGTTGCCGACACTGGCATACCCCAGCGAGATCATGGGATCAGGCAAACTGCTCTCCTGCGTGGGCCGCTGCCGCGCAGCTTCATATTTCTTCTGGGCCGCGACAATTTCCGGGTTGTTCTTGATGGCGTCGCTGGTCAGGTCCCGCAGTCTCACCCGCGCGTCCGGCGTTTGCGCCGCGGCCGAGAGCGCGGTGATTGCCAGAATCAGGATCACTCGGTGTCTCACTTCGTCCTCGTTTCGTGCTTTGGGGAGGTGTAACGCAAGCGCCATGCCAGACCATCTGGCAGGGGCCGAATCGACGGAGAATCAGCTGGTCGGATGCATTCGCACGCTTTCAGACATTATCGGATATTCCTTTGCCGATATCTTCTGCCGGAGATGCGCCAGTTCGCTTCAAGACTGCCGCATTTGAGGCAGCGCATTTCGGCGTCGGCTTTCGTACCAGCCGCAAGTCATACCAGACGCTGAACTTTGCGAGGCGGAGCGATTGGAATGCCGGATGCGCTTCAGTTGCTCGAACCGAGGAGCAAACATGAGCAGGCGCAAACGAACGTTGAAGCTGGGCTGAGTTTCCTTGCGAATGAATGGGCTCGCCCATCTGTTGTTGTCGTGGGTGGAGCGTCGTTCCAAGTTAGCCGGACCCAATCGCTGGTCCACTTCAAAGCGGCGCGCGTCCTGCTGATGTCTGCTCCGCGACCGAAACCCTCGGGTGCACTTCTGGCTAAACATGAGAAGGACCCATGTCGTTGTTTTTGCACATCGAAGCCACCGTCATAGTTTCATCCCCAGAACCCATTGACAAATCCTGGTTCCCATACTAACATCATTCGTAAGCCGATGTCGAAATCGAAGTCAGAGCAAGAAAACACCGCGGCCGACCGAGATCTGTACTCCGGCCTGATCCGCCTCCATGTGCTTCACCACGCCGTTGAAGGTCCGGTCTTCGGTCTCGGAATCATCGAGGAATTGGCCCGCCACGGATACCGCATCAGTGCGGGGAGCCTGTATCCGCTCCTCCAGGGCCTTGAAAAGAAGGGGTACTTGCGATCGAGCGAGCTGCGAAACGGAAAGTCGCTCCGTCGCGTATACCGAGCCACTCCAATGGGCCGGAAAGCACTGGCGGCATCGAAGAGCAAAGTGCGGGAGCTTTTTCATGAACTCATTGAAGGTGATTAGCTCAAGTGCCGACTAAACGAGGATCGAAATCCATATGCGCGGCAAGATGGCTCCCGGCGATTTTCGTATTTGCGGGAGCATTGGCTGCCCAGCAGGCTTCGACTCCAGCCGGCTTGACACTCAGTCAGGCCGTCGAAGACGCAGTGAAAAACTATCCTGCAATCCGCGTGTCGCAAGAGCAGATCAACGCGGCAGCCGCGGGAATTCAACTCGCGCGGACGGCTTACCTGCCGCGCGTAGACATGCTGGCGCAGGCGAATCGCGCGACCAGGAATAACGTCTTTGGACTGCTTCTTCCGCAGGGCACAATCCCATCCATGTCCGGACCGGTTCTCGGCACGAACAATCTAGGAAGCGTCTGGGGCAGTGCTATCGGAACTCTGGTCGCGTGGGAGCCCTTCGATTTTGGTCTCCGGCAGGCGAGCGTGGCCGCTGCCACTGCGGCTCGGGCGCAGCGTGAGGCCTCCCTCAAGCGGACTCAATTCGACGTTGCGGTGGCAGCCGCGGACGCATACGTTACGTTGATGGCGGCACAGGAAACGGTACGTGCGGCGCAGGCCGGTGTTGACCGGGCAGAGGTGCTTGCGCGAACAATCGGTGCGCTCGTGAACGCCCAACTACGCCCCGGTGCGGATGCGTCGCGAGCCCAGGCAGAGCTGGCCGCGGCACGGACACAGTTGATCCAGGCTCAACAGGCGGTGGACGTTGGCCGCGCGAACCTCTCCCAGTTCGTGGGTTTGGAGCCCGCACAAATTACGGTTTCCGCCCCCAAGTTGCTTCAATTGCCGCCGCAGCCGACCGTGCCTCCGCTGGACACGGCCGCCAATCCGCTCTCGGTGGAGCAGAATTCCGTAGTCGAGCAGTTGAGGGCGCAACTCAGAATTCTTGAGCGGTCTTACTTTCCTCGCTTCCTGCTGCAGGGCGCCGCGTACGCACGCGGGACGGGGGCTGAGCTCAATGGAACCAACATGGGAGGGCTCAACGGGCTTGCCCCGTCGACGCAGGATTACGCTCTTGGCGTCACCGTGACCTTTCCGGTGATGGACCGGGCGTCGAATCGAGCAAGAGAGGCTGGACAATCGGCGGAAATCCGCGCGGAGACTGCCCGATACCAACAGATTGCGACCGATCTGAAGGCCCGCTGGAGCGTGGCGGTCGCGACTTTGGCTGGAGCCCGGAATGTGGCCGCGAACACACCGGTCCAAGTAACCGCCGCGCGCGCCGCGACGGATCAAGCGACCACCCGGTATCGGTCGGGGCTTGGGAATATCGATGAGGTGGCGGAAGCCCAGCGGCTGCTCACTCAAGCTGAGATTGACGATGCGCTTGCCCGTCTCGGTGTCTGGCGAGCATTACTCGGCGTCGCTACTGCGGCGGGCGACCTTCAGCCGTTCCTGGCCGAGGCAAGTCAATGAGTTCCATAGGTGAATTATGCGTTTCGTCCTAGCCGCCCTCAGCCGGCCGATCACGGTAGTGGTGGCCCTCATTGCCATCGCGCTGTTTGCTTTTCTTGCGGTGCAACGAATGCCGGTGGACATCTTCCCCAAGGTGGGCGAGGCCGCGATTTATGTGGCTCAGCCGTACGGAGGCATGGACCCGGCGCAGATGGAGGGCTATCTTACTTACTACTACGAGTATCACTTCCTCTATATCACCGGAATCGATCGCGTCGAAAGCAAGAGCATTCAGGGCGCAGCTCTCATGAGGCTGATCTTTCATGAGGGCACCGATATGGCTCAGGCGATGGGCGAGACGGTCGGCTACGTGAATCGCGCCCGGGCATTCATGCCGCCGGGCACGGTGCCCCCCTTCATCACGCGATTCGACGCTGGCAGCGTGGCCGTCGGACAACTGGTCTTCAGTAGCACAACGCACTCGCAAGGCGACTTACAGGATTTCGCGCTCAACCGGGTGCGACCTTTGTTCGCGACACTACCCGGAGTTTCGGCCCCGCCACCATTCGGGGGGAACCAGAGGGCGATCGTAATCACGCTCGACCCCAGCAAGCTCCAGCAATATCAGATCTCGCCGCAGGAGGCGATTTCCGCGGTCAGTAAAGCCACGCTGGTGATGCCCTCTGGGAATATGTGGACTGGCAAGATAGAGCGCATCGCCCGAACGAATGCCGCGCTCGGAGGGAACCTTGCGGAGCTGTTGAATGCGCCCATTCGGCCGGTATCCGGGACAACCATTTACCTCAGGGACATTGGAGCCATCGAAAACGGCACGGATATCATCACGGCCTATGCTCATGTCAACGGTAAGAGAACCGTCTACATCCCCGTGACCAAGCGCGCGGATGCGTCGACGCTGGCCGTCATCAATGCCGTCAAAGCGGCAATACCGGATTTCAAAAAGGTCGTGCCGGACGATGTGGACGTAAGCCTGCAGTTCGACCAGTCGCCGTTCGTCACCAACTCCCTTCGCGGGCTCGTCACCGAGGGATTGCTGGGCGCGGGTCTGACGGGGCTGATGGTGCTGATCTTCCTGCGCGACTGGCGCAGCGCCGTGATTGTCATCATGAATATCCCGTTCGCCCTGCTGAGCGCCGTGATCCTGCTGTGGGCCGCTGGGCAGACGATCAACATCATGACGTTGGGCGGCCTGGCGCTCGCGGTCGGAGTTCTGGTGGATGAGGCCACCGTATCCATCGAGAACACGCACACTCACATGCAGCCGGGGGTTTCACGGGCGCGCGCGGTTGTCGAGGCGGCGAGCAATACCGCGATTGCGCGCTTGCTTTCGATGTTCTGCATACTCGCGGTATTCGTTCCCTCCTTCTTCATGATCGGGGTGAGCCGGCAGCTTTTCGTGCCCTTGTCGCTGGCTGTCGCCTTTTCGATGATTGCGTCATACTTGCTCTCCAGCAGCCTGGTGCCGGTATTCTCCACCTGGCTCATGCGAGAGGCACATCGTGGCGAAGAGCATGAGGGAGTTTTCGGGCATCTTCGATCGTTCTATGAACGCTATCTGCGGGTTGTCCTTCGGTTTCGTTGGCCGCTGGTGCTGGTATACCTCGTGGCGGCGTTCGGGCTCCTTTATGTGCTGCTGCCGCGCATGGGTACCGAGTTGTTTCCCGACCCCAATGCTCCGCTGTTGCGCGTGCGATTGCGCGCGCCGGCAGGCACCCGGATTGAGGAAACCGAACGCATTGTTCTTCACGCCCTCAGCGTGATTCAACAGGATGCCGGTAAGGACAACGTTGTAATCACCAGCGATTTCATGGGCGTCGTGCCCTCCAGCTATCCGGTCGACCTGATTCATCTGTTCACCAGCGGACCCCAGGAAGCGATCCTACAAGTGGCCGTGAAACCCGATACTCCACGGGGCGAAGCCCTCCGCGAGCGGATTCGGGGCGACCTGCGGCGCGAGTTGCCGTCCTGCGAGGTCTCCTTCGAAGCCGCCGACATCGTTTCCCAGGTGATGAGCTTCGGATCGCCCACCCCCATCGAGGTGGCGGTGCAAGGGCCCAGTCTGGCGGATGACTACGGCTATGCGCAAAAGGTTCAGTCTCAACTGGCGAAGCTGAGCTTCATCCGCGATCTGCAATTCGCGCAGGAGTACAATTACCCAACGCTCGACATCAACATCAATCGCGAGCGCGCAGGTCAGTTCGGACTGACGATGGCAGATGTGGTCCGTTCAGTTGTCCCCGCAACCTCCTCTTCCCGATTTACCGAGCCGAACTACTGGCGCGATCCGAATTCCGGCAACGCGTTTCAGATTCAGGTCGAGCTACCGCAGAATCAAATGCAGAGCGTGGATGAAATAGGAAGTCTCCCGGTAATGCCAAGCGGCCGTCCAGAGCTGCAACTCGACAATATCGCGTCGCTGAAGCTGGGGACAATGCCTGGTCTGATTGAGCGCTTCAATGGTCAGCACATCGTCAGCCTTACGGCAAATATTCACGGCATCACCCTGGGAGAAGCGGCGCAAAAACTACGACGAGTGCTGGCGGGCGCCGGGACTCCGCCGCGAGGCGCGAAGATTGTCATGAAGGGTCAGATTCCCCCGTTGGAGCAGACCATCTCCGGACTGCAGATCGGCCTGCTTCTGGCTGTGGTGGCGATCTTCCTGCTGCTCTCCGCCAATTTCCAGTCGATTCGCCTGGCACTGGCGATCGTCCTTACCGTTCCGGCAGTGCTATGCGGAGTCCTCCTTATGTTGACGGCCACGCATACGACGCTCAATATCCAATCGTTCATGGGCGCGATCATGGCCATTGGCATCGCCGTGGCAAATTCGATTCTGTTGGTCACCTTCGCTGAGCGCCTCCGGCACGAGAACACGCCGCTAATGGATGCAGCTCGCGAGGGCGCCGCCAGCCGGCTGCGAGCGATTCTGATGACTGCCGCGGCGATGATCTGCGGCATGGTGCCGATGGCGATCGGATTCGGCGAGGGTGGGTCGCAAGCGGCGCCTCTGGGCCGCGCCGTCATCGGGGGCCTGCTGGTATCCACCTTTGCAACCCTGACCATCCTCCCTTCGATCTACGCCATCCTGCAAGGAAGGGCATCGCTAACTTCTCCGTCACTCAACCCCATGGACCCAGCGAGCCGATACTATGAAGCGCAATAGAAACCTGCTTTTCCCTATTTGTATTCTCGGACTGCTCGCCCAGGTTGGCCGGGCACAAACTGGCGAATTGGCTCCGGTCGTTTCCAAGCCAGTATCCCGGATGGTCGAGTTACCGGGCGAGTTTCTGCCGTTCCTGAGCGTCTCGCTTCATGCCAAGGTTCCGGGCTATGTGGAGCGCGTGCTGGTAGACCGAGGAAGCATCGTCAAACCGGGCGATCTTCTCGTCGAGCTGAGCGCTCCCGAGATGGCCGCTCGTATTGCCGAAGCCGAGTCGAAGGTGCAGGCGGCTGAAGCTGACCGCCTACAAGCCGAGGCCCAGCTTGCGGCGGCACAGAGCACATACGAGGGGATGAAGAAAGCGGCCGAAACACCCGGAGCCATCGCCGGCAACGAATTGATCCAGGCGGAAAAGCAGGTCGATGCTGCGAAGTCTTTGCTTAACTCTCGCCAACAGGCGGGCAAGGCGGCGGAATCGGCAGTTCGATCGCTCCAGGACCTCCTGGCATATCTGAAGATTGCGGCCCCATTCGAAGGAGTCGTGACCGACCGGATGGTCCACCCGGGCGCTCTGGTCGGACCGGGGAACGACGTGGCGCTTCTGGTGATCCAACAGGTGTCGCATCTTCGGCTGGTGGTGCCAGTGCCCGAAGAGGATGTTAGCGGAATTGTGAACGGTGCGAGCGTTCCATTCCAGGTGCCGACCTGGCAAGATCGATCCTACTCGGGCACAATAGCACGAGTTTCTCACGCGCTCGATCAAAAGACGCGCACCATGGCCGTCGAACTCGACGTGATGAATCGCGATGGATCACTGGCTCCCGGCATGTATCCGACGGTGAAGTGGCCGGTTCGCCGCTCGCGGCCAGCACTGTTTGCGCCCAAAACGAGCGTCGTCACCACGACTGAGCGCACGTTCGTGATACGCGATCGGAGCGGCCGGTTGGAATGGGTCGACGTCAAGAAGGGTGTGACCGCGGGAGACCTCGTGGAAGTGATCGGGAGTTTGAAACCCGGCGACATGATCGTCCGGCGCGCCACGGATGAAATGAGAGAGGGTACCCCCGTACAGACGACGGCAAAGTCGAAGTAGACCACACGAGAATCGAGCTAGGATGCTGTTGGCCATTATCGTATAGTTTGCCGGACCAGACCCATCGAAGCAGAGGCTCTTGAGGCCGTGAAGGTAAGAGTGACGGCACTATTCGGAGAGCTTAATGAAGCGGTTTAACCGGAGGTGCGAGATCGCCGCGGGAAGACTGATCGGAGTGCTTGCGGCACTGATGTCGGTTGCGACGCCTACACTGGCTGGTCCACCGTTTCAGACAGACGATCCGGAGCCAATAGACTTCCGGAACTATGAGTTCTACACGTTCGCGGCGTCGGACGGGACCGCGGTGGAGACCGATACGGTGGGCCCGGCCGTGGAATTCAATTGGGGAGCGCTCCCCAACGTTCACCTCCACATCATCGTTCCCGCCGCGGCGATTTTGCCGGCGAACAACCCGGCCCTGGCCCCCGCCGGTACGGGTCCGCGAGCGTTCGGCCTGGGCGACATCGAAACGGGGATCAAGTACCGGTTTGTGCAGGAGACCAAGCGCCGGCCCATGATCGGCACATTTGTGATGTTCGAGCTGCCGACCGGCAGCGCCGCAAAAGGTCTGGGGGTCGGCAAGACATGGTACAAAGTCCCGCTCTGGACGCAGAAAAGCTTCGGACCCTGGACGACTTACGGGGGCGGCGGGGTAACACTGGTCAGCGCGCCCGGCTATCGCAATTATCCGTTTGCGGGCTGGCTGGTTCAGCGAGATCTGGGAAAAAAGGTGACGCTGGGAACCGAGATCTTTTATCACGGACCAGAAGGATTGGCGACAGCGCAGACGAGGCCGGCGACCCTGATCGATGTCGGCGGCTATTACAAGTTTCGAGATCCCGGTTTTCAGTTGCTGTTCTGTTACGGCCACACCGCCATCGGGCAAACCGAAAACTACGCATACCTCGGTCTCTATTGGACTTGGGGCAAGAAGAAAGCGGATGGCGATAAGCCAGGCGATCCGACGAGCAACGTGTTTAACGGCGTGGCTAACCCGGGGCTTGCGGGACCCCTATAGAGCCGGAGTTCTCAAAGGGAAGGACACCTTGATGTCTTTCGGAACGCCCTAAAGGCTCTGCGAGATAATGAAGCCTCTTTCCAAGTGAGTCTGACGCCGGAGCAAAAATCATACCTTAGGTGGCGCACAGGTTATGTCGTCCATGTCTAATTCAGCGATCCAGCGATACTTTGGCGGGCTTTCAAGGAACACGTTCCTTCTCGCCTTCGCGAGCCTGTTCGCTGATATCTCCACGGAGATGCTCTACCCGGTGTTGCCGGTTTTTCTGACGCAAACGCTGAAAGCGAGCGGCAGCATCGTTGGCCTGGTGGACGGCTTTGCTCAGGCCATGCAGAATATCGTGCAGGGCTTTTCCGGCGGACTCTCCGACAAGCTGCAAATGCGAAAAAGCATCGCGCTGGCCGGCTATCTCATGGCGGCGGTCGCCAAGCCGCTTATGGGGATTTCCACGGTCTGGCAAGGCGTGTTCGGAGCACGGTTCCTGGACCGGGTTGGCGCCGGCATCCGCTCCGCACCCCGTGATGCGCTCATCGCGTCCTCAGTGGACGAGAAAGACAGAGGCAGAGCCTTCGGGCTTGAGGGCGTCGGCGACAATGCGGGCGCGTTCCTCGGGCCGCTGCTGGCCGTCTTCCTCCTCTACGCGCTGCATATTGGTATACGCACCATTTTCTATCTGGCGATTATCCCCGGCCTGCTGGCCTTCTTCATGGTCCTCCTGGTGGGGGAGCAACATGGGGCGGTGGCCGCAAAGGCAAGAGTCGATGTCAGTCTGCGACAGTTTCCGAAGGGCTACTGGAAATATCTGCTGGTGACCGCCTTGTTCGGGCTTGGCAACTCCAGCAACACCTTTCTGATCCTGCGGACACAGGACATCGGCGCCTCTTTGGAAACGACGATCCTGATCTATGCGGCGTTCAATCTGGTAGCCGCGCTGATCTCCTATCCGGCCGGGTCGCTTTCCGACACATTGGGTAGGAAGAATATCCTACTCGCCTCTTTTTTCATCTTCCTGATCGCCTATCTCGGTTTTGCCCTAACGCAGAACATTCTTCTCGTCGCCGCTCTATTCATCTTCTACGGATTGTTTCAGGGGATATTCCGCGCCGTCGGCAAGGTGTTCGCATCGGATTTCGTGCCGGAGCCTCTGCGCGCCAGCGGGGTCGGCTGGTACAGCACCACCGTGGGCTTGCTGCAACTGGTGGCCAGTGTGGTCGCTGGACTACTTTGGGATCGGATCGGCCATGCGGCCGTGTTCTATTACGGTGCGACATTCGCTGTCGCCGGGAGCATCGGACTGCTCCTGTTGATTCCGGCACAACGCCGCAGTGGCCACGTCGCCGGAGGGCCACCTTCTCGCCCCTTAGGGCCTGTCTAGAAATAACATGACCGCTATTGCGGGGGTTTGCTGGGCTGGATCTCGTAGTTCCAGTCGCCGTGGAACTTATCGCGGCGGAGGTGGATTCCGGCGAACTGTTCATC
>JBEKKO010000112.1:0-17704 GCA_050010695.1 Bryobacteraceae bacterium
ATCAGCGAGGCCATGCGCGATTGGGTGACCAATGTCGGCGACACCTATTACCTGCTGGGCTCGGCGCTGGGCGCGCATCCTTATCCCATGATGGTGCGCGATTTTCAAAAGGTGATCGGCGAGGAGGCGCGGCGGCAGATGCTCGAAGCCGAAGGGCGCCTGCCCGACGCGGTTTTCGCCTGCGTCGGCGGCGGCTCGAACGCCATCGGCATCTTCCACGCGTTTCTCGCGGATCCGGCCGTTGCGCTGATCGGCGTCGAAGCCGGCGGCCGGGGTAGCGGGCTGGGCGATCACGCGGCCCGCTTTCGCGGCGGCGCTCCCGGCGTGCTGCAAGGCGCCTTCAGCTACCTGTTGCAGGATGAAGACGGGCAGGTGTCGCTCACTCACTCGGTTTCGGCGGGTCTCGATTACGCGATGATCGGCCCCGAGCACGCGCTGCTACACGACCAGCGCCGCGCCGAATACGTGGCTGCATCCGATTCTGAAGCGCTCGCCGCGGCGCTCCAGCTTTCGCGAATCGAAGGCATCATTCCGGCGCTTGAAAGCGCGCACGCCGTGGCCGAAGCGATTCGGCGCGCACCCGCAGCCGCGGGAAAGCTGTTTCTCATCAACTTGTCCGGCCGCGGCGACAAGGACATCGATATCTACCGCGAGAACTTCCCGGAGATCGACCAGCCATGACGCGCATCGGCCGCATGTTCGAAGAGCGGAAACGCGCCGGGCGCAAGAGCCTGATTGCCTACCTCACCGCGGGCGATCCCTCGCCGGAGCGCACGCCCGCGTTGGTCGAAGCGCTGCTGCGCGGCGGCGCGGACCTGATCGAGCTGGGCGTGCCGTTTTCCGATCCCATCGCGGATGGGCCGGTGATCCAGCGCGCCGGCGAGCGGGCGCTCAAGGCCGGCACGTCGCTCGGGAGCGTGCTCGAAATCGCGCGCGAGATCCGCCAGCGCTCGGAGGCGCCGCTGCTGCTGTTCACCTATTTGAACCCGGTGCTGCGCTACGGCCTGGAGCGCCTGGCCCGCGACGCCGCGCAGGCCGGCATCGATGGCTGCCTGCTAACCGACGCTTCGGTGGAAGAGGCGCACGAATATGTGGGCGCCATGCACGGGCAGGGCCTCGACACGGTGTTTTTGGCCGCGCCCACTTCCACACCGCGGCGCCTGGAACTGGTGGCCGGCTATTCCACCGGCTTCGTCTACCTGGTGTCGCGCACCGGCGTCACCGGCGAGCGCGATTCGCTCTCCAGCGCGGCCGCGCCGCTGGTGCGCGCCATGCGCGCCATCACCGATTTGCCGCTGGCGGTGGGCTTCGGCATCTCGAAGCCGGAGCAGGTAGCGGAGCTGGGCAGCCAGGTGGACGCCGTGGTGGTGGGCAGCGCATTCGTCCGATTGATCGAGCGCAACAGCGACAACGCGTCGCTTGAGATCCAGCTCGAGAGTTTCACCCGCGAGTTGAAACACGGTTTTGGAGCGCAGGCATGACGGAAGAAGAAGCGCGGCCCAAGTTGGATGAGCTGCGCACGCAAATCGACGAACTGGATCGGGACATCGTGAAGCTGCTGAACGATCGCATGCGTGTGGTGGAGGATATCGGGCGCATCAAGCGATTGGCCGGCCTGCCCATCTACGAGCCCAAGCGCGAGAGCGAGGTGTTCGCCAATGTGATCGCGTCCAACGGCGGCCCGTTGCCGCCGGACGGTCTGCGCCGTGTTTTCGAACGTATTATCGACGAAGCGCGCACCGTGCAGCGGATGCGCATGCAATCGGACGGAGGCAAGCCATGATCGTGGTGATGCAGGCAGGCGCCAGCGAAGAGAACATCCAGGCGGTGATCGACCGCATGGTGGAGATGGAGTTCAACGTCCACCGCTCCACCGGACAGATCCACACCGTGCTCGGCGGCGTGGGTGGCAATCCGGAGTTCGACCTGGGGGTGTTCGAGGTGATGGATGGCGTGAAGGAAGCGCATCGCATCGCCTCGCCGTACAAGCTCGCCAGCCGCCATTTTCGGCCCGGCGGGACGGTCGTCAAAGTGGGCGGTTGCGAAATCGGCGGCGGCCGGGTGGTGGTGATGGCCGGGCCGTCGAGCGTGGAAAGCCGCGAGCAAATTGAGCGGTCGGCCGAGATTGTGGCTGCCGCCGGCGCGGCCATCATTCGCGGCGGCGCCTTCAAACAGCGCAGCTCGCCGTATGGTTTTCAGGGGCTGGGCGAGGCAGGTCTCGCGCTGCTGCGCGCCGCCGCCGATCGCCACGGCCTGCTGGTGGTGAGCGAAGTGATGGACATTACGCAGGTCGCTCTGCTAAGCCAGTACGCCGATATCCTGCAAATCGGCGCGCGCAACATGCAGAACTTCAACCTGCTGCGCGAGCTCGGCAAACAGAGCAAGCCGGTGTTGCTGAAGCGCGGCATCGCCGCCACCATCGAGGAGCTGCTGCTCTCCGCCGAACACATCCTGGCCGGCGGCAACTATGATGTGATCCTGTGCGAGCGCGGCATCCGCACCTTCGAAACCTATACCACGAACACGATGGATATCTCCGCCATCCCGGTGGTCAAGAAACTTTCGCACCTGCCGATTGTGGCCGACCCGTCGAACGGCACTGGCCGGCGTGATAAGGTCGCGCCGATGGCGCGCGCCGCGGTGGCAGCCGGCGCCGACGGCCTGCTGTTGGAAGTCCATCCCGATCCGGACCGCGCCTTGAGCGATGGCGCGCAGTCCTTGCGCCCGGAACAATTCACCGAGCTGATGGCGCAGTTGCGGATCATCGCCCCCGCGGTGGGAAGAAGCGTTTAGCGAGGCTCGCGGGTTGACAGGCGAAATCCGCTGTGGACCCGAAAACCGGGGCGCCTGTCCCACTTTTGCGGCCGGAGGATTCGCAGCAAAGTGGGGCAGGCGCTTCCGCCTGCCAACGGTGTTTTCCGCTTCATTCGTAGCGGTACAGCAGCACTCGCAGAATGCTGTTCGGGCGCAGGGTGAGGATCTCGCCCTGCCCTATGTCGTCGCCGCCCAGTTGCCGGACGACGGTCCACTTACCGTCCACGAATTTGCCTTCCTGCACGATTCCGAGTCCGACGGTCTTCGGCCCGGGTGTGTTCGCGGCGAACTCGAAGCGGATGCCGCCGCCGCCCAGGTAGAATTCGTCCGCCCCGGAATTGACCATGATCGCGGCCGCCTCCATGGGAGCTGGAGCGCCGTTCGGCCGCCTGCCTTCGGCCTGCGCCGGCACGGCTGGCTGCGCCGGAGCTCCCGGTTGCGCCGCCGGCTTCGGCTGAGGTGCAATCGGAACACGGCCCCTCCCCACATAGCTCGCCGTCAGCGTGTAATTCCCCAGCTTGAATTGCGCCGGCGCATCGCCCTGGTTCAGCCGCACGGCCGTAATCGTATCCGTCCCCTGATGCGCCGCAATCACTGGCGCCATCCGGGCAATCAGGCTATAGGTTGCGGCCAGCTCGCTATCCGCGCTCACGCTCCTCTCGATGAAAAAAGGCGAGAAGCCGATCGCGTTGTACTTGCCGAAGGCCACCAGGGCGTTGGCCGGGTTGATGCTTGTTTCCGGAATGAACAGCGGGTTGCCGTTGCGGGTGAACCGGTCAGCCACCTGGTCGAAGTACTCGAGGTAAAGATCGGGCGCCAGAATGTCGATGGCCGGCGCGGCGGCTCGCCAAATATCGTTCACCTGCGGCAGCGGGCCGCCGCATGGATATGTTCCCGGCCACGCCATATTCGGCTGCTGGAGCCACGCGTTCACGTACATCGGGATGTTGTACTCCGCCTTGCCCTCAGTCACCACCTTGCCGACGTAGCCGGCGTAGTTCCACGCCATGAAGAATTCGTCCACCGGCCAGTGGAGCTTGCGCCAGCCGGTCTCGTACTCTTCCTTGCTCAGCGGCGGGCTGTTGGTTTGGATGGGCATCTCCACGCTGTCCGGCTTGCCCGGCCCGAATACTTCTTCCCAGGTGCCGGAGGCTTTGAAGCCGTTGGCCGCCCACACGTCGCGCAGTTCCGGGGCGAGCGTGTCGCGGTGCTTCTGCAGGTAGTCCATCAGCGCCTTGGGGACCGGGCCGGCAAACGCTTTGTTCGCCGCCGCGGAGCGGTCGCGCGAATCGCGCAGCACGCCCACTTCGTTTTCCACCTGCATCATGACCACGGTGTGCTCGCGGCCATCCACTTCCTTGATGTGCCGCATCAGGGCGCGATAGGCACGCGCGTCTGCGTCGCGACTGGCGTCCCCGAAAGTGCTGAGCAGTTCGATGCTGCGGTCCCCTTGGATGCGGATGCGCGGGAACCGCTGGTAGTCTTTCTTCACCCAATAAGGAGCGTAGCTGGAAAGCCCGTTCTTCCAGCTTCCGAACCACAGGAATACCAGCTTCAAATGATTGGACCTGGCTTGCTCGATCAGACCATCCACGAGAGCGAACTCGAATTTGCCTTCCTCGGGTTCCACCTGCGCCCACGATACGGCAGCCAGCACGCAGTTGAGGTTACCGGCCACCAGGCGCTGCCAGATGGGTTGCATGTTCTCCAGGCTGGTGGCGGTGTTGTTGCCTAGTTCTCCAGTAAGCGCGAGGAATGGCTTTCCATCCACGATCAATTGCATTGCCGTTCCCTGTTTCTGGAGGTGGGGAATGTCCGAAGCGGTCTGCGCGTAAGCCCCAGCCGCGATCACGGTGGCGTAACAGGCCACCGCGAAACCTGCAATCGTTGTCGGTTTCATCATTTACTCTGGATTGTCTCGCATTTCTTGACGGCCTGCGTTCGGCCGCGGTCAGTACTTGGCCAGTTCCTCAAAATCCACGTTGCCGCCGGAGAGGATCACGCCCACCGAGCCAATGCCCGGCGGCATTTTGCCAAACAGGACGGCGGCGGCGGGGACTGCGCCGCTTGGCTCGACCAGCAGCTTGAGCCGCAGCAGAAGGAATTTCACCGTCTGGCGGATCTCGTCATCGGTCACCAGCACCACAGCTTCCGCGAGTTGTTGAATTACGGGGAAGGTGAGCGCGCCGGGCTGCGGTGCGCGCAACCCGTCGGCGATGGTGTCGGGATGAGGCACCGTGACGCGCTCGCCGGCCTTGAGCGACAGAAACGTGTCATTGGCGCCTGCTGGCTCGGCGCCAAAAATGCGGATCGCGGGATGGATGGCTTTGGCGATGGTGGCGCATCCGGAAAGCAGTCCGCCGCCGCCGACCGGCGCAATCAGCGCGTCGAGCGGTCCGGTCTCTTCGAGCAGTTCGAGAGCGGCCGTGCCCTGGCCGGCCATGATCAGCGGATGGTCGAAGGGCGGTACGAGCGTGGCGCCCGTTCGCTCCAGAATTCGGGCGGCGATCCGTTCGCGGACTTCCGTGTGCCGGTCGTAGGTCACGATGGTGGCGCCGTGCGTGCGCGTCGATTCCATCTTGGCGCGCGGCGCATCCTCCGGCATCACGATGGTGGCGCGCGTGCCCACGTGCTGCGCGGCGATCGCCACGGCCTGAGCGTGGTTGCCCGATGAGTAAGTCACCACGCCGCGCCCGAGCGCGTCCGTGGAGAGCGAGAGAATCAGGTTGGACGCGCCGCGGATTTTGAAGGCTCCGCCGCGTTGCAGATTCTCGCACTTGAAGAACGCGCGCACCCCGGCGCGGGCATCGAATCCCGCACAGGTGAAGACCGGTGTGCGGCGCGCCAGGGGGCGAATGCGCTCCGCCGCCTGGCGCACGTCATTGGCTTGAATGGCTAGGTCTGTCATTTTCCCAGTTACAACAGCGTCAAGCACGCCCCACCTCATTCCGCCGAGATCGACACCACCACTACGCCGCGCTCGCGCGGGTCGTGCGCGTCGGCGACCAGAGCCGGCTCCACGCGGAAGCGTACCACCATCTCTTCGACGCCTCGCGGCAGCGGTCGCACCAGCATGTGCGCGCCGGCGCGGCGGAACTCGGCCGGCTCCAGTTCGCTCCCGTTCACCGTGCCCGCCAGCGACACCGCGCCGTTAGCGGCGAAAAGTTCGTCGGGAAGGAACAGATTGATCGCCACCGTTCGCGCCCGCCCAGCGCCGGTTGCGCGGATGCGGAAAGAAAACTCCCGCCCGGTCCAGCGCCAGCCGGTGCCTTCCGCGGCGTGCCAGCCATCCAGCAGTTCCACGTTGGCCAGCCGGTCGAAGCGGCTCCGCAGAAAGCAGAACGCGCGCTCGTCTCGGTCCGCGCGCACCGGGTCCGACCGGCGTGTGTCGCCCACCGGAAGGAAGTCGAGCACGTCCCAATAGGTCCGCTTCAAAGCCAGCCGCAAACCGGGCTCGGAGAAAACGAAGTAGTTGCTCTCGTCGTTGTTGAGCTCGGTCTCATCCAGCAGATACGCCAGCGCGACGTCTTTCGGCATTGGCGCGCCCCCGGGAAAACGGCGCGCGATGCGCGTGCTCAGAAAGCAGTAAGCCGTGCGCTTCGCCAGCTCCTCGAGCACGTGGAACGGGTTGCGCAGATGATAGAGCGTGCCCAGGAAAAATGCAAAATCGTATGGACCGCCAGGCAATTGGAACGGCCGGTCGAGATCGAGTTCCACCAGTTCCACCGCCGACCCGAGCGCGGCCTTGAGCGCCCGCGCCCCGCGCATGCCGTTGTGATTGTAAACCCCGTGGTCGACCGCGGTCACCTGGTAGCCGAGCGATTCCAGGAAGAACGCCAGTTCGCCATCCGCGCAGCCCAGGTCGAGAACCTTGCGTCCCGCTCCATCCGGTCCGAACAGCGTCCGGTTGGCGCCGCGCAAGAGTTGGTTGCAGTGAGTGAGCGACGATAACACGTCGTACGGATACCACTCGAAGCCCGGATTCCGGATACCCAGCCGCGCCCGGCAGAGAACCTCGCGAAATTGTTCCGCCAGGTCGCGCACTCGCTCGATCCCCGTTGCGTTTTGCGTTCCTGCACCGCGAGCCACCCGCATGGCGTCCATCATACGCTGCGCCAGCCAGGAATTTCCATCGCCAGGCATGGCCCTATCCGGCGGCCGGCCGGCTCGACGAGCTTTGCTCATGGGCGGCGCGGTTGGCCAGTTCGTCGCAGCGGTTGTTGCCGGCGTGCGAAGCGTGTCCCTTGGTCCATACCCAGGTGGTCTGGTGGCGCGCCGCTTCCTCATCCAGGGCCTTCCATAGGTCCTGGTTGACCACCGGTTTCTTGGCCGCCGTCATCCAGCCCTTGCGCTTCCACCCGTGGATCCAGGTGGTGATGCCGTTCTTGACGTATTCCGAATCCGTCACCACTTCCACCGCGCACGCTTCGGTGAGCGCGCGCAGACCCTCGATGGCCGCGCGCAGCTCCATGCGGTTGTTGGTGGTGTGCGGCTCCGATCCCCACATTTCCTTGGTGCGCCGGTTGTGGATCAGAATCGACGCCCAGCCTCCGGGGCCGGGATTGCCCAGGCAGGCGCCATCGGTGATGAGCTGAACTTTCTTCACCGGGATCGGGAAACCGCCGCCGGCTCGGCCTGGAAGAATTCGTCCACCAGATCGAGAATCGCTTGCGGCTCCTGCGCCTGGTAGATGGACGCGCGAAGCTGCGCGCCGTGCCGCACGCCGTGGGTGAAGTAAGTGGCGAACTGTTTCATCTTGCCGACCGTATCCTTCTCGCCGCGCTCCACCAGCATCGCATAATAGCGGCGCATGATCTGGTAACGGTCGCGCTCGCTCGGCTGATCGTAGGCGCCGGTGGTCACATACTGCTCGATCTGGCGAAAGATCCACGGATTGGAGCTGGCCGCGCGGCCCACCATCACCGCGTCGCAGCCGGTTTCGTCCACCATGCGGACGGCGTCCTCCGGGGTGACGATGTCGCCGTTGCCGATCACCGGGATCTTCACCGCGGCTTTCACCTCCGCGATGCGGCTCCAATCGGCTTTGCCGCCGTAGCCCTGCTCGCGAGTGCGCGGGTGCAGCGCGATGGCGTCCAGGCCGCAATCTTCCGCCAGCCGCGCCAGGTCCACTGTCACCAATTCTCGATCGTTCCAGCCGGCGCGATATTTCAGGGTGAACGGAATCGTCACCGCGCGCCGGACTTCGCGCAGCAGGCGCTCTACCAGCGGCAGGTCGCGCAACAGGCCCGAGCCGCCATTGCACTTCACCACCTTGTTCACCGGGCAGCCCAGATTGAGGTCGACGATGTCGAAGCCCAGGCGCTGGCAAACGCGCGCGGCATCCGCGCACACGCCCGGGTCGGCGCCGAACAACTGCGCCGAAATCGGGCGCTCCTCCGCTTCGAAGGCCAGGTACTTCATGGTGCGCGTGGGCTTGTGCGCTGTGCCCGCCGCCTTCACGCCGTGGGAACTGGTGAATTCCGTCATCATCAGCCCGCAGCCGCCCAGGTTGCGGATGAACCGCCGGAACACGGTATCGGTTACGCCCGCCATCGGCGCCAGCACCGTGGCTGGACGAATCCGCACCGCGCCAATCGAAAACTCGCTGGGAAATGCGCGCATGGGCGTGAGCTCATTTCAATCTTAACGGTTGCCGGAGGCCCGCATCAACGGCCGCTTCTTTGCGGACAAGCAGTCGCGTAGCCACACCGCATTAACGCCTCGTAACATTAACTTCGTTTCAGGACCCGCAACGCCAGCCCCGGCGTCGCGTTTGACCGTGTAGGAGGTTGCACAGAATGAAACGAAAACTCTTGACGGTTGCATTCCTGATAGCGGGATCGGTGCTCACCGGTTGCGCCGGAAGCGCCGCGGTTATGGTTGAGCCGCCACCGCCGCGATACGGCGTTCTCGGCGTGGCGCCCGGTCCGGGCTTCGTCTGGACCGAAGGATTCTGGGATCTGCGCGGGAGCGCCTGGGGGTGGGCTCCCGGCCGCTGGGTTCGGCCGCCGCATCCGCGCGCGGTGTGGGTGGCTCCCGCGTGGCGCCGCGAGGGCGCTCACTGGCGCTACTACCGCGGCCGCTGGCGGTAACCCCGGCAGGTGGGACAGACCATCGTCTTTCGTGGTCTGTCAGGTTGCGCCAAAAGCGCGAGACTTGACAGACGACAAAATGCGATCGTCTGTCCCACCCCTACGCTGTCGCCTGGCGAGCGCTCAGGCGCGCCTTGCGAATCCGCAGGTACACGATCCGCACCATCGCCAGCACCGGCACCGAGAGGAAGGTCCCCGCAATACCGGCGATCTCCGCCCCGGCGAACACGCCGAACAGCACCAGCAGCGGATGTAGTTGCACCCCTCGCCCCATCAAGTGCGGCGAAACCACGTAGTCCTGAAGCATGCGGAAGATCGCCAGGAAGACAATGACCGGCAGCAAGCTCACGCCCCCTAACCCGGCCACGATGAGGATCAGCGCGACGGAGGTGACTGGGCCCAGCATGGGAATGAATTCCAGCAGGCCGCCGGCGGCCGCCAGCAGGATCGCGTACGGCATGCGCATTATGGAGAAGAAGATGGTGTAGGCCGTGAACGCCACTGCCGAGAGCACGAACAGCGCCCGCATGTAGTGCGCCAGCAGCAGGTTCACGTCGGAGATCACATCGTCGAGCAGCGCGCGGCGCGGACCCTCCTCCAACAAGTCGAGAACGTGCCCCCGCATGGTGGGCGCGTCCTTCAGAAAGAAAAATGCCAGGACCGGGATGATCACCACATAGATGAGGTTGCTGGCTACGCTCAGAATCTGCAACCCGTACTGGGGCAACTCGGAGATCAGGCTGCTCGAACGCGCCGCCGCTTCGGAGCGGACCGTTTCCATTATCTGCGCCTGCAACGAGTGGTCGCCGGGCAGCGGTTGCTGCCAGCTCGCCACCATGGCGGGAAACCTCCGGGCGAGCACCGAGGCCTCATCCACCACCCGCACGCCGACTTCGAAGCCGAGGCCGCCCAGGATCGCAACCACGATCACAAATGCCACCGCCAGTGCCGCCGTTCGGGTGCGGCGCGCCGGAAAAATACGGTCGAGCAGGTTCACCAGCGGCGCAAGCACATAGGCAAACAGCAGAGCCAGCGTGAAAACGAACAGCGTCGTGCGCGCCAGATAAACTACGTAGAGGAGCAGCAGCACAAGCGCCGCCGTCCACGTGGAGCGGGCGGCGCGTTTGTCGAAGCCGAGCATATCGCGGAGGAGCCTGGAGGATTATCCTAGCACGCTTCCTTCGTGGGGCGAGCTTCAGCCGGCCAACGCCGGCTTGGGGGCGCATTTTTTCCCGGCCGCGAAATGCTGCGATATCGGGCCTCTGGGCATATAATTGTCTTGTGAGAATCAAGACATCTATCACCCTGCCCAAGAGCCTCCTCAGCCGGCTGGATCGTGCCGATAAGAACCGTTCCGCGATTCTGGAGCGAGCCGCGGTCGCGTACCTCGCGCGCATCGAGAGAGAGGCGCGGGACCGCAGAGACATCAAGATCATCGAGCGCAACGCCGAAAGTCTGAATCTCGAGGCTATCGACACGCTCGAATACCAGCAACTGCGATGAAGCGGGGCGAATTTTACCTGGTGCGCAAGCCGGGTTCGCACGACCCGCGCAAGCAGCGGGTCTTCGCCATCGTCAGCCGTCAGGCGCTGATCGATTCGCGGTTCTCGACTCTGATTTGCGCCCCCGTGTACTCCCGGCACGATGGTCTGAGCACGCAGGTTCGCGTCGGCGTCGCGGAGGGTCTGAAGAGGGAGTCCAGCATTCACTGCGATGAGCTGGTCAGCCTTCCGAAATCGGTTTTCACCCACTATGTCGGGTCGCTCAAATCCGGCGCAATGCGGGAACTCGCCGCCGCCCTGGCCGTGTCTCTCGGCTTGGACGACTCCGATGCCCCTGGTTCTGTCAACTGACCTCCATGCCCGAATTTGACGCCATTCTTTTCGATTTTGACGGCGTGCTGGCCGACACAGAGCCGGTTCACTGGGCATGCTGGGCCGAGGTGCTGAAGCCGTTCGGCATCGCGCTCGAATGGGAGTACTACCGCGATCACGGCATCGGCATCGACGACAAGGAGATGCTGCGCACGCTGGCCGGGCTCGCCCATCCGCCGCTCGACTGGCGCACGCTGTTCGCCGAATATCCCAGGAAGAAAGAGCTGTTCCGCCGGCGCGTGCTCGCCCATCCTCCGTTCGATCCGGCGCTCGATGCCTTTCTCGACAATCTGCACCGAACCTACAGACTGGCTGTTGTGACATCCAGCGCGCGCGGCGAAATCGATCCACTACTCGCCGCCGGTGGCTTGCGGCATCACTTCGACGCGCTGGTCGGCGCCGAAGATGTGACCCACTACAAACCCGACCCGGAACCGTATCGCAAGGCCGCCGAACTGTTGGGCGCTCGCACACCGCTGGTGGTGGAAGATTCCGCGGCCGGGATCGCCAGCGGGCGCGCCGCCGGTTTTGCCGTGCTCGCCACGCCCGAGCCTTCGCAAATGCCCGCGCTGGTGACGCGCCGCCTGGCCGAACGGGCAGGCTGACGGGCGGGGCGCGCCCAGTGTAATCTGAAACTAGTGTCTCCCACCCCTAAGAAATCGACCAAGGATACGCTGCGCAGTTCCTGGCCACTGGTGGTCGAGCTGGTACGGCCACGCCGCGCCATGTTCGCTCTCGGCCTGCTGTTGACGCTGATCAACAGCGTCTGCGGCATCGTGCTGCCGGGTTCCACCAAGTTCCTGATCGATGACGTCATCGGCAAACATCATGCGAAATTGCTGGTGCCACTGGTGGCCGCGGTTCTGTTGGCGACGCTCATCCAGGGCGCCACATCCTATTCGCTCACCCAATTACTTTCCAAAGAAGCGCAGCGTCTGATTGCGGAAATGCGCCGCCGTGTGCAGCGGCACATCGGCCGCCTGCCAGTGTCCTATTACGATTCGAACAAAACCGGCGCGCTGGTTTCCCGCATCATGACCGACGTGGAAGGCGTGCGCAACCTGGTGGGCACCGGCCTGGTCGACTTCGTGGGCGGAATCATGAAAGCGCTTTTTTCGCTGGCCGCGCTGGTCTACATCAGCCCGCTGCTCACCGGCCTGGCGCTGCTGTTCATCGGCGCTTTCGGTTTCGGGTTGAGCAAAGCGTTTCGCCGCATCCGGCCGATCTTTCGCGAGCGCGGCAAGATCAACGCGGAAGTCACCGGCCGGCTCACCGAATCGTTGGCGGGCGTGCGCGTGGTGAAGGGCTATCACGCCGAGGTCGAGGAATCCAAGGTGTTTGCCGCCGGCGTGCAGCGGCTCTTGGACAACGTGATCAAAAGCCTCACTGCCATTTCGCTAATGAGCCTCTCCGCCACCGTGCTGATGGGCCTGGTGGGAGCCACCGTGATGTTTCTCGGCGCGCGCTCGATTCTCGCCGGCACGCTGACGCTCGGCGGCTTCATGATGTTCACCGCGTTCCTGGCCTTCCTGGTGGCGCCCATGTTCCAGGTGGTGGGAATCGGCACCCAGCTCACCGAAGCGCTGGCCGGCCTGGACCGCACGCAGGAGGTGCTGCACGAAAGGCCGGAAGACGAGGAGCCGCGCCGCACCATCGCCATCGGGCCCATCCAAGGTTATCTCACGTTCGACCGCGTGACCTTCGCCTACGAACCCGGCAAGCCCGTGTTGCACGACGTGAGCTTCGCCTCCGCGCCCGGTACCGTCTCCGCGCTGGTGGGCCCGTCGGGCTCGGGGAAATCCACCGTCATCAGCCTGATTGCCGCGTTTCACGAGCCCACCGAAGGCTCGATCCTGGTGGACGAAATCGATCTCGGCACCGTGCGTCTGGATGCATACCGCACGCAGTTGGGCGTGGTTCTGCAGGACACGTTTCTGTTTGACGGCTCGATCCGCGAGAACATCGCCTTTGCGCGGCCCGGCGCTTCCCAGGAAGAGATCCTGGCGGCATGCCGCATCGCGCGCGTGGATGAGTTCGCCGAGAAGCTCGAAAAGACTTATGACACGGTGGTGGGCGAACGCGGCGTAAAACTCTCCGGCGGGCAGCGCCAGCGCGTCTCGATTGCCCGCGCCATTCTCGCCAACCCGCGCATCCTGATTCTGGATGAGGCCACCTCGAGCCTGGATTCCGAATCCGAAGCCGCTATTCAGGAGGGTCTCTCCTACCTGATGAAGGGGCGCACCACGTTCGTCATCGCGCACCGGCTATCCACCATCCGCCGCGCCGATCAGATCCTGGTGCTGGAGGCCGGCCGCATTCTGGAGCGCGGCACTCACGAATCGCTGTACGCGCTCGGGGGCCGCTACTACGACCTCTACACGCGCCAGCACGGCATCGACGCCAACCTGTTCCTGGCGCCCGGCGAAGGGGACAAGGTGGAGGAAACCGAAGACGCTCCGCGGCTGGGCAACGCCGCGCCGCCCTCCGCCGCGTCCCTGTTGCGCGGCGGCATCGCGTAAGACAGGTATGGACAGGCCCTCGCCTTTCGTGGCCTGTCGCTGGCGAGCGGTTGACAGGCGACACAAACCGATCGCCTGTCCCACCCCGCTACTTCACCGGCGTCAGCCGCAGCAGCACCACATCGTGCGAGGGAAGCGGTGCGCGAAACTCGCCTTCGTTGCGGCCCAGATCCTTCTTCTGCCATACGTCGCGCACGCGGTAGGCGCCTTTGAGAAACGACAGGTGCGTCCAGTCGATTCTCAGTTGCACGGCTTCGTCGCTGTCGTTGAAGTAGCAGACCGCCCACTCGCCGCCGGACAATTCTTTCGCCCAGATCTGCTTGCCGGGGTGCTTCATGAAGCGGTATCCCTGCTTGCCGAGCGCGTCCTGGTCGATGGCGATGACCTCCGGGTTATTGAGCACGTCGCGCGTCTGGTCCGGCATCTTGCGCACGTCGTTGCCGGCCATCAACGGCGCGGCCAGCATGCTCCAGAGGCTGAAGTGGGCGCGCGATTCAGCCGCGCTCAGGCCGGGGTTGCCCACCTCGAGCATGTCGGGATCGTTCCAGTGGCCGGGGCCCGCGTATTGCTCCAAGCCCACCTGCAGCTCCAGAATGAACTTCCAGCCGAGCGAGTAAGCGCCCTGGCAATCGTAGCAATCCATGATGTCGCCGGTGGTGCGCCACAAATGACCGACGTCCTTGGCCCAGGTCCAGGGCTTGGTATCGCCCCATTCGCAAAGGCTGAAGACGATCGGCCGGCCGGCCGCGTGGAGCGCATCGCGCATGGTTTTGTAAGTCTCCTCGGCGTTCGCCGTGCCGTGATTGCACCAGTCGTACTTCAGATAATCGACTCCCCAGGAGGCGTACGCGAGGGCGTCTTGAAACTCGTGGCCGCGCCCGCCGGGCAGACCGGCGCAGGTCTTGGTTCCAGCGCAATTGTGGATGCCGAACAGGAGACCATGCGCGTGCAGGTAGTCGCCAACGGCTTTCATGCCGTGCGGGAAACGCGTCGGGTCGGGGACCAGGTTGCCCTGGGCGTCCCGCTCCGGGGCCTCCCAGCCGTCGTCGATCACGATGTACCGATAGCCCGCTTTCTGCATCCCGCTGGAGACGATCGCGTCGGCCATCTCTTTGATCAGGCTCTCGCTGATATTGCCTTGAAACGTGTTCCAACTGTTCCATCCCATCGGCGGCGTGGCAGCCAGCCCTTCGAATTTCTGCGCCCCGAGCGGCGCGGCAATGCATATCAGCAGAAGTGCAAACGTGTATTTAGCTTTCATGACGTGTGTTTCCGGTGGCCTCCAGAATAGCAGGCCGCGGAGAGAATGGAGGGCTGCGGCTTCAGCCTATTTTGCCGCCATCGGCTGGCCGTTTCTCAAGTCGTCGACGAGTTCGAGCGAAGCTACGTTTTCGATCACGTCGGGCTGGGCGACGTTGTTGAAGACGCAATGGGCGACGCGGACGCCGGAGATTTTGGCATTGTCATATCCGCGCAGGTAGAGCGCATAGCGGCTGCGTTGGGAGGTAATGTTTTCCACCACCACGTTGCGCACGCTGGGGGTAAACGGGCCGCCGGGGCCTTCCTCATAGTAGAAATCGATGTCGATCACGCCGCCCGCCACTTCGCCGACCGTGTTGTTGCGGAAGTAGAAACTCTCCAGCTCGCCGCCGCGGTGCGAGTTGGTCTTGACGCGCAGGGCGCGGTCGAGGTGCGGGCTGTCCATGCGGTTGTTTTCCATGAACACATTGCGTATGCCGCCCGAGACTTCGCTGCCGATGGAGACGCCGCCGTGGCCGTCCTTCATGCGGCAATTCCGCACCACGATGTTTTCGCAGAGCGCGTTGACGCGCCGGCCGTCGCGATTGCGGCCGCTCTTGATGGCGATGCAATCGTCGCCGGTATCGAATTCGCAACCTTCGATCAGCACGTCGGTCGAGCACTCCGGATCGCAGCCGTCGTTGTTGGGACCGTGGCTGGAGATCTTGACGTTGCGCACGGTGACATTCCTGCACAGCACCGGGTTGAGTTCCCACATCGGCGAATTGCGGATGGCGACTCCTTCGATCAGCACGTTCGCCGACCGGTACGGCTGCACGAAATTGGGCCGCAGGGTGGACCCCTCGCCGTAGACGCGCTGGCTCACCGGGACGTCCTTTTCGCCTTGATCGAGCAGCGCGCGGTTATCGGAGGAGGCCGGTTGCGGGCCGCGCACGGCGTTCTTCTTCCACGGCCACCAATGGTCCGCGTCCGCACCGCCATCGAGCGTCCCGCTCCCGGTTACGGCGATGTTGGTTTGCTCGAAGGCGTAAATGAAGGGCGAATAGTTCATGCACTCGGTGCTTTCGAAGCGGGTGAAGACCACCGGCAGATAGTCCTGCGGATCCTGGCTGAATCGCAGCGTGGCGCCGTCTTCCAGGTGCAGGTTGACGTTGCTGGCCAGATGGATCGCGCCCGTCAGGAAAACCCCGGCGGGGATCACCACCCGGCCGCCGCCGGCCGCCGAACAGGCCTGGATGGCCTTGCCGATGGCTTCGGTGGCCTTAATCTGTCCGCCATCGCGGGCGCCGTAACGCGTGATTTCGAACGCCCGGTTCGGAAATTCAGGCGGGCGGATGCGGCCCAGAATCTGCTCCAACTGGCGAGCGGGTTCAAGCGTCGGCTCGGCATGGAGACGGAAGCGCGCCGCAGCCAACGCGGCGGCGCCTCCCAAAAGTGTGCGGCGTGTCATGATGCGTTTCCCCGATCATTATAGGCGCAGCGCCGGCCGGTTTCATTGAGTTTTTCTAAAACGGCGCTTTAACGGCGCGGGGTTGACGCCTAAGGCGCCGCCCAATATATTCAGAACCGAAGATAGCTATTCTTCATCCAAAGCTTTGTCGTCTACGGCGGCTCTATTGTGAGTGATCAGAACGAACTTCGACTGGGACGGTTTTCATTGGGCATGGGTGACCGGTTTGCTCACCAGGCAAAAGCGCAGTTAGCGGCTTGCGTATGCGCCGCCGCCCAAGGCGCTGCTGTGACGCCAGTCTGGAACAAATCCAACCGGGAACACAAGATTGTAGGCTCGGAACCCGTTGGCACGCGCGCCGCCGCCGATGCGGCCGTGGAGGCTCTGGACTGGAAGCAGCCCTATTTTCTCGATGCGGACCACATCAACCTGGCGACAGTCGACCGGTTCATCGGAGCGTGCGACTTTTTCACGCTGGATGTAGCCCACGCCATCGCGCATCGCCCGAAACCCGGCGCGGTGGAGGCGTTCCTGGCGCGCCACCGGGAACTGGTGGGACGAGTCGAGATCGCCGGGCTCGACGGACCGCTGACCATCACCAGGGAAAAGGCCTTCCGTGCCGCATCCAAGTACCTGCGGGCGGTCAGCGAGGCCGCGGCCATCTACCGGTATGTCGAGCAGCGGGCGGCGGACGGCTTCATCACCGAAGTTTCGATGGATGAGACCGACTCGCCGCAGACGCCTTCCGAGCTGCTGCTGATTCTGGCGGCCCTGGCCGACGAAGGCGTTCCCATCCAAACCATAGCCCCCAAGTTCACCGGCCGCTTCAACAAGGGTGTGGACTACGTGGGCAACGTGGAGCAGTTCGAGCGCGAGTTTTCGACCGACCTGGCCGTGGTCGCGCACGCGGTCGAGCGCTACAAGCTGCCCAAGCATCTGAAGCTGAGCGTGCATTCCGGCAGCGACAAGTTTTCGCTGTATGGGCCCATCCGGCGCGCGCTCGGAAATCACGGCACCGGCGTTCATCTCAAGACGGCCGGCACCACCTGGCTGGAGGAACTTATCGGCCTGGCTGAAGCCGGCGCGGAAGGGCTGGCGCTGGCCAAGGAGATTTACGCGGAAGCTTACGAACACCAGCGCGAACTGTGCGAACCGTACTCCGCGGTGATCGACATCGATGTCAACAAGCTTCCCACGCCCGCCGCGGTGAATGGCTGGACCGCCGGGGAGTACGCCGGAGCGTTGCGCCACGACCGGACGAATCCGCTCTTCAATCCCAACCTGCGCCAGTTGCTGCACGTGGGCTACAAAATCGCGGCCAAGATGGGCGAGCGTTACACCAGGATGCTGGACGCCTGCGAAGCATCCATCGCGCGCAACGTTACCACCAACCTCTTCGAGCGCCACATCCGCCCGCTGTTTCTGGGGGCGTAGCATTTGGAGGTGGGACCGACGATCGGTTCTTGTCGCCGGTCACGGTGTTGCGCCGTAGACAATGACAGACCACCAAAGGCGATGGTCTGTCCTACCTGCCAACTATGCCTCAATTTCGGAGTTTAGCTTCCCTATAGGCGGGTGTTGGAGCCAAATAGAAAGTTCCTACTCCCAGCCAAATAGAAAGTTCCTCTTATCGGGGTCGTTCGCCGACCCTCATGGTATGGTCGCATAGCCGCAGCGGGTCGCGACCGAGGCGGT
>JBEKKO010000113.1:0-16643 GCA_050010695.1 Bryobacteraceae bacterium
AAGGCAGGCATTCTACCGCGGTTTAGTCCAATTCATTTTTAGCCCACCGTCGCGGCCGGGAAGTTTCTCCACCCTTTTCCGGCTTCCTACGGCCGCGCCGCCGGGCTAAAAACGCTCTGCATAATGCCGCGTTCCGGATTATGCCGCGTCGGGACGGAAGCCGGCCGTCGGTATGGGTGGATCTCTGATTCTCCCGCCGAGGCGAAGCGGCATAATCAAAGACTCTCCAGGAATGCCAGCAAGGGGTCGGCTGGGCGGAAGCGATCCGGGACAGCACCAGACGGTGTGGCATGCGCGAGGGCGCGCTCTTTGAGTTGCATGTCCGCGTGGAGGTAGATCTCAGTCGTTTCCGTCGATTCGTGGCCCAGCCAAAGAGCGATTACGCTGAGGTCTACGCCGTGATGGAGCAAGGCCATTGCGGCGGCGTGGCGCAGCGTGTGAGGGGTCACGCGCTTGGCCGCGAGTGATGGACAGCTTCGTCGGGCAACCTCGATATGTCGGGAGACGAGCCGCTGCACTGCGTCCGCGCTCAGTGCTCCACCGCGCGACCCCGGAAATAGCGGATCGTCTGGCCCACCGGCCTGCTGCGACAACCATTGCTTCAGAACAGCGGTTACGTCCGGACGCAATGGCGTGCAGCGCAGTTTTCTCCCCTTGCCCAAGCACCGGACGTGAGCGCCGGTTCCGGTTTCTACGTCTTTACGCTTTAGTGCAGTGATCTCGCTGTTTCGGAGACCGGTTTGAACGGCAACCAGCAAAAGAACTCTGTCCCGCCGTCCAATCCAGGTGTTTCTGTCGGGCGCAGTGATCAGGGCGGCACTCTCTTCCTCGGTAAGGAATTCCACCGGTCGCCTTTCATAGCGCTTGGACGGAATCGCCAGTATCCTCTGGCATTGAAGCGCAAAGGCCGGTTCCGCCAGCGCCACGTACCGGAAAAAGGCGCGTAGCGCGGACAGCCGGTTGTTGCGGGTCCGAATGCAGTTCGTTCGTTTAGACTCCAGGTGCTCAAGAAACCGTCCCAGGAACGCCACATCGATGTCCTCGAGACGCAGATCCGATGGCGCGCGGCCCAAAGCTGTTGCGGCAAACTGGAACACCATCCGGAACGCATCGCGGTAAGCCGCAATCGTGTGTGGGCTCGCGCCGAGTTGGGCGAGCAGGCGATCGGTAAAGAATCGTTGAATCAGTGAAGCCAGGCGGGAACAACTCACTTTCCTCCTCCCGGGCGCCGGCTACACAGGAGCTTGGTCGCCAACTGGAGCAATTCCGGATCCGCTGAGAAGTACCAGTAGGTGTGCGTGACATCGGAATGTCCAAGGTAAGTGGAGAGCGTGGGCAATTCACGTTCGACATTCACGCCGGCCCTATACCAATTCAGAAGAGTCCGCGTGGCGAAGGTGTGGCGGAAGTCCTGGAGTCGCGGGCCATGGCCGATCCGTCGTGTAGCTGCTGGAGCGCGCAGGCCGACGACTACTGACAGCCTCGCGAACGTGCGCCGCACGGCGTTCGGTCTGAGCGGCCGACCGCTCTCTGCAGGAAAGAAAGCACTGGAGCGAATCTGTGTCGCCGGCTTATCGCGGCGTCCGGCGTACTCTGCGAGAGCTTGGCGGGTCGAGTCGTGGACCGGTACGAACCGTGACTTTCCATGCTTCGATTCTCGGATAAACAGGATTCCGCTTTCGAGGTCCACATCCGGCTGAGTAAGAGCCAGGACTTCGCCGGGGCGAAGCCCGGTGGTCGCGAGGAGTCCGATGATCGTTGTATATGTATGGGCACGCAAGCCTCGGCGAGACTGCAGCTTGGATGCCTCTGTCATGAGCTGGCGCACTTCTTCGGTGCTGTAGATGTGTGGTGGATTGCGCCTCCGCCGGCCACTCAGGAGCCGAGCAGGTGGAACCTGTGTGCGCGGGTCAATCGCATGGAGCCATGTGGCGAATCGCCTCACCATGCTCAGCCGGCGCGCCCATGTGGCGCGCTGTACGCCTTGCGGCCGCATGGCCCATCGCAGCGCCAGTTCCGTTGTAATAAACTCGGTGCCTTGTTCTTTCAGAAACTCGATAAATCGGCCAAGCGTGCGAGGCGGTTCCGGAAGCTTGGCCCCCAGCGCCCGCCTGACCGCGATGTATTGCGCCAAGGCGTCGCACATGCTGTTCACTGGACACCTCCCGTGATCGGCCAGGGTCCGGCAACGGACCGTAACGCCTCAAAGGACACATGAGCGTACACTGCGGTGGTGTTCAGGGATCGATGCCTGAGCACTTCGGAGATCTCCGTGAGCGTGGCGCCGCTACGGATCATCTGCGTCGCCAGACCGTGGCGAAACAAATGTGCGGCGCCCCGTCCGGAGCGTCGGACTCCGGCTCGGACAAGCGCGGCGCGAACGATGTGGCCCACTGCGGCCGGCCCGGCAAAGCCCCGATAGGGTGGATACACGCGCCGGAAAACACGCCGAGCGCCATCGTTGCGGCGGTCCTCGCGGAGGTATCGGGCTAGCGCCTCGCCGATTTCAGCCAGCAGCGGCAAAGGCTCAATCACACGTCCCTTCCCGTGAATGATGATTTCTCCGGTCCGCCAGCGAAGGTCGTCGAGTTCGAGTTGGACGACCTCCCCGGCGCGCAGCCCGAGTCTGGCGAGCAGCAATAGAACCGCACGATCGCGGCACCCGGTGAGGGTCGATCCGTCCGTAGCTGAGATCACCCGATCCATTTCATCCCGGGATAAGAAGGCGGGTGCCGCCGTTGGCCGCGGTTTGCAGACGGCGGGTATCGACCCGGATAGATCTCTGGGCAGATCCCCACCAAGGAACAGAAAGCGGAAGAATGAACGCAGAGCTGTCGCCAGCAGTCGGGCGTATTCGCCGGAACGGCCGCGAATGTGGTCAAGCAGGAAGCTTCGTATACCTGTCGCGTCGAACGCCCGGACGGACACACTGCCCGTCTTTGCTACTTGCTCAGCGAGCAAGTCACGAACATGGGGCCTGTAGACGAGGACGGAATTCTCTGCAAGGCCGCGGTCCCTGCGTAAGTAGTTTACGTACCGGGCGAGGACGGGATGATCCTCATCCGGATTCTTCTGTTGGGTTGTCTTCAAGTCGTTTCTCCAGTGCTGGCGGTTCGCCAGTCTGGAGAGACGTTAGCAGGTTATGCCGCGTCCAAAGAGCCGAACGATCGGCGTGCCGCATTCAATGCGTCCCGACGCGGCATAATCCGGAACGCGGCATTACGCAGCCGAACGCGCGTTGCGTGCCGTCGCACTGGGTCGTAAGAATTATCTATTTGCCGGTTCCGATGCCGGCGGTGAGCGCGCTGCAGCGATGTACAGCCTGATCGGCTCGGCTAAACTCAACGGCCTTGATCCGGAGGCCTACCTGCGCGATGTTCTGGCACGCATCGCCGACCATCCGATCAACCGCATCGCCGAGTTGCTGCCGTGGAGTTTCGCCGCAGTGCCGCCAACAGAGTGAGACCCCGCGCTACACGAAGTGTCCACTTAACTCTCTAAGTGGACACTTAACCAGCCACCGCAACCTACCCCGAAAGTCAATGTGGCCAGCACCGCACGCTTACGGAGGGACTTAACTGTGAGCACCAGTTGCATGTCGCTCGCCATCCAATCCTCCTGACGTAGAGTCTACCGCGCACGCCGGGACGCGGCACGCCGTCGACGGCTGCGCGTTTGGTTAACTGCGGGCCAAGGCGCTCCCGGTCCCACGCGGCTCACACCTGCAGAATCCGGCTTTGCGCGTCAACCGGCACTGCGCAGGCGCAACTCTAAAGCACGGTCTTCCAGAGCGGCTATTTCTGAACCGTGATCAGGACGTTCGAAGGCGATTGCGCGCCCGAGGTCATTGCGATAACCGGGTAATCGCCGTCGGCCAACGTGGTGGGAATCTGGATCGCCACCTGATACAGTCCTGCTTCCCCGGGCGTCAGCGCACCGGCACCGCCGTAGACGTTCGCTGCCAAGCCTCCTACGGTAGCGGTCACCGTGTTCGCGGTGAGGTAAGTGGCGTTGGAGGGCACTATGACGCCGGTGGGTGCGGCCGGAGTGGTCGGGCCGAAACCGGTTCCCCAGAGGATTATCGTGTCACCCGGCTTAGCCGGCACAGTCGTCACCCCGGGAAAAAAGCCGTTCTTCACGGCCCAGCTGTAGTCGATTCTGGTAGCGACCGCGTAACTGCCCCACTGGAAGAAAGCCGGCTGGACCATCTGCGCCGCCACCGTGACCGGCGTGCTGGTCACGTTCGAATTGGTCACCGTGACCGACACGTTTCCGGGTGAAATGTTGGGAGCCAGCGCATTGATTTGTCCAGGGCTGACGTAAGAGATGTAAGCGGGTTCTCCGCCGACGCTTACGCGAACGCCATCCAGGGCCTGCGGCAGATTGCCGTTTATTACCGCGTCTGTCCAAGTGTCGGTAGTCGATGAGAGGCTCGTTCCATAAATGGTAAACCAGGAATTCGGAACGATTCCCGCCTGAAAACTTGCCCCATTTACCACACCTGCCGAAGTGATCACCGGCCCTCCGGGTGCGACGGCGGCGGCCGTGAAATTCTGCGTTTGGTTGCTGCTCACGTTGTTGAACGTCGCACTGGCCGGGCTGAATGTGTATCCGCTCAGGGAGGGCGTCAGCGTGTAGTTGCCGCCCGCGGCGACCTCAACGCCATACAACCCTAAGCTGTTGGTGGTTGCGGAGTTATTCCCGGGTCCGCTTACCGTCACGGTGACCCCGGGCAGAGCATTGCCCGCCAGTGTGATCTCTCCAGCAATGTCATAGCTGGTTGAGGCGCCGGCAGTGGTGAAACTCATGACGGAGCCCTGGCTGGTGCCGCCGGAATTCTGTCCCCAGACCAGGAAATAGTAAGTCGTACTCGGATTCAACCCGGTAATGTTGGCGCTGATTGGCACTGCACTCGTGCCTGAACCGGCATCCTGCCTGGGAGTCAATGTGCTGACGCTCAACGAACTGCTGATGCCATACGCGAACCAGACTTGCGTGTCCACACCGTTCGGATTCACCGAACCAGGCAGCGTGGCTGTGTTGGTGGTCACCGCCGAAGCCGCCCCGGTGGAAACCAAAGGGGCCTGAAACGGATTGGCGAGGGTCAGCCTGAACACTGTGCCGGCGCCGCTAAGCCCGCCCTCGGACGTTGTGCCGTAGAGGCTGCGGTCAGCCGCTTTCATCAACGCGCCATATGGATTGGCCCCGTCCGTTGAGGCGAAGCTGTGCACGGTGGTCAGCACGCCCGCAAGAGTCATTTTGAAGATCGAGCCATAACCGTTGGCGCCACCGTTCGCCGCGGTCCCATACAGGTTGCCGTCGGTAGCTTGAATCAGACCGCAAAACGGTTGCTGGCCTTCAGGCCCAGCGAAACTATAGAGGCTCGTGAATGCGCCGGCAGGTGTGACCTTGAAAATCGTGCCGAAGTTGTTGCTCCCGCCGAGCTCGGTGGTCCCATAGAAGTTACCATCATTGGCCTGAATCAGCGTGGCATAAGGCCTCGCGCCGTCGGTCGAGTTGAATATGTGCAGGGTGGTCAACACGCCCGCCAGAGTAACTTTGTAGGCTGTACCGCTGTCCGTCCCACCCCAGGCCGTGGTTCCGTACAAGTCTCCGTCGGTCGATTGCACAAGGCCGCCGTAAGGCGTCATGCCATCGGTTCCATTGAAATTGTGCAGAGTCGAAAATGCACCGGAGAGCGTTATTTCAAAGATCGTGCCGACGCCGTTAGGTCCTCCTCCGCTAGCTGTCCCGTAGAGATTACCGTCGCTGGCCTGAATCAGACCGGCCACTGGGTTCTGGCCGTCAATGCAATTTGACTGGGCACAGAAGTTATAAAGTGTGGTCAGAGTTCCTGTCGGTGTAATTCTGAAGATCGTGCCATAGTTGTTGGCCCCGCCCGTGTTGGTGGTTCCGTAGAAGTTTCCGTCGGTGGCCTGAATCAGCGCTCCCAGCGGCGAACCGCCATCGGTAAAGGCGAAGTTATGTAGTGCCGTCACCACGCCTGTTGGCGTGACTCTGAAAACCGTGCCATGGTTGTACGCCCCGCCCCAATCCGTCGTCCCGTAGAAGTCGCCATCGGTGCCTTGAATCAGGGCAACTTGGGGGTTGGCGCCGTTGCTTCCGCTGAAACTCGCTACGGTGGTGAATGTCTGTGCGGGCAAAACGACCGTCGCCGCGCAAAGAAGAAATACGGCCTTCTGCATGAGAAGTTCTCCGTTCCAGTCAAGACGAGTGGCTCGGCCTCTTGGCTCGAATCAAATATTGATTCGAATTATACGCCTAAGCAGGGTCTTATACCCTGAAATATCTCGGCAATTCACGGATGGAGATACCTTTGGTAATACGACTTCTTATTTGTTCAGGCTCGCAACAGTGTCCGACAAACTGGGCCGCTGAGAATCGTGAGGCCGACCCAGTGCCTTACAGACGAGGTGTTTTGTCAATGCGCTGGGACGTTAGATGCGGTGACAACAATCCCCGCACCACGCATTAAGCAATCCTTGAAACGAGTGCCGTATATTTCGGTTTCGCTCTTCAGCGGTGCGACGCCCCGATACAGATGCTTGCCGGATGTGTCCCAAATGTCCAAGGCGATCTCATCACTGAAGTGTAGACGGAGAATCCTGACCACACCCTGCGGAACGCTGAAGCCGAAGTCCTTCCTAACTTTGGTCCAAAATGTTACGCTCAACACTCGATTGAAGGGCGAAGCTCGGACGACATTTTTAATCTTGGGCATGTTGGGCATCGTACCATAGCCACACCGGAAACCACTTGGCCCGATGCATTCTCCGCAGGAACTCTGGGTGCGTTGCCCGTCGCCGGGATGCGGTCATACCACCGGGCACAGCGGAGGGTGCTGTGGGCTTCTCTTGCACCTTGGAGGGCATCTGCCAACTGGTCAACCGCTCTTCTCAAGGCCGACGCAATTAGCTAACGTAGATGGTACGAACGATGGAGAATCACATGCCAACCAAACTCACTCAAGAAATCCTATCCGCAGCCTGCGGACGGAGCGAACCCAGCCCCCAGGTTTTGTATTCGGTACTGAGCCGCCTGCCCCCATGTGCTCGGCGCTCCCGCTGATGTCGAACGGGTCTCCAGTCACGGGGGTCAAATAGGCTTATGCCTGAAGTCTTCCGGGACCTCCACCAGTGGTCTAGTAAGGACAAGCGCCGTTGCCGTTGCCGTCAGCGGCACCCGCTGGAACGGCCTCGCCTTCTTCGGGCTGACCGGTAAGGGGCGAAAGGAGCAGCATCGTGCGGAAGAATAGTCCGGAAGGGAAAGTCCTCCCGGCTCGCCTGCGCTGCGCCATCTACACGCGCAAGTCCACCGAAGAAGGCCTGGAACAGGACTTCAACTCGCTCGATGCCCAGCGGGAAGCGGCGGAGGCCTTCATCCAAAGCCAGCGGCGCGAAGGATGGATCGCCTTGCCGGAGCGCTATGACGATGGCGGCTTCACCATCCGCCATCATGTCCTCGCTGCTGTCATGGAGGAGCTGGGCGACTTCGGCCGGTTCCAGCCGGTACTTCGCATCGAAGTGCAGCCAGTGCTTCTGCACGACCGCGCCCTCCGTCACCGTCACCGCGATGCTGTAGTCCGGATCGAAAGCGGCCGTGTAACTGCCCTCCCACGTGAGCAGGTTTCGCGACGGACGTTGAAAGCGCCGGTTATAAAACAGCGCGACCTTGACCGTCTTCCCGGCCTCCTGCCGGTAGATGAACGTCACGCGGCTGCGCTCGCGGATAGCCAACAGCGCGTTCGCGGTGGCCGTGCCGAAGGACTTCATGGAGTACCTCCAGAAGCATAAAGACACGCTGATTCCCGAGTTGCACAAGCGCTGGGAAGATTCCGGTGGCGGGAGCGAGACTGGTTCGCGAGGTGAACCCCGCCGGGGCAACGGTTTGGGAGTTCACGCCCGCCGATGTGCCGGACCGCGATCGCACTGGCGCAGCAGGCCACTGCGACGCACGAAAACATTCTCAGTTTCATGTTTGCTCTCTTGCCTCACTACTGGAATTTCATCGGAACGGATCTTGGAACTGCTCCACTCGATCGGGAAGTAGATGGGTGTGCTGCCCACGATGCCGAAATCGAAGGCATTGTGGGTGTATTTCCAGATATATTCGGCGTCTATCACCAGGAATCTGCCGAACGCCTGTTGCAGGCCGGCGTGGAATTCGTTGCGCCAACCGGCATGAATAGGGCCCAGACTACACGTAACACCCGGTGGCGGCACAAGAGTTGCGAGAAATGGGATGTTGCATCCTGTGCTGGCAATGACCAGATTCTCATTGAATGGGGTTTCCAGGGTTCGCGCATAGGAAACGCGCAGAATCGTGTTGGTTGGTTTGATGTTGTATGCGATTCCGAGGCGAGGCTCAACCTGCCGGGCGGTGCTGAGGCCATTGTACAGGTCGCCGCGAAGACCGAGGTTGAAGACCCAGTTGTTCTTGGTGATGGTGTCCTGGAAGTAGAGTCCGAGTTCCTTAACGTCTGTATGCCCGTGGAACGAGAATACCGTTCCGCCGTTGGTTAGGTCATAGGGCGCCAGAACAGCGCACGGGGTACCGGGCAGCGGATTATTGTTGGCAGCCAGGCACGACGGCGAGATGGAAGGAAGAACGGTTGGATCGACAATCCCGATGCTGTCACCCTCGGTGAGGAAGGTGTGTTGGTATGTGACTCCCGCCTTTATGTTGTGAATGCCTTTGACGTACGATACGTTGGACCGGACACCCAAGTTGGCGAGCGACCGGGACTGCGTAACGGTTTCGCTTTGCAGATCTGGTGACAAGTCGGCAAACGGATCGGCGCTCGGATAGTAATTGTATTGGTCCTTCCGCAGGTACGCGCCGAGTGTAAGCACCATGCTGGAATTCAGGGTCCGTGTCCACGACGGAGCGATGTTAAAGCTCTTGATTTGCGAACGCTCATCCGTGGGGCCCAAAGGATCGCCGGTCACGGGGTTCACCAGGCCCGGATGATATTCCTGATCGTACGAATTGGGGTTTTGGAACCAGGAGTGAGTGTATTGAAGGCCCAAGCTGACTGAATCCGCATCCGAAGGCCTGAGATCGAATCGATCAAAGAAATTCTCTTCATTACCCTTGTCATGCATGACGGTAAACTCCGGCGGATCCAGAAAGCGGCCGGTGTTCAGTCCATCCATGGAAATGAAGTTGCCCCATGTCTGGCCGCCATAGGCCAGATTGAATGCCGCATTCGATGTTCCGAACGTGCCGTATGATGCCGTCACATCGCCATGCGGCTGTGAGACACCCAGACCCGACCGCGTGGTTGCCACAATCACCAGGCTTGTCTTGCCGCCGTATTCGGCAGGAGGGGCACCTTGTATCACCTCCAACGACTGCACTGCATCAACAGGAAGCTGATTGGAGAAGACCTTGCTCTGCTGGTCAGTAATCGGCTGCCCATCGACGGAGAATGAGTTGGACGCATGATCTCCCAATCCATGAAAAAGACCGTTCGAATCGGCCGCCGTCCCCGGAGCGGACATCGTGACAAGAGAGCTAAGAGAGGAGGATTGACTTTCAAGCGGAAGCCTCTCGAAGAGTCCGCGGTCAACGTCCGTATGCGACGTAGGGTCGTTTTCGACGAGATCCGCAGCTGCTGTAACGGTCACGCTCTCAGTTGATGTGCCGATTGTCAAGCTGACTTTCAACTCGACCGGTATCGGGGAGCGCACGTCTACATCCTGTTCAATGCTCCGAAACCCGGCCGCCACGGCACTGGCATGATAGTTGTTGTAGGGGATGTTGTCGAACTCAAACCTTCCCTGGCTGTCAGTCAGGGTGCTTCGGCGATAGTGAGCCACGGGATTCTGAATCTCTACCGTGGCACTCTTGATCGCAGCACCAGAGGGATCGAGAACCGAGCCCCGGAGGGTCCCGGAACTGCCACTGCTCGACTGCCCATAACACAGGACGCCCAAACCAAATCCGAAGGCAAGCACAGCGACAACACTGCGGACACGTCTCGTCACGTCTTTTAACTCCCTCCGTCTTTTGTATTGTCCTCGGGCGAGGGGCTGGATCCTAGCACAATTTGACTGGCGGGCGCCGAAGGTCGGCCAATGAACTGCTTTTGCGAGTGAACGGAATGTCTGACGTAAGCTCGGCGTGGGCGAGAACCAGCCTCCGAGGGGTCATCCGCTCAAGAACTGGCGCACGCCGTGGGCACGGCGCTTGCTAGCGATGAACTCCTGATCGTTACTCAGCGTGATGAGCCATCGCTGGCTGCTGAGGGCGCTCATCTTGCGGACGTGATCGACGTTTATCAGCGCGTTCCGGTGGATGCGCTCGAAGTTCGAGCGGCCTAGCCGTTGCTCGATGGCCTTAAGCGACTGAGTGGCCCGGTACTTTTTCTGGGCGGTGGTGATCCACACCAACTCGCCCTCGGCCTGGAATGCAAAGATCTCACCGGCATCGAGGAGAAAGTACTCTTCGCCGACCCTGCCGACGATTTTACGCGGACGCGGCCCCGGTGCGGGCGCGGCAATCTCTTGAAGCTGCGCCAGTCGCTCCACTGCCTGGCGCTCACTGACACGGCTGGCTCGCTCGACAGCTTGCTGCAATCGCTCATGCGCGACGGGCTTGAGCAGGTAATCGATGGCCCCCGCCTCGAAGGCCTGGACGGCGTAACTATCGTATGCGGTGACAATCACGATCACCGGAATGTGGGCCCCCCGCCGGATGCCGCTCACAACTTCAAACCCGCTCATGGCCGGCATTTGAAGGTCGAGCAAGACCAGATCGGGCCTGAGTCTGGCGATCTGGTCGAGCGCTTTTGCGCCGTTGTCTGCCTCGCCCATCACTTCCACGCCATCGATCAGTTCCAGTTCTTCGCGTAGCACTTGGCGGGCGATCGGCTCGTCGTCGACTATCAGCGTTCTCAAGGGCATGGCGCAGCGCTGGGGCTCAGGTCATTTTATGACTCGGAGGCTCTCAGTCCTACAGTTTTCCCATGAACGGATGACGAGATGTGGTAACAGGACTTAGAATGCCAGCGGACGGCATCGGCTACCACTGTGCCATTGGTGCAAGACATCAATCAAAATGGGGCTGCCGTGAGAACCGGGGCAGCAAACGGGTCGAGTTCAGAATGAATGTCAACTCGGAGGAGACGTGGATAAATGCGGCCAGCAGAGGGTTAATCACCCCAGCAGCCGCCAAACCGATACCCACTGCATCGACAGCCAGCGTTCCGTAGAAGTTCTGGAGAATCACCGCTCGGCACCAACGAGCGGTTTTGACTGTCGCGACGAACTTCCGCAAATCGTTTCCGATCAGAAGCACATTCGCACTCGCCTGGGCGATTTCAGCCCCGCTGCCCATGGCCACTCCCACGTGGGAGTGAGAGAGCGCGGGGGCATCGTTGATTCCATCTCCTATCATGGCAACGGTGCGGCCGAGGTGAATCAGTTCATCCACGCGCGCTGACTTCTGTTCTGGCAGCAGACTGCTCGAAACCTGGCTGATGCCAATGCTTTCGGCGACGGCGCTGGCGGACAGCTCGGCGTCGCCAGTGAGCAACTCGATCTGAAGGCCCATATCCTGAAGCTCCCGGATGGCTTCCGAGGCTCCATCGCGCACTTGATCGGCAATATGAATCGAGCCGATAAACTGGCCATCACGCGCGACGAGAACTCGTGCTCCAGCCCGCATGCTCATCGCCGGCAACGCGATGTTCGACTCCACCAGCAAATTCGTGTTCCCGACGATGACGGCATGGCCATCTACTGTCGCATGTACACCTTTTCCGGGCGTATAGCAGAAGGAAGAAGGCTCGACAATCGCCAGTTGCTTTTCGTGTGCTGCTGCAACCACAGCATGCGCGAGCGGGTGTTCGGAATTCCGTTCGGCGGCGGCGGCAGTCTGCAACACCACGTCAGCCTGATATCCAAAGGCCGCGTCAATCGAAGCAACATGGGGCTTGCCGTAGGTGAGAGTGCCGGTCTTGTCGAGCAACACGGTGTCTATCTTGGCGAGTTGCTCTAGGTAGACGCCCCCTTTGATGATGGCCCCCTGGCGGGCTGCACGCCCAATGGCCCCCAGGATTGCTAAGGGAGTCCCGGCAGCAATTCCACAAGCTCCCGCCACGATGATGACCGAGATTGTCGAACGCAGGTTGTGAGTGATCAACAGCGTCAGCAGCGCGCTGCCCAGGGCAAAGTACACCAGGTACCCGGCCAGGCGATCCGCAAGGCGCTGAATGGGCGCCCGTGTTTGCTCTGCCTCCTCAACGGCCTCAACAATCCGCCCAAACGTCGTGTCCCGGCCTAAGTTTTCGACACTAACTTCGAGAGCGCCTGTGTGGTTGAGAGTGCCCGCGAAAACTCGACTGCCTGGAAGCTTGTCTTGCGGCAGAGGTTCGCCGGTGATCGCAGCCTCTTCAACGCTCGAGTGTCCGGAAAGCACGTGGCCGTCAACAGGGATTCTCGTTCCAGGCCGAATCAAAACCCTGTCTCCGGGGCGAAGTTCGCCTATAGGCACCTCTACCGGTCTCGCTCCGACCCCATCGTTCACAGTCCACGCCGATCGCGGCAACAACTCGAGAAGGTCGCCGATCGCGCGCCGGCCCCGGCCTACGGTGAGCCCCTCCAACACTTCCGCAGCGAGTACAAACGCGGTGATGATGAGCGCAGTGACGAATTCACCGATGCCAAGCGCGGCGAGAAGCGCGATCGTCATCGATAGCTCCATCGTCATGCGGCGTTCGCGCAGGTTCTCGAACGCTTCACGGAAGATCGGCCATCCACCGAACAGAACACCCGCGATGCCAATCAGGCTGACGTGCGGAAACGGCTCCCATACCCGAAGCCAAACCAAGCTGGCCACAGCCGCCGTTGCCAGAATGCGGACAAGCTCAAACGGCTCGACGTGACCTTGTTCATGCTCCTGTTCGCCCTCGTGCTCGGGATGCGCTTCGTGTTCCTGTCGACGGACACGCCCACCAACGCTGATCAGTTTCGGTGCGTTGAGATTTCCATCTGCCGACACTTCGGCAGCAGAAGTATTTGCTTGCGGCATGGACCCCTCCTTAGCGCAAGTAACTGCGAACAATCTCCATCAATTCGTCCGTGGCCTTTTCGCGCTCGCTCGCGCTGTGCACATGGTGACGGATGTGCCCATCAATCAGTTCGGCCATCAACCCACCCAGCGCTCCCCGCACGGCGGCTGTCTGCTGCAAGACCGCGTAGCAGTCGTTGCCCTCCAAGATCGCGCGCTCGATTCCATCGATCTGGCCACGGATGCGGCGCACCCGAGCCAGGAGCTTTTTGCCACCGTCGTTGCTGATATGCGCCATTTATCTGAGATCTAAATACTATACCGGAGTATAGTACACATCGATCGGAGGAAGTATACAAAAGTCGCTTGGAAATCGTGGTCGGCAAAGAGAAGTGTGACGAAAACAACCGGGGCGAACGCCAACGGGCTCAATAAGCCCGCTAGCGGCCGGAAGATGGCGCTGCCGAGGATCTTTACCTGAAGTATTTTCTGATTTCGCCCCGACCGGCCAGTTCCGCGCGTGCCTGTTCGATGGTATACAGCGGTTTATCTCCGACAGGGTCACCCGGCAAGGCCTGCAGGTTTCCCGAGACCCACACGAGGGTACGAGGTAAAAACCGGGTTCGCGAGTCATCCCGTGGATGGACCGAAATCATCTGGTCTCCAAAGCGGTGCGCCGGATGGATTGGATTCCCTGCTTCAGGGAGTAAAGTGAACTCCTGCGCCCACTCTCCGTTCTCCCCACTCCGATTGCCATCCATCGTGTAGCCAAGAACCTCAACCGTTGCGCCAGAGGCTATTGCTGATCCAGCATGCAGCGTGTGGGGCTGATCCCGGAGTAGGCTCTCCCAGCCCAAAAGAGAAAAACCCGCAGTGTGATTCGCGACGGGAGTAAGTTCGTTAAGGTCCGGCTGCGTCGTGAGCGCGATCACGGCGACTGTCCCTCCGCCGGGAATCATCGCAAGGGCAACTATCAAGACGAGCGTTCGAACTTCATCGGCTCGTGACATGGCGACGTGCTTCTTCCTGCCGATTCCAACGCGCACGGCATAAAGCTTACGCGATCGGAGCCCCTCCGCCTAGCAATCTCCGACAGGCGGACTATGATGGGCGATGAGCGACCGAATCACGCCGATCAGCGGAATGCCCGAGACAACGGCCATGCCAGTCGCGCTGAGAATGGACGCCAGTTCGGGATTTACGTCAATCAAAGCCGCATAATGCGCACGTATCTTGGCACCATCCTGAAGTGCGCAGGGATCCAGAGTATCGAGGCCAAGGATGGCATCGATGCTCTCCGAGTCGCACGCATCCGCACCGCACTGACGTGAATACCAGGTACGTTGTAGCCGACAGGAATGCACGGGCCGCGGAAGTCTCACGGCACAGTTACTTCGATTCGTCATGACACCGCGGTCAGTTGAGGTCCAGCGACGTGCCAATGGCATGCTGGCGGACTCGTGTGTCCGACCGCCGTCCACCGCGCGACCCATCGCCGTGATGGGGCCCATCCGACGTCCAGTTCCCCCCCCGTCCGAACCCCGCTCCCACATTTTCGTCGATCGCCACTACGGCCAACATCGGCCTCGCCAGTACCAAAGCGGCTTTCATTCCCCATAGCCACCGCGTCCGCCGCAAACGCCAGCGGCTTCCTTCTAGTCTCCTTATCGAAAACGCCTCGGCTCGAAATTCACGCTCTCACCTCGGCTCTCGTGCCTCGAGGCGTTTCCGATCAAGGCTAGCGACGACACACCCAAAGGTCCAGGTAAACGCTACGGCGTCAGGCGGGATCTCGCCAAGGGGTAGGATTCGGGGGTTCGTGGGGTTCGTGCGGGTGCGCGACATAAAAGTGGGTAATCAGGCGGCGCGGGAACGGCTTTCCCAATAGTCTTCGAACCTTTGGCTGAAACGGCAACAGCGCAGAGCGATGATGGCGTTGGCGCCGGCGACAGTCCAGAACGACCCGGAGCGTTTCAAGCGCGCTCCGATCACAGTTTTGCATCCCGCCTCGACCACGCCGGACCCAACGAACAGCCCTTGTTCGCGGAAAGCTGGATAGCGCATTCGGCCGGCATTGCGCGCGAAGTACTCGGCTTCGTTCGCTACGATTCGGGCGAGTTCTGCGCTGGCGGGTGCCGATTCGCGGAGCATCTTGACCAGCGCTTCGATCTTGCCTCGCTCCAGCCGATCCAGACAGCGCGCCATCCACCGCTTACGACCTTTTTCGTCCTGGGGGAAAAGTTTGGCCGAGAGTTCCCAGAGATGCTGGCGGGCATGGAAGAGATCGACGATTTGGATCGCGCTTGGAAAGTGTTGGTCAGCGAGATTCCAGATCCAAACGGCGCCATCGCCGATCACGACTTTCTTCTGCGCCCGGCTCCAACCACGCCGCCAGGCTTCGCTGTAGAGCCGTAAGCCGAACGCCTCGGCGGTTTCGATCGCGGCGACGTAAGAAGTGGAATCCTCGTCGCGAACAGGCCGGCCCTCCTCGTCGAGACCGGTTTGAGTGAAGACGCACCCCAGTTTGACTTCGCGCGTGTGCGCCGGTTGGCCTTCCACCTTGCCCGCGCGGCCTTCGGTTTCCGCTTTCACCACGGGCACGCCCGTGCCGTCCATCTCGATGTAGAAGATCGGCGTGGCAGGGGCGCATACGGCGGGCAGTTCCAGTTGTTTGGCCCGGCGGATTTCTTCCTGCTCACCAGCCTCAATGCCAGCGCCGATAGCCTCGGCATGGCGCTCCACCGCTTTCGCGGTGACCGCAATACCGGCGAGTAACTGGAGTTGCTCGCGGCCCTGCTCGAAGCTGGTATCGCTACCCACCACCGCCATCATGCGGCGCACGCCCGGCGAACAGGCGACGCCTTCCACGTCCAGTTCCCGATCCCGCGGACTGTGGCCCCGACGGCAGTGCGGGCAGAGGTAATAACTGCGCTCGAAGCGAACGCGGCCCAACGCGGTCAGGATCTGTTTGGCGCGTCGGCCGTGGTGCTTGGCCGAATGTCCACAGGAACAGGCCACGTGCCCGGGTTCCGGGGAAGGCATCGCGAGCAGGCGCTCCAGAGCGGCCGCCCCGGCGCGGTGCATCGACGTGCGCACCAGCATCTCGACGGCTTCCAAATCCACCATGCCCCTGTTCCGGCGGTCCGCGAAGACCACCTGGAGCAGGCGGCTTACTTCCCGTTTGACCTCCTGGTCGATGGTTTCGGCCGTTTTTTTTCCTGCGGAGTGAGTGTGTCCTCCACGGGTCGTAAGCGGCAGATCCGCTCACTGACTTCCACCAGTTCCTGGCCGAGCCGCTGGTAATTGCGGAACTCGGCGATTTCCCGTTCCGCTTTGCGTACGGCGGCCGGAGTCGGCAACGCTTCGGTGACGGTCTTTCCCTGCGATTTATAGGTGAGCCGCATGAGGGGGCCGTGGCCAGGGTCGCCGGGTTGCGCGCAATGGCAGCTCGGTTTTCCGCAGCGAAACACGGCTCCGACGACAGAGCCAGGGCGCATGTCTTTGAGATCGCTCAGAGCGCCGAGCAACTCGGTCCGGCGCGATTCCAGGTTGGGAAGGGAGTGAGGCATGAGCCTCCTTTCTAGACGTATTATATACTTCTAGATAAG
>JBEKKO010000114.1:0-16497 GCA_050010695.1 Bryobacteraceae bacterium
CCCAGGGAACGCGACCTCCCCGAAACATCGAATCCACTCTAACCCAGCTCCTCCAGCCGCCCCCTCAAAACCGGACATTTCTACTTTGCTGGGAATAGGACATTTCTACTTTGCCTTGACAAAGCGTCGGATTGAGACAGTTGTCGTCGAAGCAATTCATGATGAGCTCGCGCCCTTGCTTGCCCAGGGGGCCATCGTCTTAGGCGAGTATCGCGCCATTAATACGGGCTCAAGCGATTGGGTCGATGCTGGTTCGAGTCCATGCTGGGGTAGCAGCTCTACCAGTAAGAATCCGAGGGGAGTCTTCAAAGGCACGCAATGAAATCAATCAGATAGCGCGAGATTTGGGAATGGTAATTGGCTCCCCGTCGTGGACACGTTTCGAACTCTGGCGGCCTATCCACCACGGGCGGTTATAGCAGCTTTCCAGCAGATTCAACCACTTGCGCCAGCTTAATGGTTCTGGGGCGGATTGTGGGCCGTCAGGACTCGAACCTGAAGAGGGCCGTCCCAAGAGGTAGCGGCGCGTGCTAAGTGGTTGTATTTTCAGTGCGCGCCGGAGGCCGTTGTCCATGCCGTACTGGCGCCTCTTCCTGAGAGTCTTGCACGGAAAGGCGAGTGCGGCCGACGGTCTTGTGCGGGTACTGCACCATTTCAGCGCGCCGGCAACGGCTTCAGGAATCCATCCTGGATGAGACTCTCGAACTTCGACCGAATCGACTCCGCAACCCTCGGGTTGTCGCGGAACAGGACGCCGAGTTCGATATTTCGTTCCTGCGCGGACTCCGTGAAGTTGGCAGACGTGATGAATGCGGTGACTCCATCCACGAGAATGCACTTTGCATGCTGGCAAGCAGGATAGTTCGGAGTTTTCTCAGGGCCTCGTGGGTCGTAGAACACCGCTGGTTTCCTCGGCCAGGGCCAATGATATTTCCAAAATGACCAGGCATACTTTTCGACGGCAGCGTCATCGTTTGGCGGCACATTCAGTATCAGAACGACTTCGAGTTCCGGACGGAACGTCCAGGCTTGCTCAATGGGCAGGAAGACTTCCTGGCCGTTGAAGATACTGTACGTGGAGATCCAGAGCGATTGACGCGCTTCCGACAGGAGTTGCCGCACCACCACGCTGGTATCCCGGACGTGCGGGCCTTCTTCATCGGGGCTGGTCCAGACCAATTGGATCTGGTCGATTGCCCGCTGCCGCGCGGCGGCATCCTCGGCGAGAACTTCGAGAGTGATGGCGAGAGTGGCCGTGGTGAAGCCACACGTCTGAAGGGACATCAGATCAGCCGCCAGCAAATTGCGACAGTTTTCCGGCACCCATTCGGCGACCGTGAATGCGGTGTAGGGCGGCTTGAGGCGACCGGCCTTCAGCGCCTGCGATATGGATTCCAGTGCGCTCGCGGGCAAGGAGCGGATGAGCTTCATGGAAGCGCCAGATCCTGATCGGTGAAGAACTCTGCACCGGTTCCGCCGACGGTGGCGACGACCAACGAGCGATCGAGGTATTGATTAAAGCGCTCGCATGAAGTTTCCGAAATCAGCAGACAGCCGTGGCACGCCGCGCCAAGAAGGAAGCGTTCTTCGAGTAGTTGCTTTGCGGAATGCTGAGCGCAAACCGGGTCGTTCGAGCAGAGGCGTCCGAGTTCGACTGCATTGCGGAGATGCTGGTCGATCTTGCGGCCGATCTCGACGAGGCCGCCCAATGTCCCCTCGGAATCCGGCGAGCCTGTGTAGAGCAGAATGCCGTAGCCGGCGTCTCCGGCGTAGACCCGCTCACGAATCGCGGACGAGGAATAGCCGCACTCCAGCGATACCTGCGTGATCAGCAGGTGCGCGAGCGAGTGCAGCATCATATATGGAGCGCCAACGAAATCGGCCTTCGAGCTTGGATACTGCTTCTTCCACAACTTGAAGCCTTCCGCCAGTTCGAGTTCCCGTTTGGAAACTTCACTCCGTTTACGCCAGGCGCGAATCTCTTCCGGTTTGAAAGAGATGAAGACTCCCTCGCCGCGATTCTCCACGGCTGGAACCCAGTGGACTTCATCGGCCAGCGCGGCGCGATTTACGCCTATGGCGAGTTCACCGTCGATGTCATTGGTCGCGGGCTCGAAGCGCGTGAAACCGACCAGAGAAACGACTTCGCGCAGACGGTGTATCAGGACTACACGATCAATCTTGTTCCAGATCGCGCCGAGTGGCGGTTCGGGCCGCCAGCGGCGTGCGTAGAAGTCGCCTTCGATCTTGTCCTGGCCGATCTCGTCCGGGCTGGCGAGCAAGGTTTCGATTTCAGCCTGCTTGATGGTTCTTATAGACTCCGATGCGGAGCCACCGCGGTGGCGTTCGATTTCGGCCCAGACGACTCCATCGGAATAACCCTCCAGCGCCGCCGCAACCTTTGCTCGCTTTCGTTCGTTGGGTAGATCATCCAGCGAGTTGACGTACTGCAGGTGGTCTTCCCATATCTTCTCGACGGCCCCGCGCAGCTTTTCGTCTTCATCCGGGATGGAGATGACGCTCAGAACTTGAGGGAACCAGGCGTTCGAGGCCGAACGGTTCAGCAGCCTGTTGAAGGTCGGCTGGCCCTTCGGGTCACGGCAGTTCGGTTCGAGGTTGCTGCCGCCCAGCCACGGCCTTCTACCCCGGCACCAGCCGAGCGCAGTCTTGTCCTCCAAGGCTTTGATGAGTTGTTTACTCTTGCCGCAGTCGCAGCGAATCTCGACTTCGGAGAGATCTCCGCTGGTGCCCCACTCGTCGACGAAGAGGTCGCAGCGGCAGGGGTCGTCAATGCCATGAACGAAGGCATACCAATCAACATCCGTGATGTGGCCATTCGGGCACGCCTGGACGAAGCGGATTGGAACAACATCATACTTCTTCCGGTCTGGACTTTGCCACTTCGTCGTGGAGACGAGGGCGTTGCGGCGAACAAGCGGCCGGGTGCGCTGGCCCCTCGGCCCCTTCATAGAGATCTGGACCGTAAACCACTCGGGGAAACGGTAGACACTGATCCCGCTGGGCGGTGCGTCCGGCTCCTGGTTGTCGGCAGGTGGCTCATACATGGCCAGTCCCTGCTTTTGGAGCACCAGCTCGACTTTGCTCAGGAGCCGGGGTTCAACGATCTTTCGTTTACGGTCATCGCCTCCCCAGTTCCATGTATCCAGACCGCCGACAATTGCGGCATGGTGAGGTAAGTCAAGGAGGGCGCCAGGGCCGAAGGTGTTGATGATCTGGCCGCGGCGAATCTGTCCATTGGGGCGGGCCATCAGTCCTGTTCCTCCTCCGCGTCAAGCGGTGTTCCGTTGAGTTCCTTAAGCCAGAGGTTACAGGCGGGTTCAACGTCGCGGAGCGAGCGATGCGCCTTGAACTGCGCCGCTTTGCTTTCGATCCGCTCCAAGTCCGGATCGAGCGGATAACGCAGCAGGTACGGCCCCGTGCCGTCGTCATATTGCTGGTAGCGAAGCGTGGCTCCCGAGTCCTTCTGTTGCTTGGAGATCTTTGCCCAATCGTCGAGCAGGTCTTCCACCTTGCTCCGGACGCCATCCCGGCGTTGCTGCATCTCTTCGCTGTCGAGCGCGGCGTATTGCTCGACTCTGCGGCCGAAAATATCCACGACGGGCGAAAGGCTTGACCGCAATTCCATGGCGCGAATCGCGTTGGGGCCTTTGGTCATGCCGGGCCAGCCCTGGCGGCTGAGCGCGACCGTGACTTCAGCAAGACCGCGATCCAGGGCGCGTGGCGAGAACGGTGTGACGCTGGTTGCCTCCACCGAGCGGTAGAACGACGCGTGCCAGGCTTCGAAGCGTTCATAGTGCGAACGATCGCGGGGCTTGTGAACATTGAGCATGGTGATGATGAGGCCCGGCTTGCCCTCCTCACGGCCCACTCGCGATGTGGCCTGGATGTATTCCGCGGTCGTTTTGGGCTGGCCAAAGACCGCCATCAAGCCGAGCCGCGAAATATCGAGACCGACCGAAATCATGTTCGTCGCGAGTGCAATATCGAGGCAATCCGCTTTGGGCAGGAAAGCCTTGGCCATGCGATCTTTCGCTTTGGAAACCGCGGCGGTTGAGATGCGCGAGGTCAGTTCGACCACTTCCTTCAGATCGCGCTTCGCAAAGAGGCCGGTCGTTTCACCCTGACGCAGACGGTTATCGTAGTCCTTCAACCGCGACGTCACTTCGTCCTCCGCGATGCGGCGGCATCCGCCAAGCTCACGAAGACTGTTGAAGTAGCCGGTGAGCGTCATGTAGGGATCGGCGGGATTCTGCGGGTTGTTCAGGCCGCCGTTGGCGAGAAAGGCCTTCTGCGCGGCGCCCAGCAGTGCCAGATACGTCCGCAAAAAGATCACCTTCGGCGAGCGGCCCTGCGCAGCCACACCCGCGTACAGCCGGCCCGGCTTCTCATCTGACGGCACCGTAACCGCGAAATACGAATCGCGGCGATCGGGACCGGGGCAGGGGAAGATCTCAACGCCATTGCGGCAGAAGAGCGCCTTGATCTGCGCTTCGGCGCGGCGGACCGTGGCGGTGGAGGCAACCACTTTGGGGCGGATGGTTTTCTTCTGTCCGTCCGGTCGCGTGATTTCCCGGCAACAAAGTGCGTCGATGGCGGTCTCATACAAGCCGACCATGGTGCCCAGCGGCCCGGAGATGAGATGCAATTCGTCCTGGATGATCAGGTCCGGCGGCAAGAGCGGTTCGGGCAAAGGCTGCCCGGAGGAGTTCGGGTCGCACGGGCCATAGAACCCGCCCGCGTCGGCGCGCTCTACCTTACCGAACAGCTTGCCCGTCTGGCCTTCCCACGGAAGGCTGGCGAACTTATCGACGGTGGCAATCAGAAACGCCGGCAGGCGGCGATAAATCGGTTCATCGACCGCGACAATCGGCAGTGGCGAACCGCCGGAGAATTCGCAGTCCCGGTTCACGCAGGTGATGCGGAGATCGAGAGGCTCCCTTTCGTTCGGCACGAGACTAAAGGAGTTGGGCGAAAACCTGGTTCCGCACCACGGGCAGGCTTCAAGGGGGATGGGGGACGTCTTCTGGTCCTGCTTGAATTTCCGTGTGCGGGCGCGGGCGGTGTTCTCGTCCCGCTCGCCCGACTTGCCCATGCGGTTGGGCGTGGCCGCCTGGCCGACCCAAAGCCCGATCTCGAACGGCCACTTGCCGAGCTTCTCGACGTCCTTCTGGCGCTCCAGTTCCATGGCGCAGATGAGCGCCGCGCCGCGGCCTAACTGGTCGAGCGTGAGCAGACGCAGTGTGTAGCGCATGATGACGGCGACGCCGCACCCGCGGCGCGATGCCGGATTCCGCAGGCGGCGGAGGAACATGGTGAATGCCGCCAGGCCCAGATAGGCTTCGGTCTTGCCGCCGCCGGTGGGGAAAAAGAGCAGGTCCACCAGTTCGCGATCCGCGCTGTCCGGTTCCACCATGGAGGTCAGGTTCAGCAGCAGGAAGGCCAACTGGAAGGGACGCCACTTCGGCGCGTCTTTCCGGCGCCGGCGGCCCACCGCCGCCATGACCTTGTTGGCGAGGCGGAAGGCTTCGAGCACGTTCGGGTCGGCGAGCGCCTTCAAGCCCTGCTCGATCCGGCCGGCGACTACACCGGCTCTCGACAGCATTTTGGCGGCGACGTCGGCTCGCCGTTTTTCGATGGCACTACTTCCTGTGGGGACAGGCTGTTTCGCGATCCATTCCCGGTAAGCCTGAACCAGCGGTCCAAGCAGCAATTCCGCTTCGGCGACGTCCTTAATGCCTGCCAGTTTGTCCATGTCGAGCGTTGCGTTCCCGGGCGCGGCCCGGTGCTCGGTACGTTCGACCTCGGCCCTCGGAATCCATGCTGTTTCGACGGATCGGCATCCGCCACCCTTTACGGGAAGGGCGCGAGCGGAGACCCCGTGTCCCACGGCGTATTCGACAGCGTCGCGGTACTGGAGGTCGGCCACGCGTTCATCGGGATCGGCGGATATGACGCCGCGAAGGTCGGGGCGGGCGACAAAGGGCACCTCGGATTCCAATTGCAGTTTGACCTGAAAGACGTATGCTTCATCGCGCCGGATGCCTGTCATCGGATTGCGGTTGTTCACCAGAAACACGGACACGGCGCGCGTGCCGGGAGCAACCAGGTCGAGCCCCTTGTGGCACGGGATGGTCCGCACGGAGAGAACCAGATCGAGCCCACCCGAGTCTTTGAGGCGGGTCGCGCCGCGGGTAGTGTCCTGTGCAGGGATTGGCAAGGGCGCTTGCGCCCAACGCGCGGTACGGCGCCACCCGGTGACCGCCTCGTCCTTCATGACAGCCGCATAGTCGCCCCAAATGACGGTGGCCTTGATGGAACGGCACTCCGGTGGGATCAGAACACTCAGGCCCATGGAGGAGGGGAAGGGTGTTTTCCGGGAGGAGGCCGATTCCGGGGCAGCCTCATCGTCGAGGCCGGTCTTGGGCGGGATCAGGTCGATCTGCTCGCCGCTGTCTTCGTCGGTCTTCTCCTCGGGTTTGGCGGCAAAGGGCGCGAGGAAGCCGGTAAGATACCAACGCAGCGGCGCGGTCGATCCGGGGAGCGTCTCCTGTTCAAGGTGGCTGCCGGCCTTCAGGCCGGCGACCGGGCCAACGAGGTCGAGGATGAGGGAATCGAGAATCTGTTCGCGGACTTCGGCGGATGTCATATTATGAGGTAAATACTACTGTAGCGCGCATGCAAAGGTCGGCGGTCAGACCCGGAAATCCGTTGAGTGCGAGAACCGCCTACGGCGTTGAGCGTGCGAGTGTTAGGCTTGGAGGAGGTACCGGAGCTTGAAACGTCCCCAACAACGCACTCGATTTCGCCGCAAGTCGTTGATCGAGATGACAGCTATGCAAAGAGAACATGCCGCTTCCATGGCTTCTTACACAGGCAGCCCCGAGCACAAGCTCCCCCACGCTAGAAGCGACGCCACCCTTTGCCCCTCCGACCTTGAGGGACACCAGCAAGAGATCACGCTTTGGCTCCGGAATGCGATCGCAGAGGGCCATGCCGGCGGGTTCATGGAGGGAGCTTTTCCCCGTTATGTCTGGTATCGGGATGGAGAACGCCTGTTCGAGGGAAGGCTCACCAATCAGGTGCTTGGGGAGTACAAAGGTTACCCGATCGGCTCCGACGAGGGGCCTCTGGAACTGAGATCGCAAAATGTCTGATTTCCTACTGCGCTTCGAGTGGGAAGACTCCCCCAGAGTTCGCGCTCCAGAGCTAGACGCGACCTGGGCCCGGCTGGAGATCTTAGCCGATGGCGAGCCGATTACCTGGGTTGAAGCCAAGCGTGTGCAAAGCGTAAGGACAGGTATTTACGTCCCGTTATATCCAATCGCGGAATGGATGATCGCGAATTGGTGGTTCCTTTGGGACGAGTGGCGCGCAGACGGGCGCGACCCGCGGCATAACCTGCTCGCGGCGAGAGAGGGCTTTGTTCTGCCCGACCTGAGCTTTGTGCCGACCGAATCGAAGATGGAGGTGACGTGGCGGCCTACCGGGTCGACGCTTTCCGATCGATCCCGGTCCGACGTTCTATTCCTGTCGGGTGGCTCCAGCATCGTTTCCAAGGCCCTTGTCAAAGAAGAGTTCCGCCGACTGGTGGAAGCAGTCATAGAGCGGTTGAGTGCCCGGCAGGTGCAGCACACCTACCTTGCCCCGGAGTGGCGCGCCATTCTGGACGCCGAGCACGATCCGGAACAAAAGGCTTTCTGCGAGAAGGCCGCGCGCCTCGGATGCGATCCATTTGACGTCGCCGACTCTGTAGCCGCCCAGATTGAGCACCTCGGTGTTCTGCTGCCTGAACCCGTGGCGGAGGATTTCTGCGATGCAATACCATTGGCGCAGATGACTTCGGGCGCCGAGGCCGTAAAGACATTTATCGATTCCGCTTCCGCTACCGCCCTGGGCGAGGGCAGGTGGCGGGAGTTTCGGGAGAGATTGCATTGGCACGGAACAGAAGTCCCTTGGCGCGATGGATACAACGAGGCGCGAGCGCTGCGGGCCTATCTGGGACAGAGTGGCCCTATTGCGGCCAACCTCGATTCATTCTTGAAGCGGGAATTCGGCTCCTTGGAGATCAGGGAATTCGAAGTCGCTCCCCGGATCGATGCAATTTCCGCGCCGACCCAGACGGAGGCTCCGGTGTTCGGCTTCCCTTCGCGCCTTCGCGAAGAGAGTAAGAGATTCATTCTCTGCCGCGCGCTGTCCGACCATCTCTTATCGGGCCAGCCTTCGCTGGTGACACGAACCGGAACTGAACACCAGCAGCGGAACCGGGCCTTTGCGGCGGAATTCCTTGCACCGGCGGAGTCAATAAAGCAGCGGATTACCGGGGACCGTGTTGGGGAAGAAGACGTTGAGGATCTGGCCCACGAGTTTCAGGTGTCGGACCTGGTCATTCGCCACCAAATCCAGAACCATAAGTTGGCGTGGCTGGGCGCTTAGCACGGATCGACTGCGAGGCAAGGAAGGGCGCAAGGAATCCGGTTGGGTACCAACGCAGCGGCGCGGCTGAGAATCTGTTCGCGGACTTCGGCGGAGTTCATTCGGCGGGTTCCTAAACGTCGAAAAGAGGGGGGTCCACGAGCGGTGCGCGTTTCCTGGACTTCCTGCCGCGTTTGCCGGAGCTTTTGGCCGCGGGCACGGCAGCAGCCGATTGCGCCTCTTCTTCTGCGCGGGTGCGGTTCAGTTCGAGCAGGCGGGCCAGGACCTCGTCGCGGTCTTCATCGACCCAGCGGAAGCGCCACGGTTTCTTACAGTCATCGCTCGCGATTTCGCCGTCCTCGTGTTCGCCGTAATCGAGAACGAAATCGAGTCTTGGTTGCAGGTCAGGCCAATCGTAGGCATCAAGAACCACACGGTCCATTTCTGCGTGGAGTTGCCGTAGCGTCACGATTTCGACGTCGGTTTCGCACTTGTTGTGGAACCGGTTATAGGTCTTGGTCAGTCCTTCCGTACGTTCCATAAACTCCGCCCTGTGTTCGTAGTATTTCCGGCCGATCTGCTCCAAAGCTTGGTTGACCTTCCAACCGAAAGGAAATGGAAAGGTCTCGAAACAATCGGTCGGCGTGTATCGGAGGTCGTCTTTCATGGAGGAGCCAAAGAATCGGACCCAGACTTCATGCACGCGGGACTGGAGTAATGCGAAGGCTCCGTAACGCTCGAAAGCGAAGACGTTCAATGCGTGAGAGAAGACCCAGTCTGAAGGTAGGAACGCAAAAACAAAGTGAGTTGAAATTTGAGAACAGACCAAGACACGCGACAACCCCGCGATAGCCGAGAACATCTCCGGACGAGGCCTCCAGTATTGCCACCACGGGGCCGCAGCCGCTTCACGCCCTTGTTTTTCCCTTTCAGGCTTGACGCGATCTTCGAGGACCTTAACAAGCATAGGCCACTGCCGGGCTTCCGCAAGGCTCATCGTGCCGAAGTTGATAGCGGATCTCTTATACATGTGGCGCGGATCGTCGTTAACTTCTTCACCGCCGATGAAGGGGAAGATTCGCTCCTGGTTGCGCGGGTCAGCCGCAATAAGATTGTCCCTATCAAGGATCGACAATACGCTGTCATTGCCGTTGGCAAAGGTGAAGCCCATGCCTCGGAGAAGGTACCCTTGGAAAGCGATATTCAAATTCTCCCTGAGGGTAAACGGGTTATCGTCACCTCCCTTCTCAACGAGGAATGCGGTGATCTGCTGTACTTGTCGCTCATCAATGTCCGCCTGCGGTGTCAATCCTTTCGCCACGTGGACCACGCAGACCACTACAGCGGCCTCGCCAGGCCACCTAACTCGTTTCCTAACGCTGTAGATTATTCCGCCACACTGTCGAATGAATCGCAGGCCAGAAGCCCTTGTATCGCCTTGGTAGATCGTATTGGTCGCAATCAATCCCAGAGCACCGGGCGATTTAAGACAAGCGAACGCCCTGCGGAAGAAGAAGGCGACGATGTCGCTATTGGAGTTGGATCCCTCGTAATTCGCCGCCAGCCAGTCCCGATACCCCACACCCAAATTGGTCGAGATCTTTCGACCTCCGATGAACGGCGGGTTGCCAACGAAAGCGTCAAATCCGCCAGTTGACTTCCCGTGTTCGTTCAGCCGAAAGGCCTCAGGGAATTCGAGTTCCCAGTGAAAAGGCGTTATGCCTTTGTGCCCTGCCTTCAAGACTCCAACTGCGCCCTGCAATTCGTCTTCGAGTTCCAGATCCGTGACCCGCTCCCGCGCCCGCCGGAACTTTTCGGCAAGGTCCTTGCGCCGGGCTTCGCGATCCCTGGGCTTATCCTCCGCGAAGAATGCAGCGATTGTCAGGTCACCCGCGCGGCGCAAGTCCATCATCTGTTCTTCGGTCACCGCGAGTTTCTGTGCGAGCGTTTCATACGGGGTATCGTCGGCGGCATCGAGAATCTGAGCACGTGCGTTCAGGATATGCCGCAGTCGCCAAGGCATGTCGCGAAGCAGCGCACCCTCTTCTTTCGGCTGCCAGTGGAATGCCTCGACTTGCTGCGCCGTGAGTCCGACGAGCGAATCGCCGCAGCGGAGCGTGTGGTCCACGAAGGTAAACGGATGATCTTTGGCGAAGGTCGCGAGCCAGAGTGACAGCTTGGCCAGATTGACGGCGAAGGGGTTCTTGTCCACCCCGTAAAGACATCGTTGCGCCACAATGCGGCGGGCGTGCAGCAGCGGGTCCTGGTCCGCTGGGATCGGCGGCATCTGGTTGTGCGCGATCCACGCCTTTTCGAGCTTCTCACCCAGGTAGCGGCAGGCTTCCACCAGGAACGCTCCGGAACCCATGGCGGGGTCGCAGACCTTCAGCGCGAGAATCTGTTCCGGTTTCGGGTTGTCTCCCAGTTGTGCCAGCACCGGATCGAGCGTGGTCTTGACGATCGGCTGCGTCAGCGAACGCGGCGTGTAGTGCGAGCCGGAACGGCGGCGCTCCTCAGTGGGCTGAAGGAAGATGCCGTCCTTTGGAACCGTGACCGGATTAGAGTTTTGGTCGAGATAGAGCTTCGAGATGCGGCGACGCAGCGCGGCAAGAAGTTCATCCACAGAGGCCGCTGACTTCAGTTGCTCGATAGCCTTGCCGGTGACTTCGCAATTGGCGTTTTCTTTCAGCCATTTGGGCCGATCGGCGGGTTTCTTCGTGAGAAGGTCTTCGAGGCCGACGACGAGATGGTCTGAGCCGATGCCGATGGAGATCCCGTGCGCGGTTTCGACGGTGAAACCCATCATGGCTTCGTAGACGGAGCCGATTTGTTCGACGTCCAGGGCGCGGTAGGAGATGCGCTCGCCGTCGAGGTACAGAAGATCCTGGAGGATGCGAAAGAGGATGCCGTCGGAGACCAGGGGCGGTTCGATCAGCGCCGTTGCGGCCCGTTTCGATTGCCAGGCGCGGCCTTCGAGGAAGGGGTAAGCGTCCGGATCGAACAGTCCGCCATGCCGTGGTGGCAGGCGCCACGATCCGTGACCGCCGCCATCGTAGAGCAGCCGAGCGAGAGTGACGATCTGCGCCCACGCGCCGTACCGGCTGTCCATGGTGTCCGGATACTGGCCGGCGTCCGCGCGGAGGCGTTCATACAAACCGGAAATCGAATAGTTCTGGAGCCAGGTTTCGTCGGAGCCCATCAAGCTACGGTCTTCGGCGTAAAGAACGAAGACCATGCGCATGAGCGTGGTGAGCATGCCGCCGTAGATGTGGCTGGGATCATGCCGGAGGGCGTCTCTCAGAATTGTGCCGTGCGCCGCGCGGTCCGCTTCCTGAAAGCCACGGACGAGTTCGTTCAGCGCGCGCAGCACCTGGCCGGCGAGCTTGATGGAGACCTCGTTCTGATAGCGGCGCGAGGCTTCCAGGATGGCGGGAAGACGCTGGGTTTCGGGACCGATGAAGAGGCGGTCGCTATGGAGCAGCAGATGGAGCGCGGCCAGCATGGGCCAGTTCCCCGGCATCGTCATATGGTGGATGGGGAAGGTGACGTGTCCGGAGGACTCGCCTTTCGGGGCGTAGACGAGGCGGATTCGTTCAGGGGACGTGACCAGGCCGATGGGAACGCCGGTTTCGCGGAGAAGGCGTTCGAAGCGGGCCTGCGGAGAGGCGTGCCAACGGTGCTCCTCGGACGCGGTGCCGGGTTTGTCGAAGTCGGTCCCCGAGGGAAGTTCTACCACCAGGATCAGGTGCTCGGGCTGGCCTTTGCCTCCGGGCACCACCCAGGTGGGCCTCAGAATCTCGTCATACTCGGGAAGGGGGGCGGCGAGGTCGCCGGGTGGAGTCGAGAGGTCGGACTCGCGCCATCTCCAAAATTCCTGGGTGAAGGCGGGGAAGTCTTTCAGGCGCAGGTTTTTGTCGGAACCCTGGACAGCGCGGCGGCGGAGAATCTCCTGCTGGATGCCAACGTTGCGGGACAGAACCCCCTGCGCGTCATTCAGCGCGTGCGCGGAGACGACGAGTCCCTCCTTTTCCACTAACCCGATCCAGAGCTGGTGGTCTTTGATGATCTGGCGGTCTCTGATGGGGTCGGTTGCCATGGTGGGTTATCCGGAGATCGGCCAGAGATAGACGACGCCAATGGGCTCGACACGATATGCCTGGACTTCGTAGGATTTCACGATTCGCGCGGGTTCTTCGTCCACTTCGCGGCCGATTGCCGTGAGCCGCTTGTCCCAGTCTTTGCGTTCATCTTCCAACTGCCGAAGCGCCATCTTGTCGAATCCGAAGGTGAACTGCGCCTCGTTCTGCTTCACCTCCTCTTTTCTGGCGATAATGCGCCCACGCTGGTCTTCAATGATCCGGCGCATCGCATCCGCCTCCTGGCGGCCGCGATCGCCGAGAAGCTCTTTGGCGGAGGCGATAACTGCCGCGGCGCGGTCCTGCAGGCGCGGAAGCAGGTCGGCCACGTCCAGCGGCGCCGCCGATTGCAGCATTCGTTCCACCGCTTCGTCCACGCGGCGGGCGCGGGCGGACTCGAACGCCTTCTCCAGCGCGGCGAGTGTCAGCTTCTCGGTGTCTTCGTCGTACGGGACAAGCGTGCCTTTGCGGGCAATGGGATCGATCCAGCGCGCGGTAACGGCGATGATCGCGTCGTGGAGGCGGGATGCGCCGGGGCCGTAGAGAGAAACGCGGCCCAGGAGCACGACCCGGCGGATGGCGTCGTCGGTCTGGCCGACGCAGGCGCGGGCAAGGTCGTTGTGGACGAACCCCTGCGCGCGAAGACGGCCGAGCAGTCGCTGCACCACGCGGTGTTCCAGGTGGAGATGCACCACGCCCTCATCGATATGGGTCGGGGATTCAAAGACGATGGGGCGAATGGGGCTGGATGCGCGCCACTCGAAGAAATCCATATCCTTTGGCTTCGGGGCACGCAGCGCATCCATTGAGCGGGACCATGCGCGGCCCTGAATTTCGGGGAATTGCCAGCGGTCGGGTCCGCCCTGCAACGGCGGGCAGTTGTTCAGCTCCAGGGCGGTGGAGATTGCATTGATAAAATCCGGTCGGGTGAGGCCGACATAATCCTTGGAATCCTGGAGGTATTCCTCCAGCGATTTCAGCTCCTCCGCGAGTTGCACCTTGCGTTTGCGGACGGACTCAAGTTCTTCTTCGATGGCTCTACGCCCCGAGGCGCTTGCATCCAGCATTTCTATGGTGTGTGCCAGCGATGGTTTGAGGCCCTCCACAAACAGTTCCTCAATGCGCCGTTCGAGGACGGGTGAAAGGCTCCCGAGTTCCGTGCGGATCTTTTCGGTCTTGCGAACCAGGGTGCGGATGACATGGTCTTCGGGACGCTGCGTGAAGACGAAGTAATGGCAGCGGACGACGTCTTCCCGCTGGCCCTTGCGGTCGATGCGTCCGTTGCGCTGTTCCATGCGGCAAGGGTTCCAGGGGACATCGAAATGGAAGAGGTCGGCACAGTAGTTCTGGAAGTTCACGCCTTCGCGGGCGGCGTCCGTGGCGATCAAAATGCGCAGGGGGTGGAGATCGGGCGAGGCGTTGAAGGCCCTCTTGATCTCGTCGAGGCGTCCGCCGCCGGGGCCGCCTTGATAGGTGCCAATGCGCTCTTCGGCGCGGTCGGTGTTGGCGAGAGCGGTTTCGAACTGCTGGCGGAGGTACGTCTTGGTTTCCGTGAACTCGGTGAAGATCAGGACGCGGCGGTTGTTCCAGGTGCCGTCGGGATTGAAGAGGTTCTTTCGAATCCAAGGGATAAGCCCCCACTGGGCATCGGTCAGGCGGGGGTCCGCGAGGTGGCGCGACCGACTGGCGATTTCGGCCATGCGGTCGAGCAGTGCGATTTCTTCCGGGGAGATTTGTTGCGGACCTTTGGAGCGCTCGGTAGTGCTGGCGACGGCTTGTTTGATGCCTTCGGCGACTTCTTCTTCGGGGCGATCGGCGCGTTCGTCGTCGGCGTCGGGGGCATTGAGTTCGGTGAGAAGATTCGCGGATAGCTCGGGTTGTTTTTCGCTTTCAGGGGCAAGCTTCTCCATGCTCTTCCGGTGAACCCGCAGAGTGGAGTTGAAGGCCTCAATGGACGAAAATAGGCGCTTTTGGAGCGTCGTGATAACCAGGCCGGCGGCGGTCCGCTCCACGCCATGGCTGCCTTCGAGGCGCTTCTCCCTTACGGCGCGGTACTGGGTAAGGAGCCGCATCAGGGCGAGGTCCGGCGCGTCGTCGGACAGTCCTGAAATATCGTGCTGGACGATTTCGCGCTTCGGCAGGCCCAAGTCCGGGACGGCTTCGCGAAGTTCGTCCTTGAGGCGGCGGACCATGTGCAGATCGGAGCGGCATATCTCATCAACCAGAGCTTCGCGAAGTTCGTCCTTGAGGCGGCGGACCATGACCTGGTCGAGTAAGCGCGGGTCCTTAATCTGCTCGCCGCGGATGAACCGCTGGGGATCGAGCATGGCGAGAAGTGCGGAGAAGCTGTTCGAATGGCCGTTGTGCGGGGTGGCCGAGAGGAATAGGCGGTGTTCGAAAAGCGGCGTAAGTCCGCGCATCTTTCTGGTGAAATAGGAGTCGACCCCGATGGAGGAGGACGAGGTAGCCGGGGCGGCGTGGTGCGCTTCGTCGAGAACGAGCATGGAGCCGGAGCTGTGCTGGTTGAGCCAATCGTGCAGCGGCGATGCGTACTGTTCGTCGGCCAGCAGGGAGTGCGAGACGATGAACTGCGAATGCGTCGTCCAGGGGTTGATCGCGTAACCACGTTCGCAGCGGCATTTGAAAAGATAGTCCCGGTCGAAAATTACGAAGCTCAGGCCGAAGCGATCCTCCATTTCGCCTTGCCATTGAGTGAGCAGAGATGCCGGGCACGCGATGACGATGCGCTTCACCTTCTGGCGCATGATCATTTCGCGGAGAATGAGGCCGGCTTCAATCGTCTTGCCGAGTCCAACGTCGTCGGCGATAAAGAGGTTGACGCGCGGCATCTCGAGGGCCTTCTTCAGAGGCTCCAACTGGTAGGACATGATCTGGATACCGGCGCGGTGAGGCGACTGGAAAAGTCGCGGGTTGGTAGAGGTCACGAGGTTCCAGCGAAGCGCGTGGAGGTACGCGGAGAATACGTGCGGTGGGTCGAACCCCTTACGGGCGAGGTGGCTCCAGTCTGCCTGCGGGAGCGCATGCGCATCGGCCTCCCGTTCCCAGAGGACGGAGAGGTGCTCGCCTTGGGCGTCATCTTCCAGGCAGGAAAGTCCAACCAGCGTCTGTTCCCAACCAGGCTCACGAGCGGGTTCGACGGCTTCAACCAGATATCGGCGGCTGCGAACCTTTACGACTTGGCCGGGTGATAGCAGAGATTTACCTTTCCGGTTTGCTCATGACGGATTTCGTGATGAAACATACCCACGATGTACCATTTTAACGCGCTGATGGTTGCTTCTGCGCGTCGTTTCACAAAAAGCTGATAACTACCGGCTAGGGGCGGTACTGGCTCGGATGCTCGCCGCCTGGACGCGGTCGCCGTAATTGGCGGCGGCCGAGGCCAAAACGCTCGCGACGTGATCGCGAAGATCGGTCGGTTCCAGCACTTCGGCCGCGTCGCCCCAGCCCAAGATCCACCGGACGATCTCAAAACGGCCGCCGGCGCGGAACCGGAGGATGAGGCCGCCATCGGTCTGAGGCTCGACAGTTTGACTGGGATGCCAGAGGCGTTCGGCAACGTAAGGTGCCTGATCGCGCTGGAACCGGATCGCGACGTTCATCGGCTCATCCCAAATCACCCCGAAGGCCTCCCGTTCGTACCGTTGCGGGTCGAATTCCGACGCCACCTGGAACGGGGTATTCGTCAACCGAATCGAGACGACCCGGTCGACGGCCAGCATTGTGACGTCCGCGTGCGTGGATGTCTTCCCCAGGCAGTACAGGCCGTCCTGCACGCTCAGCATCCGGTAAGGATCGTATTCGAACGACTTGGGCGCCGCGGCGGCCGGGGAGCGGTAGCGAATTCGACATCGCCGGCGGCGTAAAATGCCTTCTACCAGCACCTTGATCGTTGCCTGATGAGTGG
>JBEKKO010000115.1:0-16411 GCA_050010695.1 Bryobacteraceae bacterium
CGCACCCATTTGGTGCGGCCCAGGCTGCCCGGTCCCGCCAGCGGAACTCAATAAATGCTGCCTTGCCTATAACCTGCAGAACCCGGCGAAAAACGTGGTTCGCCTACGGACGGATTACGGGAAGCGTCGTCGTGCGCTAGCGTAGGCAGGGCAAATGCAAAACGCCCCGCCGTTGCCAGCGGGGCGTCAGTGAAATCTACAAGCCCGATTTATCGGGTACATCCATAGTCTATCGTGTTGGGAGCGCACAGTCACCGGCGGCAGGACCACCATCGCTGCTTCAGCCCCGTTCGAGCAGCTCCAGCAGCTTCTCCTGCACGCTTTCCGCGGTCGGATTGTCGGGCGCGATCACCAGGATGGTGTCGTCGCCGGCGATGGTGCCCACCACTTCGGGCCAGCTCTCGCTATCCAGCGCGACCGCCACCGAGTTGGCGTGGCCGGGCGACGTTTTGAGCACCACCAGGTTCTGCGCCCGCAGCACGTCGTGGAGGAACTCCGCCGCCAGCAGCGAAAACTGCGGGCCCGGCTCCTCATCGGCGATTTCCTTATAGCCCTCGCGGGTCTTCACCAGCCGCAGGTCGCGGATGTCGCGCGAGAGCGTCACCTGCGTGGCGGCGATGCCCTGGCTCTTCAGCTCCTGCGCCAGCTCTTCCTGGGTGTTGATCCGTTTGCCGCGGACCAGCTTCAGAATCTGCCCTTGCCGGTATGTCTTGGTCATGATGCCATCTCTTTCAGCCGCTGATTGGCCTCGGCGAGCGCCGCGGCTACCGCTTTCGGTCCGGTGCCACCGGGAATCTCGCGCGTTTCCAGGCCGCGCCGCGGATCGAGCAGCGCCGCCATTTCGGCGCTGAACTCGGGCGCGAACGCACATATTTCTTCAGCCGTCCATGCGGAGGGTTGCCGGCCCTGCCGCACGCTCTCCAGCACGAAGCGGCCGACGATCTGGTGCGCCTGGTGGAACGGCGTGCCGGCGCGCGCCAGCGCCTCCGCCAGATCGGTTGCCACCACCCAGCTCTGCTCCGCCGCGGCCGCCGGCGCGCCCGGTTTCAGCACCGCCGATTCCGTTACCACCCGCGCCATCTCGAGCGAACCCGCTACTTCATCGGCCGCCTGGAACAGCGGCACCTTGTCTTCCTGCATGTCGCGGTTGTAAGTCATCGGCAGCCCCTTCATGGTGACCATCAGCGACGTGAGGCAGCCCATTACGCGCCCCGCCTTGCCGCGAATCAGTTCGAGCGAATCGGGGTTTTTCTTCTGCGGCATCAGGCTGGAGCCGCTCGTCACGCCGTCGCCCAACTCGATCCAGCCGAATTCTTCCGATGAATACAGAATCCAGTCTTCGGCCAGCCGGCTCAAGTGAATCATGGTGACGGTGGCCGCGTAAACGAAATCCAGAGCGAAGTCGCGGTCGCCCGAAACATCCATCGAGTTGCGGGTGATCGAATCGAAATTCAAATCGAGCGCCATCGCCTCCCGGTCGAAGGGGAAACCACTGCCCGCCAGCGCGCCGGAGCCGAGCGGCAGCACGTTGGCGCGCCGCCGCGCCTCGCCGAAGCGCTCGAAATCGCGCGCGAACATTTCGAAATACGCCAGCAGATAATGCGGCCACAACACCGCTTGCGCCCGCCGCAGATGCGTGTAGCCCGGAATCACGGCGTCGGGATAGCGGCCGGCCAGATCCAGCAGCGCCTGCAACAGCCGCAAGAGCAAGCCGCGCGCGCGGTCGCACTCCTCGCGCAGCCAGAGCCGCGTGTCGAGCGAAACCTGTTCGTTGCGGCTGCGCCCCGTGTGGATCTTGTCCGCCACCGCGCCAACCTTCTCTTTTAACTTGCGGATCGCCAGCGTGTGCACGTCCTCATCGCTGGCGCCCTCATAAAACACCGGCTGCGCCGCCTCCGCGCGGATTTGATCGAAAGCGGAGACGATCTGTGCGCGCTCCTCCGCGGTGAGGATGCCGGCCCGCACCAGCGCCCGCGCGAAGGCCTGCGAGCCGCGTATGTCGGCATCGATCAGCCGCCGGTCGAAATCGAGCGACCCGGAAAAGCGCTCGAAGACTTCCGAAGGCCCGGTCTCGAACCGCCCGCCCCAGAGCTTCATTCGCTCACTTCGCTTTCCTGGCCAGCGCCCGCACTTTGATCGGCAGGCCGGTCAGATTGATGAAGCCGAGCGCGTCCTTCTGGTCGTAGCTGGCGCCCATCGTGAAGCTGGCGATATCCAGCGAGTACAGCGAATTGGGCGACCGGCGCGACACCGGTTCGATGTTGCCCTTGTAGAGGCGCAGCTTAATCTCGCCGGTCGCGCTCTCGGAAACTTTCTCGAAGAATGGGTCCAGCGCCTCGCGCAGCGGCGTGAACCATAGCCCGTTGTATACCATCTCGGCGTAATCGAGCGCGCGCTGCTGCTTATAGTGCAGCGTGTTCCGGTCGAGCGTCAGCGCCTCCAGTTCGCGCACGGCGAACATGGTCAGCGTGCCGCCGGGAGTTTCGTAACAACCGCGCGATTTCATCCCCACGAAGCGATTCTCCACCAGGTCGATGCGGCCGATGCCGTGCTCGCCGCCGATCGCGTTCAGCGTCTCGAGCAGTTCGAACGCCTTCATCCGCTCGCCGTTTACCGAAACCGGCACACCATTTTCGAAGCCGATGGTCACCTCGCCCGGCGAGTCCGGCGCCTCGGCGGGGCTCTTGGTCAGCATCCAGATGTCGTCCGGCGCCCGATTGGCCGGGTCTTCGAGCGCACCGCCTTCGTGCGAAATGTGCCAGATGTTGCGGTCGCGGCTGTAAATCTTGGTGGCCGAGGCCGAGATCGGCACATTGCGCGCGCGCGCGTATTCGATCGCATCCTCGCGCGAGACGATGGTCCACTCGCGCCACGGCGCGATCACCGCCAGCTGCGGCGCCAGCGCCTTGTAGGTGAGCTCGAACCGCACCTGGTCGTTGCCCTTGCCCGTGCAGCCGTGCGCCAGCGCGTCGCAGCCGTGCGCCAGCGCCACTTCCACCTGCTTCTTGGCCAGCAGCGGCCGCGCGATCGAGGTTCCCAACAGGTACTTGTGCTCGTACACGCCGCCCGACCGTACCAGCTTCCACAGGTACTGGCTGACGAACTCCTCGCGCATGTCCTCCACGTACACTTCGGAAGCGCCGGTCTTGCGCGCCTTCTCTTCCAGGCCGGTCAGTTCGTCGCCGCCTTGCCCTATATCGCCGCACACCGCGACGACCTCGCAGCCGTAGTTTTCCTTCAGCCACGGAATGATGACGGATGTATCCAGCCCGCCCGAATATGCCAGCGCCACTTTCTTGGGTTTGCTCATAACTTGTCTTCCTAAAGTATAGGAGAGCGTGAAGCCTTAGTGATCTTGAGCCACGGATGAACACAGATAAACACAGATAAAATGCTTATCCGTGTTCCTCTGTGTTTATCTGTGGCTAATATGCTCTCGCTCAGCTCAGCAACATCAGCAGCAGCGCTTTCTGCGCGTGCAGCCGGTTCTCGGCCTGGTCGAAAATCACCGAGCGCGGCGATTCCATCACACCGTCGCTCACCTCTTCGCCGCGTCTGGCCGGCAGGCAATGCATGAACACCGCGTCCGGCCGCGCCAGCGCGAACAGCGCGTCGCTCACCTGGTACGCACGAAACGCTTTCTTGCGCTTCACCGCTTCCTGTTCCTGCCCCATGGACGCCCATACGTCCGTGTACACCACGTGCGCCCCCGCCAGCGCCTCGGCTGTATCGTGGGTAATTTGCAACTGCCCGCCGGTTTCCGCCGCCAGGCTCTCAGCCAGCGCTACGATGTCCGGATTCGGATCGTACCCATCCGGGCAGCCGATCGCAAAATCCATTCCCAGGCGCAGCCCGGTCAGCATCAGTGAATGCGCCACGTTGTTGCCGTCGCCGATGAAGGCCAGCTTCAATCCTTCGATCCGTCCGAAATGTTCGCGGATGGTCTGCACGTCGGCCAGCGCCTGGCACGGATGATATGAGTCGCTGAGCGCGTTGATCACCGGCACCCGCGACCATTCCGCCAGCCCTTCCACCGTGGTTTGCGCGAACACCCGTGCCACAATGCCTTCCACCCAGCGGTCCACGTTGCGCGCCACGTCTTTCAGCGGCTCGCGCACGCCGATCGGTCCCTCCACGAAGACCGACCCGCCGCTCATCTGCTTCATCGCGACCTCAAAAGTGAGCCGCGTCCGCAGCGACGGCTTCTCGAACAATAGCGCGATCGATTTGCCCGCCAGCGCCTGCGCGTAGTCGCCCGGATTGCGCTTCACTTCATCGGCCAGATCGAGCAGGGAGACTAACTCATCGCCCGTAAGGTCCTGGTCGCGCAGAAAGTCGCTCGCCGCCAGTTTCCGAATCCGCCGCGACCGTTCTTGCCTTGCTGGAGGCTTCGAGCCGCCCTCGCTCGCCCGCGGCACCACCGCCACCGCTCGCCGCCCAGGCCCCGCAATCCCACCCGTTCTTTTCAGATTGACCGCCGGCATGGGGCAACCTCTAATGAATGTTTATTCACTATAGTGAATGATTACACATTTGGGGTTGAGACGTCAAGTCGAGAGAAAAACTGTGGTGCACGGGGAACCGAAAGATTTCCGCGCGGCTATTCGCCGCCCTGCTGTTTCATCCAATCCCTGAACGATAACAGCCGTGGCAGAGATTCCCGGTCCTTCTGCCGATTCGCCGCTTGCTTGCTTCCCACGATGTCGTCGATGTTGGCTACTGGAAAACCGTGGCGCTCGACGCGCCGCTTCCAAGCGTCCTTAAATCGTTCGATGCCATCGGGCGCAAAGATCAGGTCTATATCGAACGGGCCGTTGCGAAGCTGAATGAAATCCTTGCCGCGCCGAACTTCTTCCTGTTCCTTTTCGATGAGTTGGAAACCAAGCTCCAGGAGTGCCGTCAGTATTTTCTCGCAGTTTTCCCTATCCTTATCCACGTACAGGTCCACGTCTTGAGTGGTGTCCGAGTACCCCATGAGAATCGCACCGGATTTCCCGAAGAACAGGTATCTCACACCATGATTCTGGAAGACCCTGCCTAGGTCCTGTGCGTTTCTGAACTCGAATGCAGCCATGTAAGTGATCAGACCCGGTTATAACCCAGCCAATCCGGCAGATTGTCTTTGCACCATTGGCGATAGGCTTCCATCGTGTCGAACGAGCGGTACACGGCATCGTCCAGAACGGGCTTGTAGGTGTGGATGAACGAATTGCGTATGTGTTGCTCTATGGGCCTCTTTGCCGCGGCCTCAAAATCCTCCCAGTCCGAGGGATCGTGTTTGACGGTCTGCATACGCTTGCTCCTATTCTATGCCGACGGCCCGAATCGCACACGCCTGCCAATTCCGGGGTCGAAGTTCCTCGGGGCGGGCGGGCCGGGCATGCCCGGCCCCTACAGCCACTGGTTGGGGCGCCTGATCTATCGCTTCAGCGGATCTTCCACCCACGGTGGCGTCGCTTCGATGAGACGGCCTAGCTCGGGCTCCAGCGCCTCCATGGCGGTTTTCATTTCCCAGGCGATTTGCCGGTAGCTGAAATGGCCTTTCACGCCGCTGCGCAGGCGGGAGATGTATTCGGCTTCGGCGAAATCCATCTTGAAGAGGAAGCGCGATCTCGCGCCGAACGGCAGCAGGTAATGCGCACCAGGCGCCGGCAGGCCGCGCATGGTTTCTAGCGCGGCGTTGATCGCGCGATCGTAGATCTCGCCCGCCCCGGCTTCGCCGATCAGCGCCGGCGTGTCGTAGCCGAGTGCGCCGGAGTACTCCTGGCGGAATTTCTGGCATCGGCGGTGGCGCTGCATATCGCGGTAAGCGCCGATATCGATGACGAAATCGTACGCGTAGAGGCCGCCGCGGAAGCCGCCCAGAATTTCATCGCGGCGGGTGCGGGACTGGAGCGCGACAGCGATCACCTCGGCGCGCCGGGGTTCGTTCCAGCCGCACGCCATTTCGTAGAGCTCGCGGAATGGGTGATCGGTGACCGGATAGAGCAGCGTCGCCACGATGTCCGCGGCCACCTGCGCCGGCCGCAGCAGATCGACGCGCGGCGGTTCGGCGGCCTCGGCCCGCGGCGGCAGATTCTGCGCGGCCCACTGGCGCAAATCGTGCCGCGAGCGGATCGCATGCTCGTCCGGCTCGGCGTGGCGGGCCAGCGTAGGCGCCAGCGCTTCGGCCGCCGCGTTCTGATCCCAGCGGCAATCGGGCTCGCGCGCGCAGGCCTCGCCGATCTCTTCGCCCAAGCTCCGCAGCTCGCCGTATTCGGACGCCTTGAGCCGCCGGATCTGTTTTTCCACCGTGCGTATGCTGGCCACCTGGCCGACGTTGGTGGGCACGCCCCAGAAGAGCAGGTAGCGCGCCACGTCGAACGCGCGCGCCGCCAGGTTGCGCCGATAAGCGTCTGCCTTCATGTCGTCGGGGCGCGGCAGGCGCGCCGACAGGCAGTCGAACGCCAGCCGGTTCACCTCTTGGTACGCGGCCAGCAGCGCAACACCAGCGGCCTGGTAGCGGGCGGCCTCGGCGGCTTCCAGTTCCGGCGGCGTGACGAAACCCGAGCTCGAAAAATCCTGGTAGCGCGAGGACTTCGCCTGCCCATCCCACAGCGGTTCGGCTTCGATTTCCGTCGCCGCCAATTCGGAAACGCCTTCGAAGCACATCACCGCGTGGCCGAGGTCGGCAATCGAGGCGTGGCCATACTGGAAGTAAAAACTTTCCAGGAACTTTTCCGAGTTGTGCGTGCGTACCCATTCAATAGAGTCGCGAATGGAATCCGGCGACCGGCTGTAGCGGGCCAGCGCGAATGCCGACTTCTCGGGCGGCATGGCCGCCACCGTGATGACGCGTTTCGAGTGGATCAAGACGATATGATAGCGGGGAATGCGCATACGAATCCAACCCATCCACCCCAACGCGGTGTTGCCCGAATACGCCCATGGTCCGGAGGAAGACGCCGGGATGGACCTGCGCGCGGTGGAAGATGCCGTGCTTGCGCCCGGCGTGCCGCGGCTGGTGTCGACCGGCCTGACCATCGCGGTCCCGCCGGGATACGAGGCGCAGGTGCGGCCGCGCAGTGGGCTGGCGCTGCGACATTCGATCACCATGCCCAACGCGCCGGGCACCATCGACCCGGGCTATCGCGGCGAAATCCGCGTTATTTTGTTGAACCTCGGCGGCCAGCCGTACACGGTGCACGCCGGAGATCGCATCGCGCAGATGATTGTCGCGCACTACGAAGCGGTGGAGTGGGATGCCGGAGAGCTGCCGGAATCGAATCGCGGAGCCGGTGGATTTGGATCTTCGGGGCGCTGAGGAGCTGTCGGAAAACCCACCCGCGAGCGGGCGTTGGCAGGTTGAAACCTGCCCCACCAAGCGGGCGTTGGCAAGCTGAAGCATGCTTCACCAAGCAGGGCATTGCTATAGTGAAGAGACCCTAGAGGCATGCGATTCCTTCCCTTAATTTTGAGAAACTCCTGGCGCAATCGCCGGCGCACGCTGCTCACCATCGCCAGCATCGGCGTTTCCATGTGCCTGCTGGGGGTGATGATCGCCATGTACAGCGCATTCTGGCTGGCCAAACCGAAGGACAACCAGGCGCTGCGGCTGGTGGTGCGCAACCGCGTCTCGCTGGCGGTGTTCCTGCCGATCGCCTACCGGCAGCAGATCGAGCGAATCCCCGGCGTGCGCCTGGCGATGGTGGATACCTGGTTTGGCGGACAGTACAAAGACGCGCGGGAAGCCCGCAACAATTTCCCGCGTTTTTCCGTGGAGCCGGAAAAACTGTTCCCGCTGTTTGCCGAGTGGACCATTCCGGAAGACCAGAAACAGGCGTTCATCCAAGAGCGGACGGCGTGCGTGATTGGCCGCGACCTGGCCAACGCGTTCAACTTTCACCTGGGCGACCGGATCCCGATCCAGGGCGATATTTTCCCCGGCAATTTCGAATTCACGGTGCGCGGCATTTTCGAGGCTCCCGCCAACAGCGACGTGATGTACTTCAACAAGGAGTACATCGCCCAGGCGATGCCCGAACGGCGGCGCGGCGAGGTGGACACATTTTACGTTCTGATCGACGACCCGCAGCACTCGGCGGCCATTGCCGACGCGATCGACGCCCAATTCCGCAATTCGACCTCGCCGACCAAGACCGAATCCGAGCAGGCGTTCGTGATCGGATTCCTCTCGATGCTCGGCAACGTTCGCATGTTCCTGGTGTGGATTTCCGCCGCCGTGATGTTTACGATTCTGCTGGTCTCGGCCAACACCATGGCCATGTCCGTGCGGGAGCGGGTGCGGGAAGTGGGAGTATTGAAGACGCTGGGCTTCACCGAAGGCACGATTCTGGGGCTGATTCTGGGTGAGGCGGTGGCGATTTCGGTGGCTGGCGGCGCGATCGGCTACCTGATTTCCACGGTATTGCTGAAGGGCGTGGAGCGCAGCCCGATGGGCGGTTTTCTGCCCGCGCTACGGGTGTTCGATCCGCTGATCGCCGCGGTGTGCATCCTGCTGGCCGGTTTGATCGGGCTGGTCAGCTCGCTGGTTCCCGCCATGGGAGCGTCGCGCGCCCCCATCGTCGAGGCGCTGCGGAGCACGGACTAACGCCATGGCCATCCCACTCTCTTACAATCTCCGCAACCTGGTGGTTCGCCGCACCACCACGCTGATGACCGCGCTGGGCATCGCGCTGACCGTGGCGGTGCTGCTGGCCGTGCTGGCGCTGGTGAACGGATTGCGCGTTACGCTGGCGACTTCGGGCGACCCGCGCCATGTGCTCGTCACCCGCAAAGGCGCCAGCTCCGAGCTGACCAGCCTGGTGACGCGGTCCCAGTTCCAGGACCTGAAGTTCAAACCGGGGATCGCCAGCGGAGGCGATGGGCAGCCGCTGGCCTCGCTCGAGCTGATCAGCATCATCAGCCTGGAAGCCGAAGGCAGCGGCACCGGCGACAACGTCACCATCCGCGGCTTGATGCCGGCCGGCATCGTCATGCGGCACAACGTCAGGATCATCGCCGGCCGCTGGTTCCGGCAGGGCGTGAACGAAGCCGTGGTGGGCAAGAGCCTGTCCGATCAGTACCCCGCCGCGCGGATCGGTAAGAAGCTGCGGATGGGCCGCGCCGATTGGGAGATCGTCGGCGTGATGGATGCCGGACGCGGCGCGCAGCAAAGCGAAATCTGGGGCGATCTGAACCAGGTGAGCGCGGACTGGAACCGCATCCAGTACCTGAGCTCGGCGCTGGTGGAGGCCCCGGACGCCGCCACGGCGAAGGCGCTGGTGAACTCGATCGCCGACGACACGCGCCTGGATGTGGGCGCGGAGCTCGAGACGGATTATTTCGCCCGGCAAACGCAATTCGCCGAGCCCATCGAGTACACCGGCATCTTCGTCGCCATCATCATGGCGATCGGCAGCTCATTCGCCGCCATGAACACCATGTACGCGGCGGTGGCGCGGCGCGCGCGCGAGATCGGGACGCTGCGCGTATTGGGATTCTCGAAGCTCAGCATCCTGACGAGCTTCTGGGTGGAATCGGTGCTCCTGGCGGGGATGGGCGGGGTGATCGGCTGCCTGCTGGTGTTGCTGGTGAACGGCAGGACCACCTCGATCGGCGCCAACTTCTCGCAATTGACCTTCGCGTTTCACGTGACGCCGTTGAGCATGGTGGCCGGCGTCGTTTTTGCGATTGCGCTGGGCAGCGTGGGCGGCCTGTTCCCGGCCGCGGCGGCCGCTAGAAAGGAGATCCTTTCCGCATTGCGGGAAATCTAAAGAGTATGGAAGCGGAACTGAAAAGTTTGCAGATCGATCGCGGCCAGCGCAGCTCGGGCCGGATGTCGCGCTTGGGCGTGGTCTGGTGGATCGTAGGCGCCATTGCGCTGTGCCTCGCGATTGTCGGGTGGAATTTTTTTTCGGACAAACTCGATGCCGCGCCGGTGGTGGACGTGCAGCGGGTCAGCGCCATGAGCGCGGCCAGCGCACCAGAGGGCGTGGTGCTCAACGCCGCCGGCTACATCGTGGCAGCGCACCGCATCGAAGTGGCCGCCAAGGTCATCGGCAAGGTGAAGTGGATCGGTGTCGACAAGGGCGACCACGTGCAGGAAGGCCAGGTGATCGTGCGTCTGGAGGACGACGAATACCAGGCGCAATTGCAGCAGGCCAGGGGGCAGATGGCCAATCTCGAGGCCAAGCTGGCCGAGGCGATGCACGGCTCGCGCCCGGAAGAAGTGGCGCAGGCGCAGGCCAATCTGGAATCGGCCAAAGCCGATATGGACGATGCCAAGCTGAGCGTCGACCGCGCCATGAAACTGCGCAAAGAAGGCCTGACCGCACAGCAAACCGTGGATGACGCGCAGACTCGCTACGACGGCGCCGTGCATCGCGTGAACTCGCTCCAGAAGACCTACGAGCTGGTCAAGCTGGGGCCGCGGCAGGAGGAAATCGATTCCCTGCGCGGGCAGGTCGAGCAGTCCCGGGGCGCGGTGGCCTACGCCGAAACCACCCTCGCGAATACCATCATCCGCGCGCCGGTCACCGGCACCATTCTCGAACGCGAAGTGGAAAAAGGCGAATTCGTCACCACCAGTTTCGTGGGCGACCGCGGCGCCAAAGGCTACGTGGTCTCGCTGGCGGATTTGAACGATCTGGAAGTCGAGCTGGATATCGCGCAAAACGATTTCGCCAAGCTGCATTCCGGCCAGCATGGAACCATCACCACCGACGCTTTCCCGGACCGCAAGTACGACGGCTTCATCAAGGAAATCTCGCCCGAGGCCAACCGCCAGAAGGCCACCGTCCAGATCAAGGTCAAGGTATCCAAGCCGGACGAATTCCTGCGCCCGGAAATGAACGCGAGCGTGGCCTTTCTCTCCGACGCCAGGCCGGCAGCGGCTTCGAGCTCGAGCGCCGCGGCCAGGCCGGTCGTGATGGTGCCCGCCGCCGCCGTCCGCGACAACGCGGTCTTCGTGCTGCTGGATGGCAAAGCCGTGCGGCGCCCGGTGAAGGTCGGCGCGGCCTCCAACGGAGCCGTGCGCATCGAACAAGGCCTGATCGGCGGCGAGGACCTGATCGCCAACCCGCCCACTGATCTTAAGGACGGCGAGAAAGTGCGGCGGAAAGCATGACCGGACCGGTAGGACAGACCATCGCCTTTTGTGGTCTGTCATGCTTTGCTGAAGTGCGACACGTTGACAGACGACACAAACCGATCATCTGTCCCACCTTTGAATAGCCAACCATGAGCGAACCAATTATCGAAACCCGCAATCTGACCAAGGAATTCCTGCGCGACGAGTTCCACGTCATAGCGCTGAAGAACGTGACTCTCCAGATTCCCAAGGGCGAATTCGTGACTTTGATGGGACCCTCCGGCTCCGGCAAGTCCACCCTGCTGCATCTGATTGCCGCCATGGACCGGCCCACCGGCGGCGAGATCCGCGTGCTCGGCCATAACCTGCGCGAGTTGACCGACCGCGAAATCGCCCACTGGCGCAATGAGCACGTGGGGTTCGTCTTCCAGCAGTTCAATCTCATCCCGGTGCTCACCGCGATCGAGAACGTCGAGTTGCCGCTCATGCTCACCCATCTCAAGAAGGCCGAACGGATGGAGCACGCCACGACCGCGCTCAGCCTGGTGGGCCTGGGCGACCGCCTCCGCCACTACCCGCGCCAGCTTTCCGGCGGCCAGGAGCAGCGCGTGGCGATCGCCCGCGCCATCGTCACCGACCCCGCTCTAATCCTCGCCGATGAGCCCACCGGCAACCTCGATGCCGGCTCCGCGCAGGAGGTGCTAACCATCCTTTCCAGGCTCAACAAGGAGTTCGGCAAGACCATCGTGATGGTCACCCACGACCCGCACGCCGCCCAATTCGCGACGCGCGTCCATCACCTGGAAAAAGGCGAGCTCATGCCCGACGCGGCGTAACTGCCGGGCAATTATGCGGCGCCGGCGATGCGTTGCAACTGTCTGGACTCAAAAACTCACAGCCCATCGCGCCATGGTGGCGCGTTATTTCTGTCCCGGCAGTCCGATGGTGGATTTGGCCGCCGGCTGGCCGGGCAGGTTCAGCTTCAGCTCGCAGCCGCAATCGTCGCCGGCGTTGTGCGCGGTTTTCTGATATTCGATTTCGAAATCGATGATGCTCTTCAACGACGGCCAGTCGATCGTCCTATCGATGCGCCGGCCGTTCACAAACAGCGTAGGCGTGGAATTGACGCCCAGGTCGCGGCCCTGCGCCACGGTCTTGTCCACCTCGGCCTCGGTCAGCTTGTTTTCCATGCACTGCCCCAACTTCATGGCGTCGATCTGGCTTTGTCCCTTCGTCCAGTCCAGCACCTGATCGCGCAGGTTTTCCGGCGTGATCCGGTCCTGGTGCGCGAAAATCCAGTCGTGGTAGGCCCAGAACGCCTCCACACCCTGCCGTTGCACACACCGGGCCGCCATGGCAGCCCGCTTGGCCCAGGGATGAACGGCCTCCAGCGGAAACTCCTTGAAGTAGAGTTTCACCTGCGTGGGGTAAGTCGAAAGCAGGTTGTCGTGCAGCAGCTTGGCTTCTTCCTTGCAATACGGGCACTCGAAGTCGCTGAACTCGACGATGGCCACAGGGGCTCCCGAGGTGCCCATGCCCGGCGCGCCTTCCGTCTTCAGCTTCTCGATCTCCGCCTGGAACGGGTTGCGGCTGATATCGAATATACTGCCCTGGACGATTTTCTTGCCGTCCTTCGAAATGTGGAAGACAAAGTCCTGGCTCTGGTTGCCGAGAGTCGCATGCACGGTCACTTCCGAAAAGCCCGGCATTTCGTCGGGCTTAGGGTCGGAAATCGCCACCCCGATCTTTGAATCCATGACATACATGTGGCGCACGTAGGCTTCAAAGGTAGCCTTGTCGAGCGCCGATTTCGGGGCCGTCTGCGTCTGGCTGTATGCACTCAGGCACACCGCCACAAATGAGAGCGAAAGCTTGCGGAACATTCTCTTCTCATTATAGGGGTGCCCGCAGCTTTTGAGGATTATGCCACATCCTCTTCTCCCTACCGGGCGGCCCTGGGGGTTGTGGGGCGGACGCCCTCGTCCGCGCGCGACCCCCGGTCGCGCATCGCCGCAGGGAAGTGCCTGATTTTCCGAACGAAGAACGTGCGTGGCCGACGCGCAGACCCGGACCCACAAATCCTGCACCATTCCGACACTTGGAAAGGTGTGTGGCATCAGGCTTTCGAGGGTGCACCGCTCCGCCCCTACATCACCGGCCCGATTCGCCAGGGGACGAATTCCCGGTGGCCCAGGCGCTCGGCGCAGGTCCGCTGGGCGGAAGCCACCGCCAGCATAAGCCCGAAAATCTCGCGGCCCACTTCTTCGATGGTGCGCTCGCCGTCGGCGATGCTGCCGGCATTCACATCCATGTTGTCGCGCATCGCGCGGAAGGTGAGGCTGTTGCTCGCGATCTTGATCACGGGGATGGTGGGGAAGCCAATCGCGCTGCCGCGGCCCGTGGTGAACGCGATCAGGTTCGCCCCGCCGGCGGCGAGCCCGGTCAGCGAAACCGGATCGTAGCCGGGAGTGTTCATGAACGCGAAGCCGGAGTTGTGGATGCGCTCGGCGTAGTCATAGACCTCGATCAGCGGGGACGAGCCGCTTTTGGCCGCCGCCCCGAGCGATTTCTCGAGGATGTTGCTGAGGCCGCCGGCCTTGTTTCCGGGGCTGGGGTTGTCGTCGAAGCTGCCGCCGAAGCGCGCCAGGTATTGCTTGTATTGGTCAATCCTGGCGAGCAGCTTTTCGGCTACTTGGGCGTTGCGCGCGCGCTGGACCAGCAGGTGCTCCGCGCCGAAGATCTCCGGGGTCTCGGCCAGCACCGGCGTGCCACCCAGCTCGGCGAGCCAATCCGAGCAGCGGCCCAGCGCCGGGTTGGCCGTGATGCCGGAGAACGAATCCGAGCCGCCGCAGTTCAGCCCCAGCACAATCCGCGAAGCCGGAATCGGGCGGCGCGATTCGGCGGCGGCGTTCTCGATCAAGCGCGCAATTTCCCGGCGCGCCGCCTCCACCGTCGCGCGCGTGCCGCCGCTCGCCTGCACCGTCATCCCCACCAGGCGCCCGCCGCGCACCCCGCCATCGCCCAAGTAATGCTCAATCTGGTTGCCCTCGCAGCCCAGCCCCAGAATCACCGCGGCGGAAACGTTGGGATGATCGAGCACACCGCCCAGCGTGCGCCGAAGCTGCTCGATATCGGCGTCGCCCGAATGCGCACAGCCTTCGCCGTGCGGAAACGCCACCACCCCATCCACGTTCGCCGGCAGGGTTTCGCCCGCGTAGCTCGCGGCAATCAGCTCGGCGGTGTGGGCCGCGCAGTTCGACGCCGCCACTACCGCGATGTAGTTCCGCGTGCCGGCGCGGCCATCGTCGCGCAGGTAGCCGAGGAAGCTCGGGCCGTCCTCGCGGCGCGCCGGCTCGGCCAGCGAAGCAGTTGGGAACTGGTACGCCGCGCGCCGTTCGTCGAAGGCCAGGTTGTGTGTGTGTACGTGGCTGCCGGGCGCGACTGGCGCTTTCGCCAAACCGATCGGCTGGCCGTAACGAAATACGGTCGCGCCCTCCGCAATCGCCCGCAGCGCCACTTTGTGGCCGGCCGGGACGGCTTCCCGGACCGTTAGCGTTTCTCCGCCCACGCGCAGCTCGGTTCCCGCCGCCAGCGGCACCCGCGCTACCGCGATGTTATCGGCAGGGTGAAGCTGAATCGCCGAATTCTCGGCGGTAGGCAAACTGGCGATTTCGAGCAGCATTGGGCGAGTACCCCTCTCTCACCCTCCAGCTTACATGTACATGCCGCCGTTGACAGCCAGCACATGCCCGGTGATGTACGACGCTTCGTCGCTGATCAGGAACTTCACCACGCCGGCGATGTCGTCCGGCGTGCCCATGCGGCCCAGCGGAATCGAGGCCAGCATCTTCTGCTTGAGCTCCTCCGGCAGGTCCTTGGTCATGTCGGTGGCGATGTAGCCGGGAGCGATCGCGTTCACCGTGATCCCGCGGCTGCCCATCTCCTGCGCCAGTGCCTTGGTGAGCCCGATCAAGCCGGCTTTCGATGCCGCGTAGTTGGCCTGCCCCGCGCTTCCCGCCTGCCCCACCACCGAAGATATGTTGACGATGCGCCCCCAGCGGTTGCGCATCATACCGGGCAGCGCCTGCTGGCTGCACAGGAACGCGCCCTCGAGATTCACCTTCATCACCAGTTGCCAGTCCGCGGGCTTCATGCGCACGGCCAGGCCGTCGCGCGCAATGCCGGCGTTGTTCACCAGCACGTCGATGCGGGTCTTGTCCTTCAGGATCTTGGCGAAACCCTCCTTGACCGATTCCGGCGATGTCACGTCCAGATTCAGCGTCACCGCCTCGGCATTGCAGGCGCGGATTTCGCAAGCCACCGCTTCGTTGTTGTCGAGTTCAGGCGACGCCACCACGATATCGAACCCGGCGCGGCACAGCTTGAGCGCGATCGCGCGGCCGATGCCGCGGCTCCCGCCGGTGACAAAGGCTACTCGGTTGAACATTCTTTCTCCTCGGGACGTACTCGACCGTAAGCCTCAATCATAAACCATGGCTGGCGCGCGGAATTTCCTCAGCGCCGCGAGGCGTCGTGCCAGTCTCGTCGAGAACGGCCGTGCTGGTTCGAATCCAGACCGGGGAGCCAAATATCATTTCTGGCTGTTTCCGCCGATCCCCCTCCCACATGCTGCTGTTCCGACGCGACCGCAACTGCCAACACGTCAAAGGGTTGCCGATATTTCGCGGTCAGTTCCCCGCCTTTCCAGGTGCAGTTCGAGAGTACAAAATCCAGGAGCTTCCGTTTCTCCGTTGCGGGCTGACTCTCGAACAGGGCGTGCGCATTGTGGGCCAGTTCCAGGAGTTGGACGCCTTCCTCGATATAGCTGCGGTTGGCCGTCTGGTGCGCCCCCAGGTCGCGAATGATGGCCGCCTGTGCCGCGCGCATCTCTGTGGCCTTGGTGTCGAAGAAGTCGTTGGCGATCCGGCCGTCCAGCTTGTCCTCGTACATGGCGTCAATGCGGTCCTGGAGGCGGCGGTGCTCACGCTCAAGCTTGGCGATGGCATCATCGTGGAACTGGCGTTCGTCCCGGTGACTTTCGCGTAGAGCCTGCCGCACCCAGAGCAGCGTCTCGTCACTGAACGCGATGCCTTTCAGCAAGCCCGTGAACCTCTCCTCCAGCACTTCCTCGCGCGTATAGGGCTCCGGGCATTTCCCCTTGAAGCCGGTGCAGTGGTAGTAGATGTAGCGGCCTTTCTTGATCTCGCCCACCATGGCACAGCCGCAGTGGCCACACGTGATCAAACCACTGAAGGCGAACTGCTCTTTCACCTTGCGCGTCTTCTTGGCACCACGGCCGTCGAGGATGGCCTGGACCTGATCCCACAGTTCGCGGGAGAC
>JBEKKO010000116.1:0-16098 GCA_050010695.1 Bryobacteraceae bacterium
GTTTCGAGATGTTCCAGAAATGTGCAGATCAGCGGTGCGTCCAACTGCTCCAGCATCAGAGCCGAGGGCGCCACTTTGAGTCTCTTCGAGGCAAACTCGAACAAAGACTGGAAGCTGTAGGCGTACGAATCGCAAGTGTGCGGGCTGGCGCCACGGTGGCGGGCAAGATGCTCGCGAAGGAATGCTTCCATGTGCGGTGCGAGGGAAGTCATGGCCGCCCTCCCTGCACAAAGTTCTCAGCGACGACCGCGATGTCGCGCAGAAGTTCGGGCGTGGTTTCCAGGTACCAATAGGTGGCGCCGATATTCACGTGTCCCAGGTAGGTACCTGCGGAACGTCATCCGGATCATCACCGAAACCGGTCTGCGGATCTACAAAGAACTCGCTCCGATGAAGAAAGAGCAGGTTGACCTCCCCAACGGGACAGTGTTTATCTCCGACTCGAAGACTCCTACCGGAGTTGCCGAGGTTCCGCTGACGGACATTGCCGTAGAAGCGTTCCGCAGCCAGATCGAACTCGCCGGCCCTGGGCCCTGGTTATTCCCCAGCGCCAAGAAGCCGGACAGGTCGCAGGGGAATTTCAAGAAGACCTGGGAGCGTACGCTGCGGAAAGCGGGTGTCCCCTACTTTCGGATTTACGACCTCCGCTCCACCTACGCCACACGGCTGAGTTCGGGCGGTGTCGCGGACGAGTGGGTGACGCAACTTCTCCGGCAGACGGACGCCAAGGTGTTCAAGAAGTACTCGCAGATGAAACTCCAGATGAAGCGGGAGGCGCTGACCAAGCTTAATCGCAAGGCCAGCGAGGCGGGGAGTTCTGATACAGAGAAGTGCGCCTAAACGGGGTTTTGATACAGTTTTGGTACAGTTTAAGGTTTTGAGGACAGGGCAGGAAATGAAGCTCAGAATTAAACTGCTGAATCGGAAGCATTTTAATGGTGGGCGCGACAGGACTCGAACCTGTGACCTCCTGCGTGTGAAGCAGGCGCTCTAACCAACTGAGCTACGCGCCCTCTGGCACCCAGGGAGAAACCGGCGCTGGCGGGCTGAATCTTCGAGTTTACCTGAAAAGGAGGTCCGCCCGCCACCCTGCTTTGCGCCCTGCTTTGCGCCACGCCGCCACGAGTGTGCGACATAAATGTTGGCGGTTTTCGAGAGGGCTGGATTGTGTCGCCGTCCCGTCCGGTCGAATATTGCCCGACCATGCGGCCGGCGGCGGTCCGGGAAAAGTCTACTGGGCTGAGGCCTTGGGCATCTGGCTTGCCTGCGACGTTATCGAAAAGAGCCGCTACTGGAACGCCCTCGGCACGCGGAATCCAAAGCAGAACAAAATGGTGCCGATCTGCTGTGAGATCAACTTTTCCCTCTCTGGAATCGAGAGGCGAATCGGTGGCGCTGTCGCCGAAGACGAGAGGGGACGGCTGTTTCTGGTGCATGCGGGGCGGATCGGAGGTGGGCGCGAAGGGATCGGCGCCGAGTTGTTCTGGAAGCACTTCGACGGCAGGCCGTCGATTGTCGTTGATGGCGACCGGGAGACCGAAGTTGTGGCTGTGGGCTCTTTCGAATCTCCGGCTGTGCCACTGTTACAATTCAGCAGGACGTAAGCTGTGGCGCCCATGTCGTTTCCAAAGTTTGAAAGTAGCCCCACTCCCGCATTCAACAGACCCACAGCCCTACGGACGGCGCATGGGTAAGTTCGTTCCGCCGTCCTCAGCCCGCCACCCGCTCGAGGCACTCGGCGCCGCAGATGGCTGCTAGGACGGCGCGGAATTCTTTATCGGGGCGCACCTTGGCCGGCACGTCGAGCAGCACCGCGAAATCGCGGGGCGCTTCGAGACGCAGGCGCACCTGGGTTTCGCCGGGCTTGCGTTTGAAGAGCTCGTCGAGGGCGGCGGCTTTATCCGTTCCGCCGTTGCGGCCCAGCCATACGCGGATGGAAATTACCGACGGCATGTCCACGCGCGCCACATCGAGCGGGATGATGTCCTGCACCGACACCTTGGGCGGCGCATTCTCTTCCGGCAGGATCAAGCCGCGCACCAGCACGGCCTGGTCTTCCACCACCTGCGGGGCGAGCCGTTCGAAGCTGGACGCGAAGACCATCGCGTCCACCGACCCCTGCTGGTCCTCGATGGTCAGCGCCACCCAGGGCTTGCCTTCCTTGTTGCGTTTGCGCGTGATCGAGCGCAGCACGCCGCACAAGGCAACCTCGGCGTTCTTGCCAAGGCCTTCAAGACTGCCGGTGTCATGGGTGGCCAACTCGGCGATCTTTTCCTGGTAGCGATCCAGCGGGTGTCCGGTCACCCAGAACCCGAGCAGCTCCTTTTCGCCGGCAAGCTTGTCTTGTTCGGTCCAGTCGGGGACGTTGGGCAGCGGCGGATCGTGCGGTTCCGCGCCACCCATCAATTCGCCGAACAGACCGGTTTGCCCGCTCTCGCGATCGCGGTGGGCGCGCTGGCCCGCCTCCATGGCGCCTTCGACGGCGGCGAACTTCTGCGCCCGCGTCCCATCGAGCGAATCCATCGCGCCGGCGCGAATCAGGCTCTCGATCATGCGCCGGTTCACGGCTCCCAGGTCGACTGTTTCGGCGAGTTGGTGGATGGTGCCGAAGCGGCCCAACGGCTCGCGCGCGCGGCCGATGGCCTCGACCGCGGATTGGCCCAGATTCTTCACCGCGCCTAATCCGAAGCGGATGCCGATTCCGCCCGGCGCCTGCGCGTCCGGCGTGAAGCTCCACTCGGACTGGTTCACGTCCGGCGGCAGGATGGTGATGCCCATAGCGCGGCATTCGTTGATGTACTTCACCACCTTGGCCGTGTTGCCGGTTTCCGAAGTGAGCAGCGCAGCCATGAAATCCACCGGGTAATGGGCTTTCAGGTACGCCGTCACGAACGCCAGGTAGGCGTACGCGGCGGAGTGCGACTTGTTGAATCCGTAGCCGGCGAACTGCTCCATCAGGTCGAAAATCTTTTCGACCTTGCGCTGCGCGAAGCCGCGCGCCACCGCGCCCTGCACGAAGTGCTCGCGCTCCTTGGCCATCGCTTCGGCCTTCTTCTTGCCCATGGCGCGGCGCAGCAGATCGGCTTCGCCCAGCGAATAGCCGGCCAGGCGGTTGGAAATCTGCATCACCTGTTCCTGGTAGACAATCACGCCGTAGGTTTCTTCGAGCAGCTCTTTCAGCTCCGGCAGGTCGTACTGCACGGCGCGGCGGCCCCACTTGCGCTCGATGAAATCGTCCACCATGCCGCCCTGAATCGGCCCCGGGCGGTAGAGCGCGTTGAGCGCGGTCAAATCCTCCAGCCGGCTCGGCTTGTAGCGGAGCAGAATGTCGCGCATCCCCTGCGATTCGAACTGGAACACGCCGCTGGTGAAACCCTTGCAAAAGATTTCGTAGGTGGCCGCGTCGTCGAGCGGCAAGTCCTCGGGGACCAGGTCCACGCCGTGCCGCTTCTTGATCAGGCGGAGGGCGTCTTCGATCAGCGTCAGCGTGGTCAGCCCAAGAAAATCCATCTTGAGCAGCGACAGCTTCTCGAGGCCGTTCATATCGAACTGGGTGACAATTTCATCGCGGTTCGTTTTATAGAGCGGCACCAGTTCCCTGAGCGGCTGCGGCGAGATCACCACCCCCGCGGCGTGCACCGAGCAGTTGCGCGAAAGGCCCTCCAGGCGCAGCGCGACTTTCAGAACCTCGTCGATGCGCGGATCTTTCCGGGCCTCGGCGAAGCCCGGTTCCTGCTTGATGGCGTCTCCGAGCGAAATATTCAGCACGTTGGGGACGAGCTTGGTGAGCTTGTCCACGTCCGCGTACGGGATTTCGAGCACGCGGCCCACATCCTTAATCGCGGCGCGCGCACCCAGCGTATTGAAGGTGATGATCTGCGCCACCTGCTCGCGGCCGTATTTTTCGGTGACGTATTGAATCACCTCGCCGCGGCGGTTCATGCAAAAGTCGACGTCGATATCGGGCAGGTTGACGCGCTCCGGGTTGAGGAAGCGTTCGAACAGCAGCCCGTACTGGAGCGGGTCGATATCGGTGATCGCCATCGAATATCCGACCAGGCTGCCCGCCGCCGAGCCGCGCCCCGGCCCCACCGGAATGCCCTTCGAGCGGGCGTAGCGGATGAAATCCCAGACGATCAGAAAATAGCCCGAGAATTTCATCTTCTGGATCATCTGGATTTCGCGGTCCAGGCGCTCGACGTATTCCGCCAGATCGTGCTTGAGGGCGCCCTTGGCGCGCATCGCTTCGAGACGCGGCCGGCGCTTCTCAAACCCCTGGCGCGCGACATATTCGAAATAGGTGTCGGTGGTGTGCCGTTCGGGAACGTCGAACTTGGGGAACGGCTCTTTGATCTGTTCGAGCGTGACGTGGCAGCGCTGGGCGATCTCCCAGGTGCGATCAAGCGCGTCTTCGAGCTCGCCGAACAGCTCCATCATTTCGTCGCGCGTTTTCAGATAGAAGTCCGGGGTGTTCCAGCGCATCCGGTTGGGGTCGTTCATCATTTTGCCGGTCTGGATGCACAGCAGGATCTCGTGTGCGCGCGCGTCGTCACGGCGCAGGTAGTGGGAATCGTTGGTGACTACCAGCTTGAGCCCAGTCTCCTGCGAAAGCCGGTTCACCTGCGGGGTGAGCCGCTTGTCCTGATCCAGGTGATGGTCCTGGACTTCGAGAAAGTAATTGTCCTTGCCGAAAATATCGGCGTAGGTGAAGGCCAGCCGCTTGGCTTCGTCGTATTGGTCGGAAAGAATCGTCTCGGCGATGTGGCCTTTCAGGCAGGCCGAGAGCGCGATCAGCCCCTTGGAATGCTGCGCCAGCAGGTCCAGATCGACGCGCGGCTTGTAATAGAACCCGTCCAGGTAGGCGGTCGAAACCAGCTTGATGAGATTGCGGTAGCCCTCCTGGTTTTCGCACAGCAGCACCAGGTGGTTATAGCCATCGCCTTCGGAGCGCGACTTGTGGCCCTGCCGCGCCACATACATTTCGCAGCCGATCACGGGATGCACGCCGGCGTTCCGCGCGGCGTTATAGAACTTCACCGCGCCGAACAGGTTGCCGTGATCGGTCATGGCCACCGCCGGCATCTTCTGCTCGACGGCGAGCTGCATCAACTGCTCGATATCGCACGCCCCATCCAGCAGCGAATAGTCGGTGTGGCAATGCAGGTGAACGAAGGACATTCTTTCCTTTTGCGCTCCTATAACCCAGGCACACTCCCGGCTCTCGGGGGAAGCGGGAATGCTTTTATTCTAGCTCGTGGGGCATGCTTTAGCTTGCCCTAAAATGGATTATCTTCAGTTCACGCCGGACATCAGCCGCACGGTGGGGCGAATCAGCAGCACCAGCACTAACGCGGCGACAATGGTGCAGCCGGCCACAATGCCGAACAGCGACGGCAGCGGAATCGAGCTGTAGAGCGATGCGGCTTTACCCGCCATCCAGTTGCCGATGCTGAGCGATAGGAACCAGATCCCCATCATGAAACCGGCCGCGCGCGCCGGCGCCAGCTTAGTCATCGCGCTCAATCCCACCGGACTCAGGCACATCTCGCCCAGCGTCTGGAGAAAATACGTGCCGGTGAGCCACCACGACGATACCAGTGCGCCGTGCGCCGACATCATGGCCGCGGGAACCAGGATGGCCAGCGCCAGGCCGGCCCACAGCAGGCCCATCGAAAACTTGGCGGGGCTGGACGGCTCGGCATGGCGGCGGTTCAGCCACAGCCAGAGCCAGGCGAAAACCGGGGCCAGCAGGATCACAAAGATCGGCTGCACGAACTGAAACCAGCTCGCGGGGAATTCGTAGCCGAAGATGTGGCGGTCCGTGCTGCGTTCGGCGAACAGGCTGAGTGACGAGCCGGCCTGCTCAAAGGACGCCCAGAAAATCGCGGACGCCACGAACAGCACCAGAATGGCCGCGGAGCGCTTGCGCTCTTCCAACGTCCAGGTGCGCGAGAAAATCAGCCACGTAAACACCACCACCGAGATGCTCAGCAAGGCCCAGCCCAGCGAATCGGAAACCAGCGAGGCGGTGAAAGGGATCACGCCGGTGGTGCCCAGCATGCCAAGCAGTGCAAACACCGCCAGGCCCGCGCCAACGGCCCATATGGCGTTGCGCCGCTGCCGGGCGTCCCCCGCGGCATTACCGGTGGATGCGGGATTGCGGCCGGCATCGCCCAGGTACCTGGCGCCGAGCACATATTGAATCACGCCGGCCAGCATCCCCAGGCCGGCCAGCCCGAAGCCCAGCCGCCAACTGATCCGCTCTCCCACCCAGCCGCAGAAGATGGGGGAAATCAACGAACCGATATTGATCCCCATGTAAAAAATAGAAAAGCCGGAATCGCGCCGCGGATCGCCCTGCCGGTAGAGCTGTCCAACTATGGTGCTGACGTTGCCTTTGAGCAGCCCCGTGCCCACCATCAACAGCACCAGCGCCAGGTAGAACGCGCCCTCGCTTGGCCCCATCAGGCAAAACTCGCCGGCGGCGATGAACAGGCCGCCCAGCAGCACGGCGCGCTGTTGACCGACAATGCGGTCCGCCACCCATCCGCCGCCCAGGCACAGCAGGTAGACCATGGCGGTATAGAGGCCGTAGACCGCGCCGGCTTTGTCGTCGTTGAAGCCCAGACCGCCCTTGACGATCTTGTCGGTCATGTAATAAATGAGGATGGCGCGCATGCCGTAGTAGCTGAAGCGCTCCCACATCTCGGTGAAGAACAGCGTGGCCAGGCCGCGCGGGTGGCCGAAAAACCGGGTGTCGTACTGGGCGTGGGAAGGTTGCGCGTCGGGCGAGGTGGTGGTCATGGAAAGGTCTAGGGGCCAGTGTACCGTGGTTCGACACAAAATCGCATCCACACTTTGGGCTCGCCGGGAGTTTATCAGATAGAGGATGAAAACTCTGGCACTGGCGGCGGTGGAAGCGGGCGACGAGCCGGAAGGCCGGGACAGCACGCTCGAAGCCGCCCGCGCCGGCGACCGGGCGGCATTCGATCTGCTGATGCGCCGCCATGAGCGCCTGGTGCTGGGGACGGCCTATCGTCTGGCGGGCAATCTCGAGGACGCGCAGGACGCTTCGCAGGAGGTGTTCCTGCGGCTGTACCGCAACCTCGCCAAGCTCGACACGGGCAACCTGGCCGCCTGGCTTTACCGGGTGACGGTGAATGTGTGCCACGATGCGCGTCGGCGCCGGCCGAGCACGGTACCGGTGGATGACGCGGCGGAACTGGCTGCCGCCGGCGGCGATCCGCAGCAGCGCGCGGACGAGGCCGAGCGGAAAGCGCTGCTGCTGCGCAGCCTGCGGATGCTTTCCGAAAAGGAACGCGCGGCGGTGGTGCTGCGCGACATGGAAGGGCTCTCGACCGCCGACGTGGCGGGCGTGCTGGGATCCAGCGTGGGCACCGTCCGCTCGCAGATTTCGAAGGCCCGGTTGAAGATGAGGGATTTTGTGGAGCGTTATTCGCGGAGGCGCTTATGAGTTGTGCAATTTGGGACGAGCGGGTCGCGCTCTTTGCCGGTGGCGACCTGGAAACGGACGAGGCGGCCGCCGTGGAGCGGCACTTGATCCGGTGTGCGGCGTGTAGCGCCCTGGCTGCGGAGTTGCGTTCGGGCCTGGATGGATTGCGCGAAGCGCACGCGGAACCGCTCGCGGCGGAGCACTACGCAGCGGTGCGCGGGCGCGTGCTGGCGGAGTTGGCGACACCGCCGCGCCAGCGTGTGGTGTGGACGTGGGCCGGGGCGGCTGGGCTGGCTGTCGCCGCGGCGGCGGCGTGGGTGGTCTTTGGGGTGATGAGGCCGGCCGCGATGCCGGTGCCGGAGTTGCCGCGGCTGGTGGCCGTCGCGCCGAAAGTCGAACGCCCTGCGCCGCGCGAGCGCGGAAGCAACCGCCCCTTCAAAAGTCGCAAAAGAATCGGTTGGCAGGCGAACGCGCCTGCCCCACTCGGCAAAGTGGGCAAAGTGGGACAGACGCTTTCGTCTGTCAACCGGCGGGTCGAACCGATTCTTACGGCCGCCGTCGAAGATTCCCCGGTGCGCATGGTGCAACTGGCGACCGCCGATCCGAACGTGGTGATCTATTGGCTATTCGAAGAAAAAGGAGAAGAACGATGAAACGAATCGCTGCCGTATTGATGCTCGCCGCCGTGTCTTGTGCGGCGCAGGATAACAAGAGCACTCAATCGAAACCCGCCGTGTCCGACGAGGTGATGAACCGGATGATGGAAGAGCGGCTGGCGAGGAAGGCCGCCCCCGTGGAAAAACTCTTCGTGTTGAAGTACGCCGACCCCGTGCAAGTCGTGAACTTGGTGCGCGCGCTGGGGGGCTCGGCAGACCAGAATACCCAGATGCGCGCCATTGCCGTGACGGCGGAAAAAGGCGCGATGGCGGTGATCGAAGATGCCGTCAAGCAGTTGGATGTGCCGTCGGCTGCGCCCAAGAACATCGAGCTGACGGTCAACCTGATCGTGGGTACCGACGCCGAACACGACGTGGGCGGCCCCATTCCCAAGGAACTGGAGAACGTGGTGGCACAGCTCAAGGCCGCGTTTCCATTCAAGAATTACCGGCAGATGGATCTGATCGAGCTGCGCACGCGAACCGGCGAACAGGCGGATACCAGGAGCGAGGGCGGAACAGTGAACAACGGATCGGTCACGACTCAATTTGGTATTCACGCCGCCAGTTTGGCTCCAGATGGAGCGACGGTGCGGCTGGACGGCATGCTAGCGACCATCCATTGGCCTGCCATTGAAAACAATTTGAAGCTCAACGCGAGCGTCGACGTGAAGGAAGGCCAGAAAGTGGTGGTGGGGCGGATTGGCGTATCGCACGACCAGGCCCTGTTCGTGGTGCTGACCGCTCATGTGGTGCAGTAGCCCTTGCGCGGTGGCCCGGCGAGCGCCGGCGGTCCTCGCCGCCGGCTTGCCCGGTGTCTGCCGCCGCTGGTTGTGATACAGTTCAGGATAAGATGGCATCTCGAAGCGTCAACAAAGTCATATTGCTCGGCAATCTCGGCAAAGACGCCGAGACCAAATTCACGGCCAGCGGCATCTCGATTTCCAAGTTTTCGCTCGCCACCGGCCGGCGCCAGAAAGACGCGCAGACCGGCGAGTGGAAAGACATCACCGACTGGCACAACGTCGTCATGTGGAAGACGGAGAACGTCGCCAACTTCCTGCTGAAGGGCAAGCAGATCTATCTGGAAGGCCGGATCGAAACCCGCAGTTATGAGGACAAGGAAGGCCAGAAGAAGTACATCACCGAAGTGATCTGCGACGCCAACAGCCTGGTGCTTCTCGGCGGAGGCGCCCGCGAAGGCGGCGGCGATTCGGACCGCGTGGTCTCGATGCCTCGCGCAGCCGCCCGCCCGCAAGCCGCGCCCTCCGCTCCGCCCGACGACATGGGCCAGGGCATCACCGACGACGACGTGCCGTTCTGAAAACGGACGCCCTCTGCCGGTGCATCGTAATACGGCGGCAAAAGAACGATGGTGCGCGGCCGAGCTTAGTCATGCCGCTTGGTGGCTCGCTTTGCCTTCCCCTATTGCATCACCCACAGCATGACGAGAAAGAACAGCACCATCAGCATACCGATGGCCAGCCAGACAAACACGTAGAAGCGTTCTTGTTCGGGAGGCGGTGTGCTGATGCCGATGACGCCATGCAACCCGCGCATCAGAGCGATCAGAAATCGCATCAACAATTCGCGCCTCTTTCGTTAGGCGACCGGCGCCGGTGAGGGATCTGGCGGCCGGGGAACTTCGGGATTGGATTCTGAACTCCGGTGCGCGGCCGGGCTCGCCGCCCGGCTGGATCGATTGACAATCGGCCCGCAGGTTGTCAACCTGCCCCACAAAACTGCGTGCGCCACGTTACAGCTTCTTGAACAGCTTGTCGAAGGCGCTGCGCGCGTCTTCCGGGTTGCGCGGGACGGGTGGACCGGCGGGCCCCGAGGATTGCGCCCCCGAGCCGTTCGAGGTTCCTTCGCGCGCCACCGTCACCCGCGGCGTGAACAGGCTACACTCGTTGGCCCCGTCCTTCAGCGGGATGCGCACTGGGATCGGCTTCAAACATTGAAAGCGCATGGACGGCTCGAAGTGCGAGCACTGCTTGCAACAGTGCAGCGCTGCATTGCACTTCGGGCACGCGCCGTTGAAGTCGGTTCCTTCCGGCAGTGCCGTCGAGCAGTTATAGCAGCGGGAGGCCGCCACGTGTTGAACCAGACGCGGCAAGCGGGGGCCGGTCACGTCGATGGGGGGACGCGGACCTTGCGGCTTGGGACTGCCGTCCCGGGGACCCCTGCCGTCGCGGTCCGAGTCCATGTACCCGTGTTGTCTGTATTTGCGATCACTGTCCATGGAGATTTACTCCGTATTTGCGGGAGAAGAGAGCTTTCGATTGTCGAATCGGCTTTTTCGGGCGAATTCCAACTCAAACCACGTCCGCCGCAGGCCGGTCCATGGGCCAGGTGGGCGACGTGGGATTACTAGAGGGGCTGGGGCGAGTATCCAACTGCGTGCCGAACAGATTCGGCCTCCCGCCAATGCCTAAACTCATACATACCACGGAACGGGGTGCAATTGCATCCCCCCTCAAGATAAAAAGTAATACCAGTTCTGCCGGGCTTCCAAGTACTCTCGATCGCTACCCGCCCGAACTCCACTTCAACAGGTTGGTGCAGGGCCGAGTCAGCGGGTCGTCAAAATGGTTCGGGCTGACCCGGAGGGAATAGCCAAGCCGGCCGGTGCGATCGGGCAGAATCTCCTTGCCGAATACGGTCGCGGCGCCCTGCTGCTCGAACACCGGCAGCACCAGCACCTCGGTTTCCTCCAGATGTCCATTGCTGCTCACCCGGCCCATCACCAGTTCCACTCTCACGTCCGCCGGCTGCAACCCGGCCAGGTCGATGGTGGCGCGCACCGGTATCGGCTTGCCGCTGATCCAGGAGCCGGTCGGACCGTCGCCGGAATCGACGAACCGTACCCGATCCCACACCTCACGCACACGCGCGTTCCAACGCGCCCTTTCGTGCGTCAGGCTGAATTGCCCGGCCACCGTGCGGAGGTGCTGTTCGTGAGCCGGCTGGTACAACTGATCCATGTATTCTTTCACCATGCGCCGGCAATCGAACTGCGGGGTAATGTACATCAGCGATTGTTTCATGCGGCGCACCCAATCGCGCGGGGCCTGCTCGCGCCGCTCGAAGAACATCGGCACAATCTCGTTTTCCAGCAGATAGCAGATGGCGCTGGCGTGCAGCGCGTCCTGGTCCTCCGAGTACGGTTCGCGCTCGCCGATCGCCCAGCCGCCCGAGTGTTCGTAGGCTTCGTCAAACCAGCCGTCCAGAATGCTGAGGTTGAGCACGCCGTTGATGGCGGCCTTCATGCCGCTGGTGCCGCACGCTTCTTCGCCGCGCCGCGGATTGTTCACCCACAGATCCACGCCCTGCACCAGCTCGCGGGCCACCTTCATGTCATAATCTTCCACGAAGACCAGGTGCTTCCACAGCTCCGGATCGCGCGAAAGCTGGACAATCTCGCGAATGAAGGTCTTGCCCGGCTGATCCTTCGGGTGCGCCTTGCCGGCGACCACAATCTGCACCGGCATGTCTTTGTTGAGCAGGATGCGCTTCAGCCGCTCGACATCGCGAAACAACAGCGTGGCGCGCTTATAGGTGGCGAACCGGCGCGCAAAACCGATGGTGAAGGCGTTGGGATCCAGCACTTCGCTCGAATGTCGCACTTCCGCCACCGCGGCCTGCCGCCGCACCGCCGAAGAGCTCTGCCGTTCCCGCACGAAGGCAACCAGGCGCCGCTTCCGCCGCCGGTGCGCTTCCAGCAGCTCCTCGTCGGGAATGTCTTTCACCTGCTCCCAAATCGAGGCGTCGTTGAACCGCTCGCGCCAGTCCGGCTGCAGATACTGGTCGTATAGCCCGGCCAGGTCGCCATTCAGCCAGCTCGGCGCGTGAACCCCATTGGTGACCGAGGTGATCGGGACTTCCCATACCGGCAATTGCGGCCACAGGTCGTGGAACATTTCCTGCGAGATGTGCCGGTGCAGCCGGCTCACCGCGTTGCGGTAGGCCGACGTCTTCAGCGCCAGCACGGCCATCGAAAAGCGTTCGTCGCGGTCGTACGGGTTACGTCTTCCCAGCCCCATCAACTGGTTGAAGTCGATGCCGATCTCGCTGCAGTACGCGGAAAAATAGTGGTACATCATGCCGGGATCGAACAGGTCGATACCCGCCGGCACCGGCGTGTGGGTGGTGAACACGTTGCTGGCGCGAGCTGCCTCCAGCGCCTCCTCGAAGCTCAGCTTATCCTTACCCATGTACCGCCGCACCTGCTCCAGCACCAGGAACGCCGAGTGCCCCTCGTTCATGTGGAACACGGTGGGCTGCAGACCGACGGCCTCCAGCGCCCGCATGCCGCCGATGCCCAGCACGATCTCCTGGCGGATGCGCGTATCGATGTCGCCGCCGTAAAGCGAATCGGTGATGTCGCGATCCTGCGGCAGCACGTTTTCCGGGATGTTGGTATCCAGCAGGTAGAGAGCGATGCGTCCTACCTCCAGTCTCCACACCTGGATATACACGTCGCCGGTGGGCAACTGCACCGTCACCTTCAGGTCGTGGCCCGCCGCAGTCTTGAGCGGGACCAGCGGCAGGGTGTAGAAATCGTTGGTCGGGTAGCGCTCCTGCTGCCACCCATCCGGATTCAACGCCTGGCGGAAATACCCCTGCTGATAGAGCAGCCCGATGCCCACCAGCGGATAGTCCTGGTCGCTCGAAGACTTCAGATGATCGCCGGAAAGGATGCCCAAACCGCCCGAATACACCGGCAGGCACTCGGTCAGGCCATACTCCGCGGAAAAGTAGGCGATCAGCTTGCCATCCGCCGCCAGCGGCGCCTTCTTGACGTGAGCGTCGAAGGCCTCGCAAGCCAACTTGTACAGCGCCAGGTAGCGGGGATCGGCAGCCGCCTTGTCCAGCGTCGCTTGCGACACCCGGCCCAGCATCAGCACCGAGTTGTACCCGCACTCCCGCCACAACGCCGGGTTGAGGCGCCTAAAGAGGGCGCGCTGCAACGGCTCCCAGCTCCATAAAATGTTGTAAGCCAGCTCCGTCATCCGGGAGAGCGACGACGGCAGGGCCGGGCGAACCAGAATCTCCCGGACCGGTTGAATGTGAAATGGCATAACGCCAAGCGCTCCCTTTACGATAACAAATCGGAAAAATTCTCATGAAACTGCACGCCGGCAGCCTCATTTGCGTCAATATATATGATGGTCATGCGTTTTGCGCCAATCGTCTGGATGATTGCAGCCACTTGCGGGTGGGCGGGAGAATTCGCCGTCTTCACTAGTGGATCACGTCTGCACGTGGACGGCCATGAACTTGCCGGTTCTCAAGTCCGCCTATATTCGGGCGACGGCTACGCGGAACTCGACCGCTCCGCTATCGTCAGCTTCGAACCGGACGGCGTGGCCGCGCCGGAACCCGCGCCCCAGGCCGAACCTCAAAAGCCGGATTCAACCCCTCCAATGGCCCCGCAGCAATTGGCCGATGCCGCCGCCGACAAGTACGGGCTGCCGCGCCAATTGGTTCGCAGCGTCATGGCTGCGGAATCCGGGTTCGACCCACGGGCGTTGTCTCCGAAAGGCGCCGTGGGACTGATGCAACTCATGCCACTCACGGCCCGGAACTTCGGAGTCGATCCGACCGATCCTGTCCAAAACGTCGATGCCGGAACCCGATACCTGCGCGATCTGCTGCTCAAATACGACGGACAACTCTGGCACGCGCTGGCGGCATACAACGCCGGCCCCGAGGCCCTGGAGAAGTATCATAACCAAATTCCGCCCTACCGCGAAACCATCCTCTACATAGAAAGAATTGATCGGGACTTGAAGCGGGCAGCCGGCGCCTCCCAATAACCGCGCGGGTTGACAGACGAAAGCGTCCGTCCCACTTTGCCGCCGAAGTTCTAGCTAGTGGGGCCGGCGCTTTCGCCTGCCAACTGTTTTTTTCAACGGCCCGATGCGCCTCGTCCTTGATGAGAGTTCGTCAAGCTGCGTCCGCGCCCACCACCGCCGCCAGCGCGTGAATCGTCGCCGCGATGCGAATGGCGGCCAGCACGGTTTCCTCGCTCAGCCCTTTTTCCCGCACCGCCTGCTCGTGTGAGTCCACGCACACCTGGCAGCCGTTGATGGCGGAAACCGCCAGGCACCACAACTCGAAATCCGCCGGGTCGGCTCCGTGGGTGCGGATGCTTTGCATACGCAGCCGCGCCGGGTGTGTACTGTATTTCGGGTTGCTCGAAAAGTGGCGGAAGCGGTAGAAGATGTTGTTCATCCCCATCACCGCCGCCGCCGCCCTGGCCCCGAACAGCGCCTGCGGACTCAACTTGGCGCCAGCCTCGGCCAGCACCGCCCCATACAATTGCCTGTTGCGCGCCGCCAGCGAGCAGGCCACCGCCGTCCCCCAGGCCTGCTGCGCCGTCAGATCGCCCTGCTCCATCACGTTGCCCAGATTCAGCTTCAAATCCTTGGCATACTCCGGAATGGAGTCCACCATTTCTTGATAGGTCATGCGCGGCCTATACGCTCACCTTCAGCACTTGTTCGCCCTTCTGCCAGTTGCATGGGCACAACTCGTCGGTCTGCAGCGCGTCCAGCACGCGCAGCACCTCCTGCGGATTGCGGCCCACCGATAGATCGTTCACCGAAACGAAGCGGATCACGTTGTGCGGATCCACCACGAAGGTCGCCCGCTGCGCCACTCCCTCCTGCGGGTCCAGAATCCCCAGCGCCGTGCACAACTCGCGCTTGATGTCGGCCAGCATCGGAAACGGCAGCGCTTTCAGGTCCGGATGGCTCTGCCACCAGGCCAGGTGGACGAATTCGGAATCCGTGCTGCCCCCCAGCACCTGCGCGTCGCGGTCGGCGAAATCTTTGTTCAGCTTACCGAATGCCGCGATCTCGGTCGGGCAGACGAACGTGAAATCCTTCGGCCAGAAGAAATAAACCTTCCACTTATCCGGATAATCCTCGCCGGTGATGGTGCCGAATGTCTTGCCTTTCTCCAGGCTCACCGTCGCCTGCACGGAGAAAGAAGGAAACTTCTGTCCAACTCCGAACATGTCTGTGGTTTCTCCTCAAATCTTGAATACGGTGTCGATCTTGGCCGCCAGAATAAAATCGCTCTCGGTCAGGCCGTCGATTTTGTGGGTCCAGATTTTGGCTTCCACGCGTCCCCAAGCCAGATAGAGGTCCGGATGGTGGCCTTCCCGCTCAGCCAGCTCTCCGACCCGGTTGACGAATTCGAGCGCCGCACGGAAGTCGGGAAACGCAAACATCTTCTGCAAATGATGTCCGCCCACCACTTGCCAACCTTGTAACTGCGCTTGCAGCCGCGCCAGCTCTTCGCCCTGCAGCGGCGGCACTCCGCCCGTGCACGGCTTGCACTGCTTTCCCGCCAGACTCATGTCATCTCTCCTGTCGGTGGTCGTGAACCACCGCATTTCCCGCATTCGCCGCGGAACACCACCTCGAAACTGCGCGCCCGGCGCGTTCCCAGCGCCTGTTTCCCCGCGGCCGGGAGTTCGAACCAGGCGATGTCTTCCACTTCCCCGCAGCGCTCGCATACGAAATGATGGTGCGGATGCAGGCTGGCGTCGAAGCGGGCGGCTTTCCCCTCCGAAATCACTTCCCGCACCAGCCCCGCGCGGGTGAGGAATTTCAGGCTGTTATAGACCGTGGCCCGCGACGCCCGCGGATCCTGGCGGTTCACGGCCCGAAAAATCTCCTCCGCCGTCGCATGGACGCCATGCCGCGCCAGGTGCTGCAGCACCGCGTAGCGCTGAACGGTGGGCCGCACATCCGCCGCGCGAAAGGCCTGCCGCAACTCGACGCTCATACTAGACACAATATAAATTTAGATTAAATCTAAACTACTGGTTTGTCAAGCCGCGCACGGTCCCTGTCAGCGGTTTCGGAAATGGCGCGAAACAGGACTTTGCGCATTGGAGTGGATTTGAGCCGTGGGAGAGGCGGCGATCCTGCAGGCCGTTGAGCGACGGGGAGCCTCGATGGGGTATCACTCCAT
>JBEKKO010000117.1:0-15850 GCA_050010695.1 Bryobacteraceae bacterium
CGCATTTGCGGCGTCTGCCCGTGGTCGCATCACCTGGCGGCGGCCAAGGCCTGCGACGCTGTCTTCGGGGTCGAGCCGCCGCCCGCCGGGGCCAAGCTGCGCGAGCTGTGCAACAGCATCGCGTACATGGAAGAGCATATCCTGCACTTCTATTTTCTAGCCGGGGCCGACTTCCTGTTGGGCCCGGATGCCGATTATTCGGTGCGCAACGTCATCGGCGTATTGCAGGCCGCGCCGGAGGTGGCCCGGCGCGTGGTCCGCGTGCGGCACATGTGCGCCAAAATGCTGGAGATCCTGGCGGGCAAGCCGATCCACCCCCAAGCCGCGGTTCCCGGCGGATTCAGCAAGCCGCTGGCAAAAGACGAACGCGACCACTTGCGCAAGATGGCCGATGAGGCGCTCGATCTGGCCAAGTTCTCTATCGCCTTCGCCAAGGAGAACGTGTTCCCCAAGTACCTCGACGTGGTCAAGTCGCTGGGCGTGATTACCAGCGGGTTCATCGGAACCGTCAAAGCCAACGGCGCTCTCAATCTCTATGACGGAAAGCTGCGCCTGATGGCAAGCGACGGCTCGTTCGAAGACTTTCCGTATGACCGCTACACCGAATTCATCGGGGAACACATCGAGCCGTGGAGCTACCTGAAGTTCCCGTATGCCAAAAAGCGCGGCGGCTTCGCGCTGGAAGATAACGCACCGGGGCTGTACCGCGCCAACACCCTGGCTCGCCTCAACGTTTGCGACTTCATCGACACCCCGCTGGCGCAAGCCGAGCTGGAGGAATTCCGGAGCAAGTTCGGCCGCCCGGCGCAGCTCACCCTGCTGTATCATTGGGCCCGCCTGATCGAGCTGCTCTATAACGCCGAGAACGCCATCCGCCTGCTGGACGATCCGGACATCACCAGCCTGGAGACCCGCGTGAAAGTGACCCCGCGCGCCGCGCGCGGAGTAGGTTGCACGGAAGCGCCGCGCGGCACGCTGATCCACGATTACGAGACCGATGCCGACGGCATGATCACCAACATGAACCTTATCGTCGGGACCACTCATAACAACGCTCCTATCAACCTGTCGGTGACGCAGGCCGCCAAAAGCCTGATCCACGATGGCAAATACGATCAGGGAATGTTGAACACGGTAGAAATGGCCATCCGCGCCTATGACCCGTGTTTCTCATGCGCCACGCACCGGCTGGACGGAAAGCTGTCGGTGAAGCTGGACATCATCGACGCGAAGGGCAGCTTGCTCGATACGCTCGCAAACTAGCGCCGCGCGGCGCCGGAGGCTGTCATGGCAGATATGGAAGAAGACGCGATTCCCGATTTTTGCTCGAAGCCGGCGCTGATCCTCGGCTGCGGCAACGTTTTCTTCGGCGATGACGGCTTCGGGTGCGCGCTGGCCGAATACCTCGAGACGCACTTCGACGTGCCCGGCGCTGTTTGCCTCCTGGATGCCGGAACGGGCGTGCGCAAGCTGCTGTTCACGCTTTGCCTCAGCCCGGTGCGCCCGCGACGGCTGCTGATTGTGGACGCGGTGGATTTCGGGCGGGAGCCGGGTGAATGGTTCGAAATCGACCCGGCCGACATCCCCGCGGTTAAACTGGACGATTTTTCCATGCATCAGATGCCCACCTCCAACCTGCTGCGCGAACTGCAGCAGCAGACCGGCGTCGAAGTGCGAGTGCTCGCCTGCCAAACCGGCCCCTTGCCCGCGGAAATCTGTCCCGGATTGTCCGAACCGGTTCGGCGCGCGGTGCCGGAGGCGGCCCGATGGGTGGCGCGCGAGTATTTCGATGCGGCGGGCATCGAACCCGCCCTGGAGGTGAGCCATGCCCAATAAGCGCGTGATTCAGGCCGGTCATCTGTTGGCAATGCTGTTTGTCGCGTTGTTGCTGGCCGGCGCGAACCAGTATTTGGGCGCCCATCCTTTTATCGCAGGGCTGCTGCTGGCGGCTTTTGCCTTCCCGTACTACACAGCGGCGCGCATCACGGGCGAGCGGCAGTTTCTGTATCCCGCCGCGCTGCTCGTGGTTTTGGCGTATCACCTCCTCTTGCATGGCATGGGGATCGCTCCGGCGTTACAGCCGCTTTTTGCCCTCTTGCCGCTGGCCGTCATTTACACCATCGCCAGCCGGAATTTACTCCAGCGGCCGGAACGCGCGAGCCAGGCTCTGTACGGCGCTAACGGAGTGCTGATCGGCGCCATGGCGGTGTGGATCCTCTTCCGGCTCGCGTGGTTCTCCCACCAGGCGCCCCTAGCCACCGCGCTGGCGCTCGCCGGCTTCGGAGCCTATGCGTGGTTTCGCTTCCGCGCCACGGGAAAAACCCTACATTCGCTCGCCATGGTTCTGCTGGGCAGCGGGGCTTTCCTGGTCTTTCTCTATTGGAGGCCGCAACTCGCGGTGCTGCTGGCGACGGCCGCAGGGCTACTGATCTGGGGCCTGTTTTATCGCCGGGCGGATGGGCCGGCCCTGCCGCGGCTGGAAACCGGAGCCCTGCTGGCGGCGGGCGCCTATCTTTTATATATGGGGACCGCGGCGGCGGGCCCGACCCTGATACCTTTCGGATATCTGGTTGCCTCCACCATCTGGTTGCACCTGGCGCTGGCGTTGAGCCGCCCCAAGCAGCCGGACATCCTGGGACCCCATCCCGCGGCACTGCCGCGCCTGCTGCCGCTGTTTGGCGCTGGAATCGCCCTGGCGCTGGCGGGGTGCCCTTTGGGCCAGGCGCTGTTTGATCGCTGGACGCCAATCGCACCAGCGGTCGGTTATCTCGCGGTGTTCTCATTTGTGTTTGCGGCCACGGGTTCGCGGCTGGCGCAAGGCAGCCGAAGCCTCATCGGTGTGGCGGCGGCGCGCCTCGTCGCGGGTTTGGGGCGCATGGCACCACTGGCGGCTCTCGCCTACATTGCCGTGCAGCGGTTTCCGGCCGGCCTTCGGCTGGCCCTGGGCGCTCTGAGCCTCGGTCTCATCAGTCTTCTTTGGGCGTACCGGCAGCAGCCCAAGCTATTCGTCCGGCGAAATTACTATGCCTACCAGGCCGGCATTTTTCTCATCCTGGCCTACTTTTTGGTGGAACGCCGGTTGGCGGCGGCCGGTTCTCCCGTGGATCTGGCCGCCGGCGCCGGCGCGGTTCTGGTGGTATTGGCCACCGCCTGGCTGTTGCGGAAGAGCGTGACACAAGCCTGCCGGCTTTCTTTGTACGAGGTGGCCAGTGTGGGCGCGATTGCGGCAGCCCTGATCTACCCGTTGGGCAATCCGATCGACCCACTCCGGGCTGCGCAATTGGGGCTGCCGCTGATTCTCGTGAGCGCCATCGCGTTTCTGGTGGTGCGCGAGGTTTCCGTCCTGTTTTCGATTCCGGTGGCGCTGGCCTTCTGGCTCTGCGTCGCGGAATGGCTGCTGGGCGTGCGCGGCGAGTGGCTGGCCCTTCCCTACCTGGTGTTGGGCTTCGCTTGGGCTGCCGCTGCGTACAGGCTATCGGAGCGTGCCAGCCGGTGGTCTCAGCTCCTGTATTTCATGTGGTTCGTTTCGGTGGGCGTGTCACTGGCCCTGTTCTCGCCTTACCAAGCGGTCGGTGCCTGGTTAGCCCCATTGTGGCCGGTGGCCTTCGTCCTGGTTGCGCGAGGATCGGCCAGCCGCCGCGACCCCGCTTTCGCCTGGGCATTGGAGGGCATCGGCGCGTTGCTGGCGATAAGCGCGGCAGGCGTGCTGCTCTGGCAACACCTCTATGCGCCGGCGGCTTTCGCGTTGCTGGTTTACGCGCTGCTCTATGCCTGGGTGGCGGCACGCCATGGCGCCTGGCGGTATGTCTATGCCGCCGCGGCGAGCGCCGTCGCCGCCTTCTACTTGGAGTTATTGGCGGTGGGCTGGGCGCTGCTCTCGCTGCCATTGTTTCTTATGGTGGCCGCGGCACTCTCCGCTATCGCGATCTGGCTGAGGCGGCGCGGAAATAGCCGCGAAGCGCTGCCGTTGGACCTATCGGCTGCCGCGGGCGCGGTGGCCGGGGCCGCGATCCTGCTGGCGCTGCCGTTCGGACAAATGGCCACCATCGGTTGGATGAGCGGGCTGGCTTATCTCACTTTGTATTTGCTGTTGAGCTATTACGGAGCCGGGCACGTCTTTCTCGCCGGCGCAGGCCTGGCGGGAGCCTTTGCGATTTACGAGTTTCTCCCGGCCTTAGCGCCGGTCACCGCGGGTAACCACATCGCCTTCCTGATACCGATAGCGCTGGTCCTGGTGCTCCTCGGCCGCTGGCGACAGGCCGGCCGGGATATGCGAGGCGCGTGGGCGCTCTACGCCGCTGCGATCGCCATCACCGTCGCAGCAAGCTTCTTCGTGTTGGGACCGGTGGCGGTTCCGGCCGCGGCGCGGATCGTGCTGCTGGTGGCGCTGGCAGTATGGCTCGCGCTGATGATGGCGACGGAGCGCGAGATATTCATCTACTGCGCCACGCTCACCCTGGCAATCCTGGCTTACCACTTCGTCCAGAATTCGGCCGATCTGTTCGGCCGCCACCTAGTGGCCTTCTTTCTATGGGGAACGGCTCTGCTGGGACTGATCTTCCTGGCCGCCGTGTCGCGCAATCTCATGCGGTTCCGCCGGCCCACGCTGTTCCTGCCGGCTCCCCAATGGCGGCATCGTTTTCTCTACTCGTTCCCGGTGGTTCTGCTGGGCGTGGCGACATTCGGAAGCTGGGGCGTCGCCACCAGCTCCAATCCGATTTTCTGCGGAAGCTGCCACGAGATGAACTCCTATTTCAGCGACTGGAAATCCTCTCCCCACGCCAAATCCGAAATCGGCTGTCCGGCTTGCCACTACGAGCCGGGTGTGCGTGGCTTTGCGAAAGCCAAGATGCAGGGCTTTTCGCAACTGGTCATCTCCATGACCGGAGCGCCGGCGTCGAAACCCGCCGCCCGCGTGAGCGACGAGACCTGTCTGCGCAGCGGCTGCCACAGCGTCCGCGAATTGACCGGCGTCCGGTATGCGCGCCGCCTCTTTTACTTCAATCACGCCACGCATCTCGGGAGCACGTTCGCCGCGGTGAGCTTGGGCGGGCCCGCCAGGAATTGGCGCGGGCCGGAATTGCGCTGCACCAGTTGCCACACCGACGTCGGTCCCGAAAGCCATTTCGCCGTTGACACCAACGCCTGCTTCACTTGCCATTTCAAGACAGTGGGCGAACCGCGGCCGTCGATTGCCGGTGTGGGCTGCGTCAATTGCCATGCCGTTCCGCAGGGCGGGGCGCCCTCTGGGTCCGGCACCGACCGGTTTGACCACGCGGCCGCCGGAGTTACGCCGGGCGACGATTGCGCCGGCTGCCATGCCGGTTTGTCGCGCGGATCCGTGGCGGTGGAAGAGCGCCAGTGCCGGCATTGCCACCTGGAGCGCTCCGAGGACCTGCTCCGCGCCGGCACGGCCGCCATTCACCGCCAGCACGTGCGGGATGGCGCGATTGGCTGCGACTGGTGTCACGGAGTGATCCGCCATCACCTGGATCGCCAACCGGTGGCTGCGGCCCGGGTGATTGCTTCCGGCAAAGAGAGGGAATGAAGGATGGGTGAGGCCGTTCGGGACTGACTTGTGCCCCGGACGTCGTTTAACTGAGGAAAATATTTCTGCATGAAAAGATCCGTATGACGCGCAACCGCGGTTTGAGAGAGATCGACGATTTCCTGGGAAGCGCGCATGTTTTCGCGTCCGCCGTCACCGACATTATCGAGCAGCGGCTGCTGGAGAAAGCGGCGGAAGGGCAGGTCACGGCCTCGCAAATGAAGCTGCTAAAGCTGGTGGCGATGACGGATTCCTATACGCTCGGCGACGTGGCTTCGTTTCTCCGGGTCAGCAATGCGGCCGCCAGTAAGGCGGTCGACCGCCTCGCACGGCGCGATCTGCTGCGCCGCACGGAGGACCAGAAAGACCGGCGCGTCATGCACCTCCACCTCACCCGGACCAGCCGGCGGCTGCTGGCGGTTTATGAGAACGCCCGCCAGAGCAAGCTCCAGAGCGTCTTCGTCCAGTTCCCCCCGGAAGAACTGCGGCGCGCGGCGGAATTGCTGGACCGGTTGTCGGCGGATATCGTGGATCACACCTCGAATCCGGAGGAACTCTGTCTTAAATGTGGAATCTACTTCCGGGAACGCTGTCTGGTGCGCCAGCTCGTCCCACGCAATTGTTTTTACCAGCGGGCCCCGAAGGGCGTCGCGGCAGTGGCCCAACCGGGGAACAACGGGAAGGAATGAAGTATGTGTCTGGCAGTGCCGGGTAAAATCATCGAGGCCGAAGAGCGCGACGGCAACCGGATCGCGAAGGTGCAGTTCGGCGGGATTGTCCGCCAGGCTTACTTGAACTTCGTTCCCGAAGCTCAGGTGGGTGATTACGTCATGGTGCACGTCGGCTTTGCCATCAGCCGCGTGGACGCGGAAGAGGCCGCACGCACGTACCGGCTGCTGGAAGACATGGGTCTGCTCGCAGAAGAACTGGGCGATGCCGAACAGCCGGAGCCGGGAATGCCATGAAATACATCGATGAATATCGCGACCAGCACATTGTCCAAACGCTGGCGGCGCAGATTGCGCGGCGCACCACGCGGCCCTGGAACCTGATGGAAATCTGCGGGGGCCAGACGTACACCATCATGAAGTACGGGCTGGATGAGCTGATTCCCACCTGCATCCGCCTGGTGCATGGCCCCGGATGTCCGGTGTGCGTTACGCCCCTCGAGGTCGTCGACAAAGCCATCGCGATCGCATCGCGCGCCGATGTCACCTTCGCTTCCTATGGCGACATGCTGCGCGTGCCGGGCTCCAATTCCGACCTGTTGCGGGTCAAAGCCGCCGGCGGCGACGTCCGCATCGTCTACTCGCCGATGGAAGCGGTGAAACTGGCGCGCGCGCTGCCTCAGCGGCAAGTGGTGTTTTTCGGCATCGGATTTGAAACCACTGCCCCGCCCAACGCCATGGCCGTGTGGGAGGCGCGCCGGGAGGGCCTGCATAATTTCTCCATGTTGGTTTCGCACGTGCTGGTCCCGCCGGCCATGCGGCTGCTGCTCGGGTCGCCGCACAACCAGGTGCAGGGGTTCATCGCGCCGGGGCACGTTTGCACGGTCATGGGCTATTGGCAGTATGAGGCGCTCTGCCGCGACTTTCATGTGCCGATCGTGGTGGGCGGCTTCGAGCCCGCCGACCTGCTGGAAGCCGTGGACATGCTGGTGGCGCAACTGGAAGAAGGGCGTGCGGCGGCGGAGAACCAATATGTCCGTTCGGTGCGCTATGAGGGCAACCTAGCTGCCCAGCGCATTGTGGAACAGGTACTCGAAGTCTGCGACCGCAAATGGCGCGGCATCGGACTGATTCCGCAAAGCGGGTTGCGCCTGCGGGAGGAGTTCGCCGCTTATGACGCCGAGCGGATCTTCGGAGTCGGCGAGATCACGGCGGAAGAGCCGGCCGAGTGCATCAGCGCCGAAGTCTTACAGGGTCTGAAGCGGCCCACCGACTGCCCGGTCTTCGGCACTGCCTGCACGCCGGAGAACCCCATGGGCGCTCCCATGGTTTCCACCGAAGGCGCATGCGCGGCTTATTACCACTACCGGCGGCATTCGCTGGGCGCGCAGGCGCCCCGGATCTGCTGAGATAGACGATGCACGAACTGGGAATTGCCAATTCCGTGCTCGAGGCGGTGCAGACGGAAGCCGCGCGCCACCCCGGAGCCGTGGTCCGTAAGGTTGCCGTCACCGTGGGTGAACTGGCGGGCGTCGATCCCGAAGCCCTCGCCTTCAGCTTCGAGGCAATGACGGCGGGGACCGAGTGGCAACACCTGGTCCTGGAGATTCAGACCCGGCCGCGGCTGCATCGCTGTCCCGCATGCGGGATTACCTTCCGCGTGATCGATTACCAGTTTGCTTGTCCGAAATGCGGCGCCTTCGAAACCGAATGCACCGGCGGCGATGAACTGGAACTGGCATACCTGGAAATGGAGGAACCATGAACCGTGTACCGCTCGAGAGGAAGGTGCTGAGCGAGAATGACCGGATTGCCGGCGAGCTGCGGGAGCGTTTCCGCGAGCGCGGCATCCTATGCCTGAACCTGATCAGTTCACCGGGGGCCGGGAAGACGTTGCTGCTGGAGCGCACCTTGGAGAGCTTCGCACCGGTCACACGCGTGGCCGTACTGACGGGCGACATTCAGACCGACAACGACGCCCGGCGACTGGCGCGCTCCGGCTTTCCGGTGCAGCAAATCACCACGGGCGGCGCCTGCCATCTGGATGCCCGCATGATCGAGCGCGCGCTGGCCGCGTGGCGGCTGGAAGATCTCGACTTGCTCCTCATCGAAAATGTCGGCAATCTGGTCTGTCCAGCCAGTTATGATCTCGGCGAGGCGGCCAAGATCGTTGTGCTCAGCGTGACGGAAGGAGAAGACAAGCCACTGAAATACCCGTCTATTTTCTTCAAATCGGCGGTTCTGGTGTTGAACAAAATCGATCTTTTGCCTTATGTGCCATTTCGCATCGAGCTGGTGCGCGAGAACGCGCGGCGCGTTCATCCCGGAATGGAAATTATCGAGGTTTCGTGTACCACCCGCGAGGGCCTGAATGTCTGGCGGCAGTGGCTCGAAGCGCGGTGTGAGGCGGCCCGTGCCGAACTGCGAGAGGCTCCGGCCTGTTGACCATGCGCGCAGTGGCGTCGAGCTGGCGAAACGACACAATGTCCAATGACGAGTAACGAGCAGTCGACGGATGCATTGCGGCTGCGTGGTAGTTCCGGGCATCTCTGCCCCGTCTTGCATCCGAGCATGCGGCCCCTTGAAAACCCAGGAATATGGAAGGGCGCTTGGCATCGGTTCTGCAACGAGAGGTTTTTGGAAGTGCTTGGCAAGCACAGACGCTAACACGCCTGAGACAATGCTTCCGACGTTAAGCGGCGACGGTCCGACACAAGCCAGAGCGCGTAGGAGCGGCCACCTCGGCTGTGCCATCTGAGCCAACTTCCCGGTTCTAACCCGGTGATGGTCACTTGCGCGGCGGGTTCGCAAACACTGGGGGGTTGATCGCGGCAATGTCTGGACATGCAGTTTCGCGATCCTCAGTCAGCTAGAAACGCCCCGGCGGGCGGCAACTTTCCACCAGGAACAGCGGCGGAATAGGAACTGCTTGTGATTGGATCGATAATCGCTTGGTGCTTAGCAGGAGCCTCTTCTGTGTGGGAGTTTCAGTCAACGGACCTGGACTTCCAGCGCTTGCACGAACACACTGATCGCGAGGCCGTTGTCGAGGCCGCGGGCGTGCAGCGGCTTCTGGTTGTTGAAGGGCAGATACGAGACCCACATCGACGGTGCGGGAACCGTCGGTGCGGGCTGGCTGGCCGGCAGATTGGCGAGCAGCGCCGGTGGGATGGTGAAGCTTCCCGCAGCGCCCGCCGCGGCGCAGTAACACGCGCCCCAGGCAGCCGCCGACGAGTCGACACTCATCAGGCCGATCAGCACCACGCCTTCTTCGGGTAGCGGTCGCCAGCGCAGCGTCACCCCGAGCCGCCGATCCACCGTGCCGATGTTGCCGCGGTTTTCCCACACGAAAGGTTCCGGCGCCGGCAGTGGGAAGGCGAACGGGCCGATGTCGGCCCCGCCCGATCCGGCCACAACCAGGTTGCCCGGCTCCAGAAACAGCGGTCCACCGCGCCCGGGCCGTTCCCCGCGTTGCTCGCCCAGCATCCGCTTGTATACACCGGCTGCGCCGTGCACCGGCGAAATCGGCAGTTTCCGATTGCCGCGCGTTACGGTGAGGCGCGGGCCGGCATCGCGCCCGGCGGCATGCGGGGATGACATCAACGCATCCGCGGCCGATGCCGATGGTTGCGGCCCGGAGGCCATCGCACCGGTGTAGGCAGTGCACATCCCGAGCGGCGGAATCAAAAGGATCGGATGCAACGTCGGGCTCTGGTCCTCATGCGCGACAAAAACCGCCATGCCTTCGTCAGTGATGGTGGAGTCGGGTGATTTTACGGTTCGCGAAATCACCACCAGGCCGCTGCTGTGGCCTTCCCACGCCGCCACGGGCAGGATGGGCGGCGGTTCGCATGCTCCGCCGCCGGCGTGGATCGAAACGGTGACCGTATTGCTCGGGGTAGCGTCCGGCTGGCGAACCTGAAGCGGAACGTAACAGCCGGCCGGGCTCTCCGGCGGAAGTCGAAACACAATCTCATCGGCTCCGTCCCCGGTCCCGCGATGCACCGCGTCAACCGTCGCGCGGCGAATGCCCACCCAAACCTCGGGGTGCGATGGACCGAGGCCGGTTCCCGAGAGAACCAGAGTCTGACCGGGCTGGGCGGAATTGCGCAGGCCGTTGGCGGAGCGGGAACCATCGGCGGCCTGGTTCTCCACGCGGCCCGGACCCCAGCCCTTCTGGCTACGGCTAAAGATCCCGAAATTGGCGCGCGCCACTTTCAGAGGGTATGGCGGACTTGGCAGGCCGTTGACCGTCACGATCAGCGAGACATCGCCCAGAGGCGCGCCCACCGGCAGCCGCCCTTCGATGCGCTGCGGCGAGACCGCGAACAACGGGACGCGGAGCGAGGAGCCGCGCGCGGAGACCGTCACCGAGGTTGTCTTCGCGCTCGTCCCCAGCCGGATTCCTTCGATATCGAAGAGCGCGCCGCGAGCGATGGCGCCGCCGGGCAGAATCGACGGCGTGCGGCTGGCGGCGTTGACCACGCCGCCGGTACGGATCGCTGGTGGCTGCGCCCACAGCGTGGCTGCCGCCAGGAAAAGGATCGCGCCCGCGCGCATTCTTATTTGATGGTAACGTGACCGGGGTTGGCGGCCTGGCCGTCCACGGTAACCTGGATCACCACGTCACCCTTCCCCGCCAGGCTTTGCGGCAGCAGCACATCGATCTGGTCCAACCCCGCATACTGCGGCTGCGCACCCGCGTATAACGGGGTCGGCAGGCTGACGCCCCCGGCCGTGACGGTGACGCTATTCGATGCGGCGCTGTGACCGCGCAGGCCGGTCCCATACAACACCAGGTACACCTGGCTGTTGGCCGGGCTGAGATCGATGGGCGCCGCCACGATGCCGCCGCTCGAGTTTAGCGTAAAAACGTTCTCCGTGGTTTGCGAGCCGTCCGCATTCACCCGTTGCACATACGCGGCGACGAGATCGGTGCCCCCGAATAGAAAAATCCCCGGATCGATGGCCGCGATAACGGCCGCCGCACTGGACGTGGTCCCGCCATTGGCGGCAACCGTGACGGTTGCCTGCCCCAGGGCCGTGCCACTCGGAACGATGTAGTTCACTTGCGTGGGCGAGACATAGGACAGTTGGGCTAATCGCGCCACGCCCAAAGCATCCGTTATCGTGACCGTGGTGCCGCCGAGGTTGGTAGGATACGACGACCCGGCCGGCTGCGTCACCGTAGCCAGGCTGGAGCCAAACGCGCTGACGAACGAATTGGGCGCTATTGGACCCGACAGAAAACTCGCGCCGTTAAAGTCATTGAGCTGTCCGGAGATGTTCAGGAAGGCGGCAACGTAGAAGGAAAGGGTCCCGTCGAGACCGATCAGGAGGTCCGGCTTTCCATCGCCGTTCAGGTCCGTCACCAGCACCGTGCTCGGATCGGAAGTGGCTGTGAAGTCCACTTCCGGTTGGAAGGTGCCGTCACCGTTGCCGAACATGAAGCTGGTATAGGTGCTCCCTCCGTGGTGAGCGATCGCCAAGTCCTGCTTTCCATCGCCATTGAGATCCGCCACGGCGATGTAGGCCGGGTCAGTGTCGGTAAGGAACAGCGACGTTGCGCCGAACGTCCCATCGCCCTTGCCCAACAGGACCCCTATATCGAATTCGAAGTTCGTCGTGAAGTTCGGGTTTTGGGTGGCCACGATCAGGTCCGGGTTGTTATCCCCATTGACGTCCGCGGCGACGATGAAATTGGGATATCTTGCGCCGGGGTAGCTGACCGGGTCCTGGAAGGTGCCATCCCCCACGCCGAGATAGACCAGCACGCCGCCGATGTCGGTGCCGGTCCCGGGCGTTCCCTGATTGGCGATGGCCAAATCGGGTTTGCCGTCCTTGTTGAAGTCGCCCACCGTCAGCCAATACGGCCCGTTGCCAAATTGGGTGAGACTCTTGACGGACTGGAAGGTTCCATCTCCGTTCCCCAACAGGACTCCGGCAGCCCCCATCCCGCAGGCCGCAATGTCGGGTTTGCCATCGCCATTAAAATCGGCCACCGCGACCGAGGTGATCGAACCGCCCATGGCGTACTGCACTGGGGCCCGGAAAGTGCCGTCGCCATTCCCCAACAGCACGTAGACGCCGCTTCCGTAGCTGTCCCCGATTACCAGATCCTGCTTGCCATCGCCGTTGAAATCGCCCGCGGCCACCGCAACGACTTTTGCGGATGGGATGGCGATTGCAACCGGAGTCCTGAAACTGCCCCCGCCCTGCGACAGCATTATCCAGACATCACCGGCCGCAACGGCCAGGTCGGGCTTGCCGTCGCCATTGAAATCGGCCGTTACCATGGAGGTGGGAAAGGAGGCCTGTATTCCGGCGTACACCGAGTACGCCGGCGGCCCGACGAGGGTGCCGTCACCCCGGCCGAAAAATGCCGTGACGGTGTCGGAATAAGTGTTCGGTGCCAGCACGTCGGGATGACCCAAGCCGAGGACCACGTCGAGATTGCCATCCCCATCCAGGTCCGTGGCGAGGATGCTGCCGGGCTGGTACCCGGCTACATAGTCATATTCGCCGGCAAACCCGCCCTTTCCATCTCCCAGCAGGATCGACACCGTGCCACCCTCCGTATCACTGATGGCGAGATCCAATTTGCCATCGTTGTTGAAGTCGCCGGGAGCCATGAAGTAGGCGCTGACGTGCTGGGGCAGATTGACGGCGGCGCGAAAGGTGCCGTCGCCATTGCCCAGCAGCATCGAGAGATTCTGGCTGGCGCCGGCCACCAGGTCCACGTGCCCGTCGCCGTTGAAATCGCCTAATACGAGGGATTGAGCCCCTTGCGCGACCGGGTAATTGACGGGAGCGGCGAAGGTTCCATCCCCGTGCCCCAGGAAAATCCCAACATTGCCAGCGGTGAGGACGGCGAGATCCAGCTTGTTGTCGCCGTTGAAATCGAATGCCACCGCGGCGAACGCACCAAAGCCCGTGGCGTAGGTTGCCCCCGGTGTGACTGTTCCGTCTCCGTTGCCGAGGAAGACGGCGACGGTAGCGGGGGAGGCATAGGTGCCCAAGCTGATGACCACCACATCTTGCTTGCCATCGTTATTGAGGTCCGCTACCAGGAGGCCCATCGGGTTCGGCGGCACCGGGTAATAGGCGATCGGCTTGTGGCCGCCGCCCGGAGTGAAGAGCGTTATCGCCAGGCTATCGACGGCAAGACCCTCGAAGCCGGCGGGAGCGACGCCCAGCCCGGCCACATTGCCGTCGCCAACGAAATCGGAGAATAGCGCGACTTGCGACGACGCCCCCGGTTGAGCGGCCAGCGGAACCCAACCCGAAGGGGTCTTGAATATGCGCGCTCCGGCCCCCGAGCACAGAAAGCCCGTTTGGAAGTTGGCGGCTGTATCGATCAGCTTAAACGGAGATTGAACCTCATAGTTATACTCGGTGAACGATCCGTCCGGTTGGCGGTAAAGACCGCCAATACTGCTGGAGTCGTACGTTGTAACCGACGCCCCTTGCAGAAAATTCAATGCCGGACAGGATTGTGAATGAATCGCAGTAACCGAGCAGCCCACAGCCAGAACCCAGCGCAGCAGTTTCATCGCACCCTCTTGGATCTACAGTAGCGGTTTATTGCCGAATGTTCAATCGTCCGCTGGTCCATTCAGTACTTTCAGGCCGATAGCCCCAGTAACGAAATGAGGGCGCGTGATAAGCTTCTATCTCATGGCGTCCCGGGCTCGCTCTACATGATACGTCTTCGATTCTGGCGAATCGCAGGGAAGATCGCCTGGCGCGACCTGTGGAGCGGCCGGCGTCACTTCGTGGTAGCCCTGACAACGCTGGCGGTGGGAGTCGGGGCCATGAGCGCAGCCCGTACCGTAGCGAGCGAGTTTACCCGCCGCCTCGGCGGAGACATGCGCCAGTGGATCGCCGCCGATCTAGCCGTCACGCTGCGCCAGCCCCCTTCCGAAGAGCAGCGCGGCGAGTTGGATGAGCTGGCTCGCCAGGGCATCGAAGAGACCGAGTCGCTCGAGACCTATACGATGGCCTCCTCGGATCAGGCGGCCGATCCGGTGGTGGTTTCCATCAAGAGCGTGGATCCGCGCCGCTACCCCTGGTACGGCAGGGTGGAGTTGGAGCCGGCGCTGCCGCTCGGCGAGGCGCTCCAGCCGGACACCGCCGTCATATCCCGCACGCTCGCCGAGCGCCTGTCGGTAGTGCCCGGCAACCGGATACTGGTCGACGGAGTGGATTTCCGCATCGCCGCGCTGATCGCCGGCGAACCCGACCGCTTCGCGGCCGCGCCCAACGCTTACCCTCGGGTGATGCTTTCCGGCGACGCATTCGACCGGTCGCAGATCGCCCGCCAGGGGAACTCGATCTCCTGGCGATTGCTCTTCCGGATTGGCGCCGGGCATGACACCGCGGGCTTGAAGGCGCGCCTGCAACAGATGTTTCCGGACGCCCAGGTGGTGGATTATCGCGACCGCGGCGACCCGCGTGCCGCGGCCGCGTTGAACGCCGCCGTCACCTATTTGGACATGGCAGCCTGGAACGCCCTGGTGCTCGGCTCGCTGGGAGTTGCCATGGTGATTTACCTGCACATCGAGCAGCGGCTGGATACGGTTGCGGTCATGAAGGTGCTTGGCGGCCGATGGAGCCAGATCCTGGTCGTCTATCTGCTGGAGATCGGGGGTCTGTCGCTGGCAGGCTGTGCCATTGGCGCGGTTCTGGCGATTCCCCTGGAGCGGGTATTTCTTTTGATTTGCAGAGGCCCGTCGCTCATTCCCGTGTCGCTCGAGTGGCGCTGGTCGCAAGCTGGCGTTGCCGTGGGCCTGGGCATGCTCGCCTCCCTGATGGCTGCGGCGATGCCCCTTGCCGCGGTGCGCGCCGCGCCGCCGCTGCTGTTGCTCCGCCGGCACGTTCAGCGGCCGGCGGGACGCTGGCGAATTGGGCTGCTGTCCCTGCTGGGGATGGTGGTGCTGGCCGGATGGATGGTCCACTCGTGGAAGGCCGGTGCCGCGTACCTGTTTGGCAAGGCCGCCGGCGCGCTGATTCTGCTGGGCGCGGGTAGCGGGCTGGTGCGCGTGGTGCGCCGGGCCGCCAGACATTGGAAGATCCAAGGCCCGATGAATCTCGGCCGGCCGGGCCTTCATGGCGAGACCCGATTTTTGGCGCTGGCATTCGGCATCATGGGGGTCACGGCCTCCTGGCTCGCCCCGGCGGCGGTAATTCGCGCCATCGAGCAATCGCTCCCTCTGCCCGGCGCCGACTTAGTCGTATTCGGCTTCGGCCCCGATCAAAAAGGCCCGCTGATCGATCTGCTGCGCCGCAATCCCGACGTCAAGCCACCGGTCGATCTCCTTCCGCTGGTCGTCCTGCGCCTCGCGAAGGTTGCCGGCGCGCCGGCTCCCACCTCCGCCCCGGAGCGTTGGGCGGCCACCTGTTCCGCCGCCGCGCCTTCCGCGCCGCTTTCCGCCGGGCGCTGGTGGCAACCGGGTGCGGCCGCGCCGGAGGCCGTGATGTCGGAGTCTTTGGCCGCCATGCTGGGTGTGAAGGTAGGCCAGACCGTCGAGTTCCTCTCGAGCGGCAGAGCCCTTCCGGCTCGCATCGTGGGTCTGCGCCGCATGGACGCCATCGAGGAACAGCGTGGCGGGCTGGTCTTTCCGTGCACCGCATT
>JBEKKO010000118.1:0-18218 GCA_050010695.1 Bryobacteraceae bacterium
ACTCTCCACGCCAGCGTTCCAGCAGTTTCGGGCTCAGTTGATATTTCCGCGCAATTTCACCGGTGGCAGAGCCGGCGTCCAAGGCGCGCATGGCGGCGATCTTCAGATCGCGACTGTAAGCAACTCGGGACAAATCCATTCCTCACTCCATTCAATGTATTTGTTCCCTTAACTCGCTGTCTCACTTTTGGGGTTCACTCCATTTACCCCCTTCGAGTTTCATGCTGGTGGCCGCAATGAACCCTGACTGTCGATGGAGTTAGCGAACGTTCGCCGCTATTCGAGCGGAGCTCTTAGCTCAGCGGAATGATCGTTGGAGAGTGGAGAAAGCTTCCAGGTTCGCCGATGATGAGCAGTCGCGGAAACCATCCGTGGCTTGTTTTCACAAAGCCGACACCTGTGGCATCTTGCGGCACGTCGAAGGCGAGGCGACTCTCGAAAGCCCCTCCGGGGTCGACGAAGGATGTCGGTGGCATGCCCGCCAGACCGGCACGCTGTAAGGCTTCCTGTCCCGTAGGCGACACCTCAAATCGACGGCTCTGGCTATCGATCAAGTATGTATAGACGTCAGTCTCACGCTGCCGGCGCCCGCGTGAGCGACTCCTCACGCGTAACGAGACGATGTAAAAGATTCCCTTCGCTTTGATATTGCCGATTACAGGCTGTCGAGACGCTGCCGTAACGTCGATACACCATTCATCGAAGCAGCGTGGCTCGCCCATAGCCACGATCTTCTGAGGGGAGACAAGGGATACCACCACGAGCGCCACGCCGTAGGTCGCGACGAAGCAGGCTAGACGTAAAGTGGTGGTTCTTGCCGGGGTGTTCCGTCTGCGAATAAATAGGTAACCGATGCGAAGGAGTCCAATGACAGTCCCGAGAAAACTGACAATGAACAACAAGTCAAAAAGTGTCATATAGTACGGATCAGGTTCAGGCGGTGGAAAGGGCTGCACATTAACTAGGGGGCGCGTTTGAGAACCACACTGGTGTTCGCCGTGTTCCCGTCGTCCTCAAAGAGTCGCACCGTCCCCCGGAGCTCCGAGGCAGTACTGGTGAGATCGAAACGGATGGTTCCGCCACCCATTTTTGCTTCGAAAGTCAGGCGGTCACCATCGACTTTGCCAGTCGTTATCGGGAACTGCTTTGATTCACTGGGTCCCGCGCTTCCAGTCAGTGTAGTGCCTTCTTGCTTGAGAACGGCATACATGGCTCCCATGTCGGGCGACGATCCCAACCATTTCCCCGAAAAATTCGCTTCTGCCGCATAGGCCGAAGTCAGCATCGCCACGACCAGAACCAGGACTTTTGCCCGTCCTCTTCCATTTCTGCCGGAGTTGTAATTTGACATATAACCTCGAAGTCGCTAAATCGTCTTTCCGTGGCGCGCCAGGAGCACGACCGCCAGCGCCAAACCACCCTGCACGATCAGAGCAGAGCCGATAAGGAAGACGAAGCCCTCAAAATGCGGCGCGTCGAGAATTCGCTTGACGGCCGAAGCTCCCAACAGCATGACGCCCACAGCGCCCGTAAGGACGAGCATGCGAAAAATTGAGCGGCCGTCACGCACCAGAAAGAGCACTGTAGACAGGCCCTGGATCGCGATGCACGCCGCAATTGCCGATCGCTCGGCATACCCGGCGTGCCTCTGGATGTTTTCCATCACAGTAAGCCAAACTCCGGCCGCGGCGGTAAACACGGAGATCCACGTCAAGGACGCTTTCATCGGCGAACCTCCAACACTCCGAACGGATAAGAAGCTGATCGACTGGCGCATATACCAAACATTCGCCCGCATGGAACCGAGGTGCGGCATCCGCTCTTCCCGATATTCCTCCAAGAGATCGCCCGAAATAGTCTCCCTGTCGCGCGCAGGCAGGCACCACAACAGCATTCTTTCCAGCCACCGAGGCGGCGCTTGCTGAATCATGCCTTCGACTCCAGTGGCCACTTTGCGCCTCGCCACATCTGCTCCAGCGCAGCCTTAGATTCGTTGAGCGCCTTGATCCCGGCCGCCGTGAGGCGGTAATAACGCCGCACACGCCCCGCGCGCACCGGCGTCCCTTCTTCCAGACGGGAAGCAAGGAGGCCTCTCTGTTCAAGGCGATCCAACGTTGCGTACACCGCCCCTGCGACGACTTGCCGATCCAGAGCGGACTGAGCGCCGCGGAGAATGGCGCGTCCATACGCTTCCTCTGCCATATTCCAGACGGCCAGCAAGACAGCTTGCTCGAAAGCACCCAGTAGCTCTGCCACAATATCTACATTGTAGGCATGGTTGAAGAACCTGTCAACAACAATTTGCGCCTCCAGCATCACAGGTACCTAGTCGCATAGTGTAGAGTGATCGTCTGTTCGCGGGAGTTTCTCAAAATGGAGGGCTTCGTGTACCATCGCATCACTGGCTGGTTTTATCGGCGCGGGGGGCAGCGGCCAACGAAGCAGCCTCCGTGGAACAGCCAACAGCTACACGGCATGGCTTGTATCGGCTGCGAGGCAAGGTGCGATACGCTGGGCAAGCTACACCAGTAAGATCATCGGTAAGCCGTGTGCGGGAAAACCGCACGCACGGTTTGAAAGGGGATTTGATGGAAACAGGTGATGGAAACAGGTCGGTCCTGAGGCCGATACTGCGCCATAATCTACCAATGCTCCTCATCGTTGGGCCGGCCGGCTCCGGCAAGACCAGCCTGGTTTTGAACGAATTCCGCGACGCCGCGCGCACCGCTGATCCGGCCGTTCGGCTGCTCGTGCCGACGGCCACTCTCGCCCAGCATTTGCAAAATCAGTTGGCCCGAGAAGGCTGCGCTCTGCGCGGCGGCGCCATTCAAACGCTCTCGAGCTTTGTTGGCCCATGGGCGCTGCCGATTGTTCTGGCGCCCGATTCCGTGGTCTACCTGGCGGTCGAAGGGGCGGTGCGGCGGATCGACCGTCCCGAATTCCGGCCGGTGGCGCACTTCCCCGGATTCTGTGCCGCGCTGGCCCGCACGCTCGCCGAGTTCTCCTCGGCCGGCTGCGACAGCCAGCGCTTGCGGCGGAACCTTCCCGATGCTGCGCTCGCCGCGCCATTTCTAGCCATCTACAAGGAAGTCGAGGACACGCTCGAACGCCGTGGCCTCGCGTTGCGCGCCCGCTGCCTGCAACTGGCTGCCGCCCGCATCGCCGCGGAAGGACTCGGCGGCATTCGCGCCATCTGGCTGGATGGCTTTCACGCGCTGCCGGATCCGGAACTGGAGGTGCTGGCCGCACTCGGCCGCCATGCCGAAGTCGTTCTCACTCTCGATTCCGCCGCCGCACCCGAGTTGCGCGCCCGCCTGGTCGGCATGGGCTTCATGGAACAGCACTTGCCGCGCGTCCGTTCCACGCCTGCCCTGGCCGTGGTGCGCGCCGCGAACATCGAGCGCGAGACCGACGAGATCGCCCGGCGCATCCTCGAACAAGCCGCGGCCGGCCGGCCGTTTCGCGAAATCGGCGTGATCGTGCACCCGAAAACGTATGAGCCGGTTCTGCGAACCACCTTCCACCGCTTCGGCATTCCGGCCCGCTTCTATTTCGATGAGAGCCTCGACCGGCATCCCGTGGTGCGCTTCCTGGCCGGCGCCATCGGCGCCATGTTGGGCGGATGGGACCACCTGGAAACGCTCGGCGTGCTGCGCCTGGCGCCGCGTTTTGCCGCCTCCGGCGCAATGGACCGTTTCGATTTCAAGGTGCGCGAGCAGGCGTTCAATTCCGGACTCGGCGCTTTGAAGGAACTGGCGATCGAGGCTCGCGCCGACAAGCTGCTGCCGCTGATCGAGGAGATGGGCGCGCTCGAAGAGTGGCTCTCCTTCGTCCTCTTGCCCAAAGATTGGGCGCGGCGCTTTGCCACTCTGCGCAACCTGTTCCGGCCAGCCGTGGCTTCCTCCGATACGGCGGATCCCGAGCTGGTGCTGATGTGGCGCAGCCAGACCGCCGCGCTGAGCCTGTTTGACGAAGCCTTGGCCGAGACCGCCGCGGCGCTCGATCCGTCGGCCGAAATTCCGCTCGAGCCGTTCTGGCGCACGGTCGAATCCGTGCTGCGCCTCAAGCCGCTCCGGTTCTGGCATCACGACGCGCGCCACAACGTGGTCCACGTGCTGAGCGCTCCCGAAGCGCGGCAATGGGTGCTGCCCATCGTATTTGTCTGCGGCCTGGTGGAGCAGCAGTTCCCGCAATTCCATAAGCAGGACGCTTTCTTTCCCGATGACGCGCGCCGCCGCTTGAACTCGACGGGCATACGCGTGCGCACGGCAGCCGAATTCGAGCGGGACGAGCGGGCGCTATTCGATTCCGCCGTCACGCGCGCCACCATGCTGGTGACGCTTTCCTATCCCGTGTCCAATTCGCGCGGCGAATCCAACCTGCCGTCGATTTTCCTCGAAGACTTCATCGCGCCTCCGCAGGACGCGCCGCCGGTTTCGCCGCGCCCGCGCTTTCCGCTTGCGCTCCGGCAGCCGCGTCCCATCGCCCGCGCCTCCCTGCTCCAGGCGCTCGCGAAAAGTACCGCGCGCGTTTCGCCGACCTCGCTCGAAAGCTATCTGCAGTGCGGCTTTCAGTATTTCGGCCGCCACTCTCTCAAGCTGCAGCCCCCGCCGCCGCGGCCGGACAAGCGGCTCGATTTCATGGTGCAAGGAAATATCGTGCACGCCGTGCTGGCCCGCTGGTGGATCGAGGGCGGCGATATTTCGCCCGTCTTTGACGAGACATTCGAACGCTTGACCGAGGAGCATCGCATTCCCACCGCCTATCACACCGAGCGGCTGCGCAACGCGATGCTCGACGATCTGCTGGCTTTCGCCGCCGACACCCAGTGGCCGCGCGGCCGGTTTCGCTCGCGCACGGAAGAGAGAATCCGCTACGCTCTCGCCGAGGGCACTGAGATTAGCGGCAAAATCGACCGCCTGGATGAAGCGCCGGATGGCCGCGCCTTCGTCTTCGACTACAAATACAGCCGCGCGCAAAGCACCAGGAAGAAGCTGGACGATGAGCGCCTGCTGCAAGCGCCACTCTATCTGATGGGCGTCGCGGAGCAATTCGGCGTCACGCCGGCTGGCGTGTTTTACGTCGGATTAAAGGGTGGCGTGGAATATGCTGGCTGGAGCGACTCGGGCCAGCTTGAGTCGCGGACGATGCCGGAGGACTGGTTCGCCCGTACGCGGGAGCGGGCGCAGCGCGCGGTGGAGGAGATTCGCGGCGGCCGCATCGACGTGAAACCCGCCGATCGCGAAGGCTGCCGCTACTGCAACTGCCGCGACGTTTGCCGCATCGAGGTTCCGATGGCGGCGGTGGTGGGCGCATGACGGAAATCGACTTCACGCCCGCCCAGCTCGCGGCAATCGAAGTTACCGGGCCGCCGCTCGATACCTGCGTGGTGGCAGGTCCCGGTTCCGGCAAGACTAGCGTGCTGGTGGAACATTTCCGGCAACTGGTGGAGGCCGGCGCCAGCCCGCAGCGAATCCTCGCCATCACCTTCACCGAAAAAGCCGCCGCCAACATGCGCGCCAAGCTGGCCGAGGCTTGTCCCGGGATACGCGCCCAGCTCGAACGCGCCTGGGTGTCCACGGTGCACGGGTTCTGCGCGCGGCTGCTCAAGGAGAACGCCGTGTTCGCCGCGGTGGACCCGGAATTCTCCGTGGCCGACGCCAACGAATCCTGGCGCCTCCAGCAGGAGTGCCTCGCAGCCGCCATCGAAGAGCTTTTCAAGGAACAGCCGGCCGCCGTGCGCGCGCTGATTCGCGGCCTCTCCGCGTTCGACTTCGAAGGGGCGCTGCTCTCGGCCTACGATGCCATGCGCTCGGCCGGCAAGCGCGTGGAGGATCTCACTGGCTTCACCGAACCGCCGGGAATTGGCATGGCCGATTTCGCCGCCACCGCGGCGGCCCTGGCAGCCAATCCCGCCACCACCTGGAACTTCACGCAGCAACAGCACCTGGCGGAGATCCGCGAAAGCGCGGAGCGCATTGTTCACGCGCCCGGTCCACTCGAAGCCTTGCGCGCGCTCGCCGCGTTCCCCGCCAATCTGCATAAGTCGAAAAGTGGCACAGCAGCTTACGAGTTGGTGAGAAGGCTCAAGGACCAGGCCAAAGAGTTGACTTACTCGCTGATCACCGAGTTGTACCGGCATGAGCGCCGCACGCTTTTCGAGATTCTGCGCCGGTTCGACCGGAATTATCGCGAGCGGAAACACCGCGCGGGCCAGCTCGATTTCGCCGACCTCGAGGAGTTCGCGGTCCGCTTTCTCGAACGCCAGCCGGAAGCCCGCGCCCGCTTGAAAGCGCAGTTCGACCACATCCTGATGGACGAATTTCAGGACACTAATCCGCAACAGGCGCGGCTGCTCGAACTGGTGCGGTCGCCGGACCGCTTTTACGCGGTGGGCGACGTCAATCAATCGATCTTCGGCTTTCGCCATGCGGAGCCGGCCGGATTTCAGCGGTACCGTGACGAAGTCGAGGCAGCCGGGCGCAGGCTGGTCCGATTGGACGATAACTTTCGCAGCCGGCCGCCGATTCTGAGCGCCGTCGAGAAGATCACCGACGGCGCTCCCGGCATCGACGCCCGGACTCTGGTGGCGCGGCGCAAGTTCGCCTCGCCGCGCGACGTAGCGGTGGAAGTGATTTGCGCCACCGCGGAAGACGCCGCCGCGGCGCTCGAAACCGAAGCGCGCTGGGTGGCGCGCCGCATCGTCGAGTTGATCGAAGAATCGGCCGAATTCACTTACGGGGACGTCGCCTTGCTGGTGCGCAACACGGAGGTGATTCCGCAGTTCGCGCTCGCCCTGGAAGAAGCCGGCATTCCCTATGTGGTCAACCGCGGCAAAGGTTTCTACGATTCGCGTGAGGTCAACGACCTGGTGCATTTGTTGCGCGTGATCTCGAACCCGCGCGACGAAGTCAGCCTGGCCGTGGCGCTGCGATCGCCGCTGGTGGCGGTTTCCGATGAAGCGCTGCTGGCGTTGCGGCTGCTGGCGGAGAACTTGAGCACCGCGCTCGGGCGCCTGGGCGCGGAGACGGAAGCCGAATTCGAAGCGGACGATTTCCGCGCCCTCGTGCACTTCCGCGACCGCTTGCGCCGGTGGCGGCTGCTGCGCGAGAGCGTTGGCTTCGACCGCCTGTTGGCCGGCGCACTCGACGACTGCGGCTACCAGTCTTCCAATGGCGCGCGCGGCGCCGCCAACATCGACAAACTCATGGCGCAGGCGCGCGCCGCGGCCGAGCGCCTATCGCTCGACCAATTCGTGGCCGAGTTGGAAGCGCTGCGCGACTCCGACCTGCGCGAACCCGACGCCCCGCCCGAGGACTCCGCCGACGCCGTCGAGATCCTCACCGTCCATTCCGCCAAGGGTCTTGAATTCCCCATCGTATTCGTGGCGGCATTGCAAAAGGGAGTCGCCAGCGGGGCGCCGGTGGTGGCGTTTTCGCCCCGCGCCGGTCTCGGCGCGCGCTGGCGCAACCCGGCCGATGGCGACGATAAGGACGACGTGTTCCAGCACGCCATCCGCGAGGAATTCAAACTGCGCGAGGAAGAGGAGAGCAACCGGTTGCTCTACGTGGCCATGACCCGCGCCGAGCAGCACCTCGCGCTCACCTTTTCGGGAACCGGCAAGAGAAGCGAAAACTGGGCCAAGCGAGTGTCTGAGAGCTTGCACTTGCCGCTGGCGGAAACCTGCGACTGCGCGATCGATTACGCCGCGCCCGATGGCACGCCATGGAAGCTGCGACTGCTGGTGGCGGACCACGCGCCGGAACTGATCGAGCGCGCTCCCGCGGCGCGGACTTGCCGCACGGCGCCTCCCGCGACCACCTGGCTGGACGCGCCGCTGGTGACCGGGCAGCAGGACACCTACGCGACCGTCACCGCGCTGCGTGAGTTCGCCCAGTGCCCGCGGCGTTACTATCTGGGGCACTATCTCGGCTTCGACGGCCGTTCGCGCCGCAGCGCGGAACCGGGCGAGGATGAGAGTTTGCCGGCCAGCGAACTGGGTACCCAGGTACACCAGTTACTCGCCGGAACGCCGGTTGCCGATCCGGACGACGAAGCGCTGCGCCTGGCCGATAACTTCCGCACCAGCTCTCTCGGCCGGCGCGCCGACAAGGCAGCCCGTGTCGAACGCGAATTCGATTTCCTGATGGCCGTCGACGGCCTGGTGATCCGCGGCCAGGTGGACCTGTGGTTCGAAGATGCCGCGGAACTGGTGATCGTCGACTACAAGACCGACGCCGTCAACCTGGCCGAAGCGCACCGCCGCGCACAGGATTACGCGGTGCAGCTTCGGCTCTACGGCATGGCCGTGGAACAGTTGGCCGGCCGCGTTCCGGATCGCGCCGTTCTGTACTTCCTCCGGCCAAACACAATGGTGGAGATCGATCTGGCGCCGACGCTGATCGAGAGCCCCAGCCAGGTGGTGCGCGATTTTCAGGAGGCGCAATCGAGCTTGCAGTTCCCCTTAAACGAAGGACGGCAATGCCGCGCCTGCCCGTTTTTCCACGACCTGTGCCCGGCTACGGGCGGCTGAGTAGACGCCTTAAATCACCGTCACGATCATCGGTTCCGAACTCACGCCGGCGCACTCGACGCGTAAGACTTGCTCGCCTTTCGGGCAATCCGGCGCAGGCCGGGCGTTGATCTGGCGGCGCCCGTCCACCAGTTCGCCGGCCCACATGATGGCCATCCGCCGGTCGCCCAGCCACAGCTTGAGGTTGCCGCAGTCCACGTTCTCCGGGAGCCCCTCCACCCAACACGACAGGTGACCACCGTCGGTCGAATTCACCCGGTCTGATTCCCAGTCAATCGAGTCGCGTGCGCCGGCGATCGCGATGCGCTCGACAGCCAACGGCATGTCGATGGCGATCCGCCGTGCGGCGCTGAACCGGCTGTTGGCGAGCCGCAGCCGCACGTCGTTCCAACCCTTTTTCGCGCCGGCAGGGAACGTAAACTTGGCATAATAGCCTCCGTTTTCCGGATGGATCAGCGTCGCCGGAGCGCCGAATTCTCCCACCTCCAATAGCAACTCCTGCTTCTGCGGGATGGTGGACCCGGTGCGGAACCAGCAATCGATGTCGTGATCGCGCCGGGAATTGAAATTCACGCCGAGGGTTACCGGATTGATCGCCGCCAGCAGTTCGGGCGGCTCCTGGGCCGGCTCGGCGGGTTCCGGCAGCCACTTGCGAAAGCACGCCACAACGGCGTTCTCGGGATCGGTTGCGATCAGTTCCACCCGCGCGAATCCGGCCGCGCGGCACATCGCCAGCACGCAGCCGACCGTCGGGCCGTTCCAGTTGTCCATGTTGCCGTTGAGCTCGGTGGTCTCGTAGAACTCCATGCTGGGAATGTCGTTCACGTGATCCTGCCAGGTGGCGCCATCGGTGACGAAGGTCTCCACGATGGCGAGGTCGGTGGTAAGGCCGCAGAGGATCTCCAGGCCCCATAGTGGGTGTCTCAAGTGATAGAGCACGCCCAAGCAAAAGACGATGTCGAATTTGCCCAGGTCCACCCAGGGCAACTCGAAGATGTCGAGATTCCGGTAGTCGGCCTTGGACCTGAGCTTGCGATGTAGCCAGAGATACTTCTCCTGTTCCTGGCAATCGACGGACGTCACGGCGGCGCCACGCCGCTCGGCCTCGAAACTGAACCAGCCGTCCCAGGCGCCGATATCGAGCACGCGCTTGCCCGTGAGATCGGCTGGGATGGGGAAACGGGCCCAGCGCGTGCGCTCCCATTCCACGCTCATGGGACCGTGGATCGAAGTGCCGTCGGGCAGCTCGAAGCTGTGGTACCAGCCGGTCTCGCGAACCTGGTCGGTGAAATCGTTTTGCTTCCTGCGCAACGCCCGCAACTCTTCGGCATCCATAGTTTTCGCGTCCATAAACCAGCGTACCCCAGCAGATGGGACGGCCGCATTTATGGCATAGAATAGAAAAGGAGTTAATCCATGGAAAATGACCATGCGCCGGCTACGAAAGGCGACGTCGCGGAAGTCAAGCAGGACGTAGCGGAGGTCAAGCAGGCCGTCGCGGAAGTCAAGCAGGACGTCGCGATGCTCCGCTCGGAAGTGCATCACATGGAGGACGCTCTCGTCGAACGGATCGCCGACAGCGAAACGAAGCTCCTGAAGGCGTTCTACGCGTTCGCGGAGAGCAACCAGACGCGCGTTGCTGCGATCGAGACGGAATCGGCTGCGGTGAGGAAACGCGTCGGCAGCCTCGAAGAACGGGTGCTCGAATTGGAGCGTAAGGTCAACTTTCCGAACCATCCGCCGCAGTAGTTCCCGCCTGCCCCCTACCCCCCTTTCGTTCCGGCGAGCAATGGGTTATCAATAGCATTCTGACCCTTATGCGATTCTCAACGAAGTACACCGCCATCCGGATTTCGCTCGGCGCCGCGCTGCTTGCCGGTGCCGCGCAAGCGCAGACCCCTCCCGCGGCGCGCACGCACGACTGGTGGCACGATGCCGGCCCCGGCATCCGCCCCTACACCGCCAACGCCAAGAAGCTGCCGTTGATTTCCGTCAAGGGCAACAAGTTCGTCGACCCGCAGGGCGCGACGGTGCTGTTCCGCGGTCTTTCCATCTCGGATCCCGACAAGCTCCAGATGCAGGGCCACTGGAACCGCGAGCACTTCGTCAAAGTACAGGAGATGGGCACGCACGTGGTGCGCATCCCGATCCACCCGATCGCCTGGCGCGAGCGAACGCCGCCCGAGTATCTCAAGTTGCTCGACCAGGCCGTGGAGTGGTCGACCGACCTGGGGATGTATGTCGATCTCGACTGGCATTCCATCGGCAATCTCTCGACCGGCGTTTTTCAGGACCCGATGTACGATACTTCACTCCAGGAGACGTACCAGTTCTGGCGCACCATCGCCCGCCACTTCGCCGGCCACAACACGGTGGCGTTCTTCGAGCTCTTCAATGAGCCCACCACTTTCCGCAACCAGCTCGGCCCGGTCTCCTGGGACGATTGGAAGAAGATCAACGAGAACCTGATCGCCATCATCCGCGCCAATCGCGCGCAAGCAATTCCGCTGGTGGCCGGCTTCGATTGGGCGTACGATCTGACTCCGCTTATCCTGAGCCCGATCGCCGCCGAGGGCGTCGGCTACGTGGTCCATCCATACGCCAACAAGCGGCCGCAGCCGTGGGAGCCCAAATGGGAAGAGGACTTCGGTTTCGCCGCCGCTACGTACCCGGTGGTCGCTACCGAGTTCGGCGGATTCGAAAGGCCGCCGGCGTACGGGCCGGCGATTATCAAATACCTGGAGAGCAAGGGCATCAGTTGGATGGTCTGGTGCTTTGATCCGGAATGGGGCCCGACGCTGATTAGCGACTGGAACTACACGCTGAACCCGTCCGGCGAATTCGCCAAGCAAGCCCTGCACGGGGCGATTCAGTAGCCGCCAAATTCGCCAAAATGCGGCGCACGCACTTTTGCGTGCCGTGCCGGCATTCGTGCCGGCACCCGCTTCCCCAAGTGAGCAGAAACGCCGGGAAGGGTCTCCGAACTCCTGATCTCGTGGAATTCAGGTCCTATCGTCTGTCGCGCCTTCGCCAAAAGGGGGAACCGCCTGACAGACGACAAAAGGCGATCGTCTATCCTAACCTGAAGGGTTGTTTTGCGTGGCGGATCAGAAAACTGGCCGGAACCTGCGTTTCCGCAGCACAATCCCGATGCCCAGGAGTGCTGCGCCGCTCACCAGCACCACCGTGTCGGGTTCGGCAGTGACCACAGGGGGCGTCGGAGTGGCGGAAAAGGTGCCAACACCCGCGCCGTTGTTACTCACCAGGAAGTCGTGAGAATCGAGGGCGAAGGAGTTGACGAGATCCGAGACGGTGAATTGCGCCACTTCGGTTTCAGTGTAATAAGAGAAATTGAGGTAGGCCGACGTGAACATAACCTCGTTAGTGAGTGTCCCAGTGTCGCTGTCGTTAAACTGCATTCCGTTCCCGTCGGGGATCCCGGATACAGACCCATTCCCCCCGAAGGTTCCCGACAGGAGGTTGTTGCCTTGATTGACCCCACCCGAGTTGTCGGTGATTGAGAAGGTGCCGGAGAAGCCGGATTGGCCGATGCTGCCAAAGCCGCTGCCACCAGGTGTCGTCGACGTGACGTACACATTGAGGAGGGCGAGTTCGTTTTGGAGTACGGGGTCGGGGAACACGATGGGCAGATTCGGATCGAAGCTGAATTTGACTGCCAGATTCGTTACGGAAAAAATCTCTTGTCCGTTTACAGAATAGTTGTCTGTGAGGACATAAGAGTTGGTCTGATCGACTTCGGAAATTTGCGCGATTTGGTCGCCCAGGGCCACGCTGGGGAGACCCAGGACGACCGGAATCAGTGTAATCAATAGACGTCTGAGCATTCCATCCTCCGAAGATGTATGGTCAGCATCAACATCACATGCGGGCGAACAAAACCGCAGACGAACCCTATCGAAGATATCCTGGTCGCGGCGGTCATCGTGCTATACCAAAAGCGTCCGGTTCGCGTCAACAAACGGTATACTGCTGCAAGTTCTGAGGATACTAGCCTCCCCAGCAAATGTCAATTAACAAATACCCACAATATGCGGCCGGCCGCGGGAAAAGTCTTGCGGAAGTCGTCGCCGGTTCCGGGTTGCCAGACCTAAATAGCTGATTATATTGTAGATGCGCGCTGCCAAGCCTTCGAATCCGGTTGGCAGATATGGGACGGTATTAACGAAGCTGGGGGTACCAGGCTGGCGGTTTTAGAGGCTTGGGAATAGCCTGATCGGCGGGGTTCTCCGTATCCGTCCGGCCGACCCATTTACCTCGTCAGTGCTCAGTTCTCCCCTTCGCTGGAGAGATCCTTATACGGCGGCGGAATACCTGCGGTAGTCCGGCCGCGAGCAAGCGTTGTACAAGATGCGTCGCACCTCGGGCGCGTAGAAGGGCTGGGACAGCAAATCGTAGGCGCCCAGGTTGAGGGCTTCGGCCCAGAATCGGGCGTCGGCGTGGGGATCGGTGACGATGACCTCCAGGTCGCCCGGGAGTTCGCGGGCCAATTGCAGAACATCCAGCCAGCCTGCATCGGGTAGAACGGCTTCGGTCAACAGGACATCATAGTCGCACTGATGAAGCAGGGTGCGTGCCTGCTGGTAGGTTTCGACGTGCTCCAAGGCAACGGGAAGGGATCCCAGCATCCGCGAAAGTTGGGGGGCATCGTCATGACGCCCGGAAATGAAGAGTATCCGAGACCTCATTGGTGCACACTCGCTTTCTGACTTATGTTTTCATTCTAGTCCGGAATTACTAAAAACGGGTGACAAAACTCGGGATTTGCGCAGCCGGAAAACGTTTCCATCGCGCGATTTAACATTTTCTTGAGATTTTGCTAAATGGTGTGCTGCGGAAAGAGAGTTTCTCAACTGTTTGTAGGTGCCAGGCACGCCCGGCCCGCGCCTGGTACGGTTCGTGTCCAGCAGTTAAACAGTTTTCTCATGCTTCATAACGGCCACGTAGCCCAGGTTGCGGTAAAGCTGTTGGGAATCCAGACCGAATCCAACTACGAAGCGGTCGGGAATTTCGAAACAGCGGTAGTCGACGGGCACCTGCACGATGCGACGGCTGGTTCTATCGAGGAACGTGCAAACGGCGAGCGAGTTGGGGGCGCGGCCGGCCAGGTTCTGCAAGAGGTAGCGGAGCGTGAACCCGGTATCGACGATGTCCTCGATGAGCAGCACGTCCTCGCCTTCGATGCTGTCGTCCAGGTCCTTGGCGATGCGCACCACGCCGGGAGCGCCGCTGCGATTGGAGAAGCTGGAGATGCCCAGGAAGTCCATTTTGACCGGAACTTCGAGGGAACGGGCCAGGGCAGTGAGAAAAAAGACCGAGCCTTTGAGGACACCCACCAGTTTCACAGTCTTGCCTGCGTAGTCGCGCGAGATGCGGGCTCCCAGTTCGCCGATGCGCCGCGCGATCTCCTCTTCGGTAAACAAGACCCGTTCGATGCCGGGCGGCAACGGGGCGCTCATGCGGTCACCGGGCGCCGGGCAAGTCCGTACTTAAAGACGAGATTCTCGAAATCCTTTTGATAATAAACCTGAATGTTCAAGTGGGGATAAAGTTCGCGCAGCAAGCGGACCTTCCGGTTCTTGCGAGTTACCAGAGACTGTTTCATGGTGGTTAGTTCCACGTATAAGTCGAATTCCGGCAGATAGAAGTCCGGAGTAAACGATTCGGTCGGCTTGCCGTCGCGATCGTATTGGACGGGGAAGCTGCGTGGCTCGTATTCCCAGGCGATGCGGTAGAAGTCAAGTAGGTTGGCGAACATTTCCTCGCTGGGGTTGGCGAAAATCTTCTTGCGAATGGTGATTTTATCGGGCGGCACGATGCCGTAGCGGGCCAGCCGCAACCGCATCTGGAACTGGAGCTGGGCTTCGGCGGCGGCGGAGAGAAACCCTCGTTCGGTCAAGGCCAGCGTGGCGGCGGCGCGGTCGATCAGCTCGGCCATTTGTTCGCCGCTGACGGTCTCGGCGTTCAGCAGGAGATCGAACAGATCGGCGGTGGCGCGGGTCTTGCCAAACCTGGCTTTGCGGGAAGCACGGTCGGCGGCTTCCAGATCCAGCAGGCGCTGGCGCGCGGCGGCGCGTTCCAGGCGGCAATCCAGCATGATGTTGCCGATGCGCGCGTTTTCCGGAGCCACCACGTGGACGCGCAGCATGCCGGGGAAGTGTTGCGACTGGAGTTCGCCGCCGGCGGCGCAGTAAACAAGGTGATGCGCGGTCGCCAGCCGCGCCAGCACTGAAGTGGCCAGGCTGGCCCACGCCTTATCGGGGATGCGGGCATCGGCGCCGAATTCCTCCGCGGCCAGAGCCTCCAGCCGCGCCTGCGTGAGCAGCTCGAAACTCAGCCGCTGCGCAGTGATGCGCGCGACCTCCTCAAACCGGCACCCCGGATGCCCAGAAATCGCGATCAGCGCCATGTCACAAGCTCATCATAACGCCAATGCGAAGGTTGCCGGACAGCCACGGGGTGTGGCGCGGGCCGTCAGGCCTGCAGCGTCGCCATTCGTGGCGACGTTTCCGGGCAATGGCGGTGCGGCGCGCGCATCAAGAAATGTCGAGACGAATCTAGAGTCATCTCGACATTTCTTACTGGCCGCGCCAGGCTGTGACGGCGGCCGGCTGTGAGAAAAGCGCGCTATGCCTGTTTCACCGATTTGGCCGCGGGCATGAAGCGGTTGATGAAACTGGTGTCGAAGCGGCCGGCCTGAAAATCGGGGTCGGCCAGGATCCGCTGGTGAAGCGGAATCGAGGTGTGAATCCCCTCGATGACGAACATGTCGAGCGCGCGGCGCATGCGCGCGATGGCCTCGGCGCGATCGTTGCCATAAACGATCAGCTTGGCCACCAGCGAATCGTAATATGGCGGAATCACGCAGTCGGTATAGGCCCACGTGTCGACGCGCACGCCGATGCCGCCGGGTAAATGGAAGCCGGTGATGCGGCCGGGCGAAGGCGCGAAGGTCTCCGGGTTCTCGGCGTTGATGCGGCACTCGATGGCGTGGCCGCGCAGCTCGACCGGCCCGGAGAGAATCTGCGGCAGCGTCTCGCCCTGCGCGATGCGGATCTGGCTCTTGACGATGTCCACCCCGGTGACGAACTCGCTGACCGGGTGCTCCACCTGCACGCGGGCATTCACTTCGATGAAGTACAGCTTGCCGGTCTCGTCCATCAGGAACTCGACCGTCCCCGCGTTGGTATAGCCGGCCGCCCGAATCGCCTTGCGCAGAGCCACCGAAATTTCCGTGCGCTGGGCGGCGGTCACCACCGGCGAAGGCGATTCCTCGATCAGCTTCTGGTGGCGCCGCTGGATGCTGCACTCGCGCTCGCCCAGGATCTCGACGTTGCCCTGTTGGTCGGCCAGAATCTGAAACTCGATGTGGCGCGGCGCGGCGATGAATTTCTCGAGATACAGGTCGGCCGAGCTGAAGGCGGCGCCGGATTCGTGCTGCGCCTGGGCGAACAGCGCGGGCAGATCCTTGGCGTTGTTGACGACGCGCATGCCGCGGCCGCCGCCGCCCGCCGAAGCCTTCAGAATCACCGGGTAGCCGATTTGCTCCGCCAGCAGCAGCGCCTCTTCCGGGCTGGCCAGCACGCCCGGCGAACCGGGCAGCACCGGAACCCCCATCTCGCGCATGAAGGCCCGCGCCTGCTCCTTAACCCCCATCAGCCGGATCACCTGGGGCTGCGGGCCGATGAACCGGATGCCCGAGGTCTCGCAGACTTCGGCGAACCCGGCGTTCTCGCTCAGAAATCCGTAGCCGGGATGGATGGCGTCCACGTTGGTGATTTCGGCCGCGCTGATGATCGCCGCCACGTTCAGATAACTGCGCGCGCTCTTGGCCGGGCCGATGCAGATGGCCTGGTCGGCGTATCGCACGTGCGAGCTGTAACGGTCCGCTTCCGAGTACACCGCGACGGTGGGGATGCCCAGCTCCTTGCACGCCATGATGACCCGGACCGCAATTTCGCCGCGGTTGGCGATGAGAATCTTCCTAAACGGTACGGATGGCAAACAACGCCTCCCCGTACTCCACCGGCTGCCCGTTCATCACCAGCTTGCTTTCCACGATGCCCGAGGTCTCGCATTCGATCTCGTTCATCAGCTTCATGGATTCGATGATGCACAGCACTTTGCCCGGCTGCACCCTCTCGCCCAGGCGCACGAAAGGCGGCGCGCCTGGCGACGGGCACTCGTAAAAGGTGCCGACAATGGGCGATTTCACCAGTGACAGATTGGGATCGACGGCTTTGTCCTGCTCCTTGGGCGCGGGCGGCGAGGCCGGAGCCGCCGGCGCGGGGTCTGCCGCCTGGACCGGCCCCGTTGCCGCGTAGGCTGGCGCCGCCAGCACGATCTCCTGCGGCGCAAACCCGGCGCGGCGGATGCGCACGCGGTTGTCGCCGCGCTGCACTTCCAGTTCGGCGATCCCGGTTTCCGACGCCAGCTTGATCAGCTCACGTATTTCGTCTACAGTCATCTTTCGATAGCTTAGCATCCCCGCCGGCTCCCGCTGGGAGCGCTCCTTGCTGGGGGCGACGCGGGATTGTACGCGCGCGTAATAGAATGTCCGGGATCGACTGCCCTCCGGGAGCGCGTCTTTGTTCGTATACTACGGAGGGCGCGCCGGGAAAAAGCCGGACGCCTCAGGCGATCTTGAATGGCGATGGAAGCGACCGATAATGGCGGAGATGCTTCGCGGCGGATGGAACGGCGGGATGGCCGTGCCATAGCGCAGCTCTATGATCGCCACGGGCGCCTGGTTTACGCGGCTGTCCTGAGCATCGTGCGGAACCAGGCGGCAGCCGAGGATCTGGTCCAGGAGACGTTTCTGCGCGCCTGGAAACGCGCGCAAATCTCCGGCGAGCAAACGGGCGCGGTGGGGCCGTGGCTGCTCGCGGTGGCGCGCAGCCTGGCGCTCGACTATGTGAAATCCCAGGACGAACCTGGCAGCACGCCGGCGGCATTCGAAGATGCCAGCCTGTATGCCGGCGTGGAAGCCTTCGAATTGTCTCTGGAGCAGGTGTCGTCCGCCCAAGAAGCGCCGGGCCCGGGGGCTCCGTCCGCCGCTCCGCCTGCCCGATTGCGGCGCCGCCTGCTGGCTTCGGTGGGCGTTCCCGAGCGGCATTACGGTTGGCCGGTGGCCTGGGCGGCGGCGGCCCTGCTCTGTCTTTCCGCGGCCGTGTATTTCGGCGGGCGCGAGCGCCAGTACGCCGAAGAGAGCCTGCGCCTGCGCCGCCAGTTGGGCGATCAGACCACCGAGCTGCACGGCTTGCAGGAGGTCTTCGCCGTCGTGAACGCACCTGGCACCATCGAGGTCGCATTCAGTCCCGCGTCGGCCACCGGCCGCGTTTTCGTCAACCCAAGCCACGGCGTGGTGCTGATTGCTTCGAATCTTCCCCCGGCACCGGCGGGCAGGCTCTACGAGATGTGGATGGTCTCGAAATCCGGCGTGGCGCGCTCTGCCGGCCTGTTCCAGTCGAGCAACGATGGCACGGCCATCCACATCGAGCCTGGCGCGGTGGATCTGTCCGCTGCGGCGGACGTCACCGTGACCCTGCAGGACGAGGCTGGCGCTTCGCAGCCGGCCACGGAGCCGGTGATCGTCGCCCCTCTGCCGGCTGCTCGACGATGATGCGGCGTGGCGCACGCACTCGTGCGTGCCGCGTCGGCACTTCTG
>JBEKKO010000119.1:0-15241 GCA_050010695.1 Bryobacteraceae bacterium
AAGTAGGAACTTCGATGATCTAGGCCCGCTGTATGGCGGACATATCCTTGCCGATTCGTTCCTTCACTTTCTGTTATCCGAGCGGGCGGCAATAATAGCTATCCGTATTCCGCCGGCGGTCACAAATTCCGGGAATCCAAAGTCTTCCGTCGAGAGTCCTGCCCGTAGGGGACCCCGCATGCCGTTAACGGGCGCCGGAAGTTCAGTATCACTTGAGTGCAACGCCTGTTGGCCAACAAGGACGGACAAGCAGCGGAGCTTAGCGCCACAGTCCCAATTCAAGGATAGCGGGTGCGTCAAGGGTTTTGAGGGCTAAGTGATTGAAAGAGTTGAGAAGAAGGGGTGTGACTGAGAGTTGCACTCTGGGGGAATCTGCGGGAAAACCCTGCCGGGCTGCGCCCGGCTGCACCGATTGGCAATCGGTGCGCAGATTATCAATCTGCCCCACAACGGGGATCAAACGGCAATCCCGCTCAGGAGTGAGGGGGAGGGGCGACGGGTTCGAAATACGAATCGGCCAGGGAAGGTTTCTCTTTGATGGCGCGGCGCCACGAAACCAGGGCCTGGTCTTCGGCGCCCAATGCCATCTGCGCGTGGCCCATATTGAGCAGGGCTTCGGCGAACTGCGGGTCCGCTTCAATGGCCTGCTGGTAGAAACTCACCGCCTCGGCGAATTGGCCGCGCTTCTGGCAAATCAGCCCGGCGTTGTAAAACACCTCCGCGCTACGCTCTCCCATTTCGATGAGGCGTTCGTGCAGTTCGAGGGCTTCTTCGTATTCGTTTTGCTCGAGCGCCAGGGCGGCCAGGCCGCGCACGCCGTCGCTCGAATCGGGGCGCAGCATGACGGTTTCGGTGAAGAACTGGCGGGCTGACGCGGCATCGCCGGAACGGGCGAACGCGATGCCGGCGTTCAGGCAGGCTTCGGCCCAGTTGGGCTGTTTGGCGAGCACGGCCTGAAAAGCTTCCGCGCTGCCGCGATAGTCGCCGCGCAGCAGGCGGAGGTAACCCAGGCGGAAGTGCGCATCGCACCATTCGAACGCCGTCTCGGGCACCTGCGAGTAGAGGCTTTCGGCGCGCTGCCGGTCATTGAGTTGTTCGAGCACGAGCGCCAGGTTCCACTTCGCGCTGGGCTGGTCGGGTTCGAGCGCGAGGCTTTGCTCATAACAATCGCGCGCGACCGGAAGATCGCCCAGTTCCTGGCGGATCACACCCAGGTTGAGAAACGCCGGCGCGGAGGAGGGGTTGAGCCCGGTGGCGTGCGTGTAGGCGTCGGCCGCGCTTTCGAGGTCGCCCATCTGGTGATGCGCCACACCCAGGTTGAACCAGTTCTCATAGCGGGTGGGGATGGCGGTGGCGAGCTCGCGAGCGTAGCGTGCGGCAGCCGGGTAGTCCTCATCGGCGAAGGCGAGCGTGGCCAGCGCCTCCAGTGCCACGCTGGAACCGGGCCGCAGTTCGGCCAGCATGGCGGCATAGCGGCGCACGGATTCGCCGTCGCGGCGGTCCAGGAACAGCGCCACCAGGTTCGACAGGGCTTCCTCGCTGCGTGGATTCCGCGCCAGCACTTTGCGATATTGTTCGACGGATTCGCCGTGGCGGCCGAGTTGTTGCAGAGCCACGGCTCGAGCGAACATGGCCGGTTCATGATCGGGGAACAGAGAGAGGTACTTATCGAGCGATTCCTGGGCCTGCGCGGGGCTGCCGCTCCGAATCAAGGCAATCCCCAGTCCGAGGTGCGCATCCACGCGGGTGGCATCAATGGTGAGAGATGTCTGGAAGGCCTCGGCGGCCAGTTTCCACTGCTGCGCGTTACCCAGGCAGACGCCCAGATTATAGTGCGCCGTGCGATGGGCCGGATCCAACTCCGCCAGCGCGCGGTAACTGGCGGCGGCGTGTTCGTAATCGCGCAACTCGAATTGCACGTGTCCCAGCGCCGCATACAGACCCGGTTCGCGCTCGCCTCCCTCGATAGCCCTGCTCAAGGTCCGGGCGGCGGCTTCGCGTTTGCCCTCCAGGTGGAGCGCCACGGCGCGAGAGAGGGTCTTGTTGCCGCGGTCCGCTGGTTTGCCAAGTTGGTCGATCGAGGTGACGCCCGGGTCGAGGAAGGGCCCTAAGCTAGTCAGATTGGTCTCCGAGCCGGTCAGGAACGCCATACCGAAAACCTCCGGTGATCCGAGATTCTGATGAACGCGTTGCGGCGCATTAGGCCAATACCAGCCACCAGGGCCAATTGGTGGGCGGGCAGGGGAGTGCTGGAATCGTGGCTGGGCGGCATACCGGACGGGGCCCACAACTGCGCGGTGTCCGAATTGCCACCGCTCAGGAAGGCGCAAACCCGTCCCAGCCAGTCTTCATTCTTGGAAACCTTGATCCAGTACACGCGCGCCTGTTCGCCGGCGTCGGCGAAAAAGCCGACTCCACCGCGAGCCAGCGTGCCATCCACGAAACTATCGACCTCCTCGCCTTCAATGGAGGTAGTGATCCGATCGCCGTGCACATCCACCGCCACGTGGTAGGCGGTGTGTTCGTGGATCATGATATTGAGCGGAGTGGTCACGCGAGTGCCCTTGACGCCCGCCACTACCGGATAGTGGATCATGCTCACTACGGCACGCGGCCCGGGACCATCCGCGGCGAACTTCATGGCGTAATAATTGGCGTCGTCGCTGGCGCGCACTGCCCAGTCCAGGCTCTTGGATTCGATTTGTCCGAAGAACTCGAGGCGATAGTCGGTGTAACGAAGAGTGGGCCGAAACAGCGCCAGCTTGCCGGGTGTGACATATCCTTCCGGATGGCGGGCCCAGCCCTGCGCCCAGGAGTTCGGTGCGGCGCCCCAGGCGGCCATGCCATTATGGAAGCCATCGCTCAGATGCACCTCGGCGCGCCTGGTAACGGCGGAGCGGACGCGGTTGACAAAGCCGCCGGATTGGCTCTCGGCCGCGAGATTTCCGGTGGCGGCGGGTGCGTCGTCCGCCGACAGGACCAGCCCCGCGCCGGAGTCGTGGTTGGACCGCAGGTAGCTGGCGCCGAACCAAAGCAGCGCGCCGACCACCAGGCAGGCGGCAATCTTGCTCAAATTGCGAAGCACCGTGGAACGCCTGCCGGCGGCTTCGGGCAGGGTGAAGATTTCCGCGAATGCGGGCCTCTTGCGCTTTTTCTTTGGCGCCACCGGCAGCGGTTCAACGCGTTCGACCGACAGCGGAGCCGTGAAACGCGGAGCGGTGACCGCCATCGACGGGATGATCCAGCCCATGCCATGGGCAGCCACACGCGGCCCGCGCGAACAGAAGTATTCGAGCGGCATGAGTTCCGCCAGAGCCAGAGCCGCGGGCTTGATCGGCTCCAGTGGTTGTGGTGGCCGGAGGGTGACGATGGACAGAGGCGCTTGCGGAATTTGGGTGGGCATCGCAGTCTCGGCGGCTGGGCGCGCCGCATTTCTCACAAATGGCGCCGAAGGCATTCCCTGGTTCGGCATGGGGTTACTACCGAACCGGGGCAGGCGCAAGGGAGGCGCGGCGGGAACCGTGCCAGAAACCGGCGTAGCCAGGGAACGGGCGCTCGAGGCATCCGGCAACGCCGGCGCCACTCGTTCCTGCCATTCCGGAAAATACCCGCGGTGGACCGACTTGTGTGCTGCGGGAGGCACCACGCCGACGGTCCGCATCGGTCCAGCCGTACGCGGAACCGGTGCGGCCACTTGCGGTTCGGGGATGGCGTGCCGGGTATCCGCCGCCATGGTGGAAACCGGATCGGCCAGCGCGAGGCATCCCATCACCGGCTGTAGCGCACAGAAACTGGGGAAGGTGATCACAGCGGCACCGTAGGCCGCGGTAATCCGCTCCGCCGGCGCGGCGGCCGGGAGCCGCATCCACGCTTCGTCCGCCGCACCTCTCGCCGGCATGGGTTCGGGAAGACCGATGGTGAAGGCCGGCAACTCGGGATCTGCCTGCTGTGCGGAGAGACGGTCAACCACGGCGCGCGCTACCGAGACCCGCTCCACCGGTGCGGCGGCCGGGAGTTGCATCCACGCTTCGTGCGCCGCGCGGCGAAGACCGATGGCGAAGGTGGGCAACTCCAGATCCGCGTGCGGTGGTGCGCAGAGACGCTTACTCACGGCGGGCGTCATCAGCCGTTCGGTTGCAGTGGCCGAAAGCGACGCTACTCCGGCCAGCGGCGGCGGACCCGCTGCCAGCGGCGGCAAGGATGGAGGCAGAATCGCATCCAGAGCCCCGAGTTTCGGTTTCTCGGAATAGCGCGGTTTGAACTTGATGTGAAGCCCCCCGTGCGATCCGTCGTGCGGTGTTGGCGCAGCGAGGGTTGGCGCAGAGGACTGCGGAGGCACACTGATCATTTTCGTGTGCTCCGGCGACATGCTGGGCCGCTCACTGTATACCTGACGGTGAGCGTCGCAGCAGAACGCTGTGTCCTTGAGGAGACGCGATGGACCGATTTCAATGCCACAACACCGGCAATACAACAGAGTCACCTCAGCCCATTTTCGCCCATCATACCATAAGGCGAGTATATGGGGAAAAAGCGGTTACGAAATGTTGACGACTTACCAATAAAATTGCTGATATTAGTTAGTGTTAACTATCGCGGTTGATTGCCGCCCTTCCATAGCGTCGATCTGGCCCAAAGCGGCTTATGGCGTGTGGATTCAGCGTGGGGCTGGCGAGCAAAAAGTTGCATGCCGGCGCGCCATGGCTGTTTTGCCAGGTCCCCGATAACTTCTCAGTTATGAGCGCAACCAGCTTATTTGCCGTTATTTAAACGGATTCCTTGCGAGGCGGCGCGGGGGTGGTCTGCAGCACGGCACACAGAGCGCGTGGCGCCGGTTCCCGACACCATCCAGCTTGGCGAGACGGAACGATATGGCGGCCGATTGCCTGTCGATTATCTGCTCTTTTAAAACCGAATTGTGCCGGCAATATCGCGATCTCAGGCATAAGTTCCATAAGTACTATCGGGCAGGCTTTTGCATGGCCCCTACGATCAACGCTGCGATTCAGTAAACGATCAAGGCGAGCGCGCTCCAGGTCAATTTCTGGTGCGGCGCCGGCGGCCTTCCTGGGCTAACTTCACCACCGCGGCGGCGGTGGCGGCCGGGTCGTGGCGGATCTTCCCGGTGAGTTGCGCCAGGTCGGCGGTGATCACTTTGAGTCCCATTTTCGAGAGCGTGTCGAGATCGTTTTCCACCGGCAATGCGGCTTGCCGCGCGTAGCGCTTCTTCATCGCGGGAGGAATCGGCCGGGTGTTGACGACGCAAAAGTCCAGCAGCTTGCCGCCGGCGTGGCGCTCGATGGCGTGGATGTGATCGCTGGCGCGAAAGTCCATGGTCTCTCCGGGCTGCCACATCAGGTTTATAAAGCAGGCCTTGACTGCGGGGGAACGGCGGATGGCCGCGGGGACGCCTTCCACCAGTAGGTTTGGAATCACGCTGGTGAACAGCGATCCGGGCCCCAGCGTGATGACGTCGGCCGCGGCAATGGCGCGCAGAGTGGCTGCCAAAGGCCGCGCTCCGGAAGGCCGCAGACGGATGGCGCGGATTTTTTTCCGGCTGCGGCTGATGCGGGTTTCACCGGCCACGCGAGTGCCGTCGGCCAGCACGGCCTCGAGCGAGACGTTGGCATCGGTGGAGGGAAAGATACGGCCGCCGATCTTGAGCACTTCCGACGACGCTCGCACCGCTCCCGCGAATTCGCCCATGACGTGCGTCATGGCGGTCAAGAAGAGGTTGCCGAAGCTGTGGCCCTTGAGCCCGCGGCCAGTCGCAAAGCGGTACTGAAAGAGGCGGCCCAGCAGGCCGGAATCTTCGCTGAGCGCGACCATGCAGTTGCGGATGTCGCCCGGCGGCAACACGTCGAATTCGCGGCGCAGCCGGCCGCTCGATCCTCCATCGTCGGTCACCGTGACGACGGCCGTTATGTCGACCACGGGTTGCGACGGCCCGCCCGGGCGGGTATAGCGCTTCAACCCTTCCAGCAGGGCCGACAACCCGGTCCCGCCGCCGATGGCGACCACGCGCAGAGGTGCTTGTCGATTCATATAATCAGTGCGTTTGCAAAGCGCCGCGCTACCAGCCCTTTTTTTCAGGATAAAGCAGAGCGTCGAACATGGGGTGCCTGGCGACGATCGCGAAATCGGCGTCCTGCCGCGCGATGATGCGGTTGCGCGGTTCCAGTTGGATGGCCCGCTCCAGGTGGCCGCGGGCGGTTTCCAGATCGCCGCCGAGCGCCTGCGCCAGCGCTAGCGCGTAGTGAACGTGATCGGCTTGCGGGGTCATGGCCAGCGCCTTCTCCAGGTTTTGCTGCGCCTTGGATAACTCGCGCGTGTTGATCAGCGCCACCCCATAGTTGTAATAGTCCTCCGCCGATTGCAGATTGACGGTCTCTTGTTGCAGGCGGCGGTCGCACATCGCCATATGCAGCCGCGCCCGATTCGCCACGTCGCGTTCGGGCCCGGCGGCGGCGGCAGCGAACAGCTCGCGCGCCGGCGCCAGGTGGCGTTCGTGAAACTGCTTCATGGCGGCTTCAAACGCGCTGAACTGCCGGTCGGCGTCGTTCGCCGGTTGCGGGCTCGCGGGTTCCGCGGCCGGCGGAGCCGGCGTGCGCTTCTCGTCGCCCTTGGCGGAGGAAGTTTTCTTTTTTTCCGGCATATCGGACGAGCCCACTTCGCGGCGGGAACTCAAGCGTTTATAGCAGACCGCGGCGCGGTGATGCAACCGCAGCGGGGGCCGCAGCCAGGCCGCGGCGGGCGGCGGTACACTGAAGGCATGGAAAACGCGGGAGTCCAGATCGTCTCCAATGAGGATGGCGAACCGACTGCCGTGATTGTCCCGATTGAGCTCTGGCGCGAAATCGAGTCGGAACGGGAGACGGCATACCTGCTCAAGTCCGAGACGATGAAGCAACGCCTGCTGGCCGCAAGACAACGCCAGGACGGACTCTCACTCGAGGCTGTGGTTGAGAAGCTTAGAATTTGATCCATCGGCCTTCGAGGATCTCGCCTGGTGGATCGAAAAGGACCGGGCGCAGGCACTTCGAATCACGAGGCTGGTTCGTGAAATTCACCGTGACCCGTTCTCCGGTCCGGGCAAGCCCGAGCCCTTGAAAGGCGAATTGTCCGGTTGCTGGTCGAGACGCATCAACCAAGAACATCGACTCGTCTATCAAGTGCAGGAAGACAAGGTCCGGATTCTCGCCTGCCGGTTCCACTACTGATCGGAGTCACTCGCGACGAATTTGGGGAAGCTCGTTGTGGGCAATGCGGTCGGTAATGACTTCGATAGCGAGGCGCTCAACACTGCTGATGGCCTCGTCCCGGCTCTGGCCGTAAGACATCACGCCAGGAAGATCGAGAGCCTCGGCGATCCAGCGGCCGTCTTCCTCGCGATCGAGGTCGATCGTCAGATTCACTCCTTCATCATGCTCCACAGGGGAACAGCGACCGGTCTGGCGTTACACGCCCGGGGTCTCTTCCACGATCTCGAATCCATGATCGGCGATGCCGGCCAGCAGGATTTCGGATTCGTGATTGTGGAGGCGGAAGATTTGTTGCACCAGCCCGCAGACGTCCTGGCAGCCGCGCTCGTAGAACACCAGGATGGAAGGTCCGGCGCCGCTCAGCGCGCAGCCGAGCAGGCCGGGCGCGCGCAGCTTGAGGATCTCGCCGAGGCCGGGCACCAGCGGAATGCGATAGGGCTGATGGAAGCGGTCTTCGAGCGCCGCCGGAAAGGCCCAGGTGGCTCCCGCCGACAGCGCGGCGATCAATAGCGAGGCGCGCTGCACGTTGAACACGGCGTCTTCGCGGCTGTAGCTGTCGGGCAGTACGGCGCGCGCCTGGGCGGTGGGCAGGTCGAAATCCGGCACCACGACGCCCACGCCGAAGCGCTGCGGCAACTCCATGCGCACCGCGCGCGCCACGCCGCCGCCATCGATGGCGCTGGCTACAATCGAGCCGAGCGTGCAGGCCGCCACGTTATCCGGATGGCCTTCCAGGCGCGCCGCTTCGTCCAGAATGCGCAGCGGCTTCCAGCCGAATTCGAGCAGCCGGTCGGCGATCACCACGCCGGCGGTGAGCGCGGCCGCGCTCGATCCCATGCCCTTGCCGATGGGAATGTCGTTTTGGATTTCGAGCTCGATCGGCGGCATGACGCAACCATGCGCCTCGGCCACCGACACCGCGGTCTGCCAGATGAGGTTGTCGCTGCCGGTGGGGATGGAAGCGGCGTCCCGCCCTTCGGCGCGAATGGCCAGCGCCGCGGCCGGCCGGAAACGACACGTCAGATAAACGCCCAGGGCCATCCCCAAGGCGTCGAAGCCCGCTCCCAGATTTGCGCTGGAGGCCGGCACACGAACCCGGAACCAGTTCATTAAAGTGTGATTATCGCACGGTGGAGGCTGCCGGCCAGCGCGCCGGCAAAAGCAGGTAGGACATCGTCTTTTGTTGTCTGTCCCGCGCTGGCAAAGCATGACAGACCACCAAACGCGATGGTCTGTCCCACCCTGCCCACGGTTATTTGGTTTTGCCTTGCGCCGCCACGGCTTCCATGGCGGCCTTCACTTTCTCGGGATCGCCCAGATAATAGCGGTTGAGCGGCTTCAGGTCGTCATCCAGTTCGTACACCAGCGGCATGCCGGTGGGGATGTTGAGCTCCACGATCGCCGCTTCGGAGACGTTGTCGAGGTATTTGACCAGCGCGCGCAAGCTGTTGCCGTGGGCGGCGATCAACACCTTCTCCCCCGCTTGGATGGCGGGAGCGATGGTCTGGTGCCACAGCGGCAGGAAGCGCGCCACGGTATCCTTCAGGCATTCGGTGAGCGGCAGCTCGCTGGCGGTCAAGCCCTTATAACGAGGGTCGTAGCCGGGGAAACGCCCGTCGTCGGCGGTGAGCTGGGGCGGCGGGACATCGTAACTACGGCGCCAGATTTTCACTTGCGCCTCGCCGAACTTGGCCGCCGTTTCGGCTTTGTTCAAGCCTTGCAGCGCGCCATAATGCCGCTCGTTGAGGCGCCAGGAGCGGTGGACGGGAATCCACATCAGGTCCAATTCGTCGAGCGCGATCCAGAGCGTGCGGATGGCGCGCTTCAGCACCGAAGTGTAGGCTACGTCGAACACATACCCGCCGGCCTTGAGCACGGCGCCGGCTTCTCCGGCTTCCTGGCGGCCCTTATCGGAAAGGTCCACGTCGGTCCAGCCGGTGAACCGGTTCTCTTTGTTCCACGTGCTTTCGCCGTGGCGCAGCAGAACTACCTTTTTCATCGCCGGAACGCCTTTCTGCCGGAGACCTGCGCCGGCGCGCCCAGCTTGGTTCTTACGGTGTTCATGTTAGTAGTGCTCCTTGATTAAAGTTAGGGTGAAAAAATGCGCCCGCCAGCGGGCGTTGGCAAGCTAAAGCATGCCCCACCTTCATCCCACCACCACCACTCCGGCTTCAGTCACGGTGTAGCCCTTCGCCCGGTCGGCTTCCAGGTCGAAACCGATGGTGCTCGATTCCGGAATCTTGACTCCGGTGTTGACGATGGTGCGCCGCAGCCGGCTCCAGCGGCCGATCTCCGCGTTCGGCATGAGGATGGAAAACTCCACCTCGCAATAACTGTTGACGCGCACGCCAGGGGACAGTACGCTGCGGACCACGCGGCCGCCGGAAACGATGCAGCCGGCGCTGACGATGGAGTCCATCGCCACGCCCATGCGCCGGCCTTCCTGGGCGAAGACGAATTTGGCTGGCGGCTGCTGCGTCAGGTTGGTGCGGACGGGCCAGCGCCGGTCGTAGAGGTTGAACAGCGGCTCCACGTCCACCAGATCCATGTTGGCTTCGTAGTAGGCGTCGAGGGTTCCCACGTCGCGCCAGTAGCGCACCTGCTTGGCGTTCATGTCGCGAAAATCGTAAGCCATGACGCGCCATCGGTTCAATTGCCGCGGCAGCACGTCGCGGCCGAAATCGTGGCTCGAGTCCGCGTCCCCGGCGTCCTCGTGGAGGGCTTGCAACAGCACTTCGGTATCGAACACGTAAATCCCCATCGACGCGCTCACCATGGTGGGATCGAAGCGCGAGCGCTTGGGATGGCCGTGCTGGGGCTTCTCTTCGAATCCCACGATGCGGTGGTCGGTGTCGATTTCGGCGACTCCATATCGGACCGCCTCCTCGGGCGGAACCTGAATGGTGGCGATCGTGATGTCGGCCTGGTGGCGCTGGTGGCAGTCGAGCATCTCGCGGTAGTTCATCTTGTAGATGTGGTCGCTCTGCAGGATGAGCGTCAGCTCGGGAGCCTCCGCTTCGATGCTTTGAAAGTTCTGGAACACGGCGTCCGCGGTGCCCTGGTACCAGTCCTCGTGAACGCGCTTCATGGGCGGCAGCACTTCGATGTATTCCCCCAGTTCCGGCGACAGAATGTTCCAGCCGTCGCGCACGTGGCGAATCAGGTCGAGCGCTTTGTATTGGGTCAGCACCAGGATGCGGCGCGCGCCCGAGTTGATGCAGTTGGAGAGGGTGAAATCGATAATTCGATAGACGCCGCCAAAAGGGACCGCGGGCTTGGCGGTTTCCCTGGTGAGCGGGTGGAGGCGCCCGCCAGCGCCCCCGGCTAGCAGAATTGCGAGGACATTTTCCATTTCAGGATAAGTTTATGAAAAGAAAACGGTTCATCGATCCAGGCCGGACGGCGGCCACGCCGGGGCAAACTTTGGGCTTGACTTTGGCGCTCAACCACCTATGATATCAGTACCTTCTGTGCATGGTTAGGGAATTTTGCGGAGCCGTGTCCACCCGATCACCAAGGGCTGGATTTGGCTTGCGGAAGGCCCCGCTCCGGCACTGGAATTTTTAGGTGTAGTGGGGAGGTGTTTTTCGATTGGCTGAAGTGAAACTGCAAGAGGGCGAAACGCTGGAGAATGCGTTGCGCCGCTTCAAGCGCAAGGTTCAACAAGAGGACATTATCAAAGAAGTCAAACGGCACTCTTTTTACCTGAAACCGGGTGAGAAGGCGCGGGTCAAGCAAGCGCTGGCTCGTAAGCGGAACCGGAAGAAGACTCGCCGGGACGTGGAATAGGCAGGCGGCGGCGGGGACACCGCGTCTCCGCCTCCTTAGAATCAGGACAGCAAGTCAGGGTCGTCAACGGGGGCCAGTTATGGCGGAATTTCAGGATCGCGTTCTCAAGTGCGTGGACTGCGGCGCGGACTTTGTATTCACGGCGGGTGAACAGCACTTTTACCACGACAAGAACTTCAAGAACGAGCCTAAGCGTTGCAAGAATTGCAAGGCCAAGCGCCAGGGCGGATCGGGGCCTGGCTTCGCCAAGAGCGAAACGCACACCTCCTGCTCGCAGTGCGGGCGCGAGACCACGGTGCCCTTCAAACCCACCCAGGGGCGCCCGGTGTATTGCCGCGAATGCTTCCAAAGCCGGAAGACTGCGCCGGCTGCGGCGGGCGGGTCGTAGGGCGGCTCGCGGGAAAGAGCGAAGAGCGCGACCGGGGGGTCGCGCGCGGATGAGCGTGTCCGCCCCATGGTGCACTTCTGCCAAGTTCGCAACCGGCTATAATCAAGACAGAGGGAGATTACTGGGATGCGGATGATTCTGTGCGCCGCTGCGCTCTTGTGCGCGGCTGCTTTGTTCTCTTCGGCCGCGAGCATTCCCGCAGACGGCCTTACCGGCAACTACATTGAGGCTCGCACCGCCGACGTCTACACCGGCCCGTGCTTCGCCAACGGCGAAATCGAAATGAACGGCAGGGAAGCGGTGTTCGCCTGGAAGATCGCGGGCGGCTACTGGGACGGCGTGAACCTGGCCGGCCTGGCTGTGGTGGGTGTGGTCCACGCCGAGCATACGCTGGGCAACCCCTACGAACCGGTCAACCGGGCGGAGGCGGTGCTGATCGTCGACAGCCGCGCCGGCGCGGCCCAGCGGGTGGCGCTGGTGAGCTTCGCCAAGGCGCAGGCGGGCGATCTGCTCGACCACGTGGTGCGGATCGATTACCAGCCCGTGGAACTGACCATCGAGAACGGCAATATTCACGGCGGTGCCGCCACGCTCACGGCCGGAACGCTGGCCACCATCCGGACCCGCGCGCTGAACTCCGGCGACCACATCTGCGGCAACGAGGATGTATTCTATCCGCCGCTCAACAAGCTGGAGCACGCCATGCCGGCCTACACCATCGAAGATTCCTACCAGGGGGACGCGCTGGGCGAGACCTGGACCAGCATGTACCGCCGCAGCGGATTCCTCGGGACTTTCCAGGTGACCGCGCCAGTGGCTACCGATTAGGCGTTCCGCGAATTCAACTCCGCCGCGCTCATCCGCGAATCGCGTAAGATGGAGGTTCGTCGCCGCCAATGCCTCTCCTCCGCCTTGCGTACGCCACCCAGTTTCTGATCGCGCTGATCGCCGTCTACATACTATGGAGCCAGGTGGGCGGGCAGAGCCACCTGGATTATATGGCGTGGCAAGTGAAGCTCCTGCTGGGTGGAGGAGCGGCGTTCTCGGTGGTTAGAGCCACTGCGGCGGCGGTGGACGGCGAGCGCGCCTGGAACGGCAAAACGCTGCGCTGGCTCGGCATCCTGCTGGTGCTGCTGGTGGGCTGCGGACTGGCCAGCTATTACGTGCATCTTTACGTTGAGCCCGAAGAAGACGACCAGCAGGACAGCAGCGCCACGTTGCTCGTTCCGCGGGCTGAAGGACGTTCATCGTAGGATGAACGTCGATAGAGAGATTCCGAGTGCTCCCCGGGCTGCCTGCAACCGGGCCGTGGCCCGAGCAGTTTAGCGCGTCCGGACACGGTACGCACCGAGAAGGATTCGTTGTCGAGCTCTCCCCGGAGGGAAAGACAGCCGTTGAGGGTGGATCTTACAGGGAACTACGCTAACGGGCGGGAAATCGTTCGGGCGTCGTGTGTTACCCTTGCGGTCGAATGCGAAAATACCCGCTGTTGGCGCTGCTCTGCGCCGGCTTGCCGGCCTTGGCCTGGGGCCCGGAAGGCCATGATCTGGTGGCCCGCATCGCCGAAGCCCAGTTGACTCCCCAAGCCCGCGCGAAGGTGGCCGAGATTCTGGGGCAGGGAAGCACGATGGCGTCGGTTTCCAGTTGGCCGGATCAAATCCGCCGGAGCCGTCCGCAGACGGGGCCGTGGCATTTTGTGGACATCCCCATCGACAAGCCTGGCCTGGACATGGCGCGGGATTGCCCCAACGGAAATTGCGTGATTGGGGCGATTGCGGCCATGCGGGCGAAGCTGCGGGAGCCGGCGCTGGCGGCGGATCAACGGCGCGAGGCGCTGATGTTCGTCATCCACTTTATCGGCGACCTGCACCAGCCGCTGCACAGTTCCAACAACGGCGACCGCGGTGGCAACGACGTGCAGATCGTGTTCCAGGGCCATCCCGGCAACCTGCACAGCCTGTGGGACGGCGTTTTATTGACGCGGATGGGCAAAGAGGACGACTTGTTCCCGAGGCTTTCCGCCGCGTCCGCGCGCCGCCGCAAGAAATTCGCCAAGGGCACTGCGATCGACTGGGCGGAGCAGGCCCACAAACTGGCGCAGCAGATGGTCTACGGCAATCTGCCGGGCGCTGCGCCGGGCTCACCTGTCGAGATTGGCGCGGACTACGAACGGCGGGCCGACCCGGTGATCGAGCTGCAGATCGAACGCGCCGGGGCGCGCTTGGCCGCGGTGCTGAATCGGGACTTGCAGTAAGGCGGTCCGGCGGAAGGTCGCGCACATCAAAGAAATGTCGAGACGAATCGACACAGCAGGCAGTCCTGCCAGGCAGGACTGCCTGCTGTGTCGAGAGTCATCCTTTGCGTAACTGCCACGCCAGCAGCAGCCAGCCGGCGATAAACGCAACTCCGCCGATGGGCGTAATCGCGCCCAGCCAGCGATTGCCGGTGATAGCCAGCAGATACAGGCTCCCCGAAAAGAACACGATTCCCGCCAGCAAAACGGCGCACACGGTGCCTGCGGCGCCCTGTCGCAGCGCGCCCGTTCGCGGCAGAACGGAAACGATGAGAATCCCCAGCGCGTGCAGGAAGTGATAGACCGCGGCCTTCTCATACACGCTCATCCGGTAAGTGTCGACGCGCTCCCTCAGTTCGTGCGCGCCGAACGCGCCCATGGCCACGGCCAAGGCCAGCAGAATCGCTCCCGTCATGCTCCAGTTCATGTTTTGGCACCTTCTAATGCGCAGGATACCAGGGAGGCCGCTGAATCGGGCTTTCGCTTTGAGGCCCTCTCGCGCCGCCACTTGTTATGATTGGTGGCGAAGCGATGAGTCTTCTGCGCTCCCTGCTGTTTTCGACCCCCCTGATCGCGCTCGCCACCATGGTCATGGGAACCCTCTCGCTTCTGGCATCGCTGGTCGACCGCACCGGCCGGACCCAGCACCGCCTGGCGCGTATGTGGGGCGGCATGCTGCTCAGGGCGAGTTTCATCCGGGTTCGCACCGAGGGTCTGGAGAGGCTCGACCGGAATGCCACGTATGTGTTCGTTGCCAATCACGCGAGCTATATGGACATCCCCGCGCTGCTGGCCTATCTGCCGTTTCAGTTCCGCTTTTTCGCCAAGAAAGGGCTGTACAAGATTCCCTTCCTGGGCGGCCATTTGCGCCGTGCCGGCCATATCCCGGTGGACCGTTCCAGCCCGCGGGCTTCGCTGAAGAGCATGAGCGAGGGCGCCCGCATCGTGGCCAAGCGCGGCATTTCCGTGCTGTTGTTTCCCGAGGGCGGGCGCTGCCCCGAGGGCCTGCGCGAATTCAAGGAAGGCGCCGCTTACATCGCCATTAAGGCCGGTGTGCCGGTGGTGCCGATGGCGCTGTCCGGCATGCGCCGCCTGTTGCCGATGGGCTCCATCCACATCCGCAGCGGCAGGGTCGTGCTGCGCATTGGCGATCCCATTCCGACCGCCGGAATCCGGCTATCCGGACGCACCGCGCTCAATCAACGTCTGTATCAGGAGGTTGCCCGACTGCTGGCTGGGGGACTGTAGGGGCCGGGCCTGCCCGGCCCGTCTGGAATTATCGGGCCGGTTCCGGGGCGCGCAACTGGCGCAGCGCTTTGGCTTCAATCTGGCGAATCCGCTCACGCGTGACGGCATCGAGATGAGAAGCGATCCCGCAAACAGGACACACTAAGGGCCTGTCTAGAAATAACATGACCGCTATTGCGGGGGTTTGCTGGGCTGGATCTCGTAGTTCCAGTCGCCGTGGAACTTATCGCGGCGGAGGTGGATTCCGGCGAACTGTTCATC
>JBEKKO010000120.1:0-15830 GCA_050010695.1 Bryobacteraceae bacterium
AGCCACTCCGTGGTCTCGGCGCGCAGCCGCCATGCCGACGGTCCCTGGGAGTACTCGCCCTACAACCCCATCGTCCACACCGCCAGCCGCGACTCGCGCTGGCTCTCGGTCGGCCACGGCCGCCTGGTCGATACGCCCGAAGGACGCTGGTTCATGACCGTCCACTCCTACGAAAACGGCTATCGTGCCCTGGGACGCCAAGCCCTCCTCCTGCCCATCGAGTGGACGGCCGACGGCTGGTTCCGCGTCCCCGCCGGCACAACCGCCGAGTCGGCCATCCCCATGCCGATTCCCGGCACTCGCCAACTACCCCTGCCCGACCCCTCGGACGGCTTCACGAGCGCCGAACTCGGTCTGCAATGGGCCTTCTGGCACGAGTTCGACCCGGCGCGCTTCTCGACCGGCCAGGGTGTGCTGAACCTGAAGGCGCGCGGCAGTTCGCTGGTCGACAGTCCCGCTCTCACCACGCCGGTCGGCGGTCACTCCTACACCGTCGAAATTGACGCCGAGATCGCCCCTGGCTGCTCCACCGGCCTGCTGCTTTTCTACGATCCCGAGCACTCGACCGGCATCCTGCTCGACGGCGAGGGCGTCGGCGTGCGCATAGCCAACGGCTACGTCCCCAGCCGCCAACAGAAGGGTGCCACCCGCGCCACCCTGCGCATCGTCAACGACAATCAGGAAGTCGATTTCTACTTCCGCCTCCCCGGCCAAAGCTGGCAAAAGACCCGCGAATCGGCCGAAGTCAGCGGCATGCATCACAACGTCCTCGGCGGATTCCTCGACCTCCGCCCCGCCGTCTTCGCCGCCGGCTCAGGCAGCACCAGCTTCCGCAGCCTGAAGCGAAGGTGCCGGCATAACGGCTCCGCCTTTCTTGCTCACGGCTGCACCGTGCCCGTTCCTCTCTTGAGACCGATCAACCCGAGCTGAGAGAAGCCAAGCAATTGGCGGAGGAAACTATCGCGCGCTTAGAGGACCCCGTGGGATTGTGGCGCAGCGACCAGCAGGAATTCAAGATCGTCCGGCAACCAGACGGAAAGTATAGGCTAAGCGATGTTCCAACGTCGGCCCAGAAATCCCCTCCTCGTTTCCGAACGATCTTATTCGTGTTTGAAAAAACGGCGCCTCAGACTTACAAAGGATCTGGATTCAGCAGTGATTCCGGATGCGTGTTTGACTTCACCTATGACCTGTCCTTTTCCGATGCAGCAACTAAGCTGTCCATAACTGGAAAGCGCGCGCGGTACACGATTCCAGACCTGGCGGAGAATTCGTCCGACATCGATGCCCTGCGAGCGAGTCACAGAGCGTGCGCGCAACTGGTCCGCGAAGGCCTTCTCTCTGGAAACGCAGAAATGGCGCTCGATCGGGTACGCTGAGACGCGACCTCTCAGGGTCGTAACGAGTGCCGATGCCTTCGCCTCATGCAATTCCCGCGGCTGATCGAGGCGAAAGGAACGGTTCTGAGAAAACAAGAAAACTGACTAGCCCAAAAGGTGTGGCGCAAAAAACTACGCGAAAAAAAACTGTGAAATCGGTACGCCCCGAGTCAATGCGCAGATAGCGGCTTTGACCCCCCGGACAAGCATAGCCGCGGCGCCCGTCACTTCGCCTTGTCCAGGTCCGGCGCCCGCTTGCGCGCGCGTTCCCGTGCCAGACGGTCCGCCGTTCGTTTCTTCGCCGCAGCGAGGGATGCAACCTTGGCGCGGGCCGAACGCTCTTCCGCTGTCATGTTCTTAGCGGAAGGGCCTGCCCCACGGCTGCCGTTTTTACTGTGGCACGGAAGGCGGGCGGAGACTGGATCGAGAGCTTGGGAACACGGCGGTAAGCGGCGCCTTGGCAGTGGCTTGTAAATGCTTAGCGAGGCTGTGACTGCGGGCGGAATGTCACAGTAATTGTGGTGGTGTTGGTTACCGTGCTGATCCGAGCATTGTTCAGCGGGTTGGGCAGGTGCCGCTCTTCGTAGTAACCGGGTTGCACGCGCTCCACGATTTGCGCCACGCTCCGGTCGAGCACGCGAAAATACGGCTGCGGGTTCAGACCGATCCAGAACGCCCAGGCGATCAGCGGCGCAAAGACGGCGATCTCGCGCCAATTCAGATCCGGGATCGCGCGGTTCTTCTCACCAACCTCGCCCAGCATGGTGCGTTGGAAAAGCCACAACAGGTAAGCCGCGCCGAGAGCGATCCCCACCGCGCCCCAGAAGGCCCACATGTGCGACATCTGATACGCGCCGCTGAGGATGGTGATTTCGCCGATGAAGCCGTTGAGCGGCGGCATCCCCATCGAACTCAACGCCGCCACGCCGAAGACGAGCGTGAAGATCGGCATCACTTTCAGCAAGCCGCCGTATTGGGCGATCTCGCGCGTGTGACGCCGCTCATAGACCACGCCCACAATCAGGAACAGCATGCCGGTGGAAATGCCGTGGTTGATCTGCTGGATGATGGAGCCGGCAATGCCCGCCGGGTTGAGCGCGAAAATGCCCAGCGTGCAGAATCCCAGGTGGCTCACCGACGAATAGGCCACCAGCTTCTTCCAGTCCTTTTGCATCAGCGACGCCAGCGCGCCGTAGACGATGCCGATGATGGAAAGCACCGCCATCACGGTAATCACGGTGGGGTTCTTGGCCGCATCCGGCAGCAGCGGCAAGGAGAAGCGCAGGAAACCGTACGTCCCCATTTTCAACAGCACACTGGCCAGGATTACGGAGCCGGCGGTGGGCGCTTCGGTATGCGCATCCGGCAGCCAGGTGTGGAACGGGAACATGGGCACCTTGACGGCGAAGCCCACGAAGAACGCCCAGAACACCCACCACTGGATGTTCACCGGCACCTGCGTCCGCAGCAACTCCGCGATATCGAAGCTGTAGGAGCGGAATTGCATGAAGTGCTGGAAGTAGAGCATCAGAATACCGAGCAGCATCAGCACGCTGCCGACCAGCGTGTAAATAATGAACTTCATCGCCGCGTACTGTCTCCGCTGGCCGCCCCAGATGGCGATGATGAAGTACATCGGCACCAGCACGGTTTCCCAGAAAACGAAGAACAGCAGGAAATCGAGCGACATGAAGACGCCCAGCATGGCGGTCTGGAGCAGCAGGAAGAAAGCGTAGTATTCCTTGAGCCGTTCCTGAATGGCGCTCCAGCTCGAGAGAATGGAGATGAGGCCGAGGAGCGTGGTGAGCATCACCAGCAGCAGGCTGAACCCGTCGATGCCGAGATGGTAGCTGGCGCCGATGGAGGGAATCCACGGCGCCTGTTCGACGAACTGATAGTCCTTGGTGCGGTCGAAGTAGAAGACCAGCGGGAGCGAAATCGCGAAGCCGAGGAAAGCGGCGATGTTCGCCCACCATTTCACCGCCCGCGCATTCGACGACGGAATGGCGAGCAGCACCACAAGTCCGGCGAGCGGAGTGAACAGGACGATGGAAAGGATGTGGTCCATGACGGCGGCCAAGGAAGCCACATGGTAGCACCACTACGGCGGCAGGCGACTGCGGCGGGGGGCGTGGAGCGTTTGTGGCGGGCGCGCGGACCAGGCGCAAGCGCTAGAACAACCGCAGCGGCCACTCATTACCTACCCCCAACCGACGGTCAATGCTAACGTATATGTTATTATCGAATGGTGATCGACGTTCGGGAATACATCGACACCGCTGGACGGAGCCCCTTTACGAAGTGGCTGCGTGCACTCAACGTTCAAGCCGCGGCTAAAGTAGCGACGGCGCTGGAACGTATTGCGGAGGGCAACCTGTCCAACGCCAAGACGGTCGGTAATGGCGTTCTCGAATACAAGGTTGATTTTGGCCCTGGCTACCGCATTTACTTCGGGCGGGACGGTGATCGGCTTGTTATTCTGCTCGCCGGCGGCATGAAGAAGCGCCAGCAGGAGGACATCCGCCAGGCAAAGGCGAATTGGGAAGACCACAAGAACAGGAAGGCTCTGGAGAAGACACGATGCCACTGACCAAGGATTTTCGCGAAACGATCCGCGAACGCGCCCAACGGGAACCGCGATTCCGCAAGGCGTTGCTTCGTGAAGCAATCGAACTCATGCTCTCGGGCGACGAGAAGACGGGCCGCGCGATCCTGCGCAACTATATCAATGCCACAGTCGGCTTTCGGCAGTTGGAGGAGGCGACATCGATCCCGGCCAACAGCCTCATGCGGATGTTCGGGCCGAATGGCAACCCTTCGGCCAAGAACTTGTTCGGCGTCCTCGCTCATCTTCAGGCGCAGGAGGGCGTGAACTTCGAGATACGTCCCCGCCGCGGTTGACACTCACATTCGGTGCTGCGTATCCAACAGTACCCTCCAACCCTCCAACATCCGCGATTGCCCTTATCCCCACTCCCCTGATAGACTTGAGTATTCAAGCCTTTCCGACTCGGGGTCCCAATTTGAAGGTCTGCGTTCTCATACCTGTTCTTTTTCTCGGTGCTGTGGCGATGGCGGAGGAGTCTTCCGACAGCGTCGAGGCAATCGTGCGCAATTATTGTGCGGCGGCGCAGAACCAGGCGGATTCTTCGAGGGCTTCGACGATGGACGTGGAGATTCAGGGCGCGCTGCCCAAGCTCAGCAAGACCGGCAAGCTCCGCGCGTTGCGCCGCATCTCCAGGCTGGGCCGGATCACGTACCAGGTGCTCGGGTTTGAAGGCGACGGAACGGTCAAGCGCGACCTGATTGCCCGCTACCTGGCCGCCGAAATCGGGGTGCAGCAGGACCAGAAAGCCGCCATGGCGGTGACGCCGGATAACTATCGCTTCCGCTTCAGAGGCCGCTCCGAACTGGACGGCCGCCAGGTTTACTGGTTCCAGGTGGCGCCGAAGCACAAGGCGGAAGGTCTTTTCAAGGGCGACCTGTGGATCGACACCGCGACCTACCTCAAGGTGCGGGAATCGGGTTACTTGGTCAAGAGTCCGTCTTTGTTCGTGAGGCGGGTGGCCTTCACGCGAAAATACGAAATCCGCGACGGCCAGGCCGTGCCGCTGCGAATGGAGAGCGTGGTGGATACGCGCCTGGTGGGACGCGCCGAGCTGACCATCGACTACAGCAATTACGCATTGGATGAAACCGATGCCGTGGAGGAAGCCCGGTAGCCGGCGGCCAGCGCCGGGTGGGGGGGTGTATGCGAACGCTGTTTCTAAATCCGCCGTCCTTTGAAGGATTCGATGGAGGCGCCGGCTCGCGCTGGCCAGCCTCGCGCGAAATCGAATCCTACTGGTATCCCGTGTGGCTGTGCTATCCCGCCGGCATGCTGCCCGACAGCAAGGTGGTGGACGCGCCGCCGCACAAGATCTCCATCCCGCAAACCGTCCAGATGGCCAAGGATTTCGAGCTGCTGGTGCTGTACACTTCTTCGCCGGGCCTCCAGGTGGACATCAAGATGGCGGAGATGATGAAGGACGCGAACCCGAAGCTGCGGGTGGCTTTCGTCGGCCCGCCGGTTACCATCGAGCCGGAGAAGACGCTGCGCTCCACCACCGCGATCGATCTTGTGGTGCGCCGCGAGTTCGACTATCAGATCGCCGATTACGCCAAGGGAAAACCTTTGGCCGAGTTGCCGGGCGTGAGCTTCCGCCACAACGGGGATATCATCCACAATCCCGAAGGGCCCGCCATCGAGGATCTGGATGCGCTGCCCTGGGTGACCAAGGTCTACAAGCGGGATCTCGACGTCACGCGTTACAACGTCCCGTTCCTGCTCAACCCCTACATCGCTTTCTACACCAGCCGCGGCTGCCCGGCGCTATGCACCTTCTGCCTCTGGCCGCAGACGCATTCCGGCCACCGCTGGCGCCTGCGGTCGGCCGACGACGTTGCCGCGGAAGCCCGCCACGCGATCGAGCAGTTCCCCAACATCAAGGAAATTTTCTTCGACGACGACACCTTCAACTACCGCAAGGACCGCACCATCGAGTTGTGCAAGAAGCTCAAGCCGCTGAAGTTCACGTGGTCCTGCACGTCGCGCGTCACCACCGATTACGATACGCTCAAGGCGATGAAGGAAGCCGGCTGCCGGCTGCTGATTGTGGGGTACGAATCGGGCGACCAGCAGATCCTCAAAAACATCAAGAAGGGCGCCACCATCGAAATGGCCGAGCGCTTCACCGCCAACTGCAAGAAGCTGGACCTCAAGGTGCATGGCGACTACATCATCGGCCTGCCCGGCGAAACGCGGGACACCATCCGCAAGACCATCGATTTCGCCAAGCGGATGGACACGGATACCATCCAGGTCTCGATCGCCCATCCGTATCCCGGCACCGAGTTTTACAATTACGCCAAGAAGAACGATCTGCTCACCATCGATGCGCTCACCGATGAAGCCGGCCACCAATTGCCGGTCGTGATCTACCCGGGTCTGGACCGCGCCGAACTGGTCGATTGGGTAGAGCGATTCTATGGCGAGTACTTCTTCCGCGCGCGCGTGATCTGGCGCATCGTCAGGAAGGCCATCTTCAATTCGAGCGAGCGGCGGCGGCTCACGAAGGAAGCACGCGAATACATGGCGCTTCGCTCCAAGCGCAAGAAGTTCGTGGCGGGCCACAAGGCCGCGACGCCGGAGCCGGTTTCTTCCGGCGATTAGCCCCCTTGATGACCCCGGAAACCGCGCGGTTGCGCAGCAAGACCTGGGCCTGCGCCGCTATTGTTGTGCTGACGCAGGTCTTCGGCAATTTCTTTCTCAAACGCGGCATGCCCGCGGAACTTCCCTCACCGCTCTCTTACATCACCGTGCTGTTCCGGCCGTGGGTGGCGCTGGGCGTATCGTTGCTGATCGTGTGGCTGCTGTCGCGCATGACGCTGCTGAGCTGGGCGGATTTGAGCTACGTGCTGCCGGTGACGTCGCTCGGCTACGTGCTGGTGGCGTTCGTCGGCCGCTGGCTGCTGGAGGAACGGATCAGCGGCACGCGCTGGACCGGCATTCTGTTGATCATGGCCGGGGTGGCGCTGGTGGGTGGCGGCAGCGCGCCGCAGACCTGGCGCGGGAAATCGGAGGGGCCCTCATGAAGTGGCTGCTGATTGCCATCATCGTGGCTTCCACCAGCGTGGGTGAGGTGCTGCAGGCCATCGGCATGCGCCGCCATGGCGAGATCCGCGACTTCCGCCCCGGCGCTCTCGGGCGCGCGGCGGGCACGCTGGCGCGCAACGGCATCGTGATCGGCTCGGTGGTGGCGATGGCGGTTTCGTTCTTTGCCTACCTCGGGCTGCTGTCGTTCACGGACCTCAGCTTCGCGGTCCCGGTCACCGCGGTCACCTACGTCATCGAAACGGTTTTGGCCAAGTACGTCTTGAAGGAGCGCGTCAACTGGCTGCGCTGGGCGGGCGCTGCCATCGTCCTCTGTGGTGTAGGGCTGGTGTCGCTGTGATCCTGCTGGCAATCCCGGCGCTGGCGGCCGCCGCCTACTATCTGCTGGCGCTGGTCGCCGCGGCGCGGTGGGGCAGTCGGACGCCGGAGCCATCGCCGTATGCGCCTCCCGTCTCCATCCTCAAGCCCATTCAGGGCCGCGATCCCGGCTTCTACGCCTGCATCCGCTCCCACGCGGCGCAACACTATCCCGAGTTTGAAATTCTGTTCGGCGTCACGGACCCCGGCGACTCCGCCGTTGAAGACGTCGCGAACCTGCAGCTCGAGTTTCCCGACCTGCCGATTTCCCTTCACGTGGTGGCCACCACCGCGCCCAACGCTAAAGCCGGCGTGCTGGCCGAACTGGCGCGCCACGCCCGGCACGAGATTCTGCTGGTGAACGATGGCGACATTTTCGTTCCGCCCGGCTACCTTGCCGCCGTGGTGGCGCCGCTTGGCCGTGCCGGAAACGGCCTGGTGACGTGTCTCTATCGCGCTCACGGCGGCTCACCCGCAACCCGCCTTGAGGCGCTCGGCATCGCGACCGACTTCGCCCCCAGCGTCCTGGTGGCCCGGCTCTTGGGAGTGGCCGAATTCGCGCTCGGTTCGACGATGGTCTTCCGCGCCGAAACCTTGCGCGCCACCGGCGGCTTCGAAGCCATTTTCGATTACCTGGCCGACGATTACCAGCTTGGCCGCCACATCCACCAACTCGGACTGCACATCGCCTTCGCGGACGTGGTGGTGGAAACCAACCTGGGCGCCGGCTCGTGGCGCGACGTCTGGCGGCATCAGTTGCGGTGGGCGCGCACCATCCGCGTCTCGCGGTTTGCCGGTTACTGCGGCTCGATTGTCACCCACGCCACGTTGTGGAGCATAGTGGCAATGTTGGCCGGAGCATGGTGGGCCGCTATTCCGGCACTGGCAGTGCGCATCGCCGCCGGCACCTGGATCGCCGCCCAGGTTCTGGACGACCCGTATGCGGCCCGCATTGCGGCGCTCATCCCCGTCCGCGATCTGTTCGGCAGCGCAATCTGGGTCGGCGGACTTTTCGGTGAAACAGTCGAATGGCGCGGCCTCCGCCTCCGCCTCCGCCCCGACGGAAGGATTCAGCCCAATTAGGCAGTTTCAGACCTAATTATGTTAAACTCGGGTTCAGGAGGCTGTCGTGATTCTGCTGCTTTTTGGACCGCCGGGCTGTGGTAAAGGCACGCAAGCGACTTCACTTGCTGCAAAATTCAACATTCCAGCCATTTCCACTGGTGAAATGTTCCGCGCTGAGTGCAAAGCAGGAACGGAATTGGGTCAGCAGGCCAGCGCCATCATGCAGGCCGGCGGCCTGGTGGGCGATGACATTGTCAACGGCATCGTAGCCGGCCGGATTTCGCGGCCGGACTGCAAGAGGGGCCTCCTGCTGGATGGTTACCCGCGCACGGTGCCGCAGGCGCAGAACTTCGCCAAGCTGTTGGCCGAACGCGGCCTGCCAGAGCCGGTGGTGATCCACCTGGACGTGCCGGACAGCGTTCTCGTGGCGCGTTTGACCGCCCGCCGCCAATGTCCCAAGTGCCTCAAAATCTATAACCTGCAGTCGCAACAGCCGCGCATCGCGGGTTATTGTGACGACGATGGTTCGGGGTTGCTCATGCGCGAGGACGATCAGGAATCCGTCATCCGCGACCGGCTGCATGCCTACAGCCAGCTCACTGGTCCGATTCTGGAGTGGTACGGGTACGCGCGGGTCCACACCGTGGACGGCGCCCAGCCGCCGGCGCAGGTAGCGCAATCGATCGAAGAGGCTGTGATCGAAGCCACTGGGACTATGCCCGTGGCCGTCCGCTAGGCGTAGCCTGCTTTAGTGCCAAAACACCCGCGGCATGCCCGGCCCGGCTTTTCACGAAAGTCCAACCAATAATTCCCGGAAGCGGACACTCGCGGCCGGCGTGACTCCAACGACGATCAATAGTTTCAATCACTTGCACGGGTCCCTCGAACGGATCGCGGATTGCACTACTGACTGGCAAATGCTCACCGTTCTGAGGGACTTGGGTTACTCCTTGCGCACTCTGCGCAAGGCGCCGGGCTTCAGCATCGTGGCCCTGCTGGTTCTCGCGCTCGGCATCGGAACGAACACCGCCATCTTCAGCGTCGTCAATTCGGTGGTGCTGCGTCCGTTGCCGTACCCCGGCGCCGATCGCCTCGCGTTCATCTGGGAGACGGACTTGAAGGACGGCATTAAGCGGGAAGGGCCGTCAGCGCCGAATTTCCTCGATTGGAAGGAGCAGAGCCAATCCTTCGAGGACATGACGCTGTTCGAGGTCGGCACGGGCACGCTGACCGGTGAGGGCGAGCCCGAGCAGGCGGTGGGTCTGCGCGTGACCACGAATTATCTATCGATGCTCGGGGCTCGCACCATTCTCGGGCGCGGATTTACGGCGGAGGAGGGAGCGGGCCAAGCACGGTACCCTTTCGCGGTGCTCACGAACGGGTTTTGGAAGAGCCGCTTCGGAGCGGACCCGCACATCATCGGAAGAAGGTTTGTCTTGAACAGCGAGCCGTACACCGTGATCGGCGTGCTGGCTCCGGATTTCTGGCAGCCGCTGCCGACCGATCTTTACGTGCCATGGCCGATCGCGCAACTGCGCGCCAAGCCCCGCGTGGATCATGACTTCGGCGTGATCGCCCGCCTGAAGCCGGGTGTCACGTTCGCCCAGGCGCAGGCCGAGTTGAGCGCCATCGCGCGCCGCATCGATGCGCAGACGCCACGGCTGGCAACCTGGGACGTGGCCGTGGTCGGGATGAAACAGGCGCTCTTCGAATACATTCGACCGGCGCTCCTGCTGCTACTGGGAGCGGTGGGACTGTTGCTGCTGCTGGCATGCGTGAACGTGGCGAGTCTCCTGCTGGCGCGCGTCACCGGGCGGCGCAAGGAGATGGCGATTCGGGCGGCATTAGGCGCGCGGCGCGGCCGCCTGATCACGCAGATCCTGAGCGAGAGCCTGCTGCTGAGCTTGGTTGGCGGCGCGCTCGGAGTCTTCTTCGCGGTCTGGGGTGTCGACCTGCTGAACGCGGTGCTGCCTGGCACGCTTCCGATGGCGGAGGCCGGAGCCGAGATCGTGCGGCCGGCGATTGCGGTGGATGCCCGCGCGCTTACTTTTGCGCTGCTGATTTCAGCCGGGGCTGCGCTGATTTTCGGACTGATCCCCGCGTTGTTTGTCGCCCGCGCCGACGTGAACGACGCATTGAAGGCAGGCGGCCGAACGTCTTCTCCATCGCCCGGCCGGACCGGGGTGTGGGGTTTCCTGGTGGCGGGAGAGGTCGCTCTGGCCACCATGTTGCTGATCGGCGCGGGACTCGCCATGAAGAGCTTCGTGAATCTGCAACACGTGAATCCGGGGATACGGCCCGATCATGTCCTGACGTTTCGCATGCGCCTGCCCACCGACAATCTCTACAAGAGCGATCGCGAACAGGCCGACTTCTACCGGCACGTACTCGACCGAGTGGAGCGGATTCCCGGCATACAATCCGCCGGCCTGACCGGCGTGCTGCCGCTCGGACAGCAAAACGACCGGGAATACTTCACGATCGAAGAGCGCCCGCTGCCGGCGGGGCAATCGCTGGTGGCGGACTTCCGGCGCATCAGCCCGCGGTACCCGGCCACGATGGGAATCCCGCTGCTCGAGGGCAGACTATTCTCCGATCACGACGTTAGCGATGCACCGCCGGTGATTCTGATCGACGAAACACTGGCGCGCCAATATTGGCCCAGCGGGAATCCGATCGGACGGCGCATGCGGCTGTGGGGCGAACTCCGCGAAGTCGTCGGCATCGTGGGCCAGGTGCATCATTATGGCTTGGAAAAACAACCGGAGCCCACCATCTACGTGCCCTTTGAACAGATTCCAGACAAGGCAATGGCGCTGGCGGTGCGCACGGCGAGAGAGACTCGGGCGGTGGTGAAAGCCGTGAAAGAGGCCGTCTGGTCGGTCGATCGGGGCCAGCCGGTGTTTCAGATCCGCAGCATGGACGAGTATCTGTCGCTGGCCGATACGGCGCCTCGCATGTCGACAATATTGCTGGCGATCTTCGCGGGCATTTCTATGCTGCTGGCCGCGCTCGGGATCCATGGAGTGGTTTCCTATGGCGTAGCCCAGCGGACGCGCGAGTTCGGACTTCGCATGGCGCTGGGCTCTACGCCGGGGCAGCTCAAGACGCTGGTAATCCGGAGCGGTATCAAGACCGCGCTGATTGGTCTGGTGGCCGGCATGGCCGGCGCCGCCGGGTTGGCGTCGGGACTGCGCGCGCTGTTCTACGGCGTAGGTCCGCTCGATCCGGGCGTGATGGCTGGAGTCGCCGCGTTGCTGCTGACGGTGGCGGTGATGGCGAACTACATTCCGGCGCGCCGCGCCACGCGCATCGATCCGATGGAGGCGTTGCACAACGAATAGCCGGACGGGCGGAACGTGACGGCGGTTTGCTGAGATGGCGTCCCCAGGGGGATTCGAACCCCCGTTACCGCCGTGAAAGGGCGATGTCCTAGGCCGGGCTAGACGATGGGGACGGGCGGGATCAAGTGAAGAAGGACACCCTTACTGTAGCGTCGGGAGCCGGCATCAGTCAACTCCGGATCTCGCATCTGCTCAGATCCGCGAGCTGCTGGAGCTGGATGAATCTGGTGGACGACGGGGGGCTCGAACCCCCGACCTCTGCATTGCGAACGCAGCGCTCTCCCAACTGAGCTAGTCGCCCACGAACTTCGCTTCCGTTCACTATGATACCAAATCGTCCGCAATGCGCTACGCACTGCCGGGAGGGCGGCGCGAGCGCTGGCATCGAAGTTCAGGAACGGCGCTCGTCCGAGTGCCGGGACTCCTGCTTGTGTTTGCGCCGGTTCGCCCAATACTTCTTCATGCGCTCGGACACCTCGGCGCGCTCTTGCAAGTTCATTGATTTGCGGCCACGCCGTTTGCCGCTGTTGGGCAGCCGGGGCAATTCGCCCCCGGCGCGCTGCAGTGCCTCCAACGAGGCAATCGCGCGCTCCAACTTTTCTTTTTCGGCGTATAACTCCTGAAGAGCTTTGGAGAGATCCATCGTACTAAATGCCGCAACTGGCGGTAACCTTCACGACCACTCGATGTTACCCCAGCAGCATGGCACTTTTCTATAGCCGATGGTTACTAATGGAGCAGGAAAGGCCAGTGCGGTACTACTCTGATGGCATGTCGAGTAATGGCTATATAAAGCCCAACGCCCAGTAGCAATAGTACAGCTATAACGATAATAATGGTGGTCCTCCACGGGAATCGCCGGTTCTCGCGATGGAGCGTTAGTATGTATGCCGCGAATACTCCCAAGTAGAACAACAGGCACATGGGTAGCGCAAACAGCATCATGTTGAACGCATCGGGCGATGGCGTGACAAGGGCGGCTAGGATGAAGATGATCAGAATGGCATAACGGCTATGTTTGATTAGAAATGACGGGCTTACAATCCTAAGCAATGTTAGAAAGAATATAACCACGGGAAGTTCGAATACCAGACCGATGCCCAACACCACGTTGACAAACATGGCGAAATACTCGCTGACCGACACGAAGGGCTCGACGCTCTTGCCATAGCCCATACCCAACAAGAAAGTAAGGGCGTATCGGAAAGCGACGAAGTAAGCGAATAGGCCGCCCAGAATAAACAACCCCGCGGAGGATACGATGAAGGGCACGGCCCATCGGCGCTCCTTGCGGTACAGTCCGGGAGATATGAAAGCCCACACCTGGTAGAACAACCACGGCGAAGAAATAAAGATGGCACACACCAGGGGCAGCTTGAACCAGATAATGTTGAGGGTTTCCATGGGAGTGGTCTGTACCAGGCGCTGCGGGTAGCCCAGCGTCTTCAGCGCGGTCACGGCTGGTTGCTTGATGATGTTCCACAACTGATCGCAGAACAGGAAGCTGACGAGGAAGGCCACGCCGAGGCCGACCAGGGCCGAGATGATTCGCCGGCGCAATTCCTCGAGGTGCTCGAGAAAGGACATGCGCAACATGCCTTCCTCTTCGTCGCCCGTAGGTGGCGGAGGCGGCCCGCCTCCCATCCGCCGCCGGGCTCTCTCGAGCGCACCCCCACCGGCAGGCGTGGAGCCGCGCGGGGGTTTGCCGCCCCCCATCTGTTCTTCGGACGAGTCCATTCGTTACGCTTGCTGTTCCGCGTTTGTCGAAGACGGAGAGAGAGGCTGATCTCCGGCGGCGTCAATGGCCGGGGGTCCGGAACTCGGCCCCGCGTGTTCCGTCGCCGGATAGTTAGCAATGGTTCCTTCCGGTGCGACAACTACGGGTGATTCAGCGCCCTCAGTTGCGGATGCGCTTGCAGTGGATGGGTTAGCGGCTGGCTCTAAAGACGGGGCAACGTACGCACCATCATAGGTGGTGTCGTAAGAAGAGTAGTCATAGTTGTAAGTATCGTACTTATACTGGTTGACCACCTCTTTCATTCCCGTTTCAGCCTCCAGGTTTTTCATTTCGCGGTCAAACGTCGCCTTCAATTCGTTGGAGGCGCGCCTGAATTCGGTCAATGCCTTGCCGACCTTCCGTCCGATCTCAGGAAGTTTCTTTGGACCGAACAGGATGAGCGCCACCAGGAAGATCAAAATGAACTCCTGGGGGCTGAAGTTTCCAAAAATCATGCCGATTCCTCCAGCAAGGTCTTCCAAACCAATGATAGCACGCACACCGCGATGGGCCGGGAATGGCGGTGTCCGGCGGGTGCGCGAGATCAGCGCAGGGTAGTTGCGCCGGCTCGGGAAACCTGGGGCAGGCCAAAGGAAAACACACGGGCAAGCTAAAGAGGAACTTGCAAAAATAGCCGTTTCGCTCAAAACGGACGAGCGGCAAAAACACGGTTACCATGTTTTGTTGGACTTGCAAAACCCGTCCAAACGCCGACTTGCAAAAACACGGAGTTTTGCAAGTCCCTCTAAAGCATGCCCCACCTACGGCAGGGTTTCGCGCAGTACCTTCTCGCTTTGTTCTTCGCGGAACCGGCGGAGTTTTTCGCGTAACGCGGGCCGGTTGGCGGCCAGGATTGCAATGGCCAGCAACGCCGCGTTGCGCGCGCCGGCGGAGCCGATGGCGAGCGTCCCCACCGGAATGCCGGCCGGCATCTGCACGGTGGAGAGCAACGAATCCAGGCCCTTCAGCGACGCGCTTTCCATCGGCACGCCCAACACCGGAAGCAGGGTATGCGCGGCGCAGACGCCGGCCAGGTGCGCGGCGCCGCCCGCAGCGGCGATCACCACTTGGATGCCGCGCGATTCGGCCTGGCTCACGTATTCCGCCGTCTGCACGGGCGTGCGGTGCGCCGAAAGCACGCGGCACTCGTGCGGAACGTCGAACCGGGCTAGCGTCTCGGCGGCCAGGCGCATCGCTTCCCAGTCCGATTTGCTGCCCATGATGACGGCGACCAGCGGCGTGTCGGCCATGTTCCTATCCTACTGCCCCTGCGCAAGCGAGAAGCCCGGCTGGCCATCGAAAGTGTGCAGCGCCTGCGTGGCGGCGATCTCGATTCCGGCCTGGGCCACGCGCGAGAGCAAGTCGATGCACTTGGTCATCTGGGTGCCGCCTTCGGCCATAAAGCGGCAGCGGAAGCTATCGGTGCAGAAGGTCTCCGCCCGCCCCGCCGGCCATACCTTCACGCCGCGGTTGTCGATCATTTGCAGGGTGAGCCCATCGCCTGCCAACTTGCCCACCACGGCGGCGAGCCCATTGGGATCGCGGGAAGGCCAGTACACGAAGACGTCGATGCCCTTCAGCTCCACGGCGGTGGAGAGGTCCGTCGCGGCGCGCGCCGCCTTGGCCGCCGGACGCCGCGCATAGCTCACCGCCTTCAACCGGTTCGGCTTTTGACCGACGCGCGCGATCACGGCGGCCGCGAATTCCTTGGTCCCGACTTTTTGCGTGCTCACACCCTCGGTGAAAATGTCGTAAGTGTGAATGCCATCCTCGATGGTGCGCAGCCAGGCGTTGTGAACGCGCTCGGCCACCTCCGGCTGATCGATGTGCACCAGCATCAGCACCGCGCCCAGCAGCAGACCCGAGGGATTGGCCAGGTTCTGGCCGGCACGCCGCGGCGCCGAGCCGTGGATGGCTTCGAACATGGCGCACTTGTCGCCGATATTGGCCGAGCCCGCCAGGCCGACCGAACCCGCGATCTGCGCGGCCACGTCGGAGAGAATGTCGCCATAGAGGTTCGGCATCACGATCACGTCGAAATTCTCCGGGCCGTCGGCCATCTTGGCGGCGCCGATATCCACGATCCAGGCCTCGTTCTGGATATCCGGAAACTCCTTGGCGATTTCGTCGAAGACCTTGTGGAACAGCCCGTCGGTCATCTTCATGATGTTGTCCTTCATGAAGACGGTGACCTTCTTGCGGTTGTGGCGGCGCGCGTACTCGAAGGCGTAGCGCACGATCTTCTCGCTGCCCGG
>JBEKKO010000121.1:0-15061 GCA_050010695.1 Bryobacteraceae bacterium
CTCGTCCACCAAAGGACTCAGGGCATCGAAGCGTAGTTTGATTCCCGGCTCGGCGTTCACTTACTCAAGTGTACGCCAAAACATTTTTATATGAAACTGTTATTTCTAGACAGGCCCTTAGTGCCTCATGAATTCCTGCACCCAGGCGGTGGTCGCTTGAATCTGAGTTCGCATCGCCATCAATCTGTTTTTGCCCAACAGGTAGCTGAAGTGAGAACGGCCAGATCGAGTGATGGACGGCAGAAATGTGGCTGATGCGCGGTTCGTTCCGTACAGTCTTGTCTGGCCTGCCAGCAGGTCGGCGGCTTGAAGCGGCATGACCGTTCGGTCATCGCCCGGTTTAATGCCGCCTACGAAGTTCTTGAATTCGGAGAAGCCGGGGAGATGCGCCACTCGCTCGTAGAGCTTGAGGGCGTCCCTGAACTCCTTCTTGTTATCGTCAAAAATGAAGTTAACCTTCTCGACGGGCATCATCTCTTTGATCCACGACGAATAGCTTACAAGAATTCCTTGAAAGCACCACAAATATGGGCTTCTGTAGCGGCGCGCAAGAACGGGGTCCAGCATCGACTTATACGCTCGAATGTCCATAACGATGCTGCCAGCAAGATCATCCCTATGGGCCAGATGCGTGTTGAGGATCTCGATCAAGGCTTCGGTCTTGTCAGTACGTTGCTGAATCGTATAGTTCTTGAAGACACCGTTGTTTCTCGTCGTGAAGACATCGTGCATTTTGAAGTGAGAGATTTTGGGATCAGTTTTGAGGGCGAGTTCCCACTGAGCCGAGAATGATGTCCAGTTGTCGTTTTTGGTCACGAGTCCGGCGACGGTGTATACTCGCTCATCGGAACTCTCGTCCAGATATGCGGTTAGCATCTCGAAGGCTGCCCTAGGGACAGCATAGCAACACGGACTCCCCGCGGTCTTGAAGGGCGCTACCCTAACGCAGTGCGCCCCGCCCCCCCGCTATCGCGCTTCCAGCTCATACCCTTCCCACCGCGCTACCACGGCGCTGGCCAGGCAGTTGCCTAACACGTTGATCGACGTGCGCGCCATGTCGAGTACGGCATCGACCCCCAGCAGCACGGCGATGCCTTCCATGGGCAAGTGGAACGTCGCCAGGGTTCCGGTGAGGATGACGATAGCCGCTCGCGGCACGCCGGCCACTCCTTTGCTAGTTAGCACCAGGGTCAGCATGATCACCAGTTGCTGGCTGAGCGCGAGGTGGACGCCGGCTCCCTGCGCCACGAAGATCGCCGCAATCGAAAGATACAGCGTGCTGCCGTCCAGATTGAAACTGTAGCCGGTGGGAATCACGAACCCAACGATGTGCTTGGGAACGCCGAACTCTTCCATGTTCTCGAGCGCCAGCGGCAGCGCGGCTTCGCTCGATGCGGTGGAGAAGGCGATCAGGAACGGCTGCCGCACGGCGCGATAAAAGCGGCCGGCCGGAATGCGGAATAAGATCACCACGGGCACCAGCACCAGCAGCACGAACAGCGCCGCCGCGGCGTACATGGTGCCGATCAGCTTGCCCAGACCGAACAGCACGCCAACGCCCTTGGAGCCTATGGTGACCGCGATGGCCGCGCCCACCCCGAACGGCGCCAGGTACATCACGTATTTGGTGTAGCGGAACATCACCTCCGAGAGCGACGCGCAGAACTCGACCACCGGCCGCGATTTGACGCCGATGGCCGCGCAGGCGGCGCCGAAGAGGAAGGCGAAGACCACCACTTGCAGCACGTCGTTGCGCGCCATGGCGTCGATGATGCTGGCGGGGAAAACGCGCTCGAGAATGCCGCCGAACGTGGCCGGCGCCTGCGCGGCGCCCTGCGCTGCCCCCTGCTCCGCGCCGCCCGCTGCCAAAGGAATACCCTCTCCCGGCCGCGCCAGGTTCACCGCCGCCAGTCCCAGAAACAGAGCCAGCGTGGTGACGATTTCAAAATAGACGATGGCCTTGGCGCCGACCCGCCCCATGCGTTTCAAATCGCCCGCACCGGCTACGCCAGCCACCAAGGTCGCAAAGATCAGCGGCGCGATGATGGAACGAATCAGCCGCAGAAACACGTTGCTCACCGGCGCCAGTTGCCGGGCGAACGAGGGAGCCAGCGCGCCCACCGCCACGCCCGCCGCCATGCCGATGAAGATCCACGCCGTCAGCGACGGCCGCTTCATCGCTTGCCCCAATCCAGCTTCTGCCGCAGCACGTCGAAGAACCGGGCGTGCGGCGGCCGGATCAAATGCAGAGCGTAGTTCGAGGCGCGGCACACAATCGCGTCGCCCTCCGCCAGCGGGCCGCCCACCTGGCCGTCGATCGTCAGGTAAGTGGAGTCATTCGGATTGCGCGCCAGGATGCGGATCACGCTGGTTTCCGGCACCAGCACCGGGCGGTTGGTGAGCGTGTGCGGGCAGATGGGCGTCAGGCAAATCGCCGGCACCGCCGGGAAAATCACCGGGCCGCCCGCCGACAGCGAGTACGCCGTCGATCCGGTGGGAGTGGAAATGATCAGCCCGTCGGCTTTGTACTCGCAGACAAGCTGCTGGTCCACCCAGGCTTCCAGATCGATCATGCGCGCGATGGCCGCCTTCGTCAGCACGGCGTCGTTGAGAGCCTGGTAAGACGCCACCACTTCGTCGCCGCGCACCACTTCGGTGGACAGCAGTCTGCGCCTGGCGATCCGGTGTTCGCCGCGAAAGGCGCGCTCCAGCTCGGGGTAGATTTCGTCGATGGTGATGGCGGTCAAAAAGCCCAACCCGCCCAGGTTGACGGCAAACAGCGGAATCTCCAACTTGCCGATGGCGCGGGCGGCGGAAAGCAGCGTGCCGTCGCCACCCAGCACGATCACCAGGTCGCAGCCCGGCGGTACTTCATCGCGCGGCAAGCCATGCACCGCGGTCGCGTACACGGCGGTCTCCTGGTCGCAACGCACCGCGATGCCGCGGTCCTTCAGCCACTCGAGCAGCCGCGGCACAACCGTGCGCGCTTCCGCCGCATTCGGCTTGGAACAAATGCCGACGGTACTAATGGTGGGCATAAAGCAGGAACTCCTTGTTCCCTTCGGCGCCGAGGATGGGGCTTTCGATCACATCGGTCTGGAAGCCGAGATCCGCCGCGGCCCGTTCGACCCGCTGGCAAGCGGCCTGGTGAACTTCGGGCCGGCGCACAATGCCGCCCTTGCCCACTTGCCCCTTGCCGGCTTCAAACTGCGGTTTGACCAGTATAACCATTTGCCCACCGGCGCGTAGCAGCGGAGCGATCGCCGGCAAAATCAGGGTGGCCGAAATGAAGCTCACGTCGCAGGTGGCCAGATCCACCGCTTCGCCGATCTCCCCAGCGGCCAGCCGGCGCGCGTTGATCCTATCGTGCACCACCACCCGCGCATCGGTGCGCAGTTTCCAGTCGAGCTGTCCCGCCCCGACATCCACCGCGTGAACGCGCGCCGCGCCGGCCTGTAGCAGCACATCCGTGAAACCGCCCGTGGAGGAGCCGACGTCCAGGCAGACCCAGCCGGCCACGTCGATCTTCCAATGCCGCAGCGCTTCGGCAAGTTTGAATCCGCCGCGGCTCACATAGGGCGGCCGCGCAAGCACTTCGAGCGCCGCTTGCACCGCCACCGTCTGGCCGGGCTTGGCGGCTTTGTGCCCGTCCACGAGCACCTCGCCGGCCATGATGAGCGCTTGCGCTTTCTCCCGCGTTTCGGCGAGACCGCGTTCCACCAGCAGCCGGTCCAGCCGCGTCTTCATGACTTGCGGCGGACAATCAGGTCGGCCAGTTCGTGCAGCCGCGCGGCGCGCTCGCCGAATGGCTCCAGTACCTGGTGGGCGCGTCCGCACTCGGCTTCTGCCATCGTCCGCGACGCCGTGAGGCCATAGACCGCGGGGAACGTGATCTTGTGCTGCGCCGCGTCCTTGCCGGCGGTTTTGCCGAGCGCCTCGGAGGATTCTTCCACGTCCAGTATGTCGTCGACGATCTGAAACGCCAGGCCGATGTGCTCGCCGTAACAGGAGAGCGCCGCGTACTGCGCTTCGCTGGCGCCCGCGTAAATAGCGCCCATGCGCAGGCTGGCCCGCAGCAGCGCGCCGGTCTTGGCGCGATGGATGGATTCGAGCAGCGCGGCGTCGGGCGGCTTCCCTTCCCCTTCCAGATCCGCCACCTGGCCGCCGATCATGCCTCCCACCGTGCCCGATGCGGCGGCCAGTTCCGCCATCAGCCGCGTTTTGCGATCCGCCGGAGCCGGCAGTTCGGCCAACACCTGAAACGCCAGCGTCAGCAGCGCATCGCCCGCCAGAATCGCCATCGCGTCGCCGAACACTTTGTGGTTGGTCAGCTTGCCGCGCCGGTAATCGTCGTTGTCGAGCGCCGGCAAATCGTCGTGAATCAGCGAGTACGTGTGGATCAGCTCGAGCGGGCAGGCCGCCGTCACCGCGCCCTCCACTTCGCCGGCCACGGTCCGCACCGCTTCCAGGCACAGCACCGGCCGGATGCGCTTGCCGCCGGCGAACAGGCTGTAGCGCATGGCGCGATGAATGGTCGCGGGAGGCGTTGTTTCAGGCGGCGTCAGCCGGTCCAGTTCGGCATCTACGAGCCGTTGCTGCACGGCGAGGTAGTCGCGCAGGTTCATGCTTTTTCGGTTTCCTCCGGACGGAACGGCTCGGCGGCGATCTTGCCTTCCTTGCGCAGCAGAATCTCGACCCGCGTTTCCGCCGCCTCGAGCTGTCTGCGGCATTCGTCGGACAGGTTCATGCCGCGTTCGAACAACTCGAGCGAACGCTCCAGCGGCAAGTCTCCGCCCTCCAATTCCTTCACCACTTTCTCCAGTTCCTCGAGACAAGCTTCGAAGGATGCGACCGGCTGTGCCCCGGTATTTTCCGCCATAGGTAGATTCTAGCAAGCAGCTTAGCGGGCGCAGGTAGGACAGGCCATCACCTTTCGTGGCCTGTCAGTTTGTGGCCCTGGGGTCCGCCCCACGAAATTCCGCTGCGGACCCACCCTGCGTCAAAGCTCACACGCAGCGGATAGCGTTCACTTCTGAAGCTATTGAAAACGCTGCGAACACCCCCCAAATGCGCCGGATGGAAAACGGCGTGCTCACATGGACCCGAGGCGGCGAAGGTGTCGCAATCCAGGGAGTTTCCTCGCCTTCATGAGACAATTGGAACCAGTGGCCAAGAAAGAGATGAAAGTCCGGGTCCCGCGGGCGGCGGGACTGGCGCGGTTTTTCCTCAGCCCGGTGGGCCGGTGGATGGTGATCGGGGTATCCCTGCTTTTTATCCTGGCGCTGAGCATATTCATTCATTTTTATGCCACTTATGCGCAATTGATGGACGAGAAGCTGCGGATGGGGCCGTTCGCCAACACAGCCAAGATTTTCGCCGCGGCGCAATCGGTAGCGGTGGGGGACGTGCTGTCGCCGGAGGACATCGCGGCGGACCTGCGGCGCAGCGGCTATGGCGAGTCGCGTTCCAACCCGGACGGCTACTATCAGCTTCATCCGAACGCGATCGAAGTTTTCCCCGGGCCGGATTCCTATTTCGACCAGGAAGCGGGGCTGATCCGGTTCGCCGGCGGCCGGATTGCCTCGATCGTCTCCCTGCAGGACAACACCGCTCGCAACGAATACCAACTGGAGCCGCAACTCATCACCTCCCTGTCCGGCCCGAACCGCGAAAAGCGCCGCCTGGTGAAATTCGCCGACATTCCCAGGGTGCTGGTGGATGCGGTGACTTCGGCCGAGGACAAGCACTTCTTTCAACACGCCGGCTTCGACCCTTCGCGCATCATCAAAGCCGCCTACGTCGATCTGAGGCAGGGCCGCAAGGAGCAGGGGGCGTCCACGCTCAGCCAGCAGTTGGCGCGCATGCTGTGGCTGGACCAGGACAAGCGGTGGAAGCGCAAGCTGGCCGAGATGATGATCACGCTCGAGCTGGAGCAGCGCCTGAGCAAGGAACAGATCTTCGAGGACTACGCCAACGATATCTACCTGGGATCGCGCGGCTCGTTCCGGATCCACGGATTTGGCGAAGCATCCGAGGCGTTTCTCGGCAAAGACCTCGGCCAGATAACGTTGCCGGAGGCGGCGGAACTGGCCGGCATGATTCAGAACCCGGCGCACTTCGATCCGTACCGGCACCCGGAGCGGGTGAAGGAGCGGCGGAACCTGGTGCTGGGCATGATGCGCCAGAACGGCTACGTAAACGACCGCGACTACGCGCTGGCGCTGGATGCGGAGGTGGTGGCCCCCAAGGGCGCGGCGCAATCGCAGGAAGCGCCCTATTTCGTCGACATGGTGAACGACGTGGTGCAGGCTAAGTTCCTGGATGCCGATTTTCAGAACAACGCCTTCCGCCTTTACACCACGCTCGACATCCGGCTGCAGAAGGCGGCGGCGGAGGCTATCCGGCTGGGGATGCAGAGCGTAGACGACCAGATCAAGCGGCAGCGGCGTTTCCGCGGCCAGACGCCGCCGGAGCCGCAGGTGGCGCTGGTGGCTCTCGATCCGCACACGGGCGAAATCAAGGCGCTGGCCGGGGGCCGCAATTACGGCATGAGCCAGTTGAATCACGTGCTCGCCAAGCGGCAGCCCGGCTCCATCTTCAAGCCGTTTGTGTACGCCGCGGCGATGGATACGGCGGTGGAAGGCGGCCCGCGCGTGATCACGCCGAGCACCATGGTGGACGATGAACCCACTACCTTCTGGTTTGACGGCAAACCGTACGAGCCAACCAACTTCGGCAACGAGTTTCACGGCCATGTGACGCTGCGCGAGGCGCTGGCGCATTCACTGAATGTGGCGACCGTGAAAGTGGCCGAGATGGTGGGATATGACGCGGTGGTGGAGATGGCCAACCGCGCGGGGATGAACTATCGCATTCATCCGACGCCGGCGGTGGCGTTGGGCGCTTATGAGATCACGCCGATCGAAGCCGCCGGCGCTTATACCATGTTCGCCAACCAGGGCGTCTACGTGAAGCCGAGCTTCCTCAACATGGTGCGAACGGACAAAGGGCAAGTGATCTTTAAGAACACGATCGAGCAGAAGGCGGTGCTGGACCCGCGGGTGGCCTACGTGATGACCAACCTGCTGGAGGAGGTGTTGCGCAGCGGCACGGCGGCGGGAGTGCGCAGCCGGTTTACCGCGCCGGCGGCGGGCAAGACCGGCACATCGCGCGACGGCTGGTTCGCCGGCTATACCACCGAATTGCTGTGCGTGGTGTGGGTCGGGTTCGACGACAATCGCGATCTGGATCTGGAAGGGGCGAAATCGGCGGCGCCGATCTGGGCTGAGTTCATGAAGCGTGCGCTCGATTTCCGCGAGTATCGCGACGCCAAACCGTTCACCGCGCCGGCGGGAGTGGTAAGCGTGGAAATCGATCCGCAATCGGGGATGCCGGCCACGGCCGCCTGCCCGAGGACGCAGACCGAGGTGTACATCGCCGGCACGGAACCGGTGGGCACCTGCCCGCTGCACGGCGGACGGACGGGTGTTACCAACGTGGCCGGCTGGGAAACCGGCGCCGGCAACCCAGTGGCTTCCGCGGATAGTCCGGCCGGAGGCGGCTCGCTCAGGACGCCGGCCGCGGTGGCGCGCCGCGTCGCCCGGCAGACTGCGGCCGAGGCGGCGCAGCAGGCTCCGCCCACCCCGCCGAAAGCCCAGGATACGCGCAAGCCGGAGGAGAAAAAGAGCATCTTGCGCCGCCTGCTGGGTGTGTTCAAATAGGGCAAGGGGGTCTCCTATGCCGACCTGGCCAGCCGCCCTGCTTTTGGCAGCAGCCTTAAGTTCCCTATCGGCCCAGTCCAGGCCGGACACAGCCAGTCCGGCGGCCCAGCCGCAAACGCCTACCCTGTCCAGCGAAACGCGTGGCGATATTTTCATGGCCGAGAAGAAATACCGCGAAGCCATCGAAGCGTACGCGGAAGGCCCGGCGCAGAATGCGGTGGTGCAGAACAAACTCGGCATCGCCTACCAGCAGACTCAGCAGCTCGACAACGCCCGCAGATATTACGAGCGCGCCATCAAGCTGAAGCCGGAATACATGGAGGCGCTGAACAATCTCGGCACGATCTACTATGCCAGGAAGAGCTACCGCCGCGCCATCAACTGGTACAACCGCGCGCTGAAGACCGCGCCCGGCGAGATCCGGTCCGCCACCGTCTACGAGAACCTGGGCCGGGCATGGTTCAACCGGAAGGACTACGCGCGTGCAAGCGAATGCATGCAGACCGCCTTGAAACTGGATCCGGAGGTGTTCGAGCAACACGGCAGCGGCGGGCAGGTTCTGGAAGAGACCAGCATCGAGGAGCGCGCCAAGTATCATTTCTACCTGGCCAAGGTGTACGCGAAATCGGGACGCAACGATATGGCTCTGCAATACCTTCGCAGGGCGCTCGAAGAGGGATTCAAGGAGAAGAAGAGCCTGGCTGAGGAGCCGGATTTCGCCACTTTGAAGGACACGCCCGAATTCAAAGACTTGATGGCGCGGGTGCCGCGTGCTCTTTAGGGCCTCTCAGAGCTCCCTTGGCAGCCGTGATATCGAGCGTACGGGCGGGTTGACGGACGAAAGCGTCTGTCCCACCTTGCCGTCGAGGAATTCGCGGACGGGTGGGGCAGGCGCTTTCGCCTGCCAACCTGTGGGGCGGCTCACTCTCGGGCTTGCGCTGGCGGCCTCGCTGGCCCAGATTTCCTGCACCCGCCAGCCGGCCGCGCCCGCAGTCGAGCGGCTGGCGGTGCTGCGGTTCGAGAATCTGAGCTCCGATCCGGCCTCCGATTGGGTGGGCCGCGCCCTCGAGGAGATTCTGGACGCGGAGTTAGCGGGGGCGCCGGATCTATACGCCATTCCGAGCTCGCGATTGCTGGCGATGGACCGCGCGCTGGGGGCGAGGCCGGTCTCGGCGCCCGGCATTTCCGCCGGCCAGGCAGCGGCGCTATCGCTTGGCGCCACGCGCATCGGATACGGCGACTACGCCATTCGCGATGGCAAGCTGGAGGCGCGGCTGACCCTGGCCGATCCGGGCAGCGGCCGGATGGTGGCCGTGTTGACTGCCGAAGCCGATGGCGGCGATGTGCTGGCAGCGGCTGCCGCGCTGGCCCGGCGGATTTCTCCCCGTGCATCCGGTTACGCGACGCGCAGCCAGGCCGCGCTGCATGCCTACATCGACGCGCTCGAAGCCGCCGGCCCGGCCGAAGCGGAATCCCGGGCGGAAGCGGCGCTCGAGGCCGATCCGGGGTTCGGCCCCGCCGCGCGCCTGCTGGCTGGACTCAGGGTGGAACGCGGCGACCGCGCCGCGGCGCTCGATTGTCTCAACCGGGCGCTGGCTCGCGCCACGCCAATGCCCGCTGCCGAACAGGCCCGGCTGCGGCTGGACGTAGCCACGCTGGGAAACCAGGCGGCCGCGAGGCAGCAGGCGCTTGGCGCCCTGGCCGCCGCCGAGCCGGCCAATCCGGAGGCGTGGATGGCGCTCGGCAATTTCGCGTTTTCCCGGCGCGATTACGGTGCGGCGCAAGCGGCTTATCGCAAAGCGGCGGATCTCGATCCCACCCAGCCGGCGGCTCTCAACCAGAGCGCGTACGCGGCAGCCTTCGGCGGCCATCCCGATGAGGCCATCGCGATCCTGCGCCGCTACCAGGCGCTGCGGCCCTCCGATCCCAACCCGGTCGATTCGCTGGGCGACGTGCAAATGCTGTTGGGCCATCCGCCGGAGGCCGAGGCTTTTTATACGCAGGCAGCGAAACAGGATCCGCACTTCCTGAATGGCGGCGAATGGCTCAAGGCGGCGATGGCGCGCCTGATGACCGGCGACCGTGCGGGCGCCGATGGCCTGTCGGAAAACTACGTCCACGCGCGCTTTGCGGCCCAGGACCCGGCGGTGGACATCTACCGCGCCCAATGGCGATTCCTGAGTGGCCGGCGCCAGGAGGGATACCGCGATTTGGAAGCGGTGGCGCGCCGCGAAGGAAACAGTCCGGCGCGCGGCGCCCTGGCGGCGGAGGCGCACGCACAACTGGCGATATGGAGCCTCTACATGGGCGATCGCGGCGCGGCCCGGATTGACGCCCAGGCAGCCCTGGGAGCCGTGCCAGTCGCAGCTATGGCCGCGTTCCTGGCCGAGCCCCCGGCAAGTCCGGCCGAGTGGAACGCGCGGGCGGAGAAACTGGCGCCGCGGTCCGAACAAGGCGGGATGCGGAATTTCATGCTCGCACAAGCTCTGCTGCTGGGAAAACAGTTTGATGCGGCCCTGCCGCTGCTACGGCGCGCCTACGAGAATTCCGCGCCCACCGACCCGGAAATACCGGTGCTGCTCGCCTGGGCTTACCTCGAGACCGGGCAGCCCGCCAGTGCCGCGCCGCTCCTCCGTCCTAATCCGATTCCGCCGCCGACGGGTATCGACGCGCTGGCAGCGTGCTGGTTCCCGCGCCTGTTCTTCCTGCGCGGCCAGGCGGCCGAAAAGCGGGGCCAGCCGGCCGCGGCCCGGGCGAATTACAAGCTCTTTCTCGAACTCTCCGGCGACGCGCCGTTCCAATGGGGCGAAGAAGAAGCCGCCAAAGCCAGCCTGGCGAGTAAGTAGCGCGGGCGAGTAACTCGATCCGGCCTGCCTGGAAACGAATGTTACATTTGGGCTGTCAGTACCGATCTAGAACCGTGACTTCCGGTATGGATTCAGCTTTAAGTACCGATTTGAATTGACAGGGGCAAGACGCTCCAGTAGGATCGCTTAATGAAGAATCTTACCTTCGCACTCCTGATCGGGTTGGGAGCTGCCGTTCCTGGGTTTTGTAGCGTCCGCGTTGTTATGCCTGAACCGGGGATGGCAGGCGAGTTGGCTGTCGCGGCCGCCGGCTTCGCGGGTCTGGTCTTTCTGTTTCGTAAAAGAAAAAACTGAGCCGCAGCGGGCCCGGCGATGCGCCGAAACCGGCCGCTCGGGAGCCGTGAAGAAATGCGCCCGCAAGCGGGCGTTGGCAAGCTGAAAGCATGCCCCACCCAATTCACACGGATTCCCAGCGGCGCGCGAAATGGCGTGCGACCAGGAAGAGAATCACACCGGCGCCGAGGAGCACGGCCACCTGGGGGACCAGGTGCCAGACCGGCTCGTCGCGCCAGAAAACCTTGGTGTAACCGTCGATGGCCCAGGCGTTCAAAGTCAACAGGCCCACTTTCTTCATGGTCTCGGGCATGAGGAAGCGCGGGAACATGCTGCCGCCAATCGCCGACATAGTGAGGATGAGCAGGGTGGCGATGGCGGCCTGCTGTCCGCGGGTGTGCGACAAGCTGGCCAGCAACATGCCGAATGCCGCCACGGCGAACGACGTGGCCACCGTCATCGCGACGAATCCGGGCACGTGGGTGAACAGGTCGAGGTGAAAGACCGCCGCGCCCCATAAGAACATGAGGGTGAGCTGGGCGCAGGCGAGCAGCATGCTGTAAGTCAACTTACCGGCCAGCAATGTGGTCATGCTGACGCGGGCGCTGAGGATGCGGTCGAGCGCGCCGCTTTCGGCTTCGTCCAGCAGGCTGCCTGCGGTGGCGCTGGCAGTGAACATCAGAAACATGACGCCGATGCCCGCCGCGTAGAACGCGACCATGGGGCTGCGCTTGTTCTCGCCGACCACGTCGCGCATTTCGACCGCAACCAGGCCGCCGAAGCTGTCGCCGTTGGCCGCGGGCGCGTCGTCGGCCTGCGCGTCGCGCCGTGCGTTCTGGTCGTGCATGCGCGCGAGGCTCGATTCGACGTTCTGCCGCTGCTGCGGCGTGAGGCCGCCGCTGGCTTGGGCGAAATAACGCATCCCCAAGTCCGCCATGGAGCCGGACAAAGAGGTCATGGCGACCTTTTGCAGCATGCCGGCCACCACCTGGGCCGCCACCGGGTTGGAACTGTCATGAAGAATCCGGATCGTCTTGCGGCTCGTCCCGGGCATGAAAGAGATGGGATTGGCGCCGAAGCCCGCCGGAATGACGAGCGCGACCGGAGCCGTGCCATGCTTGACCGCCGCTTCCGCAGTGGCAGCGGTGTAATCGGGCGGCGCCGGCTCTCCCGATCTGGCATCGGGCCGCGTGACGGCAACCAGTGCGCGCTCCTGGCGCAAAGCGCGGACCAGGCGCTCGGAAGACGGGCTGTGATCCTCGTCCACCACCAGGACGTTGACGCGCGGCGTGGAATCGCCGAACATGCTGCCGAAGACGATGGCAAAGATGCTGAAGAAAGCAATCGGCAGGATGAAGGAGAGCATCATCGCCCCGCGATCGCGGCGGAGGGCGAGGAAACCGTTGCGGACGATGGTCGAGATCATTGGCGGAGGTCCCTTCCCGTGAGTTGCAGAAATACGGATTCCAGATTGGGTCGGCGCAGAACCAGATCGACGACGCCGAGGCCATCGCGGGCGGCCGCATCGAGCAGCGACGCGATATCGGAGGGCCGGTCGACCGGGAAATGCGCGACACCGTCCTGGAGGGTACCGCCGCGCGAGGCGGTCCATGCCGCCGCGTTGGGGGCAGCGGCGTCGAGACGCATCAGAACATCGCTGCGGCTGCCAAAGGATTGCGCCACCAACTCATCCTTGGACCCCTCGGCAATGATCCGGCCATGATCCACGATGGCGATGCGGTCGCACAGGCGCTCGGCCTCTTCCATATAGTGGGTGGTGTAGATCACGGTGGCGCCTTCGCCGCGGAGAGCCTCGACCATCTCGAAAATATGATTGCGCGATTGCGGATCGACGCCGACGGTCGGCTCGTCGAGCAGCACGATGCGCGGGCGATGGATCAGCCCGGCGGCCATGTTGAGTCGCCGGCGCATGCCGCCCGACAAGGTCTTGACGACGGAGTCGGCGCGGTCGGCCAGAGAGGCCCATTCCAGGCACCACCCAATGGCTTCGCGCAGGGCTTTGCCGCGCAGGCCCTGATAGCGGCCGAAGGCTTCCAGGTTCTCGCGGCCGGTGAGGAGCGGGTACAGCGCCAGTTCCTGGGGCACCCAGCCCAGCTCTTTGCGGGCCGCCGGCGAGTTGGCCGGCTGCCCGAAAACGCGCACGCTGCCGGAATCGGGCCGGACGCGGCCAACGATGCTGCGAATCAGCGTGGATTTGCCCGCGCCGTTGGGGCCGAGCAAACCGAGACAGGCGCGCTCCTGGACTGCAAGCGATATGCCGTCGACGGCGGTCACTTCACCGAAGCGCTTGACGATGGAATCGATTTGCAGTGGGAGCGGGCTGGCGGCGGGCGCGGTTGTGGCCATGTAAGAATAATAGTACGCGAACCGCCGCAGCAAAGTTCGCTTAGCTGCGCTGCCGGAAAGCTCGTTTGGCGATGATCGGCGCGGTTGACTGCCCTTTTCGCCGAATGGTACTCTGAACCTTCATTGGACGGGCCTCTCTCTCCGGTTTCCCATGGATGAAATGTTCCACGACCTAGGGCAGCTACTGCTGCACGCGCTGCCCACTTTTCTCCTGGTGGTGGCGCTCAACTTCTATTTGAAGTACATGTTCTTCAAGCCTCTGGAGAAAGTGCTTCAGCAGCGCTACGAGGCGACCGAAGGCGCGCGCAAGCTGGCCGCGGAGGCCTTGGAGCGGGCCGCGGCGAAGACCGCGCAATATGAAGCCGCGTTGCGGGCGGCGCGTTCCGAAGTCTACCAGGCGCAGGAGCGGGCGCACCGGCAACTTGCCGATCGGCAGGGCGCGGAACTGCTGGCAGCCCGGCGGCGCGCCGAACAGTTGGTTCGCGAAGCGCAGCGGCAGCTTGCCCAGGACGCCGAAACTCTGCAGCGGGAACTCGTCCGCGGGAGTGACGCGCTGGCCGACCAGATCGCGGATTCCATTCTGCGCGGGAGAGCGGCATGAAGCGCCTGCTGTTGGCGGTTGGGTTCGCCGTGCTCGCCGGCGGCCTGCCCACCGCTGCGCTGGCGGCGCAGCCCGACAAGGAGGCTGCGGCATCCGGCGAAGGCCACCTCAAAATCTGGGAGTGGTTGAACTTTTCGATCCTGGCCGTCGGACTGGGCTACGTGATTCGCAAGTACGGCGGTCCCTATTACGCGGCGCGCGCGGCTGGAATCCAGAAGGATCTGGCGGACTCGGAGCGCACCGCCCAGGACGCCGAAGCCCGCGCCGCCGAAGTGGATCGCCGGCTGGCCAGCCTGGACGCGGAAATCGCGGCAATGCGCGCCGAATCGCAGAAGGAATCCGCCGCCGAAGTCGAGCGCTACGCGCAGCAGACCGCCGCTGAAATCGCCAAGATCGGGGCCAACGGCGAACAGGAGATTCGGACGGCCCAGAAAGCCGCGCGCCTGGATCTGCAACGCTATGCCGCGCAACTGGCGGTGGAACTGGCGGAGCAGAAAGTCCGCGCCCGGATGGACGCGCGCACCGAAGACCGGTTGGTGGTGGGCTTCGTGCGCGACCTCCATCCGCCCGCCGGTACACCCTGAGAGCCATGCCTGTTTCCGCCGCAGCCTCGCGATACTCGAATGCGCTTGCCGACGTGGTGACCGCCGCCGGCTCCGCGCTTCGTCCGCCGAACGCGCTGGTCGAGCTGCGCTCCTTCGAAGGCGCGCTCGAATCGGCCGAGCTGCGCAACGCCCTCATGACGCCGGCGGTGCCGCCCGCCCGCAAGCGGGCCGTGGTCGGCCGCGTAGCGGACATTCTGGGGCTATCGCGCATCACCCGCAATTTCCTGTTTGTGCTGATCGACCATCGCCGCATTGCCGAGTTCAGCGACGTGGTCAACGCTTTCGAGCAGATTCTCGATGAGCGGCTCGGGTTCGCCCGCGCCCAGGTGTCATCGGCGACCGAACTGGCCGAGGGGCAGCGCGCGGCGCTCACCACGGCGCTCGAGAAGGTCAGCCAAAAGCGCCTTCGCACGCAGTTTGCGGTGGACGCTTCGCTGATCGGCGGCGTGGTGGCGCGCATCGGCTCCACGGTGTATGACGGCTCGGTGCGCGGCCAGTTGCAGGTCCTCAAGCGGCGGCTCAGCGCGGAAAGTTCATCGTAACGGAAAAGAATATGGCGCAGATTCGAGCGGACGAGATTACCAGCATTCTCCGCCAGGAGATTGAGCACTACGAAAAGGCGATCGA
>JBEKKO010000122.1:0-14971 GCA_050010695.1 Bryobacteraceae bacterium
GTTGCCATGCCGCAACCGGAGTGGGAGGCCCTGGAGTGCGCGGTCCGTGACCTCACGAACCGCGTGGCGTATCTCGAGCAGCGCATCGGCCTGAGCACCCCCGCCGCCCCGGCTGCGAGCGTGCCCGAGATTCCCGCGAACCATCCGCTTGCCCAGATGCCCGCCATACTGCCGATTGCAGGAAGGGCGCTACTGGGGCTGGCCGGCGCCTACCTGCTGCGCGCCCTGACCGAATCCGGCACCCTCCCCGCGAGGGTGGGAATTGCCACCGGGATCGCCTATGCTCTGCTGTGGCTCGTCTGGGCCGCTCGAAGACCGGCCTCCGAGCGACTGAGGACCGCGCTGGACAGTCTGACCGCCGTCCTGGTGCTCTGTCCCTTGCTTTGGGAAGCGACGGTGCGTTTCCACGCGATTGACCCCTGGATGGCCGCGGCAGTCCTGTTGCTCTTCGCCGTTTTCGGCATGGCGATTTCCTGGCGCAAGAGCCTGCTGATCGTTTCCACGTTCGCCACGCTGGCCGCTCTGGGAACCGCCGCCGCTCTGTTGCTGGCTACTCACGACGTTCTGCCGTTCACGTTCCTGTTTCTCGCCGTGGCCGCGGCCATCGAGGCTTCCGCCTGCCTGGAACACTGGTTGAGCGAGCGCTGGCTGGGGGCCACCGCCGCGGATCTTTCGGTTCTGCTGGCCACCTGGCTGGTGACGAATGCGGGAGGCCTGCCCGAAGGTTACGCAGCCATTCCCCATCCGTGGCTGCTCGCCGCGCAAGTGGTGCTGCTCATGATTTACCTCTCCAGCACGATCGTCCGGACGCTGTTTCGGGGCTTCTCATTCACCGCCTTTGAGACGGCTCAATGCGCGGCGGCCTTCGCCGTCAGTCTCAGCGGCGGTCTGCAAATGGCGCCGGTGATGGCCGTGGTCATGCTGGTCTGCGGAGCGGCCTGCTACATCGTGTCTTTTGTTCTTTTGGAGCGGCAGGGCACTTCCAGCCGCAACTTTTTCACCTATTCCACCTTCGGGATTCTGCTGGCGTTGGCGGGTAGTCGAATCCTGCTCTCCAGCGGGACGGCGGCCTGGGTCTGGTTCGCCCTGGCGATAGCCTGTATCTGGGCGGGCGGCTCTTTCGGCCGGCTGACGCTCGCAGTACATGGGGGAATCTACCTGCTGTTGGCGCTGGTCGCGTCGGGTGCAGTTCAGGAAGCCGCGAACCTGCTGTTGGGCTCGGCATCGTGGCCGGACGAACGGCAGGTAGCCTTGTGGACCGGTCTGACGGCCAACACCATCGCCTACGCCCTGGTGATGCATTACGGCCGCGAAGGCCGTCTTTCGTGGAACATGCGAGCTTTCCGCATTGCGGTTGCCGCCAGTTTTGTCTGGCTGGCATCCGGGATCGCGGCAGGCATTCTGACCGGGGCCTATCACCTGGTGTTCGGAGTCGGGGCCAACCATGCGTATTGTGCCACGCTGCGCACGGGCGTCCTGGCGGGCCTTTCACTCCTACTCGCCTGGGCGGGCTCGCGCTGGAACCGCTGGGAGTTGTCTTGCCTGATGTACCCGGCCATGTTCCTGGGTGGCTATCGCCTGGTGGCGCAAGACCTCCAGCAGGGCCATACGGGAGCGCTTTTCCTTTCTCTACTGCTTTATGGCGCGGTGCTGACAGCATTACCGGCCGCGAGCCAGCCGAGGCCAAAATGACGCCGCCGATGGTGAGCGTGACGGCGTCGATCACGTAGGATTTAACCAATAGCGACAGGATGAGGCGCATGGCCACGGACGTTCACGAGCCGGCTTCCGCCATTTGCAGATTGAGGCTGACGCGCTCGCCGTTGATCAGCACGAAGCTCGCGTCAATCAATTGCTGCCCGGTACAGTCGAATTGCGCGTAAGTGTGCAGCAGGCTCATTGGGAAGATGAACTCCACCGCGACTGTGCCGCCGTCCGCGGACTGTTCTCCGGCCAGTCTCACGGTTGTGCTGAAGTCGATTCCGTCAAAGGCTTCCTGGCTTTTGAAATACTCGAGCACCGGACGAATGAGGTGTGCGATGTGCTGATCGAAGGCTAGCGCGGACAGCCGGTATTGGGAACCGGCGGTGGTCTTCGGAAGTGTTGTGGTCACCGAGAGCTGCAGATAAAGACCCTTGTGAAATGGAATGAACGCGGGCGGAGCGTAACCCACAAAATGCGCCTGCGTATTGAGTTCCTGGACCATCCTGTCGAGGTCGGACTGATACGAGCTCTGTAAGCTCTTCACCGCGTCGGGAGAGGTGTCCCGTGAAGGAGGCTTATCAGCCGGAGGAAGGGCCGGCGCTGGCTGCTGCGCCAGGCTCCGGGCGGGGATTTGGGCAAGGCGATCGGGGACGCCTGCATCCCTTGACAGACGCGGTGAGACGGCGGCGGGTGCTGGTGGCGCTTGGACGATCTTCTGGGGCGCCTGTTGCGCTTGGGGGACCTCTGCCTCGGGTCGCGGCCAAAACGAAATGGGGACGGCGTTGAGGAACGCTCTACCTTCCAGGATCGCAGCCTGGCGCGCCGCGGGATCGGCTGCCGCTACCAGCCGTCGGGCCGAATCCCTGGGGAGGATCAGCACGACGTTCTCGACGCCTTCCGACGAGACCCCGAGGACCTTCTTACGCACGTGATGGGAAATCTCAAACGCAAAGGCCTGGGGTACATCGGCATTCTCCAGCGCCTTGACGGATGCCTGCAGCAGCGGGAACATCACATCCTCGTAAGTTTGCCGGGCGCGCTCCTCCGGTTGCATCAATTCAGTCGAATAGGATGCAAAATAATTGCCGGTGATTTTGAGTACGGTCTGATCCTGATAACGGTCAAACTGGACCGCGCGCTGATCGCTTCCCGGTTCTTCTTTCTCGGGAATATCCAACGTCCGGCTGAAATAGAAGTGATACGGAAAACTGTGCGCAGCGGCCGCCTTGGTAATGAGCTTCAATTCGGCGAAATACTTCCGCTCGAGCGCGCTGATTTGAGGATCGCGGATCTCCTCGGGCGAGAGCACCTGCGCGACCGCCGAGGTTTGCACCAGGGCTGCGCAAAACAGGATGCTACTTGCCCGCATAGAAGATCCCCAGCGGCCGATAGGGAGGATCGGCGAGGGCTCGCAACAGGCCGACCAGCGCGTCAATCTCCGGTTTGGTGAGTGTGTTTCCGTAAGGAGGCATCTCCGCGGACTTGCCCAGCGCGGCGCCGCCGTGACTGATGATCGCAGCCAGGTCCGCGTCGCTCATCGCATTCAGTGTTGCACCATCGGTGAAGGCGTGGGCCTGCGCGGTCAGGTTGTCGTGATTGGACACGCGTTGCGGCGTCGACTCGGAATCGTGGCAGCGCACGCAGTGAATGTCGCTCACCTGCTTGCCCAGCATCTCCTGGTATCCGAGCGCGATTTCATCGATGCGAATTTCCGGCGCTTTGCCCGAGGAATCACGGGTTGCGGCGACGATCTGATACCGCCCGTGAATGCCGCCGAGACTGACGTTGGTGGTGAACTGTCCGTCGGATCCGGTCAATCCATGATCCGGATCGAATGTCACGCCTCCCGATCCGGCGAATCTGACCAGCGCGCCGGCGACGGCGGTTCCCTTATCGTCATTCACCTGGACGACCACCGGTTGGTCCAACGCCGATCCCACGCCCGCCGCCTGTTTGTCGCCGCTCACCAAAACCAGCGCGGCGCCGAAGGCTTTCGGTTGTGCGTCCGCGGGCACGGCCGCGTGCCGCGAGCAGGCGCTCGTCATCCCCACCGCCAGAACGATCCAACCCAACCATGCCCGGTTCACCTTTGCGCTACCTCCTTGCGGGGCGCGTTCCTTTGCGCCACCAGGAATGCCGTGACGGCTCGGGCGTCTTCGTCATTCATGTTCCAAACCGGCTCCAGCGCACCCGGACGAAGGCTCTGCGAATTCTTCAACCAATGGAAAACCCAGGAGGCGGTCAGCCGCGCTCCCACCTGGGTCAAAGTTGGACCGATGTATCCCTTATCCTTATTCGGATCGACGATGTGACAGGATTGGCAGGCATATTTTCCGTAGAACAGTTCTTTGCCATGCTCCACGTCGGCAGCGGTGAACCGAGACGAATCAAGTGTCTCCTGGTCGAAGGCGGGCGTCTGATAAACCGTCATGATGTAGTCAGCCAGCGTGTTGGCTTCGGCATCGGTCACATCGAACTTGGGCATGCGGCGGATCAGGGACGGGCGCAGCGTGTTCGGATTCTTCAGGAAGCTTACCAGCCAGGCACGCTGCACCGAGCTGCCCTCCCAGGTCAGTTCCGGAGCCATGTCCCCGCCCCGCCCGTCGATCTTGTGGCAACTGAAGCAGCGCATGTCGTCGATGAGCTGACCGGCTTTGCCCGCTGGCCGGTAATTGGAAGGTGCGGGTCCCGGTACACGCAGAGAGGCGGGCAGAGTCTGTGCCAGTTGGGTCTGTGCGAGCAAGGCTGTCTCCAGCGCATCTATTTGCTCGGGCGCCAGGGTGTACTGCGGCATCTTCAAGGCGTTTCCGAACGACCGCGGCTGGCGGATCTTGGCGCCGATGTAATCCGCCAGGGTATGCGGCACGCCGGGCGCGAACAGGATCTTCTCCAGCGGCCGGCTGCCTACCAGGGTCAGCTCCGGGGCGAAGTTCTCCGGCTTTTTCACGCCATTGATGGCGTGGCAGTTGGCGCAGCCGCGCTCGATGACCAATGTCTTCCCATGCTCGATCTGCGCCGGTGTTGCCGCCGCAAGCTGAGTGGTCCCCAGAAAGTCGGAATCGGATTTGCTGGAAAGAAACCCGATAAGGAGCGTCACACCCTTGGCATCCAAACGGTAGTGGGGCATCCGCGTTTCGGGATCGTACGTCTTGGGGTCGTGCAGCCAATCGGCAAGCCATTCGGTCTTCACTTTCGAACCGGCGCGTGTAAGCTCCGGGCCAAGATTGCCGCCGACCAGCATTCCAGCGGCATTCTGCATCGCGTGACAAGAGGAGCAGAAACTTTCGCCGTAGAGGCTGGTGCCTTCCTGTATCGCCGTGGCATCCTGGCTCGGCGCCGGCTCGGGTGCTTTGTTGGTCCGATAAGTCGTGCTCTGGGCGATCAGGAACGCGGAGATGTCGCGAGTCTCATCGTCCGCCAACTGGAAGTTCGGCATGGTGGCCGAGCCGGCATAAGCCTGGGGATTCTTGAGCCAGGCGGCAATCCACTCGCGGGTGGTTTTTTCGGCAATGTGCTGCAGCGGAGGCGGAGCATCGGCTCCGGTCATGACGACGCCATCCGGGCTCTTGATGGTGTGGCAACGCACGCAGCCATATTGGGCGAGCGCGTCGCGCCCCTGGTTCAGCCGCGGCGTCCCCATCAGCCGGTCGAGATGGCACTGGCCGCACGAGGCTTCCAGAAAGCGTGCCGGAAGAATCGGCTCTTCCCATGATTTGGTGCTGCTGTGCGCCTCTTCCACCGTCGTTGCGCCGCCTTGTCCGCGATGGCATATCACGCAACCAAATTCCGTCAGTTTGTGCGGGATCACAGGGTGCGGCCGGAATGGCTGCGTCTTCACGTCGGCCAGGCTCGCTTCCTTCAGCGCCGTGTGACATGTGGTGCAGCGGTCCACCACGCCCAACTCCGGCATCCAGATCTGTTGCAGCCCGCCCTGAAAGCGGCGGTTCAGCGAAGTGGCGTCGCCGCGCCCGCGGATCAATCGCAGGTATTGTTTCTGGTATCCGAGCCACTCCCGGAAATAATCCTTCGCCGGGACGATCGCGAGCACGATCAGCAGCACCGCACTGAGCGTGCCGAAGGCGCTCGCGGCGTCGCCGAACAGGTATTGCCAGGCCGAACGGACTCTCTTTGGGAGGCTCATCTTCCACCGCTCATATCCGGCCGCTCCAGGGCATCACGAAGGACCAACCGGGACCCCGAAAGAACGTCCCGATCAGGGTGAGGATTGCGGCCTGCACCAGAAACCAGGACATGATCCAAAAGGAAAGCGGCTTCGAAGCCAGCCAGACTTGAAAGCGGCCGGATGATGGCGTGCTGCGAGCGGAGAAAAACATCAAGGCGGCGATCAGCAGCGTTGGAATGAGTACGGCATAAACGTGAAAGACCACCAGGAACAGCGCGAAGGCGGCGGTGACCACGGCAAGAATCCGAAGCCGCTGGGTCCGGTTGCGGGTCCACAGCCCTTCGGCCTCGATATTGATTTTGAAGTACGGGATGACGATCAGCCCGAGAATCACCAGCGTCGGAATCAACACGCCGGCGACAACCGGCGGAAAGTAGTGCAGCAGTTCTTGCAGCCCCAGGAAGTACCAGGGCGCCTTGGCCGGATTGGGCGTCACTGTCGGGTCGGCGAGCCCCTCGAGCGGGGCATCCCACAGCAGCGCGATCGCCACCAGAATCAGCGCCAGCACCTCCACCGCAACCGCCGCCCGAAAGAGACCTTCCGGAAAGGTCATCACGGTGTCGTCGTCATGCGCTTTGACGTGCGGAGAAGTGCGCCGCGTGACGAACGCGACGCGCACCGGGGTTTTGCGGCTGTTGGAATCCATTGCCGCGACGAAGTCCTTGGGCTCGCTCATGGCTTCTTGCCCTCCCCTGAATAGACTCCGCCGTCTTTGCGAATCCTCCAGAAATGAATCGCCACAAAGATAGCGGCAGTTAGCGGCAGAACCACGCAGTGCAATACATAAAAGCGCAGCAAGGCATTGGCATTCACCGTGTGGCCGCCCAAAACCAGGAAGCGGATCTTGGTCCCGAAGACAGGCACCGCGGAGATCAGGTTTGAGCCAACGGTGATGGCCCAGAACGCCAGTTGATCCCACGGCAACAGGTAGCCGGTATAACTGAGGAACAACGTGAGCATCAGCAGCACCACGCCGATCACCCAGTTGAACTCGCGCGGCGGCCGGTAGGCGCCCCGGTAAAACACCTTGAACATGTGCGCGAAGACCAGCAGCACCATGGCGTGCGCCGACCAGCGGTGCAGGTTGCGGAGGAACACTCCGGCCGAAACCGCAAACCGCAAGTCCTTCATGTCGGCATAGGCCTGCGGCACCGAAGGATGGTAATACAGCATCAGGGGAATGCCCGTCGCGACCAGGATCAGAAAGGTCCCCAGACTCAGCGTGCCGAGGAACCAGGTGACGCGGAAGTCGAGCGACCGTTTCCTGATCTTGACCGAGGACAGGTGCAGGAATACGTTCTGCTGGACTGCCAGCGCCCGGCGCAGATTGGTCGGCCCGGATCCGCTTCGAAAGATGGAGCGCCAGACCCGAGTCTCGCGCAGGTTTGCGATTTGTTCGGCGAGTGTACTAGCCACGTCAGGTCCTCACAAACTGCTTCTGAGCGAGGGGCTCGGAGCGATCGATCAGAAGGTCTCCGTCCTCGTTGATCCAAGCCCGCAGCCAGGTCAACGGACGGGGCGCCGGGCCCTCGATCTTGACGCCGTCGCGAGTGAACTTGCTGCCGTGGCACGGGCACGCGATAATACCCAGTTCCGGCTTCCAGGCGGTCAGGCAGCCCAGATGCGTGCAGACGGCGGACATCGCGTAGATGCCTTCCGGGCCGTGCACGATGTAGACGGCCGACTGCTGATCCTGCGTCACCGACCCCGCCGGATAGCCGTCCGGCTTTCCCTCGTTGACTACCGGCGATGGCTCGTAGAGCACATTCGGCGCCAGAAACTCGTAGCCAAACACGGCCGCCCCCGTGCATGCCGCACAAATGGAACCGACTCCGAGTGTGATGAAGGCCTGTCGCCGGCTGACCGCGGCATCGTTCTCAGCGCCCTCCGGTTTCCTGGCGTCCTGGCTCATTGTGCTCCTCGCATCGAGTAGGCTTCCATGGTGATCACGCTGACCGGACATCGCTCGGCGCACAGCCCGCAGCGGATGCAGCGGGTCTCGTCCTTCAACATCGCCGAACCGGTGATGGTTCCCAGCTCTTCGGCCCCCACGTCGTCGAGTTCCACGCGCAAGCTTGCCGAGTTGGCCTGAATCTTTTCCAGCACTTCGGGCGTGAACTCGATTGATTCCAGCGGCACAAGCTGTATACAGTTCTCCGGGCACACGTCGACGCATCCGCCGCACAGGACGCACTGGGAACCGTCCGGCTCATTCCCTTCGAAAACGGTATTGATCCAGCACCGCAGACAGCGGCGGGCCTCCCGCATAGCGGAAGCTTCGTCGAAGCCGATCTCGACTTCGGTCACACCGGTGCGGCGATCGAGAGGGAGCATCGGCACCAGTTGGCGGCTCAGATTCATATAGTCGCTCGCCATGCGATGATGATCGAAGACTTCCACTTCGATCTCGGGTTCGGGGCGCTCCCGCCCGGTCAGGTAACGATCGACGCCGAACGCGATCCGCTTGCCATCGCCGACACTGTCGATGATGAGCCGGGGGCCGAACACACAGTCGCCGCCGGCAAACACGCCCGGCGCGGTGGTCATCAGAGTGTTCCGGTCGGTTACGATCAATCCCCGTGCCGAGACTTCCACGCCATCCTCGGCGGTCAGAAAGTCTAGCCGCGGAGCCTGTCCGATCGCAAGGATGACGGTGTCGCATTCGATAATGGATTCGCTGTTCTCCTCAAAGGTGGGATTAAACCTGCCGGTAGAATCGAACACGGACAGGGTTCGAACCGTCTCCAGGCCGGTCACCTTGCCGTCCCGGCCGAGCACGCGCTTGGGGCCGCGCCCATCCCGCATGAAGATGCCTTCCACCTCGGCTTCTTCGATCTCCTCCAAGGCGGCCGGCATCTGTTCACGCCGCTCAATGCAGACGATGCTCACCTCCCGCGCGCCCAGGCGCAGCGCGGACAGGGAGATGTCCATCATTTCGTGGGTGGCTACGGCGCTGATGTTCTGTTCATTCGGCACGGCGTCGTCGGGGCGATGCTGCTTGAGAACTTCCCGCGCCGCGGAGCGCGCCACATCCATGGCGACATTGCCGCCGCCGATCACGACGACGCGCTTGCCGATGGTGAAGCGATATCCCAGGTTCGCGTTCAGCAGGAAGTCGATGCCCTTGTGGACGCCATCCAGATCCACTCCGGGAATGGAAAGGTCCCGGCTGCGGTGCGCACCGACCGCGAGCACCACCGCGTCAAAGCCCTGTTCGCGCAGTTGCCGGACAGTAAAATCGCGCCCGGCAGCTTGATTCACCTTCAAGGTCACGTCGCCGGTCTCGAGAATCTCCCGGATCTGGGCTTCCACCACGCTACGCGGCAGACGGTATTCGGGAATGCCCAGGCTTAACATGCCGCCGGCCACCGAAGCCGCTTCGAAGATGGTCACCGAGTAACCCATGCGAGCCAGATCGTGCGCCGCCGAAAGCCCCACGGGTCCACTGCCCACAATGGCAACACGATGCGGCAGTTTGGCTTCCGGCTCACGCCGGATCTCGAGTGGGTGCCGCGATTCCGGGCCGTATCGCTCGGTCAGAAAACGCTTGAGGGCGCGGATTTGGATCGGCTTGTCGATCTCGCCGCGGCGGCAGGCGGTCTCGCAAGGGTGCGCGCAGACGCGTCCGCAAATACTTGCCATCGGATTCGGATCGCGCGCGTAACGATAGGCTTCCTCAAAGCGCCCCTCCGCGATGAGCGACACATAGCGGCCCGCGTTGGTGCCCGCCGGGCAGGCCATCATGCACGGGAAATTGGTGTCTAGCCACTCCCGGTCGACTTTTTTGTCCTGGAATCGATTCAGCACGATGGCTTCGTCTTTGCGCTTCCGGCGAGCTCACTTGGAGAGCGTAAAATCCAGCGTCGCGTCGCCGGCAACCGTAGCCGGCTTGGTCTGGACCTTCATACCTTCGCGCCACGCCGAAACGGAGTAGCTGCCGTTCGGGACATCGGCGATCTTGTAGCTCCCGGATGCATCGCTCTCCGCGTAAAACGGGGTAGGGGTGACGATCACGAAACCCGACATCTCCGGATGGACATTGCATAACAGCGGAACGATGCCGGGCGTGTCGAACTTGAAAGCGCGCTTCTCCCCGGTCGGCCATGTTCCCAGGTTGTGGCCCAGCTTCTTGTTCCCATTGATGGCGGGCCAGAAAATGTTGTGCGCCACCTTATCGCTATTGAGGAACTCGACCGTGGCTCCTACCGGCGCCACCAGGAGGTGCGGTTGAAACAGAAGCGACTTCTGGTCCATTTCGAAAGGTTTCGCCGGAGGCGGGAACGTCTTGCCGGGAATGGCTTCCACGTATACAACGGAAATGCCCTTGCCGCCGCTTACCTTGCCGGTAATGTCGCCACCCTGAGCTAGCAGGCCGGCGATCGGCAGGAGGACTATCAGGTTCAAGAATCTCGACGTCGTTGGTTGGATGCGCATGGTGAGTCCTTTGAGGATCTAGTAGACGAATTCCAGGCCGAATAGAGCCGTGTTGACCCGGAACGGATTGACGGCCATCAATGCTCCGGTGGTGGGATTGGTTTGGATCACGACCGACTGTTGCGGCCGGAATTGGTATTCGAACGAGAACTTGATGTTTGGGTGAATCAGGAATTGCAGGCCTGGGGTGTAGCGGTTGCGGGTGGAATCGAGCGGGCCGAAGTACGGAGCCGATGTCGAGAGCGCCAGGCCATTGATGCGGTCGGCGCTCGAATGAACACTGTCCCAGCGGCCAATCGCCATCAGCCAGGGAAAGACCATGTAATCGGCCTGCGCGAAGCCGCCGTCGAACTTCGCAGGCACGCTCTGGACGAAGCCGATGGGGAGCGGCGAAGACGACGTCAGCGGGAGGGCAATCAGCGCCCCGGTTGGGTCTATCGGCAGCAGGTTATTGTCCCGGCCGTACATATAGAGCCCGTAAACATTGAGTCTTCGGAAGTTGAAGTTCAGATCGCCGCCGGTCCGGTAGTAGGGTTCCTGCACCTGCAGAGTCGTATTATTCCCCTGGAGAGTGACCCCGGCGAATTGCTGCAGCGACTTCCCATACAGATAAAACGATCCGACGCTGATGTAAGAGTGGTCGTGCGGGCCTGTGGCGCCGGCGGCCTGAATCGCGTGTCGGCTTTCCGAGTCGCGTTCGAGATTGAAGCGATACGAAAAGCGGCCGTAATAGTTCTTGAAACTGGAATCGGAGCCGAAACCGATGCCTCCGTTGGCACCCCCGGTCGCAGAGGGCAGGTAGAGACTTGTATTCGAGGGCTGATCGACGGCGCTGGTGTTTTGATCGACCACCGCCACGGAGTAGTGATATCCGCCGTACTGGTGCCCTCCGCTCAGCTCGATTCCCTTCGCCGCGTTGGCGAACGTGAACTGGTTGTTGACGTTTTGCTGTAAGGCGACCATGGAGTTCATCGCGCCGATGTTGGCCTGCTGGTAAATGTCGTACGGGCTCAAGTTATAGCTGCGCGCCTGCGTGAAGGGCAGATCCAGTTCGAACTGTCCGACGCGCACACTCAGGGAGTCTTTTGGGAGCTTCAGAAAACGGCCGGCGTCCACGAATTTCAAGTACCCGTCCCCGAGACCACCGGCGCCATTGCTGCCTCCGACGCTGATGTCGTCGTCCACCCAGAACGCGATCCCGCTGCCAAAGTTGCCGGCCGTGAAGATGCTGAAGAATCCGCTTGCGAAATCGGTTCCCGGGATGACCTGTGGCATGTTTCCGGCTGGGGTGAGCACGGCGAACTGGTTCCTGTTGGCGCCGGTCGCCTGGAAAAACGTGTTGAAGCGCAACCCGATGGGGGGCATTCCCGGAATCGACCCCGGCCACACCGACTTCGGGAAGTTCTGCTTCAGCGCCTCTGCGCCGAGCATCACCGGCGCGACCTTCAGCATATCCTCGTCGTCTTTCGGAAACTTGAACCCCGCATCCTTGAAGGCCTTCCCGAAATCATTCAACTTCGGAAAGTCTATGTGGCACGTCATGCACGACGTTTGGTATTGCCGCGAAAAAGCAGGGATGGCCGCCCCCCGCTGGGGCATCAGGAAATAGGAAAGCGCCAAGATCGCGAGCGCTGGCAGACCTTTCGAGATGGAACCCAAAATCGCCTCCTGAGCTGCCGCCCGTTGCATCGAGGCCCTGAACCGAAGGCCGAATGCCCGGGTCGACAGCATCCGCTGGGCCCGCTTGAGCATGCTTGTGGCCGAAATTGGTTTTCCTAACAAACATGGGCATTTCCCAAGGCTAAGGACCTCCGGTCAGGATTGAATCGTTGGGTGATCATGCCCATCACCCTCAGTTGTGCGTGATTACACCCATTAGGCTGGAGAGTGAGTGTTGAATATTTCACCACGTGTTCGTGACGTTCATTCCAACACAAGTGGCTAAGCCGTCCATCACCGTCTTCAACATGACCAATCACTTCAATCCGAAGGCTTTCCACGGGAACGTCGCCGACCCGGCGGTGCTGCCGACCGGGGAGGGCGGCCACTTGATCACAACGCTGGCATGAAATAGCTTGCATGGAGTTAGGCATATCGGTCTGGCTACGAACCAGAAAGTCGGGTGTTCGAGTCACCCTGGGCGCACCATCAATTCAATGGCTTACCAGGCCAGCGGCAAGACCTCTCATCGGCCGTTCATCAATCGGCGATTCGGTTCCGTCTTCGAACGCCGCTTGGTTGTGCCGCCGGAACGGTTCTACTTAGCTGGCGAGAAGATCGCGACGGTTCCGCCAGAGGGCGCCAGCTTCAGTTGCAGCGAGTCGGACGGGCGCACGGTCCTTTCGTCCCTGACCAGGTGCTCGGCGTTCTCGCCGGCGTCGGGCGCGTCTTCCCACAGGGTGACTTTCCAATTGCCCTGGCCGAGGAACGTCAGCGGCACAGGCAACTCGCGGCCATTCCGGTCGGCGATCGCGGCCAGATACCAATTCTTCCCGTTGCGCCGCACCTCGACCGCGTATTTCCCAACCTCACCGGCCAGACCGCGGGTCTCGTCCCACACGGTCGGCAGCCCCTTGAGGAAATCCATGCCGGGCAGATACTTGCCGTCCTGGTCTTTGTAATCGTCGGGCGAATCGCAGGCGACGGTGAACGGGCTCTCGATGAGGATGAACATGGCCAACTCGCTGGCGCGTGTACCTTGCACTTGGGTGGGTTTCGTACCGCTGCGGAACTGCGATGGCTGCCGGTTGGCGAACCCGCCCGGCGTGTAGTCGGCTCCGCCGGCCAGCACCCGCGTAAACGGGAGGGTGGCTTTGTGTTCGGGCGTTTCTTTGTCGCTCCACTTGTCGTATTCGTCGCCCTGGATGCCCTCCCGCGTGATCTGGTTTGGCCAGGTTCGGTTCAGGCCGGTGGGCTTGAACGCGCCGTGGAAGTCGATCAGCAAGTGGTTCTCGGCCGCCGTCCTGGCGATATCTTCATACCATTTGACTGCCCATTGGTCGTCGCGGTCGATGAAATCGATCTTCAGTCCCGCGAGGCCCCACTTCGCATACATGGGAAAGTCCCTTTTATAAACCGCGCTGTCGATGAAGTCGTTGAAGTGGAACCACAACCAGATGCGCACGCCCCGTTCCTTGCCGAAGGCCACCAGGTCGGGCACGATCGATTTGTCGCCGATCTCCGATAATTGATACGGCCAGTTCATGTCGGCGGCAAGCTGAATGTACTGTTTGAGCGTGGGGAGGTCGTTTCGCCCCACGTTGGGCCACCAGGTACCCCAGGCCGACATGCCCGGCTTAACCCAGGAGACGTCGGCGAGTTGGCTTGGGGTGGCGAGGTTCAATACCAGGTCGCTCTGCATGAGGTCGGAAGGCTGGCGGCCGATGATGAACGCCCGCCAGGGGGAATTGTGGGGAGTCCGCCCCACCACCAGGCCTTCCTGAGTCGGGACGAGCGGCGTACCGGTTGGCGGGCCTGACGGAATCCCCGCCGGCGTGCGCGGCGCCCACGGAAGCACTGGTATCGGGGGAGCCAGTTGCGCCTCCAACGTATTCCTGGCGCCGGCCTTGGGCACGAGCCACATGCCGGACCAGTCGAGCAGGTCGGACTCAGTGATGGCGACATAGGCCGCGGGCGTCTGGACTAGAAACGGCAGCCCATGCTTGAAATTCGGGTTCAGTCCGGAGAGCTTGTTGGGCAGGTATCGCCATTCCTGCGAGCCGATGAATCCACCTTCCGGGCGGACGGCGCCCTCCGGATTATTCCAGCCCGCCCAGACTTGCTCGTCATCGGGGAACGTGAACTCCGTGGCGTCGCGCGTGACGGTAAAGGCATCCATCCCGGGCTGGTTGGGGAGAACCATGCGGAAGGCCACGCCGTCGTTGTACGCCCGGGCGACCACGCCAAAGGTACGCTCACCCTCCTTCATCATGAGGGTCAATTCATTGTAATGATCTCGCACGTTACGATTCTTGCCGAACTGGTTCACCCAATGTTTGTCGGCCGATTTTCGTGCCACGCTCTGCACCACGGGTTTCTCGCCCAGTTTCACATCGCCGGCCAGTTCCAGACCAATACGGGACCGCTGCAACAACGGCTTGCCGTCCACGGTGATGCTATAGCCCAGCGGGGAGTCGGTATGAATGGCGATGGCGATCTTCCCATCGGGCGAACGTACTGCGCGCGACGCTCCAGCCGCCGCCGCGGCCGGCCGGCATGAGAGCAAAACAGTTGCAACGAGAACAGCGGCACTCCGGTAAGACCAACGAATGTTCATGGCTTTCCTCCTGTCTACACTTTGACGATGCTTCGCAGGATGCCGTCCCACGGAACGCGGTACTGCCTGGACGAGTTTCAGATCGTAAAGCACGTTTCCCCATTAGACTACTACAGCGTTGAAGCATCGGTGACGCGAGTTTGAGTGAATGAGCGGCGGCAGGGTGATTCGCTTCCTGGTGGCGCGGTCTTCGATGGTGAGAACGCCGCTACCCAGCGCATGGCAAAAATTGCGCATGGCAAAAACTGCTCAGTGTTGGAGCCAAATAGAAAGTTCCTACTCCCAGCCAAATAGAAAGTTCCTCTTATCGGGGTCGTTCGCCGACCCTCATGGTATGGTCGCATAGCCGCAGCGGGTCGCGACCGAGGCGGTTG
>JBEKKO010000123.1:0-25647 GCA_050010695.1 Bryobacteraceae bacterium
CGCTGTCGCCATCGTTGTGATAATTCTTGGCGGCGTTGATGCCGCCCTGCGCGGCGATGGAGTGCGCGCGCCGCGGCGAATCCTGGAAGCAGAAGCACTTGACGTTGTAGCCCAGCTCGGCCAGCGAGGCGGCCGCGGATCCGCCCGCGAGGCCGGTTCCCACCACCAGAATCGTGTACTTGCGCTTGTTGGCCGGGTTCACCAGTTTGAGGCTGAATTGATGCCGGTCCCAACGCGTTTCAATCGGACCTGTCGGAGATTTCGAATCGAGTTCCATGTGGCCTCCTTAATACGTCAGCAACCCGGTCAGCACGGCGATGGGGATTGAACAATTGCCCACCGCCACCAGAATTGCCAGCACCGCCGCCGCCCTCTTGACGATTGGCGTATAGCGCGGATGGCTGATGCCGAGCGATTGGAACATGCTCCACATGCCGTGGTACAGGTGCAGGCACAACAGGATCATGGCCAGAATGTAGAATCCCGCGATCCACGGGTTGGAGAAGCCGGTGATCACGTTGGAGCGCACGTCGGGCATGTTCGTCCCCAGTTCGCGCAGCGGCAACACCGCGCCCGCCGTGAGATGGAGCACGTGGAAGATCACGAACGCTCCCACGATCGGGCCGCTCCAGATCATCGTCCGCGCCGCGTAAGAGGTGGGCAGATCGGCCTTTTTCACATACCCGACCGGCCGCGCCGCGCGGTTTTGCAGCCAGAGCTGGACGGACGCGACGATGTGCAGCGCCACCGCCAGCAGCAGGACGCTGCGCGCCGCCCAAAGCGCCGCCGCGTTCTGCGGATTGTGCAGAAAGGCCGCGTAGCGGTTGATCTGTTCGGCGTCGGCGGAATAGATTTGCAGGTTGCCGAGCAGGTGAGCGAACACATAGCCCACCAGCATGACGCCGGTGATCGCCATGACGGCTTTCTTGCCGATGGGCGCTTCATAGAAGCGCACCGCCCGGTGAATGGGATGAATTGCGAGAGTACTCATGCGTATATCCTGATTGTCGCGAACGGCGTTCGCGGAAATGGATGGTAGCCCTCCATGCGCAGGGAAAGCCCCAGCAGACTTCTGGGTGTCAATGCCTTATATTAACCGGTTTCGTGTGCCAAGGCGGGGCACGCTTGATTTAGCTTGCCCGTCCCGCCGTTCAATAAGTCGGGACGTGCGTCTCCACCCTGTTCGGTCTCCGGGCCACGTCCGGCCAGCTTTGACGTATGCACATAACGTGCGTACACTGGGGTTGTGGGCTTCGACTGGGACGAAGAGGGCAAGGCCGGAATTAACCATCGCAGACACGGCGTCAGAATGCCCGAAGCGATTCCGGCCTTTGACGATCCCTACGCCATCACCATCGCGGATGACGAATCCGACCCGCTCGAGCGGAGATTCGTGACGCTCGGCATGGGTGCGACGGGCCGCTTGCTCGTGGTCGTCTACAGATGGCGCGGCGAAGACATCCGGATCATCTCCGCGCGTCCCGCCGAACCGCATGAGCGCGAGGAATACGAGGCAACACTATGAAAGATCGCTACGACTTCAGTACGGGCAAAAGGGGCAGGGTTCTTCCGCCGGAACCCGAGCCAGAGGGCAAGACGCGGATTACGATCCGGCTCGACCAGGACATTGTGGACCGCTTTCTTGAAATGGCGGAACAATCCGGGGGCGCGGCCGGCTATCAGACCCTCATTAACCGGGCGCTTCGGGAATACCTGGAGGGAAAGGCGCCAAGGCTTGAGGACACGCTGCGACGCATCATTCGCGAGGAGCTCAAGTCGAACGCGGCTTGATCGCGGGCGCGGACTCGCGCGGCGGGCTACTTGTCGACGCTGGCGGCGGGGGCGGGTTTGCTCTCGGACTTAGTCTCGGATTTCGTCTCGGACTTGGTTTCGGTCTTCGACTCCGGCTTGCCGCCGGTCTTGTTCGCATGTCCGTTCCTGGAATCTGCCCCGGAAGACTTGCCGCTGCCGTAGTCGTTAATGTACCAACCGGACCCCTTGAACTTCAGCGCGGAAACCGACACCAGCCGTTCCACTTCGCCACCGCATTCCGGGTGCAGAGTGAGAGGCTGGTCGGCGAACTTTTGGATAACCTCGAAGTTTTGCCCGCACTTGTGGCAGAGATATTCGTAAAGCGGCATAAAGAACGGACGATTCCCCTACAACCTGCTTTCATTATAACCCAGTCATGTTAGCGCCGGCGCTACCACGCATCTCCGGTCGTGCCCCCAGGCTATTGCCAAGTTACTGGCGCGCGGGCTCTTCCACCTTCAACTTATCGGGGACGCCCGCCACGCGCAACTCTTTGGCGCCGTTGGTCAACACAATCAGCAGTCTGCCATCGCTCTGGGTGCCGCCGTGTCCGGTGTAAACGTCTTCGTCGGTACGAAGGTTGAGGCCAGTGAGTTTGAGGCGCGGAACGCCGCGCGCCCACGCCAGGCTATAGTTGCCGCTGGCGCGGCAGGGCGCGACGGCGCCGAAATCGAGAGCGGTTCCGGAGAAGGTTCCCGTCGAAGCCAGATTGGCCACCAACTGTGCGCCGATGCCGGCAGTGGTGAGCGATCCCTCCGCATCTAGGCCGCCCGATTGCCACGGCAAATTCTTCACTTGTCCTGTGAATCGGTAAGCGGGCAGCGAGCCACTCAGATTCACCGTCAGGCGCCCTTTGATGGCGGCGTGGGCCAACTTGGCTTCGAGGTTGACGAACTCCACGCGCCCCGCGTTCCATTCCAAATGCGCACGCACGCCGTCCAGGCGCGCCCCGGCCAGCGTCAGGCGATCGATCTGCAGCGAGCCCTCCACTTGGCGGGCCTTCAGCCAATCGGGCAGTGTGGTGCGGCCCAAGGCGCGGGCCAGCAGGCTGGATCCGCGGCGCAGCGCCGGCAGGCATTCGGTTTCGGCTTCGGCTGCGTCCCAATCCGCCGCGCGCAGGTGGACGCGGTGCGGGTGCGGCGCTCCCGGCAGATAGGTGTAATCGCCGGTGAAGCTCAGCTTGCCGGCGGCGCCCCGCAGCCGGTCGATGGTCACCCGCGCGCCATCGATCTCGACTCGTGCCGAATCGATGCGCAGCGGATCGGCCAGGCCATCCACCGGAATCTGGGCCTGACCAATCTGCAGGCTGCCGGTCCATCCCGCTTTGCCCGCGTCGCGGTGGTAGCGCAACTGGCCGCTCCAATCGCCGCTCCGAACCTGCTCCAGCCAGGGAACGGCCGCCAGCGCAACCTGCGCGCGCAGAGCCGCCACTCTCATGCGGCCGGCGGAGATCGCGATGTCGAACGCGCCGTCGCCGAAGGCGTAATCGGCTTCGAGTTGCGCCTGGTCCTGGCCCGCGGTGCGCACCAGCGTCGGCGCCAGCCGCGCGTGGCCGCCATCGAGTATGATGCTGGCCTGATCGAAGGTGAGCGGAGGCGCATCGGGGATGGTGACCGCCGCTTCGTGCAGCGCCAGTTCGCCCTGCAGGCTGCCCGCGCCGGAGTAGCCGACCGCACCATCCACCGCGCCGTCCAGCGCCAGCTTGGGTGGAACCTCGAGGCCCATGTGACGCGCCAACTCAAGCAGCGGACCCAGCGGAAAACGATTCCAACGGAGCGACGCCGCCCAGCGCGGCTGCGAAAGGTAATTGCTGGCGTGCAAGCGCACCTCGAGCGGCAGCGCAGCGCCGTTCACCGAGCCCGATTCGATTTCGAGATCCTGGCCGGGCAGATTCAGCCGGCCGCGCACGTCGAGCGGCCACCCCTGCCCGTACGGCGGCATCAGGTCCCAGCGGTGCACATCTTCAATGTTCAGGCGGCCGGCGATGCCGATCCGGTCGATCGGCCCGGCCAGGTGCAGCCGCGCCGAGATCCTGCCGTGCACGCCGCCAGCCTGGCCGCGCAGCAGAGCCGTCATCTCGCCCAACAGCGTGCGATCGATCTCCAGGTTGAGATCCACCCGCTCCGGCGCCACGTACCAGCGGCCCCGCAAGCGGAATTCGCCCAGCCCTTGCGCGGTTCGATCGGTGCGCGCCGGTTGGGCCGAGCAATCGAGCGCCCATCCGCCGCCCGCCGCTCCCGGCGGCGAAATGTCGAGGTCGGTTTCGGTGAGATAGAACACCGATTTCTCGTCGCCGAACTTGAAATGGATGCGGCCGTTGCGCACGTGCAGGGAGGGCGTGCGGCTCATCACGGAGCGATTGACGAGCGAGGCGAAATTCCAGCGGCCCCGCTCCGCGGCCGGCCCGGACTTGGCCAGGTTGATGCTGGCGCCGTCCAGCTTGATCGAGGCAATCACGAAACGGCCGCCGGCCAGCGACCACAGGCTGGGCCGCACCGTCATGGTGTTCATGTAGGCGATCGGTTCCAGGCCGATGGATGGGTCTTCGTGAATCACCACGTCGTCCACCGAAAACCCCGGACCGCTGAAGAGGCTGAAGCGCACGCGCCCACGGAATTCCACCCGCCGTCCCAGGGCGCGTTCGAGCGAGCCACGCAAGCGCTCGCCGTACGAGCCGGTGTCGATATAAGGGACGACGATGCCGGCCACCACCACCAGCGCCAGCGCAACCCCAGCGAGCTTGAACATCTTGCCGGCGCGGACCTTCATGGCTCGGCCTCGAGCAGGGCGCGATACGCCGCCGGATCGTCGATATCCGCCAGCACGCCGGGGTCGTCCACTTCCACGAATTCGGTATCGCCTGCGTGCGCGCGCACCACGTCGCGCGCCGCGCCGGATTCGGGGAGCGCCAGGAATTCGGCAATCAACTCGCGCGAAAACCAGATCGGATGCCCGTTGCGACCCAGGTAACGCGGCACGCGCATCAGTGCCCGGCCGCTCGCGTCCAACAGCGCGTCGATCGTCTCCATCCGCACCGCCGGATGGTCCACCAGCGTGAAGAGCACGCCATCGGCTTCCGCCGGCACGGCCCGCAACCCGCGCTGCATAGAGCTGGTCTGGCCGCTCTCCCACCGTTCATTTTCGACGAACGCCGCCGCGCGGCTGGTGGCGGCACGGACCTGCTGCGCCGCCGCTCCCAACACCACGATCACCGGTGCGCAACGCTTCTCAAACAGGCCGATCAGCGTATCGAGGAACGATTCGTCCCGGTATCGCAACAGCGCCTTGGGCGTGCCCATGCGGCGCGATTCGCCGGCGGCCAGAATGAGCCCGGCGGTCACTGCGAGACGACGGCGCGCGGCGCGCTCCCGGCCAGCACCGAAAGCGAAAGCGCCCCCCAGTTGGACGCCGCGTTGCGGCGCACGGCGATCATCTCCGCCGCCACCGCGATGGCGATCTCCTCCGGCGAAATCGCGCCGATGTCCAAGCCCATCGGGGCGTGAACGCGCTCGAAGGCTGTGCGCGCCATGCCTTCCTTTTCCAGTTCCTTCACCACGTTGAGGACTTTGCGCTTGCTCCCGATCATGGCGATATAGCGGGCCGGCGTGGCGACCGCCAGCTTCAGCACGCGCATGTCGTCGCGATGGCCGCGGGTGACGATGATCACGAAGCTGGTTTCGTTGATGGCCAGCGTGGGAAACACGGTCTCGTATTCGCCCGCATGCACCGCCGCGGCTTCCGGAAAGCGCTCGCGGTTGGCGAAGCTCTCGCGGTCGTCGATCACCACCGTCGAGAAGCCGGCCAGCGTGGCCACCTTCGACAGGCTCTTGGAGATGTGTCCCGCGCCGAAGATAAACGCGTGCGGTATCGGCAACACCGCTTCCACGAAAACGTCGAGCTGGCCGCCGCAAATCAGACCGTTATCGTAAGCGGCGTCCTTGCCCAGGCTGAACGTGAGATGCTTCGGCTTTTCGGTTTCCATCACTTCGCGCGCCGCGTTCCAGACCTCGGCTTCCACGCAGCCGCCGCCGATGGTGCCCACCATGGAGCCGTCCTCGCGCACCAGCAGCTTGGCGCTTTCGTAGCTGGGAATCGAGCCGCGCACCTCCACGATGGTGGCCAGCGCGCACTTCTGACCCGAAGCCCGCAAACGCACCAACTCCTCGAATACATCCATCGACGTCGATTATAACGTGTGGAGACGTGGAGCATGCTTTAGCTTGTCCGTTTTTGTTCTAGAGTAGACTAAATAGATCGTTCGGCATCGCGGAGCGAAAACAACAATCATGCCTGTTCGCATTGTCCAAGTCGACGCTTTCACCAAGCGGCCATTCGCCGGTAATCCGGCAGCGGTTTGCGTGCTATCCGAACCACGCCCGGATGCCTGGATGCGCGATGTAGCGCGCGAGATGAACCTTTCGGAAACCGCCTTCCTGCATCCGGAAAACGGCGGTTATCGCCTGCGCTGGTTGACGCCCGCGGTGGAAGTGGATCTGTGCGGCCACGCCACCATCGCCAGCGCGCACGTGCTGTGGGAAGACGGCCACTTGCCTGCAGGCACGCAGGCACGCTTCCACACACGCAGCGGTCTGCTGCTGGCGGACCGGCGCGGCGAATGGATCGAGCTTGATTTTCCGGCCACGGTCGCGGCCACCGCGGAAGCGCCGGCGGATTTGGTCGCCGCGCTCGGCGTGAATGCCACGAACGTCGCGCGGAACAAGTTCGATTACCTGGTCGAAGTTGCGTCGGAAGAGGAAGTGCGCGCCGCCGCGCCCGATTTCAGCGCCTTGAAAAAGGTCGGAGCGCGCGGCATCATCGTCACCGCCCGAGCCTCGAGCGCCGGTTTCGATTTCGTCTCGCGATTCTTCGCGCCCGGTTCGGGCATCGATGAAGACCCGGTCACCGGCTCGTCGCACTGCGCGTTGGGACCATACTGGGCCGCGCGCCTGGGCAAGGCCGAGTTCACCGCTTACCAGGCTTCCGCCCGCGGCGGGGTAGTCCGCGTGAGAGTGAACGGCGACCGCGTGATCATCGGCGGCCAGGCCGTCACCGTGATGCGGGCGGAACTGCTGGCGTAACCCAGCAGTCCGGTTTTTCCGTTGCTTTGAGGCGGGAGAGTTGCTACTCTCAGGGGGCTGTGCTCGTTCGAATGAGGATGGATATTCGGCCTCGCTGCTGCGTTCACCATCGGGCCGAGATGGTGCCCGTGGAGGTTTGTGGCACGATTGACAAGCACACTTACTCATTTAGGGCGTTTGCGTGCGAAGCGGGTTGCCATCAGCTCTACAACATCGTCCACGGATACTTCAAACTTTCGGCCGGCAACGTATCTTCGCTTGGCCAATTTCGAAGACCCTGCCCGAATGACGAGTCGCCGATGTACTTGGAGAGTACCGATGTTGAGAACACCGGAGTAGGCACCTTTAGATGCTCGCAATTGGGCTGTGATGGCGAAGCGACCGGCTACTTTCAGCACGAATACGAAGGCACTCTAATTACCTGCCTAAAGTGCTGCAAGACGAAGAGTGATCCTATCCACGGCGCGGAATAGCCGTATTGGCTAGGTCGGGACAGCCAGAGCGGCGAAGACGCGGAAGACGTGTCATTGAAGACATGCCAACGATATTACTCTTATTGTTATGGGCGACCTGGGGCATGATCGTGGACCGGCGATATAGGCACCGCGGCGGCCTAAAGCCCACCCGGAATGACAAACTCTTCCTATCGGCAGCACTCGGCCTTTGTGTCGGTTGCACGGTGGTTTTTGGGGTTCTTTTTGACGCCAGCGGCGCAGCGTGGGCCTACCTCACAGAGCTTTTCGGAATGCTCCTTATCTGCATTTTTGGCCTGTGGGAGTTTGGGCGGTGGAGAGTCAGGCGGAAGAACCCATTGCCCAAAGAGTGAGGGAGTACAGGGGACGAATTTATACTGGTGACGGCGGCGCAGAAGGGGGACAAGCGATCATTCAGTGATGCGCGCCGAATTGGCAACATAACCTTCCATGAACGCACTGCTATTGAAGCAATACAAGCAACTGGAGCTGGTGGACATTCCGGCACCGGCGCCGGGGCCCGGCGAATTGCTGGTGCAGGTTCATTCCTGCGGCATTTGCGGCAGCGACGTGCACGGTTTCGATGGCAGCACCGGACGGCGCCAGCCGCCGCTGGTGATGGGGCACGAAGCCGCCGGGACAGTGGCTGGCGTCGGCGCGGGCGTCGCCGGCTTCCGCGAGGGCGACCGCGTCACCTTCGATTCCACGGTGTATTGCGGCGCCTGCTTTTTCTGCGCGCGCGGCGAAGTCAACCTGTGCGACAACCGGCAGGTGCTGGGCGTATCGTGCGGCGATTACCGCCGCCATGGCGCGTTCGCCGAGTACGTACTCGCCCCGGCGCGCATCACGTACCACTTGCCCGATGCGCTGCGCTTCGAGCACGCCGCCATGATCGAGGCGGTTTCGGTGGCCGTGCACGCGGTTGGATTGACGCCGGTGCGGTTGGGCGATTGCGCGCTGGTGGTGGGCGCCGGCATGATCGGCACGCTTGCCGTTCAGGCGCTCAAACTGGCCGGCTGCGGGCAGGTCATCGTCGCCGATGTGGATGCAGGCAGGCTGAAAATGGCACTCGAGCTCGGCGCCACCGCCGCAATCAATCCCAAGGAAGGCGACGTGGCAGAGTTCGTTCGGGAACGGACCGGCGGGCGCGGCGCGGACGTCGCCGTGGAAGCGGTCGGCGCCACCGAACCGATTCAGACCGCCATTGCCGCGCTGCGCAAGGGCGGCGCGCTGACGCTGGTGGGCAACATAGCGCCCAAGATCGAGTTACCGCTGCAAGCCGTAGTTACTCGCCAGCTTCGGCTGTTCGGCTCGTGCGCCTCATCGGGCGAATACCCAACCTGCATCGATCTGCTGGCGCGCGGCGCCATTCGCGTCGAGCCGCTGATCAGCGCCGTTGCCCCCCTGGCCGAGGGACCGGCCTGGTTCGAGCGCCTGTACGCCCGCGAGCCGGGGTTGATGAAGGTGATCCTGCAACCGTAAGCACGAGAGGGGTGCGCGATCCGAAAGTGGCCGATACGCAAATCCTTGTGGTACGGGCAAGCTAAAGCATACCCCACCAATACCATGCACGACCGCACTCAGCGCATCTCCTGGAGACCGACTCTTGCGTAACCGGGAGAACATAGTCGGCCTCATCGCTCGAAGACACCAGCGTTAACTAACCGTCGAGTTCCGGCACCTTCACCCACGCGCGTTTGCGCCAGGATTCCAGGCCAAGCTCGGCTAACTGGACGCCCTTGGCGCCTTCGAGCAGGCTCCAGCGGAACGGTGTGTCCTTCACCACGTGGCGCAGGAACAGTTCCCATTGGCGCTTGAAGGCGTTGTCGAAAGTGTCCTGCTCCGGCACTTTCTGCCAGCCCTCGAAATAATCGAGCGGGCTCTCGACGTCGGGGTTCCAGACCGGCCGCGGCGTGGCTCCATAGGGTTGAATCCAGCAATGGCGCAAGCCGGCGACCGCGCTGCCGAGCGTGCCATCCACCTGCAGCGTCAGCAGGTCGTCGCGCCGCACCCGCACGCACCAGGAGGAATTGAAATTGGCGACGATGCCGCCGGCCAGTTCGAAGGTCGCATAGGCGGCATCGTCGGCGGTGGCTCGATAAGGCTGGCCAGCTTCGTTCCAGCGCTGCGGGACGTGGGTTGCGCCGAGGCACGACACCGCTTCCACGCGCCCAAAAACATTGTCGAGCACATAGCGCCAGTGGCACAGCATGTCCATGACGATGCCGCCGCCGTCTTCCTTGCGGTAGTTCCAGGAGGGCCGCTGGGCCGGCACGGTATCGCCTTCGAACACCCAGTAGCCGAATTCGCCGCGCACCGAAAGGATGCGGCCGAAGAAGCCTTGGCGCTTGAGACTCGCGAGTTTCAGCAGGCCGGGCAGCCACAGCTTGTCCTGCACTACGCCGTGCTTGATTCCGGCGCGTTCCGCGAGCCGGTAAAGATCGAGCGCCGCATCGAGCGACTCCGCCACCGGCTTCTCGCAGTAGACGTGCTTGCCCGCGGCGATCGCCTGGCGCACGGCGGCCGCCCGCCGGTCGGTGGTCTGCGCGTCGAAGTAAATCGAGTAAGCGGGATCGGCCAGAGCAGTAGCCAAATCCGTCGACCACGGCATGCCGCCGCACTCGGCGGAGATGGCTTCCAGCTTGGCTGGATTGCGGCCCACCAGCAGCGGGTGCGGCATGATGCTCTCGCGCTCGTTGAGGATCACCCCGCCCTGCTGCATGATGGCGTAGAGGGAGCGGCGCAGGTGCTGGTTCAACCCCATGCGTCCGGTGACGCCGTTCATGACGATACCGACCGTGTGCTGGATTCGGTTGTTCATGCGGCCGGCCCCTTGGCGGTGGATTGGGGCCATGCGCCGGCCGGCAGCGGCGGAGCGTCCACGCCGGCGCGCGGCAGGGTGCCATCCAGTTCCTGCCGCCAGTGCGCCACGTCGCCGGCCGGCCCGTAACAATAGATCATCCGCATGGGCAGGGCGCCGGTGTTGGTGAGCTGGTGAAACACGCCCGGCGGAATGTAGACCACCTGGCCGGTGTGGATCGCCATCCGTTCTTCGCCGAGGCACATTTCGCCGGCGCCCTTCACGATGAAGTAAATCTCCTCCTGCTCCTGGTTGTGCCAGGGCACCTGGCCGCCATCGGGATCGAGCGTGACGTGCCCCATCGAAAAGCCGGCGGCCTGAATCGGGCTGGCGCCGCCCACCAGGTTCTGCGTGTAGCGCCCCGCCGGGAAAGTTCGCCCGGCGATGGCGGCAAGATCGGCGATGATCATGATTTTCGGAAAAGGCCTCCCACGAAATAGGCTACAACGCCCAGCGCCATCAGGATGCCGCCGAACTGGAGGGCGTTGATCGGACCCACCGGCTCGACGCGATTGCGAACCGCCGTGAGCACCATCAGGGCGGCCGGCGGAATCGACACGGCGATGGCTCCGGCCATTCCACCGGGCACGCGGTAGGGCCGCCCGAGCTGGGGTTCGCGAACGCGCAGCGCCACCAGCGCGGCAAATTCGAGCAGAATGCTGGAACCGGTGAGCAGCATGTCGAGCATCACCAGTTTGCCGAACGGCAGCGCCAAGCCGAGCGCCCAGGCCGCGGCGCAGCCGACGATGGCCCAGCGCGGCGCGCCGGTCTTCGGATCGCGGCGCGCGAAGATGCGCGGCAGAAAGCCGTCTTCGGCCAGCGCCGCCGGCACCCGCGAGAGCGCCATGGTGAGCGCGTTGAGCGACCCCGCCGCGCCGAGCATGCCGCCGACCGTGATCCCCAGCGCCACCACCACGCCCGCCGCGCCGGTGCCGAGCACGGCGCGCGCCACGTCGGCCCAGCCGCCGGTTTCCCAACGGTTGGCATCGAAACCGGTGAGCGCCACGGCGGCAATGGGCAGCACGTAGCCGAGCGCCACCAACACCACCGCGCCGGCCATCGCCCGCGGATACGTGCGCCGCGGATTCTCGACTTCGCCCGCCACCGTGGAGGTGTTGTCCCAGCCCATGTAGTTCCACATCGCCACCAGCACGCCGCCCAGAATGTCGGCGTGGCGCGGAGGGGTGGCATGTGCGGCGAACATGGCGCCATGAAACACCGACGCCGCGGCCAGCACCGCGAACGGGCTCAGCAGCAGAACGCCCATCACCATTGAGCTGCCACCTACGGTTTTGGCGCCCAGCAGATTCCACGCCGCCGCCGCCGCGATCAGGCCGACCCCGATCCAGGTGGCGCGCTGGCCCGAAGTCATGGCGGGGAGGAAATGGCCCAGATAGCTGACGAACAGCGTCGGGTAGAGCGCCATATCGAAGACGCTGCCCACCAGCGACAGCCAGGCTTCCTGAAAGCCCCAGAAACGGCCCATGCCGCGCTTGACCCAGACGTAATAGCCGCCATCTTCGGGCAGGGCGCTGGCGAGTTCGCTCACCATCAGCGCGGTGGGGAAGCTCCACAGCACGGGCGTCAGCAGCAGGATGAGAATCGCCCCGCCGTAGCCAGCCGCGGAGACCGTGTCCTCCAAGCCGAACGGCCCGCCGGAAACGATGAAATAGGTTGCCGCGATCAGCGGCAGCAAGGCGAGCTTGCGGGCGGAACGCGGCGCGGGAGGCGCAGACATCTTTTTCAGGGTACGGGAAGCGGGAAGGATGTCAAAGGGCGACCTCGTTCTGGCGCGCACGGGCGGCTAGCTAAGTACACCCTTTCAGAAGTTCGACCACGTGTTTTGGGCTGCGCTTTCAGTGCACGCCCGAGTCGGGCCGGGCGTGCCCGGCTCCTACGAGTCCGTTGTAAGGGCGAGGCATGCCTCGCCCGCCGGCCGCGCAGCGAAACGCTATCGCAATTGCGAAATGGCTAACTAAGTTCGCGCCAGTCTTGCTCGTTCAACTCGACCTTGTGTTTCCTGGCTGCGGATTTGATGCGCTTCCAGGCGGCGTCGCGTTCAGAGTCGGTCACCCCTTCCACCTGCTTGAAGCGGGCGATTGCGTTGCGCACGTGAGCAGCGTCATGGATAGGTTCCTTGCGCTCCTTGGGGAAAGCGAAGTTCTCATCGGCGATATGATCGCGGCTAGCTTCAGTGATCTTGGACATGCTTTTTGATGAGCAATCCGGGGGCCAATTTAGTGGAGCGCCTGCTCGGGTGCACCCGCCGCTTCGAGGCGGTCGATCTCAATCCTTGACCGGGATCACGGAGATATCGGGTGCTCCCGCGCGCTTGGCCCGCTGCACGAAGGATTTATCGAAGGAGACGAATTGGCCGCCGGGCGGTGTGCTGCCGAGGTGCATCGCGTCGGCGAATTCAACGCCATGCGACACGAGCGCCAGCGCGGCGGCGACTGACGATTCATCCTCCGCCTTCACGTTCTTCAGACCCAGCAACTTGGTGAATGCCTCGCGAATCGCGCTCTGCTCGAATCCATACAGACTTCGCAGGACCCAGCCTGTTTCGAGCAAGACCGTCTTCGCGATCCAAATCGGCTGGCTCGCGAACAGGCGCCGCGCTGCTGCCGCCTGCTTCGGCTCATCGCCGGTCAGCAGCCGCACCAGGACGTTAGTATCGACCGCGACCACGCCGCCGCCTCACTTCCCGGCCGATGGCAGCGCTCATCTGCGCGGGCGTTTTCGGCCGCGTCTTGGACCGCAGGCATCCGGCCACTTCCGCGAGATCGCTCTCCGGGAAGCGCTCAGCCGGCCGCAGCACGATCCCGTCGCCGGCCTCTTCGACCGTAAACTCCGTGCCCGGCCTCCAAGCCCGAGCATCCCGAATATCCTTAGGCAGAATGACCTGCCCTTTGGTAGAAAGCCGCGTGGTCTCCATGGGTAAGACTCCAGTAAGATTATGGCATACGGGGAGGGTGGTCTGGGCTGCGGGTCGCCGTTTCGGGTATCCTGGGGATGGGGAAGCAGCCGCAAGTCAATGCAGGTTCTCCGTGAAAGCACGCTCAGCGCTTATGCCCGGCACTTTTGGGCGAGGCAGAGCAAGAAGTGCGATCCAAACGATCGCGAGGCACTTGCCGATATTTGTGACGGCGGAGATCCGGTCAAGTGGCTTAAGCGCTCTTACGATTACAAACTCCCCCGTATCGAGAACGACGTCATGAGCATCGTGCGCATCGAGACAAGACAAGAAGTCGAGAGCCTTCTCGTTCACGACTACGTGCCGCGCGATAGATGGATGAGTGCCCGAAATCTGGTGCCGGAACCATATACAAGACGACTTGGGCAACTCGCGAGGACGTCTCTCGATCGGGGCTACTTTACGGTGCCGCGGCCGGGTGATCGGCCGTATCAGTATTTCTGTGCGTGGAGTAGGACCGGATCTCTCGCAAACGCAATCGGTGAAGACAGGCCCCTCATCGAAACCGTCGTGCACGCTGACGGCCTCGAATACGAGATTGTGGATGGTTGGGGGCGCTTGCTACCCTTCGCTGCGCTCTTGCACACAGGGCTGGCCCTCTGCCCATTCGAGAGCTTCCTTGCATCTAGACCGCAGCACCTGGTTACGGACGAAGGGGACCAAATTTAGCTAAAGCTGTTCGCCCCGCCCACCGCAGGGTCCGCACCAGATCAAACCGCTGGCGCCCAACCACGAACCCCCTCCCCCGCTCACTCCCCGTAGTTAATCTCGCCTTGCCTGGCCGAGTAGGCGGTGTAGATCAGCAGCAGCAGCGAGACGGCTATCAGGCCGGGGATGGCCAGCCAGGCGGGGGTGGGATCGGTTTCCACCACGATCAGGTTGAACGGGGGCGGCAGGGGGACTTCCACCGGGCACAGGTTGTTCAAATAGAAAATCACGCTGATTTTCTTGAGCAGGCTCGGCAGAAACGGGTTGAGGTTCTCCCACACGTACACGATGGCGGCCGGGATCAGGGGATTGCGAAAGAGCAGGCCGCACAACAGGAAGACGGCGCCGTATCCCACCGAAGCCAGCGCGGCGGTGAGAGTGTACCAGCCGAGCTGGCTGAGGCCCGGACCATGCCAGATGTAGTTCGAGTAAGCGGCGCCGAAATGACGGCCGATGACGAGGAACGAGGCCGCCGCGCTGCCGGCGAACAGGACCACCGCCATGACCAGGCCGGCGAGGTATTTTCCGGCCACCAGCATCTCGCGCCGCAGCGGCGTGAGGTAGTAATAGTGCAGGGTTTTCTCGAGCATCTCCGCCCGGAACAGGTTGGAGAAGATTCCCATGCAGCCGAAGAAAATGGCGCCGCGCAAAAAGAAGAACTGAAACATGGCGGCGTACATGATGCTGTCGTCGCCCAGGCTGTGGCCGGGCGAGGCGCGGCCGATTTCGAACAGCCAGTGCAGCCCGGTGATCGCCACCGGCCCCAGCGCCAGGCAATAGATCCACCAGCCGCGCCTGGAGAAAAACGTTTTCCTCCATTCCAACCGCAGGACGGCGCCGATCTGCCGCATCCACAGGGCGTTCATGCCGCACCTCCCTCGCCGATGAGGTATTGGTAGACCGAATTCACGTCGTCATCGGCCGGCGCCACGGATTCCACTTCCAGGCCGGTGTCCAGAATCACGGCGATTCAGCAGCAGGTAAAAGGCGTCGGCGTCCTTGGTGCGCAGCAGCAGGTTGCGGCCATCGGCCTGGATCTTCGCCTCGACGACGTGGTTCTGCTGGAAGAGGCGGGAGGCCAGCTCGGCCGGCCGGTCGCAGCGCACCAGGATCTGCATCGGCTGCTCGCGGACCTCGCTGCGCACGCCCTGAATCTGCCCTTCGGCCACTACGTAGCCGTGGCTCAACAGAATCACCTGATCGGAGATGGAATCCACTTCATGCAGGATGTGGCTGGAGACGATCACGTGCCGCCCGTCGGCGCCCCACTCGCGAAACAGGGCGATGGTTTCGGCGCGGGCCATCGGGTCCAACCCATTGAGCGGTTCATCGAGCACCAGCACGCGCGGGTCGTGAGCGAAGGACTGGGCCAGCTTCACGCGCTGCCGCATGCCTTTGCTATAAGAGGCCACGGAGCGGCCGGCGGCGGCCATCATGTTCACCTTCTGCAGCGCCGCCACGGAGCGCTCGCGCGCTTCCGCCGGGCTCATGCCATAGAGCAGCAGGTAAGAGTAAATGAACTGGAAGCCGGTCAGCCCCTTGGGAAATGCGTCGAACTGGGTGCAGTAACCGAGCAGCCGGCCGATCTGCTGCGGCTGATCGGGCGCGACGCCGAGCACGCGGATCTCTCCCCGCGTGGCGCGCAGCAGCCCGGTCATCAAATTCATCAGCGTGGTCTTGCCGGAACCGTTCGGCCCCACCAGGCTGGTGATGCCCGGCGGAATGGTCAGGTTGACGTTGTTGATGCCGAGCACTTCGCCGTAAAAGCGCGAAACGCCGGCGAAGGTGATCAGGTTGTCGCTCACCGCACCACCTCCGCGCCGCGGATTTTCCGTGACAGCATATACAGGCAGATGACAGCCAGCAGGGCCAGCCCCACCCAACTGGTCCACAGCGGCAGGGTTTCGCCGCGCGGGGCGCGGAAGAAGACCGCTCCATTAGTGGTGGGGTGGTCGCCTTCGAACATCCACACCCACACCGAGCCCACCAGGTAGCTGACGTTGAACAGGTGGCCCCAGGTGGTGCGCACCACGCCGTTGATCACCGCGCCGAACGCGGAGAGCACGAAGAACAGGCCGAACATGAGCCCGCCGGCAGCCGCCCTCCACTTCACCCAGGCGGAGAGCGCCAGCGCCAGCAGGGCCAGCAGCAGAATCCAGATCCAGGCGCCGAAGAAGAGGCCGCCCGCGATGCGCGCGTGATCCACCGCCCAGCTCCAGCCTTCCAGGTAGCTCTCGAGGCCGAACAGCAGCAGGCCCGGCACCCACGTCATCAGCGAAAGCAGGATCACCAGCACCGACATTTTGCCGAGCACGTATTCGGCGCGCGAGAACGGCCGCGCCAGGTAGAGCGAAAGCGCGTTGTTGGCCAGATCGGGCGAAACCTGGCCGGGCCCCACGAAGGCGGCCAGAAACAGCCCCATCATGCTTTGCCAGCCGAGCACGGAAAGGAAGAAGACCACGTTGATGGTGATCAGACGCTGCGCGCCCTGGGCGTTGATCAGGCTCAGCGCGCTGGCATTATGCTGGACCCAGATGATGATGGCGCAGATCAGCGGATAGAGGAAGGTGGCGAAGAAGAAGACGGAAAGAAACTTGCGCCGGTGGAGATCCTCGAAGGCGAAGCGCGGGATCACCAGCAAGCGCGCCCAGCGAGCGGTCAGCGCGCCCTCATACGGCCGGTAGGTCTTTTTATAGACGGCCATCGGCGGCCTCCATGGCTTTCAGGAAAATGTCTTCGAGCGAATCGCGCCGGTGATTGAGACGGCGGATCTGCACGGACTGCGCGGCCGCGATTTCGTACAGACGGCGGACCTCGAGCCCTTCCGGCAGCACCACTTTGAGGCGCCCCTGCGCACCGGGAGCGGTTTCGCAGCCGAGGCCGCGGATGGCTTCGACGAAATTTCCGTTCAATTCGCCGCGGGTCTCCATTTCGAGAAAACGCCGGTTGGCGCGCCGCTCTTCTTCCAGGTTGCAGAAAGCGGCGATGGCGCCGTCCTTCAGAATCAGAACTTCGTCGCAGCATTCCTCGACGTCGCGCAGCAGGTGGGAAGAGACGATCAGGTGCAGATCGCCGCGGTCGCGAATCTCCTGGATCAACTGAATCATGCGCAGGCGCGCCGGCGGATCGAGGCCGTTGGTGGGCTCGTCCAGAAACAACAGTTTGGGGCCGTGCGCGATGGCCTGCGCGAGCTTGGCGGCCTGCTTCATGCCCAGCGAGTAAGTGCCCAGCGTGCGGTACCGGACTTCGCCGAGGCCGACGTAAAAGAAGGCCTCGTGCGCGCGTTCCAGCGCCTCGGCCTTGGGCAGGCCGGCCAGCTCCGCCATCAGGCGCACAAAGCGGACGCCGCTCATGTCGGCGATGAACGAATCGTTTTCCGGCATGTAGCCGATCAGGCTGCGCACCGCGCGCGGCTCGCGGCGGATGTCGCGTCCGAGAATGCGGGCGGTCCCCGCCGACGGCCGGTGAAAGCCCAGCAGCGTATTCAGCAGGGTGGATTTGCCGGCGCCGTTCGGCCCCAGCAAGCCGATCGAGCGGCCGGTGAGCGAAGCCTTGAGCGCCTTCAGGATCACGCGATCGCCGAAGCGCACCTCCAGGCCGTCCAGATCGATGACGGGTGCCATTTCTTCAGCCATCACTTCTCTTTATACGCCGGCTTACGCCCGCCTGTTCCGAGGAGTTGCGACAACGGGATTGAGTCCGCCGCCCAGCCGCTGGGGTCGCCGGTGAGAAGAGCTTCCAGGCGGGATCCCAGTATGTCGCCCGAGCTGGCCACCGTGATACGGTCCGGCGCGCCATAGGCGGCGATCAGCGAAGGCTTGAGGTTGCCCAGACGGTCGACCGGACTGGGCTGCCCGGGCTGCCCGCGATGCGCGCCGGCCATGCCGCTGAACATTCCGGCGAGCGGCCCCAGCGAGGCGCCCAGGTTCTGATAGAGCACCGCCGAGAAATTGGCGTAGTGGTCGCGCGGCGTCAACGCCATGAACCTCTCCGAGCGGGTGATGGAGGTTCCCGCCGCCTTCAGATCGAGAGCGCGCTTGACCAGCATGCGGCTGGGCGCGGCGATCATGTAACCGTCGGCGAAAGTATAGTGCCCCTCGGCCAGCGGCCCCAGGGCGGGCGAGTTGATGGTGTAATACGTGCGGCCGTCCACGGTCTCCTGCGCCATGCGGATGGGGTGGCCGCCGGATTGGGCGGCGCGTCGATTGGCGTCGGCCACTAGGCGCGCGAAAACCGCCTGCAATCGCGGTGGATCGTACACCTCCACCACCAGCTTCCAGGAAGGAACGGGCATCAGCGGGCCGTCGAGCGAAACGGCGAACTCGCCGCCCAGGCTGTGCGCGAGGTCGTTGCGCAGGTCGCCCTGCGCGCCCAATCCAGCGGAGGTTGTCTGCACCACGCCGGCGAGCTGATCGGCGATCACCACGGGATCGCGCACCACGAACGCGGCCACCGTTGCGGCTTCCGGCGAAACGTAATCGAGCGAGCCCATCGGGGCCGGGTCGGCCAGCCACGCGGCGAGATGCGAGCGGGCGGGATCGAAGCTCAGCGCGGCGCGCGTTTCCATCTGCTGGTTGACTTGCTTTTCCTGGGCCACGAAATAGCGCATGCCGGCGGTGTGTTCGTCCTGCGTCATGCGCGAGAGATCGGCGCAGATCAGCAGCCCGGCGCCTTCGCGATAGACCTGGGCGATGCGCTGGTAGAACGGGGTGCCTTCAAATCCGCCGAACGGCAAATCGAAGGCCGGGACCAGGTCCTCGACGGCCGCGCGGTCGGGACCGAACGCCACCAGGCCGCGGCGCTCCTCCACCGTCAAGGGCAACCCCCGCTGCTTGAGAAAGTCGGCGAACCCGTCACGTTTCAATTGCGACACAAACACCGGAGGCTGCGGCTTGCCATCCGCCCCGGCCAGGGCCACCACCGCGATCTCGGCACCCAGGTAACCGCTGGCGGCGCGCAGCGTGTCGATCGCCGGCTGCATCTTGGCACCGCGCTCGTTCCAGAACGGAGCCAGCTCGGGACTCTCGGCGATCTTGCGGTCGAGCACCGCCTGCGCCTGGCTCAGGTAGTCGCCCAGGTTGGGAATGCTGGCGTACAGCACGGTGGATGTGGGCAGCCGGTTCAATAGATCGCTTTGGTAGCGCAGATCCGGCAGATGGATCCGCTCGAGGCTGGCCCGCAAGTCGGCCAGCAGCGCATAATAACGATCGCGGTTGCGGCTCCAGGCAATGTCGTCCCTCACCGGCTCGGGGTCCATTCCGGCGCCGGTAACGGTTTGATCGCCGCGGTGGAGCACCTTGTCGCCGCTGCCCTGCGCCACGTGCACTTCGCCCTGGACCACGGAAACGCGCGAGCCTTTCACACCGGCGCTGACGCCGAAGATGGTTCCGGTGACCGCCACGCGGCAATCGCCGGTATCCACAAACAGGTGGCCCTTGCGGCGTTTGGCGGCTTCCACCATCACGCTGCCGCGGCCCAGCCGAATGGTCACGTCATTGGCGGAAGCGGTAGTCACAAGACTCGACCGCTCGCGCAGTTCCAATTGCGATCCATCGGCGAGACGGAGCAGGGCATCGGAATCCTTGGCCGTGCGAATCTCCACGCCCTCCGGCAGATTCTGTCCGCCGGCGAGCGGATGGAGCGTGCCATCGGCTGCCACCCGATACAGCGCGCCACTGACCACTTCCACTCTGGCCCGGCCGCCGGGCGCGCCCGAGTTGTGGATCACGGTCCAGGTCCCTGCGGCGGCAATCACCACCACCGCCGCGGCTGCCCAACGAACGGTGTTGGAATACCGCATGGCGGGCCGCGCCGCAGGACGCGGGGCCGGCATGGTCACCACTTTTCCTTCGTAGACGTGCCGGCAGGCGACGCACGAATGCAGGTGATCCTCGACCAGCATGGCACGGCCTTGCGGCAGGCGCCCCGCGCGGTAATCGGCGAGCAACGCCTGGAAGCCGGCGCAGCCGCGGATGGGCTCGCCGCTCGATTGGCCGGCAGCTTCGGTGAGCCGTGCCCACACGCGGTTCGCGGCGGCCTCGACCACCGCCGGATCCATCGCCTCGTCGCGAATCTCCGCCAATGCCTGTTCCAGAGCCGGGTCCTGAAAACTATTTTCCGGTGTCATGCCTCGCCTCCCTGGTAAACGCGGAATTCCTTTTGCAGCCGGTCGCGCGTGCGGGAAATAGTCACCGCGACGCTGCCCGGCGTGGTGTTGAACAACCGCGCAATTTCGGGATTGTCTTTTCCTTCGAAGAACCGTAACGCGAACATCTGCGCGATGCGCGGATTCAGCCGCGCCAGCGCGCCGCGCAGCCAATCGCGAATTTCGCCCGAGGCCTGCAGGCGGTCCGGCCGGCGATGGGCAGGCTCCGCCAGAACGGGCTCCAATTCATCCAGGGGAATATTCCGGATGCCCTGCCGCGAGCGCACGATGTCGAGCGCCGCATTCACCGCCGCGCGCCGCAGGAAACTCGGCATGTTCTCCACCGCGTCGGCGGCAGCGTCGCGTTTGAGCAACCGCAGGAACACCGTTTGCAGCGCGTCTTCGGCGTCGCTCGCGTTCCCGGTCACGCGGTAAGCCGCCCGAAACACGGCGGCATGGCTCTCGCGGAATACACGTTCCAGATCGTCCATCGAGAAGCGGTCGGATTCCGGCGGAGCGGCCATTAACGTATTCATCCTAACAGGCTCTCTGCTGAAGGGACGCGCGGAAGCGCCGCGATTTAGCACCACGGCCGGCGGAAATCGACATAAGTAGAGTATTCCGGGAGTCTTGGCGACAGTAACCGCATTTGCGGGTTTAAAGCGGCGCAAAGGCGAATCGGAACGCTCCGCAGGATGAAAAAAGCCCCGTGCCGGGGAAGGCGCAGGGCTTTAGGTCTACTACATTCTGTCTCGGAGGATGACAGAGTAACCAAAGCTTAACACCGGTCTTTGCCCAAAATCAATCCTATTTCGGAGCAAAAACTGCGTTTGAGCTCTTGTTAACACATTGACACTGCCACCCGATGAAGCTACTTGTTACAAACTCGGCTGAGAGTGGCGCCGCGAAATCGAGTTGCGCGACGAGAGACCGCCCGCCGCGCGGCCAGTCATGCCTATGCGGCGCCGGCCGACATGGCCTTGAGCGCAGCGGCCTCATCGTCATAGGCAATGAAAACGGTGTAGAGCTTGGTGATGGTGAGCAGTTCCTTGACCTTGCCCTGGGCGTGCAACAGCCTGACGTCGCCGCCCTGATTGGTAACCGTGGCATACGATCCGACGATTTCGCCGAGGCCGGCGCTATCCAGATATGTGACGTCTTTCAGGTTGAGCAGGATGTTTTTGTGACCCGAGCTAACCAAGTCCTTAATCGTGTCGCGAACCACTCCGGAGCCATCCCCCAAAACGATTCTGCCGGCCAGATCCACGATGGCCACATTGCCGGCCTTTCTAACGGATGCCTTTGCGCTCATTGTGCCTCCAGCCGACTATTGTACACGTAGCGCGGCCCGTCGCGGGGAAAAAACCGGCAAGCTAAAGCATGCCCCACCGTCAAGCGCCGATCAAGTGGAGCTTGATGCGGCGGCGATGCGGGGCGGCGCGATGCTCGAAGAGGTAGATGCCCTGCCAGGCGCCGAGCGCCATGCGGCCGCCTTCCACCGGCACGGAAAGCTGCGCCAGCGTGAGCGCCGCGCGGATGTGGGCGGGCATGTCATCCGGCCCCTCGACGGTGTGACGGTACAGCCGGTTGTCCTCCTCCACCAGCCGGTTGAAGAACTGGTTGAGATCGTGGACCACGTCCGCATCGGCATTTTCCTGGATGGTGAGCGACGCCGAGGTGTGCTGCACAAACACCGTGAGCAGTCCGCCGCTTACGCCGAGTCCGGCCACCCAATCCCTAAGCGCGCCGGTGATCTCATACAGCCCCTTGCCGCGCGTCGACACCTCGATCTGGTGCAGAAACTGCGCCAGCGGCACGCTATTCGACCGTCACGCTCTTGGCCAGGTTGCGCGGCTGATCCACGTCGCAACCGCGCCGCACGGCGATGTGATACGCCAGCAATTGCAGCGGCACGATTTCGAGAATCGGGCTCAACAGCGAAAGCGATGGCGGAATCTCGATGATGTGGTCGGCCATCCTGGGCACCAGTTCGTCGCCCTGCGTCACCAGGGCGACCACGATTCCCTCGCGGGCTTTCACCTCCTGAATATTGGAGACCGTCTTCTCGTACAAAAGGCGGCTCTCTTCGCTCGAGGAATCGCGGGTGGCCAGCACCACCACCGGCAGCTTCTCGTCGATCAATGCGTTGGGGCCGTGCTTCATTTCGCCGGCCGGGTAGCCTTCGGCGTGAATGTAGGAGATTTCCTTCAGCTTGAGCGCGCCTTCGAGGGCGATCGGGAAATGCTGGCCGCGGCCGAGGAAAAGGAAATCGGTGGCGCGGTGCAAATCGCGCCCCAGCGCTTCGTAGACCGCGTCGTGCGCCAGCACGGCTTCGAGCTTGCCGGGAATCCGCAGCGCCTCCTGCATCAGGCAGCGCGACGAGCTTTCATCCAGACGCCCGTTGGATTGCCCCAGGTACATGGCCAGGATGAACAGCGCGCTCAACTGGCAAGTGAAGGCCTTAGTCGAGGCGACGCCGATTTCCGGCCCGGCGTGGGTGTAGATGGTGCCGGCGGCTTCGCGGGTGATCATCGAGCCGACCACGTTGCAGATGGCCAGCGTTTTCGATCCGCGCAGTTTGGCCTCGCGCTGGGCGGCCAGCGTGTCGGCGGTTTCGCCGGATTGCGAGATCACCACGGTCAGCGTGTCTTCGGTGACGATCGGATCGCGATAGCGGAATTCGCTGCCATAATCGACTTCGACCGGAATGCGCGCCAGCTTTTCGATCATGAACTTGCCGGCCAGTCCAGCGTGCCAACTGGTGCCGCAAGCGATGATTTTGACCTGGCGGAAGCGGGCGAACTCGGCCGGCCGGATGTCCATTTCGTCCAAAAAGATGCGCCCGGTTTCCTGCCCCACGCGGCCCAGCATGGTATCGCGCACGGCGCGCGGCTGCTCGAAGATTTCCTTGAGCATGAAATGCTTGTAGCCGCCTTTTTCGGCCATGATGGGGTCCCACAGCACGTGGGTCACCTGGCGGTTGACGGGACGGCCCTGGAAATCGCTCAAGCGCACGCCGGCCGGCGTGAGGACCGCCATGTCGCCATCGGCCAGGAAAAACATGTCGCGGGTGTGGCTGAGGATGGCGGGCACGTCGGAGGCCACGAAGTATTCGTTGTCGCCGATGCCGATCACCACCGGTGGGCCGTTGCGCGCGGCCACGATCTTCTCCGGATCGGCGCTCGAAATCACGGCCAGCGCGAATACGCCGGCGAGTTCCGCCACCGCCGCCCGAACCGCTTCTTCCAGGTTGCCGCTGAAGTGCTTTTCGATCAGGTGGGCGATGATCTCGGTGTCGGTTTCGGTCCGGAACACGTGGCCTTCGGCTTCCAGTTGATGCTTGAGCGTCAGATAGTTTTCCACGATGCCGTTGTGCACCACCACCAGGTTGCCCGTGCAATCGCTGTGCGGATGGGCGTTCTCCTCGGTGGGGCGGCCGTGGGTGGCCCAGCGCGTGTGGCCGATGCCGAACGAGCCATCCACCGGGCTCAAACGGATGGTGTCTTCCAGGTTGCGCAGTTTGCCCTTGGCGCGGCGCACGGCCAGGTTGTGATCCTCGCCATACACGGCCAGCCCCGCCGAATCATAGCCGCGGTACTCGAGCCGCTTCAGTCCCTCCAGGATGATCGGCACCGCTTTGCGGTGCCCGACGTAACCGACGATTCCACACATAAGACCATTATAGGGAAGCCGGAATAGAATGCTCGCGGCCGGCGTGGTCCAACGCTATCGGAAGAATCTATGAGGCCAATTCGCCGCGGGTATTGGCCTAGCCTTCGAAGTTGTAGCCTTCTTCGCCGTGCAGCGAGAGGTCCATTCCGGTGGCTTCGTCGTTTTCATTCATGCGGAGCGTCGTCAGTAGCTCGGTGATCTTGAGGGCGGCCAGCGTTCCGACCACGGCGAAACCGATGCCGATTCCAGCGCCGATGAGTTGATTGAGCACCTGGGCGGGGTTGCCGTCGATCCAGCCGAGCGCGGCGGGCTGGCCGTTGGCCAGCTTGAGCGCCGAGTTGACGGCGCGGGTGGCGAACACGCCGGTGAGCAGGCAGCCCGCGAGACCGCCGACGCCGTGGACGCCGAAGACGTCGAGCGAATCGTCATAGCGGAACCTTTCCTTCGCCACGGTGACCATGAAGTGGCAAAGCGCGCCGGCGATCAGGCCGATGGCGACGGCGGCGAACGGCTGCACGAAGCCGGCGCCCTGGGTGACGGTGGCGAGTCCAGCGACGGCGCCGGAAATGGCGCCGAGCGCGCTGGCTTTTCCGTTGCGCACGCGTTCGGCCGCCATCCAGGAGAGCGCGCCGGCCGCGGCGGCAAAGTGGGTGGCCACGAATGCGCTGGTGGCCAGCGAGGACGCCGCCAGAGCGCTGCCGGCGTTAAAGCCGAACCAGCCCACCCAGAGCAGGCACGCGCCGATGAAGCTGAGCACCAGGTTGTGCGGCATAAACTTCTCGTGCGGATAGCCGACCCGCTTGCCGATATAGAGCGCCGTGACCAGGGCGGAGAATCCGGATGTGATGTGCACCACGGTTCCGCCGGCGAAATCGAGCACCGGGTACTTGCCGCCGAGGAACGCATTGAGAAAACCGCCGGTGCCCCACACCATGTGCGCCACCGGGAAGTACACGAAGAATGTCCACAGGGTCAGGAACAGGACCATGGCGCGAAAGCGCACACGCTCGGCAAACGCGCCGGTAATCAGCGCCGGCGTGATGATGGCGAACATGAGCTGATAGATCATGAACGTCTGGTGGGGAACCGTGGGCGCGTAGATCGACGGTTCGGCTCCGACGCCGCGCAGGAACAGGTAGCGCAGGTCGCCGATGAGCGGGTTGCCCGGGGCGAACACCAGGCTGTAGCCGCAGATCCCCCATAACAGGGTGATCACCGCCATCATGGCGAAGCTTTGCATCATGGTGCCGAGCACGTTCCTCTTGCGCACCAATCCGCAATAAAACAGGGCCAGGCCGGGACCCGTCATCATGAGCACGAGCGCGGCACTGACCAGCATCCAGGCGTTGTCACCGGCCGACTGGGACGCCGCTACCGCGGCCTGCAAGGCCCGCAGTTCGGCGCGATCCCCTTGTGGCGCTTGCGCCAGGACAGAGGAAGAGAGCAGCAGTAGTCCGGCAAACACACGATTCGACAACTTGGTCTCCTCAACGTGGAGTAAGGCCCCGCGGACGAGGCGGGGGAACATCACACATTAGAAGATGGCGCGGCGCGAGGCCACAAGAAGAATTGATGTGCCCGATAGAAAGAATTTATGGATGCCGGAGCGGGAGTGCGGGCGGCGATGCAGGCTTTCGATTCATGACTTTACAGGAGCGCGGCTGATCGCGGAAACGCTTTCACTTCCGAAAACGCCTGGCGCCGCTCGCCGGGGCTGCCACTGGAATGGCGAGCAACGCCGCCACCAGAATGCGCCAACGGATACTCTTCATAAGGGGACCGCTCCGGAGTTGCGCGTGCTGACTGCTAGTGTAGTGCGTCATGCAGAACAGCCAGTATTCGTCTGGGCGCCCGAGCAAGGTGGGGCAGGCGCTTTCGCCTGCCAACTCCGGATTGGCGCCGAATTGGCGCCCCGGTTTCGGAGC
>JBEKKO010000124.1:0-14667 GCA_050010695.1 Bryobacteraceae bacterium
CTGTGGCCAAGCCCAAATAGGCCGTGATCTTATTGAACGTTCCCCTCAGCATTACGAAGCCGGTCAACAGGATCCCGGACGAGAGGGTCACTATTGCATACACGATTTCCAGAGGGGACGCCAGCATTGCGGACGCACAGTTGGCAGCGGCGACGTAACCCGCCCGGTGGGCGTCATCCGTGGCTGTTGAGTAGTCACGGTAGAGAGTGAGGATTGAGGCGTAATGCGACCAGGTGACTGCCAGGTCTAAGACGACAAACAGCCCCACGAACACGGTCGCTAGCAGCATCGCGTTTCTGTTGACTCCTTTCAGCGCCAGGTAGAGGGCAAATGCGACGGGCACGTAGAGAAAGTCCGTGAATACGGAAAGACCGAGAATCGCCCACCAGACCGTCGTCTTCCCAGGCAGGTACTGAAACCAGGCCTCCGCACCGTTCGGCGGAGCTCCGACGTGGGCGTACAAGGGGAAGATGATGATGTACCCGATACCTAGGACGAGTGCAGCGACGCCCCCCAATCGATACCACTGCTTCTGATCCATGCCGACTGCATCGACCGTCGTCTTCTCGACCCTCATCGGGGAACCCCCGCGAAGAGAGACGAGTCACCCAGGCGCAAGTTAACACGGCTGCCGCCTGGCTTCTCACGCAGCAGACAACTCGGTATCCATGCCGAATACGCCCACGAGACCCTGACCGTTGGTCATCTGCTGGCCAATGGCCACTCTCGAGTCGTCATTGGTCCTTCCGACATGTCGTTCGGGCCGCCGTCCCGCTTCAACCCCGTCCCGAACACAACTTTGTCATAGATCCGAACCGCACTCCGAAATCACAAGTCCTTTGTTTCACAGGAATGCGCTCGCAAGCGCTGGGGCCTGAGGTAAAATTGAATTATGTCACGCCGGCTTCTGGCGTTGCTGGCACTGGGCGCAGCTTCTCTGGCGGCCCAGACTTTCGGCAACCCGCAGACACCACCCGATTCGCCGCCCGCCCAGCTCAAGACGGAGCACCCGCAGCCTGCCACCTCCGACAAGGAAGAAGTTCCGCCGGAAGAAGACGCTTCGCTGGTGACCACTAACTATTCCTTTAACCCGTTGCAATCGAAGAAAGACGTGCTGGTGGGCAAGGAGTACGCCCGGAAGGGGAACTACCGCGCTGCGGCCGGCCGTTACCTGGAAGCCACCAAGTGGGACGACAGCAACAGCGAGGCGTGGCTGCTGCTCGGCGAAGCCGACGAAAGGCTCAAGAATAAAGACGCCGCCCGCGACGCCTACAAAAAGTACCTCGAGTTGGCCTCGGACGCCAAGAACTCCGCCGACATCCGCAAGAAACTGGCCAAGTTGCGGTAGCCCGGCGACGTCGGCCGGGTCGTGCTTCTCATAGCCCGGTCAGCTCGGCGTGCATGGCCCGTTCCAAAAGGGCTTTTGTGAGCTGCTTGAGGTCTAGCGAAACATGGGCTGAGCTTCTGGAACGGCTGACGGTACGGCTACCGCGGCTGCCATCGGCGCGGCTGTAACCGGCGCGACCACCGGATTCCCCACCCGCATGGTTCTCCAGTCGTACGCGAACTCCTTGCCGCAATCGAGACACACCACGTAAGTTCCCAGTTGCGTGGCGTTTTTCCCCGTAGGCGCGCCGTTTCTACGGCCCGGCGTCATAGGGAAAGTTGTGCGCGAGTGAGCGCATCCAAACAGCGTGTTAACCAAAGACTGAAGCATGTCGGGCCCTCCTTTTTCGTCACTATGTTAGACACTTTGAGGTGGCCAAACGTTGCAGAATGCCGATTAAAGATGCTACATGGCTAGCTCCAGTACTTTTGGTTATCGGGCGCGGTGCGAGCGGGAGGTTACAGGCGGGAGGCGATGGCTTCGGCGATCTGGCGGCCGTGAAACCGTCCATTTTCAATGAAGATTTCGTTGGTGTGCATGCCGGCGACGATTACACCCGCCAGGTAAATACCGGCGCGCGCGCTTTCGAGCGTGGCGGGATCGGTGCGCGGCTTCCGGGTTGCGGAATCCAGCGTAATTCCAGTTGCAGAGAGGAAGTCCAGATCGGGGCGATACCCGATCATGGCAAAAACAAAATCGTTCTTTAACGTCCTCTCCCCATCGGGGGTCGCGATGCGAATGGAATCGGGCAGGATTTCAACCACATGCGAATCGAAGAAGGCCCGGATCTCGCCGCTTTTAATGCGATTTTCCAGGTTTGGTCTAATCCAGTACTTAACCCCGGCCGAGATCGCAGCGTCGCGATGGATGAGGGTGACGCGGGCGCCGGTCCAGTTCAATTCCAGCGCGGCGATGGCGGCCGAATTGAGGCCGCCGATCACGGCCACGTCGTGGTTGTAATAAGGATGCGGCTCCTTGTAATAATGCAGGACCTTATCGAGCTCCTCGCCAGGCACGCCGAGCATGTTGGGTACGTCATAGTACCCGGTGGCCAGCACGATCTTGCGAGTCAAGTAGAGGCGGCGGGCGCCGAGGCGATCGGTCGAGTGAACTTCGAAGGCGTTGTCGGCGCCGGCGATTTGTTCCACGCGCTCATACTGGCGGATGTCGAGTTTGAAATGGCCGGCCACGCGCCGGTAGTATTTGAGAGCTTCATGGCGGTTGGGCTTTTCGTTGAGGCTGGTCATCGGAATGTTGCCGATTTCGAGCAGCTCCGGGGTGGTGAAGAAGACCATGTTGGTGGGGTAGTGGTAAAGGGAGTTGACCACGCAGCCCTTTTCGACGAGCACGGTCTTGACGCCGCGGCGCTGGAGTTCGATGCCGCAGGCGAGGCCGGTTGGCCCGGCCCCGACGATCAGTGTGTCAAAGGACTCGGTCATCGGAGTGGATGGCATTGACCCAGTGTACAGCCACCCGTAGCGCACGCACTCATACGTGCCGCACCGGCCCTCGTGCCGACGCCCGGGTACCCGCGGGAGCAGGTGTCGAGAAGAGTCTCCGACACGGCACGCACGAGTGCGTGCGCCACAGCGCCTAGCTCAATTTGCTTTCCAACTCGCGGTAAACATTTTCGAGTGCGGCGTCGACTGCCGCGGCATCCTTGCCGCCGCCCTCGGCCATATCCGGCCTCCCGCCGCCCTTGCCGCCGAGCGCTTGGGCGACCGCGCCCACCAACTTGCCGGCCTGCACCTTGGCGGTGAGGTCCTTGGTGACAGCGGCCACGATGGAGACGTTGCCCTCCTCGCCAGACGCCAGCACGACCACCGCCGATTTCCACTTATTGCGGAGCGAATCGGCCAGCGAGCGCATCTGCTGGCGATCCATTCCGTCCAGGCGCGCGGCGAGCACCTTGGATCCATTCATCGTGCGCGCCTGCGTCTCCAGCCCGCCGGCGGCGGACTGCGCCAGTTTTTCCTTCAATTGCTTGATCTGATGCTCGAGCGCGCGCTCATTGGCGATCAACTTGGCGACATGATCGGCAAGCTCGGGCTCGGCAGCGTGGACGATCTCGGCGGCGCGGCGCAGGGCGCCCGAGGATTCCTGGAACTGGCGCAGCGCCCCTTCGCCGGTGATGGCTTCGATGCGGCGGACGCCGGAGGAGATGCTGCCTTCATAAACGATTTTGCAGAGGCCGATGTCGCCGGTACGGCGGACGTGGGTACCGCCGCAAAGTTCCTGGCTGAAACCGGGCACGCTGACGACGCGGACCTGTTCGCCGTATTTTTCGCCGAACAGCGCCATGGCGCCGGTGGCGATAGCCTGCTCGAGCGGCATGACCGTGGTCGCGACCTCGGTGTTGCGGAGAATCCGCTGGTTGGTGAGCCGCTCGACCTCTTCGATTTCGGCGCTGTCCATGGCCGCGTAATGATTGAAATCGAAGCGGAGGCGGCCCGGGTCCACCACGCTGCCGGCCTGTTTGACGTGGGCGCCCAGCACCTGGCGCAGCGAAGCGTGGAGCAGGTGGGTAGCGGTGTGATTACGGCGAGTGGCATCGCGCAGCGGAGTGGCCACTCGCGCAAAAACAGTGTCACCCACCGCGATGGGCGCACGAGTCAAAACGCGATGGACGATCAGGCCTGGAACCGGGTAAAACGCCGACTCCACATCGGCCACTTGGTTGGCCGGATCGGCGTACAATTCACCGCGGTCGCCAATCTGGCCGCCGGCCTCGGCGTAGAACGGCGTCCGGTCGAGCACCAACTCCGCGCGGACACCGGTTGGCACGCGATCGACCGGCTCGCCATCAACCACCAGGCCGATCACGCGCGCCTCAGCTTCCATTTCTGTGTAGCCGAGAAACCTGGTGCGGCCCAGTTCGATCAGCTTCTGATAAGCCGGAGCGACGACGCCTTTTTCGGCGCCCTTCCAGCTTGCGCGGGCCCGTTCGCGCTGCTGCTCCATCTCCCGTTCGAAGCCGGCGCGATCGATGGCGAGCGAATGCTCGCGCGCCATGTCCTCCTGCTCATCGAGGGCGAGGCCGTAGGTGTCGTAGAGTTTGAAGGAAACGGCGCCGGGAATCAGGCCGGAGACGGATTTGATGGCGTCGTTGAACACCTTCTCCGCCACCAGGAAGGTAGTGGCGTAGCGGTGCTCTTCGTCCTTGACGACGCGGGCGACGCGCCCGACGCTTTCCATCAATTCGGGAAACGCCGGCGCCATGAGCTCGGCCACGAAGCCGGTGAGCTGGTAGAGGAAGGGCTCCTGTTGGCCGATCATGCGGGCGTTGCGCATGGCGCGGCGCATGATTTTGCGCAGCACGTAGCCGCGGCCATCGTTGGACGGCAGCACGCCGTCGTGAATCAGGAAAGCGGTTGCGCGGGCGTGGTCTGCGGCGATGCGAAGGGCGGTATCGATGCGAGGGACGCTGCCGAAGTCGATGTGGAACAGCTCGGCCGCCCGATCGACGATGGGCCGGATCAGATCCGTTTCGTAATTGGAGATCTTGCCCTGGAGCACGGCGCAGGTGCGCTCCAGTCCCATGCCCGTGTCGACCGAGGGCCGGGGCAGCGGCGTGAGCTTGCCGCTCGAGTCGCGATCGAACTGCATGAACACCAGGTTCCAGATTTCGACGTAACGGTCGCCGGCATCGCCGGGAAACGCGACGTCCTCCTTGCCCGGGTCGGCGGCCGCCGGTCCGAAGTCGTAGTAGATTTCGGAGCAAGGCCCGCAGGGGCCGGTCTCGCCCATCTGCCAGAAATTATCCTTTTCATCGAGGCGGAAGATGCGGTCCTTGGAGACGCCGGCAACCTTCTGCCAGAGGTTCTCGGCCTCGTCGTCCTCGCGGAAAACGGTTACGTAAAGCTTGTCCTTGGGCAGAGCGAATTCCCTGGTGATGAGGTCCCAGGCGAACGCGATCGCCTCGGCCTTGAAATAATCGCCGAAGGAAAAATTGCCCAGCATCTCGAAAAAAGTGTGATGGCGGCGGGTGTAGCCGACGTTTTCGAGATCGTTGTGCTTGCCGCCGGCGCGCACGCACTTCTGGGTGCTGGTGGCGCGCGAATAGGCGCGTTTCTCGAGGCCGAGGAACGTGTCTTTGAACTGGTTCATGCCGGCGTTGGCGAACAGCAGGGTCGGATCGTTGGCGGGCACCAACGAGGAACTGCGCACCACGCGGTGGCCGCGCGCGGCAAAGAAGTCGAGAAAGCGCTGTCTGGTTTCGTGACCTGTCACGGAGATTCCTAACGGGCGAGCGAGTAAATCCAATTGTAGCGAAGCTGGGTAGGACAGACCATCGCCTTGAGCGGTCTGTCATCGCTCGCTACAGAGCGAAGCCTTGCCAGACGACAGAAAACGATCGTCTGTCCTACTGCGGCGATCGCTACTGCTGGCCGTAGAGTGGGGCCATGGAGACGAGGGCCAGGCCGCAGGCATAGAGCACCAGCATGATGGTGAGCAAGGCTTTGATCTTCAGGTCGCTGCCTTTGAACTCCCTCCAAAGCAGCAAGCCCCAAAGCGCGCTGACGAGGGTGGCGCCCTGACCCATGGCATAGCTGGTAGCGGGGCCAACGTGAACTTCGGGGGGCGCTTTGTAGGCCGCGAACGCGGCCACCGCGCCCACGCACCAGATGACGCCGCCGGCGATGCCGAGCAGATGCTGCCAGATAACCGTCTTCTTAACGAAGTCGCGCAATTCGAGGGGCGGACCTTCAATCGGCAGGTTCATGAAGAACAGGTTGAATACCAGGGTGGAAATGAACACGCCCCCGGCGAAGACGACGGCGATAGCGTAAGGGCCGAGCCCCAGGTCGCCTTCCGTGCCCATCTCCACCAGCGGGAAGAAGCAACCCATCAGCACGCCGCTGACGACTGCGATGACCACCCCTTTCACTTTGGTGGGCCGCCGGGTGCTCTTGGCCTTTCCGAGCTTGGCCAGATCTTCATGCTGGATGCGCCCCCGCAAGGCGTAGGCGTACGCATCCGCCAGAATCGCAATCAACACCAGCAGGCAGCCGCCGAACAGCAGCGTCGCATTCCCGGCCGGCTGCAGGATGAAGTTGAGCAGAACGCCGATGATCAGCGCCAGGCCGATGCCCACCGGAAAGGCCACCGCCATGCCGGCTACGGAGATAGCTCCCAACAACAGCATGTTGGCGAGATTGAAGACCACGCCACCGGCGAAGCCGAGCAGCCACTGCCGCTTGCCGGAGTGCATGAGATCGTCCATGAACGAGAAACCGTCGTACCCCAAGCTGCCGGCCGTGTAAGCCAGAATGACGGCGGCGATCAGGAGACCGGCGGCAAAGTCGAAGTAGTAAAGCTCGAAGCGCCACTTTCCGGCCAGCTTATAAGTGTTGGCCCAGGATCCCCAGCAAATCATGCTCAGGATCATCAGGAACAGAGCGGCGGTGTAAGTCTGCGGCAGAATCATCGATGCAAGCTCCGGAATCGTGAGAGTACAATGCTCGGCATGGGCAGGTCAACCATACCAATGGTACTTCTTCAGCGAATCTCGAATTCGGGCGGGCGGCCAGGCGCCTGGAAAACATGAATGGACCGGCCCGCGGCCGGACAATCCGGCAAGGGTACGACCGAATAGTAATTCAATCCATAACGCCAGTTTCTGTGGATCGGCTCCACGCAGGCGCGATCCGCCTGGGGGGAAAGCCGGCGCCAGAGCGGCCGCGCGGAAGCCACGCGGTCCACTTCCGGCATCACACCCTCTTTCAGGTATAGAACTCCCAGGGCCGCACCGCAAGCCACGCATGCCACGGCGGCCAGGCGACGCTGGCGGCGGGCGAGCGTCCAGGCGGCCGCGGCCAGCGGCAGTGGGGCGAGCCAAATCCAATGGAAAGCGGGAAGCGGCGCGCGCGAAAGGCCGGCCAGCAGGGCGCCCGGCAGCACGGAGCCGGCAATGGGAAAGGAGACCAACAGCAAAGCACAGAGGGCTATCAGGAGAGGGATGCGTGGGGCGGACGGTGATTTCGCGGGAGGCTCTTCTTCCGCCCCGTTCCGGGGCTGGTTGTGCCGGCTGTTTTCCCAAGGCTCACGCCTTGGGCTACTCTGTTCCGCCCTATCGGGCTTGAGCGGCGTCGGCGACGATGTCGCGAGCCCCGGCGCCTCGGCGCTGTCTTCTACGCCCAGGGCCATCAGAATGGCGCAGGCGGGAACCAGCGGCAGCACGTATCCGGGCAGCTTGTTGACGGAAGCGGAGAACAGCAGCAGGCCCCACAGCACGGCCAGCAGCAAAAACAGGCGGCGCGGGTCGCGATAGAAGCCGCGGCGGACGGCCGCGAAGACCAGCGGCGCCCAGGGCAATAGGGCGCCGGCCAGCACCGGCAGGTAGAACCACCAGGGCTCGCGATGCTGCAAAGCATCGGAGGCGAAGCGGCCGAAATGGTGCTTGAGAAAAAAGTCCGTCAGAAACGCCGGACCATTATAGAGGTAACAAAGCCCGTACCAGGGCAGGCACACGGCCACCAGCGGCAGAGCGACGCGGGGCAGCGCGCGGACAAGGCTGCGGCGATGTTTCCAGGCGGGCCAGGCCAGCGGGGCGGCCAGCGCCAGCGGCACCAGTCCTTTGGCCAGCACGGCCACGCCGAGCAGCGCTCCCGCCGCCGTCAAGCCGCGGGTTTCGCCGCGGGCGACCCAGGGCAGCGCCAGCAACAAGGCCGCGGTGAACGCGGCCGCCATCGGCAAATCGGTGGCGCCCACCTGGCTGAAGCCGATCCACTCCGCGCTGGTCGCCAGAATCAGCGTGGCAAGCCAGGCCACCGTGCCGCCGAACTCGCGGCGCAGCACCCACCAGAAGAAGATGAGGAAGGCGAGGGAGCACAGGGCCACCGGCAGGCGCGGGGCGAGGTCCGGACCCAGGCCGAGGCGGAACGCGGCGCCGGTCATCCAATACAGCAGGGCGGGCTTTTCGAACCACGGCTGGCCCCAGAGGCGGGGCGTGATCCAATCGCCCGAGCGCGCCATCTCGCGCCCGATGGACGCGTACCGCGGCTCGTCGGGGCCCAGCACGCCGGCCGCATCCAGGCGATAGAAGTAGACCAGGCAGGCGAGAAGGAGCGCGATCCACACTAGGGGCTGGATCTTCCGGTTGCGCCAGCGGGCTTTCCAGGCGGGGAACATTTTCAGTTACTCATGTTTTGTTCCGGCAAGCGTGCGGACCATGACCGGGCTTGCGCCCGGTTGCGCCGATTGACAATCGCCCAAGCAGGTTATCAACCTGCCCCACACAATGGACCTCATGCCATCAGCGCATTTTCGTACGCGGGGCGGAGGGCGGCGATTTCCCAGGCGCCGAGGGTGTTGCCGCACTGGCGGATCTCGAGGCCGTTTTCGATGGTGGTCCCGATGACGATGGCTTCGACGCCATGCTGCTTCGCGATACCCAAAACGGCCTTGGGATTCGCGGTGGAAATCAGGATGCGCGACGGCCCTTCGTGGAAGAGCAGGATCTCCGGCCGCAAATCGGAATCGAGATCCACTTGCGCGCCAATCTGGCGGGCGCCGAAGCAGCATTCGGCCAGCGCCACAGCCAGGCCGCCATCGCTCAGATCGTGGGCGGATTCGGCGAGGCCTTCCGCGGCGATCTGGCGCATAGCCTCCTGCACGCGTTTTTCTTTGTCGAGATCGAGCGCCGGCGGCAGGCCCCACAGTTGGCCGGCGATTTCCTTGGCGTACTCGCTGGAACCGAAGCGCACGTCATCGCAGGCGCCGGGGCCGCCCAGCAGCACCACCGCGCGGCCGGCGTTGACGAACGGAATGGCGAGCGGCGCCGCAATTTTGAGCAGCCCGACGATGCCCAGCACGGGCGTGGGGTAGATGCCGCCGCCCAGCGTTTCGTTGTAGAGGCTGACGTTGCCGCCGGTGATGGGCGTCTCGAAGAAGCGGCAGGCATCGGCCATGCCTTCGATGGCCTCCACCAGTTGCGCCATGATCTCCGGCCGTTCCGGATTGCCGAAGTTGAGGCAATTGGTGGCCGCGACGGGCAGGGCGCCGACGGTGGAAAGGTTGCGGCAGCACTCCGCCACGGCGAGTTGCGCGCCCTCGCGCGGCGAAAGATAAGCATAGCGGCCGTTGCCATCGAGCGAGAGCGCGATGGCGGTGCCGGTCTCCTTGATGCGCAGAATGGCGGCGTCGGCGCGCTCCGGGCCGGCGATGGTGTTGGTGCGGACCTGGTAATCGTACTGTTCCCAGATCCAGCGTTTGGAGCAGATGTCCGGCGCGGAAAGCAGGCGCGGCAGGGCGTCCGCGATGGCGGGCTGGTCCCAGCCGGCGGGCGGAGTGGCGGGCGCGGCGGGCGGCGCGGTATGCGGCCGGTCGTAGAGCGGGGCTTCATCGGCCAGCTCGCGGTTGGGGATCTCGGCCACCACTTCCCCGTGATGGCGGACGCGCAGCCGGCCGTCGCCGGTGACTTTGCCGATCTCGACCGCCTCGAGTCCCCACTTGCGGAACACCTGGTAAACTTCCTGCTCGCGGCCGCCGGCGGCGACCAGCAGCATGCGCTCCTGCGATTCCGAGAGCATGATCTCGTAAGGTGTCATGCCGGTTTCGCGCTGCGGCACTTTGTCGAGCTCGATTTCGATGCCGACCTCGCCGCGGCTGCCCATCTCGCAAGTGGAGCAGGTGAGGCCGGCCGCGCCCATGTCCTGAATGCCGACGATGGCGCCGGATTGCATGGCTTCGATGCAGGCTTCGAGCAGCAGCTTCTCCATGAACGGATCGCCCACCTGCACGTTGGGGCGCTTCTGCTTGGATTCCTCGGTGAATTCGGCGCTGGCCATGGAGGCGCCGTGAATACCGTCGCGGCCGGTGCGTGCGCCCACGTAGATCACCGGGTTGCCGACGCCGGCGGCGCGCGCGTAGAAGACGTCCTCCTTGCGGCAGACGCCGAGGGCGAACACGTTCACCAGCGGGTTGCCGTCATAGCACGGTTCGAAGAGGCACTCGCCGCCCACCGTGGGCACGCCGAAGCAGTTGCCGTAATGCGCGATGCCGGCCACCACGCCGGAAAGGATGCGGCGATTGCGGGCGCCGGTTTTGGGATCGTCGAGGCGGCCGAAGCGGAGCGAATCGAGCACCGCGACAGGGCGCGCGCCCATGGTGAAAATGTCGCGCAGAATGCCGCCCGAGCCGGTGGCCGCGCCCTGGAAGGGTTCGATGAAGCTGGGGTGGTTGTGCGATTCGATTTTGAACGCGATGACATACCCGCCGCCGATATCGATGATGCCGGCGTTTTCGCCCGGCCCCTGCACCACCAGTTTGCCGCGCGTGGGCAGCTTCTTGAGGTGGAGGCGCGAGCTCTTGTAAGAGCAGTGCTCGCTCCACATCACGCTGAAGATTCCCAACTCGGTGTAGCTCGGCTCGCGGCCCAGAATTTCGACGATCTTTCGATACTCGTCCGGCGTGAGCTGGTGCTGGACGATCAGATCGGGTGTGATGGCGATGGTGCTCACGGCTGCACCTCCGCGACCGGCCCCGCGGCTTCGACGGCGGCCAGCATGGACTGAAACACGCCCAGGCCGTCGGAGGAACCCATCAGCGGATCGGAAGCGCGCTCGGGATGCGGCATCATGCCCATCACGTTGCGCTCGCGGTTGAGGATGCCGGCGATATCGCGCAACGAGCCGTTGGCATTATCCAGGTAGCGGAACGTGACGCGGTCTTCGGCTTCGAGTTCGTCGAGCGTGCGGGGTTCGGCGAAGTAGCAGCCTTCGCCGTGGGCGATCGGCACGCGCAGCACCTGGCCCAGGCGGAGCGCGCCGGTGAAAGGCGAGTGGGTGGTCGCGACGCTCAGGCGCAGCTCGCGGCAGATGAACTTGAGGCCGCGGTTGCGGATCAGCGCGCCCGGCAGCAGACCGGCTTCCACCAGAATCTGGAAGCCGTTGCAGATGCCGAGCACCAGGCCGCCGTCGGCGGCGAAGCGCTGCACCGCCTGCATCACGGGAGAGAAGCGGGCGATGGCGCCGCAACGCAGGTAATCGCCGTAAGCGAAGCCGCCGGGGAGGATCACGGCATCCACGTCGCCGAGGGAGCGTGAATCGTGCCAGATGTACTCCGTGGGCTGGCCCAGGTTGTGACTCGCCGCGTAAAACGCGTCGTGATCGCAATTGCTGCCGGGAAAAACAATGACGCCAAATCTCATGAGCTTGTTGGGAGGGGAGGCAAACTTGAGTTTATCAAACCGCAGCGCGGCGGCGCGCGAAGGGAGCGTGCCAGATTCTGCGCCACGCCGCTTAGCGGGGGCGCAGGGCGCCAAAACGGAAAGTGGCGTCGACGACCCGGAGTCGCGCGTCCACCAGCGCAGAGGCCAGGAAGCCGGGAGCCGACGGGGTGCCGAAGCGCAGGTCGAACAACTCGACCAGCTTGCCGCCGTCCAGGGTGGGCGCTGGGGTTACCCGCCACAGTGGATATTGATTGAATCGCAGGAACTCGCGAAAGACGGGCGTGCGCGCCGCGGCATCGAGCGCCGGGTCGGCGTCCGGCTTGTACAGAATCTGAGCGCGGGTGGGGTCGAAATCGCCGCCCGTATCCACATCGGCGATGGCGTAAAAGGCGGGGGTTTCGACCAAGCCGCGCCAGCGCAGCGGGTTGAACGGATTGGGCAGCGCCGCCACGCGCGTGGGCGAATCTCCCTGGTAAACCCGCGCTTCGAGCATCTCGACGGCGCGGGAGTGCAACACCAGCCTCCCGCCATCGAGCGCCATCACGGCGGCCAGCGCGAACAGGGCGGCGGTGCGGCCATGGTGGCGCGGTTTGGCGCCCCCGGAAGCGATTTCGGAGCCGACCAGGCGCGCCAGAAACGGCCCCGCCAGGGCGGCCGCCGCGATGGCCCAGATCCACAGATCCACCACCGCGGTCGAATCCAGGCGCAGCCAGCGGCCGGAAAAAGGCAGCAGCAGCCGCACCCCGTAGAGGTTGGTCCAATCGAGCAGCAGATGGGCGGCCACGCCCAGCATCCCCGCTGCCAACGCGCCCGGCCAATAGAGCGGTTTCCTCCCCGCCACCCGCACCACCGCCACCGACAGCAGTGCCAGCACCGGCATGGCGATCAAAGCGTGGGTGAGATGGCGGTGATAGTGCAGGTACGCAAGCGGCCCGGCGGCACCGGCAAGCACGTCGATATCGGGTGCGTTGGATGCCACCAGCAGAATCGCGGTCGCCCGCGGCGACCACTTACCGGCGCCGGCCCGCGCCAGGAAGAGCCCGACTGCGGTGTGGGTGAGATTGTCCATTTGCGAGCGTTCCTATTGTAAATGACATTCACGCCGGGACGGCCCTTGCCCCTGGCGCTTAGACCGTGTGAAGGTTCTGCTTTGTGGGGCAGCTTGCCAAGCTGCGGTCCGATTGCCAATCGGACCGCGCGGCGGTTGGCCGGGGCACCCTCTGGGTCGCGCGCAGGATGCCATCCTGCCCACCAGAACAGCGTGGACGCGAGGATACATGGTCTGCCCGGCAGGGCAACCGAGAAGCCCAGTGCGTAGCGCGTCAGTCTCCGAGATGGCGACTTCTCGCGCATGTGGATTGCTTCCGGTTTGCCGACAAACCGCCCGAAATCGTTGGCGCACATCCGCGCGGAGTTCTTCGCCATCCGCTGTTGACCCTCCCGGACCACCCGCCAATGACTGCGTCGCGCTGTAAAGGTCCGGTTCTGCCCGTGACTCACACTAGGCGCAACCGAATGCGCCATGGGATTGCCGCTGCCATCCTGTCATCCAGCCGAAGCGGTCTGCCTGGCGATTCGTTATATACTTTCTAGCAGATTCACGGCTCCGGGAGGGAGGTCAACGTGTCCGCTGACGAACACCTCGACCCTAACGCGGCGTCCGGCCCCGACGAGGAGGGCACGCATTGCATGGACCCCGCTGAGACCGCCAGGACCATTATTGGCCGCTATCACCTGCTGCAGAAAATCGGCGAGGGCGGCATGGGTGAGGTCTGGCTGGCCGAGCAAAAGGAGCCCGTGCGCCGGCGCGTCGCGCTCAAATTGATCAAAGCCAGTATGAACAGCCGCGAAGTGATCGCGCGCTTCGAGTCCGAGCGCCAGGCGTTGGCTCTGATGGACCACCCTGCCATCGCCAAGGTGCTGGATGCCGGCTCCACGCCGCAGGGCGCACCGTACTTCGTGATGGAGTACGTCGCCGGTGTTCCGATCACGACCTATTGCGACGATCATCGGCTCAGCACCCACGAACGGCTCGAGCTGTTCGCGCGCGTCTGCGACGGAGTCCAACACGCCCATCAGAAAGCCATCATCCACCGCGACCTGAAGCCCGCGAACATCCTCGTCACCGAGGTGGATGGCCGCCCTGCCCCTAAAATCATCGATTTCGGCGTGGCGAAGGCGCTGACCCAAAAGCTGACCGCGGATACCCTGTTCACCCGCGTGGGGGCGCTGGTGGGAACGCCGGAATACATGAGTCCGGAGCAGGCGCTGTCGTCGGGCGAGGATATCGACACACGCAGCGATGTCTACTCGCTGGGCATTGTCCTCTATGAGCTACTCGCCGGCGCGCCGCCGATCGATTTGCGCAAAATCGCTTTTGACGAGTTTCTGCGCAGGTTGCGCGAGGAGGACCCGCCGAAGCCCAGCATCAGAATCAGCACCCAGGACCGGGTTCTATCCACCGAACTCGCCCGCAAGCGTCACACCGAGATCCACGCTCTGGCAAAACAGATACGCGGCGATTTGGATTCGATCGCGCTGAAAGCTCTGGAGAAGGACCGCTCGCGCCGCTACGGTTCGATGTCGGATTTGGCCGCGGACATCCGGCGGTACCTGAACAATCAAGCGGTGCTCGCGGTCCCGCCGTCGGCCGCGTACCGTGCGCGCAAATTCGTGCGGCGCCATCGCACGGCGCTGGCCACTGCCTGCGCTTTTGCCCTGGTGCTCGCCGTGGCGGGGGGCGTCAGCGTCCGGGAGAGCATACGCGCCAACCGGGAAGCGGCAGCGGCCCAGGCAGTCAACGATTTCCTGCAGAACGATGTGCTGGCACAAGCCAGCGCCGACAGCCAGGCGGGGCGGGCGGCCAAGCCCGATCCGGACCTGAAGGTTCGCACGGCCCTGGACCGCGCGGCGGCCCGGATCGGGGGCAAGTTCGGCCAGCAGCCGGAAGTGGAAGCCGAGATTCGCGACACCATCGGACAGACCTACATGGACCTCGGCTCATACCCGCAGGCACGCAAGCAATTCGAGCGGGCGCTGGATTTGCACCGCAAGGCACTGGGCGTGGAGAATCCGAAGACCCTCCGAACCATCAGCCACCTTGGATACG
>JBEKKO010000125.1:0-14472 GCA_050010695.1 Bryobacteraceae bacterium
CCCAGGGAACGCGACCTCCCCGAAACATCGAATCCACTCTAACCCAGCTCCTCCAGCCGCCCCCTCAAAACCGGACATTTCTACTTTGCTGGGAATAGGACATTTCTACTTTGCCTTGACAGTCCTTCCCTCGCCCTCGCCCGCGTCGGACCTCCCGATCCGACCGCCGGTGGTTCTCCGGTAGCGCCGGCGGTCTACGCCGCCTGTGTTTTTTCTTTGTCTTTATTCCTATGTACCGGCAGCGCCGCCTCCCGCACTGCACAAGACACCGGCGGCAAGACTGCCGGCGCTACCACAGGGGCTTGTCGCGTCCGCATGATAGATTGAAATGGTGCGTCCCGCACTGCGCGCATTTACGATTCTGGCCGGCGCCACGGCGCTGTGGGCGCAAACGCATCCCGCGCAACAGCCCGCGCAGCAACCCGCCGGCATGCTCAACCCCTGGGAGATTGCCCCGGTGCTGGAGGAAATCTCCGCCCATGCCGCGCGACTGTCGGCGGCGCTCGGTCGCATCAATGTGCGGCCCTGGATCGATCATGGAGCTTCGGAGACCTACCTCGAGCAGTGGCAGTCCGCCACCGAGCAGGCCAAGGCCCTGGCCGATACCGCCAGCGTGCTGGCCCGCAATCCGGAAAAGTTGTCGGCCGGCCTCGACGTGCTGTTCCGCATTCAGGCTTTAGAAACCATGGCCGGCTCGCTGGAACAGGGGATGCGCAAATACCAGACGCCGGCGGATGCTGCGGCGCTGGCCGCCCTTTCGGCCGAAAATGGCGTCAACCGCTCGCGTCTCGAGCGGTACCTGGTCAATCTCGCCGCCGAACAGGAGCAGCAATTGCAGGTGATGGACAGCGAAGCGCAGCGTTGCCGCGCCCTGTTGACCGCGCCCAGCCAGCCGTCCAGAAGGAAATAGCCATTCTATGCCATTCCAGTGCAGCATTTGCGATGAGCCCTCCACGCGGATTTGCGTGCGGTGCACCAAAGACGCGTGTGAAAACCACCTCTGCGAGAGGTGCTTGAAGTGCAGCGATTGCTGCGAATGCGAGGTGGCTCTCGAGGCAGCTCCGCGCATCGTTCCCACCGTCCACACTCCAGTCGCGCCCGAAGCCGAACCGGAATTACACGCCGCGCCCGCGCCGTCCTTATCCGAGGAGTCCACACCCGAAGCGGAAGTTGCGCCGCTCCCTGCACCGCCCTTGTCCGAAGCGCCCGCGCCCGATCCGATACCGCTCGCCGTGCCCGCTCCCGAAAACGCGTAGCCTCCGCCATTTCCTTGTAACGCCGGCGGTCTTTTGCCGCCGGTTCTTTGCCAACCAACAACCGCGCTTCCATTGAACCAGCAGGGTGATCTCGCCCTCCAGCGATTTTTCTGTGCGAGAGCGCTTGCGAGTCCGCTAGAATCCAATCGTGGGGATTGCTCCAAAGGGTCATGCGGTCCATACTTCGCACTGAGGAGATATTTCGACACCAATGAGTGAGGCGACACTCCAATCGGAGATCGAACGATTCGGCAGGCTCTACGTTGCGTCCAGCCATGTCAGCCACACCGTGGTGCGCAGCCGGTCGCGGCAGGAACTGCTGGACGAAGTGACGCGGGTGCTGGTGGAAGTGGGAAAGTTTGCCATGGCGCTGGTTTCCTGGCATGACCCGGCAACTCAGGAACTGGTCCCGGTGGCGCGGTTCGGGGATACTCACGGCTACGCGGACCGCATCCGGATGTTCGCCGACCAAAGGCCCGAAGGCCAAGGTCCAGCGGGAACGGCCTTCCGCTCAGCCACTTCCTATGTCTGCAACAATTTCCTGAGCGATCCCCGGACACTCGCCTGGCGAGAGGCCGCCCGTGAATCCGCTTGGCGCGCTTCAGCCGCCTTCCCCATTCTCATCGCCGGATCGCCGCGCGGGTTACTCTCCGTTTATGCTTTCGAACCTGGCGCGTTCGGTCCCGATCAGGTGGAGTTGCTGGAGCAGGTCGCGCTTGACGTGGCATTTGGCTTGGAGTATCTCGATGGCGTGGAGCGGCGGTGCCGGGCGGAAGCGGCACTCTCCGCCAGTGAACGCCGCCTACAATTGGCCATGGAGGCCGCCGCGCTGGGTGCGTTCGACTTCGATCTCCGGACGGAGAAGATTATCTGGGATGAACGCACCGAGCGCATGTATGGATTCGAGCCGGGAGGTTTCGATGGGACGTATGAAGCCTTTGCAAGACGCATCCATCCGGACGATTTGCCCAAAGTGACTCGTGATGTGGACGCGGCGCGCGACTCTCGTAGCACCTTTTCGCACGAGTTCCGCGTCGTCTGGCCGGACGGAACCGAGCATTGGCTCTTCGGCCGGGGCGGGTTGCTCTACAGCGACTCCGGCCAGCCGTACCGGATGTATGGCGCGGTGGCGGATATCACGGAGCGGAAGCGAGTGGAATCGGCTTTGCGCGAAAGCGAGGAGAGGTTGCGGCAGGTGGTCCGCGTTTCCCAAATCGGCATTTTCGATCACAACCACCTCGCTGACACCATTTACTGGTCGCCGGAAATGCGGGCGATCTATGGCTGGGGCCCTGAGGAAACTGCAACGTTGCAGGGGTATCTCAAATGCGTCTACGCCGCCGACTGGGAGAGAATCGCCGCCGGCGTCAAGCGCGCCCATGACCCGGCAGGGGACGGCTTGTTCGACGTGGAGCATCGGATTGTGCTTCCGGACGGATCCATCCGTTGGACCAGCATCCGGTGTCAGACCTACTTCGACGGGGAGGGCGCTGCGCGAAGGCCGGTGCGCACCGTCGGCGCCGTCAGGGATATTACTGAGCAAAAACAGGCCGAGGAAGAGCAGAGGAAACTGGCGACGCTGGTGGCCGTGAACCGCGATGCCATCGGCATCGTCTCACTCGAAGGGCGCCTCGTCTACGTCAACCGTGCCGCCATGACTCTGGTTGGACTGCCTTCCGTCGAGGAGGCTTCCCAGAAGACCGTTCTCGACCTGTTTGAGGGCGGCGAACGGGAACCAGCGCGGGCTGACTTTGAAACAGTCCTGCACCGCGGACACTGGTCCGGCGAAGCGCGTCTGCGGCACTTCGAAACGGGCCAGCCGATCGATGTGGAGGTAACCGCCTTCCTGATCCGCGATGACAACGGCGTCCCGCTCTATATGGCCGCATTTGGCCGCGATATTGCGGATAGGAAGCGGGCCGAGGCGGAAAAAGCGAAGCTCGAGGAGCAACTATTTCAAGCGCAGAAAATGGAGTCCATCGGCCGCCTGGCCGGGGGCGTGGCGCATGACTTCAATAACCTGCTCACGGTGATCAATGGCTACAGCCACCTTGCGCTGGCGGAGTTGACCGTTTCCGATCCGCTCTGGTCATCGGTTGACGAGATCCGCAAGGCCGGGGAACGCGCCGTGGGCTTGACCCGCCAACTGCTGGCTTTCAGCCGCAAACAGATGCTGCAACCGCGCCTGCTGGATCTCAACCGCGTGGTGCAGAACCTGCGGCCCATGCTGGAGCGCCTGATGGGGGAGGATGTGGAGGTGCGCGTCGCGCTCGAAGCGATGAACGGGACCGTGCGCGCCGATCCGCATCACCTCGAGCAGGTGATCATGAACCTCGCGGTGAACGCCCGGGACGCCATGCCGCTTGGCGGCCGGCTACTGATCGAAACGGCCGGCGTGGAACTGGACGCGGGCTATGCCCGGCTGCATCCGGAGGCGAACGCGGGCCGCTACGTCATGCTGTCGGTGAGCGACAGCGGCCTGGGAATGGACGACGAGACGCGGCGGCGGATCTTCGAGCCGTTTTTCACCACCAAGCCCGCTGGCCATGGGACCGGGCTGGGACTGTCGATGGTTCAGGGCATCGTGGTGCAGAGCGGAGGCCACATCAGCGTCTACAGCGAACCGGACCGCGGAACGACGTTTAAGATCTACCTGCCCGCAGTGGCCGATCAGGCGGCCGATGCGGGGTTGTTGCCCGCAGGCGATGCGGTGCTGGGAGGGAGCGAGACCATCCTGGTGGTCGAGGACCTGGCCGAAGTCCGCACTTTCGCGGCCGCCGCGCTGGAGGCATACGGTTACCGCGTGATCCAGGCGGAAAACGCCGCCGAGGCGTTGCTGACCTGCGAGCGGGAGCCCGGCTGCATCCACCTGGTTCTGACCGACGTGGTGATGCCGAACCTAGGCGGTCCGGAACTGGCCAGCCGGCTCAGGACACTCCGGCCTGGCATCAAGGTGCTGCTCATGTCCGGCTACACCGACAACGCCATCGCTATCAATGGCGCCTTGGAAGAACGTTTCCATTTCATCGAGAAGCCGTTCAGCCCCGAGCAGTTGGCCAGAAAAGTCCGCGCCGTGCTCGGGGATTGACGTCGGTATCGCCGCGCGCCTGGCGTGACGGCGGAAAATTTCCTCTTGCATTTATCTGTACTATCAGTAATAATACACTTGTGATCCCGTTCCGTCTGGTCTTCTCACCGGGCGTCGCGCTCTCCGAGCAGATTATCTACGCTGCCACCAAGGCTATCGTCGCCGGCCAGCTTCGTCCGGGAGACCCGTTTCCCAGCGTCCGCACGCTCAGCAAGGAATTGAAGATCAATCCCAACACGGCCCACAAGGTGGTGATGCAACTGACCGCTCGAGGGCTGGTCGAGGTCCTTCCCGGCATCGGGACGGTGGTTGCCGCGGCGCTCCCCAAGTCAACCGCCGCCGCGCGGGCCGGCCTGCTGGGCGGCGAGCTCGAAGGACTCGTGGTGGAAGCCAAGAAACTCGGCATGCAACTGGACGACGTGCTGGCCGCGGTCGCGCGGCACTGGCAGAGCCTGGGCGGAACGGAGCCGGCGCAACCGGCCAAAGGGGGACGCAAAACCAATGACTAACCCCATCTCCACGCATAATCTTTCGAAAGCCTTCCGCCGCACCGAAGCGGTCAACGCGTTGGACCTCGAGGTATCCGAGGGCAGCATCTACGCGCTGATCGGCCCTAACGGCGCAGGCAAGACCACAACCATCAAGCTGCTGATGAACATCCTGCGCGCGTCGGCCGGGTACGCCGAGGTGTTGGGCGTGGATTCGCGCCGTCTCTCGCCCCGCGAATTCGCGCGCATCGGCTACGTTTCCGAGAACCAGGAAATGCCCGAGTGGATGACGGCGGATTATCTTCTGCGCTACCTGCGGCCGTTCTACCCGACGTGGGACGACGCGCTTGCCGACGATCTGGTGCGCCAGTTCGAGTTGCCGCGCGACCGCAAGCTGCGCCATCTCTCGCGAGGGATGCGGATGAAAGCGGCGCTGGCTTCGTCGCTGGCTTACCGTCCCGAACTCGTGGTGCTGGACGAGCCGTTCACCGGCCTCGACGCACTGGTGCGCGACGAGTTCACCAAGAGCCTGCTCGAGCGCGCCGAGGGCACCACCATTCTGATCTCCTCGCACGACCTCGCCGAGATCGAGAGCTTCGCCAGCCACGTGGGCTATATCGAAGAGGGGCGCCTCAGATTCACCGAAGAGATGGGCACGCTGGCCGGCCGGTTTCGCCAGGTGGAGATCACCTTCGAAGCGCCGCCGCCGCTGCCCGCCGATTGGCCCGCGGCATGGATGCGGCCCGAGACGTCGGCCGCCGTGCTGCGCTTCATCGACAGCAGATTCGACGGCGAGCGCACGGCGGCGGAAATCCAACGCCTGTTCCCGCAGGCGCGCAACGTGGACTTTCATGCCATGACGCTGCGCGAGATATTTGTCGCCCTGGCGATGGCCGGCCGTCACGCCAAGGCAGCTTGAGCCATGCGACAAGCCATCCACATTTTCCGCAAAGACGTGAGGCATTGCTGGCCCTATATCGCCGCGGTGTTGGCGCTGATCGCAGTGAACGCCGGGCAGGCGTCTTTTTGTGTGACGGATCCCACGAAGACCCCCGCAACCGTGTCGTATCTACTCAACCCTTTGATGACGCTGGCGTGGTGGCTGGCCATCGGCGCGGCGATTCACGGGGAAAGCCTGGTCGGGGATCGCCAGTTTTGGACCACGCGGCCCTATTCCTGGAAGAGCCTGCTGGCCGCCAAGTCCCTGTTCCTCGCCGCATTCCTCGGGCTGCCGCTCTTCCTTTCCGATTGCGTGATTCTGCTGGCAAGCGGCTTCAACCCACTTACCGTGATGCCTGGCCTGCTGTGGCGTCAATGCTGGTTTCTGGCGTTTATCGCCACGGCGATCGTTGTGGCGGCGCTAACCCGGCGGACCGGCGAGTTAGTGCTCGTCTTGGTCCTGTCCTGGGCTGTTGTCTTGGTTGCCTGGTTCGTATCCGCAACTCATTACGCCAACCCTTCCCCGGCTCACCTGGTTATGCCTTTATGGATCGGGGACACGGTGCCGTGGCTGGTCTGCGTGGCGGGACTCTTCCTGGTGGTGTGGCAGTACGCAAGCAGACGGACGTTCCTGATCCGGGTAGTTGCGATTCTGCTCTTCGGGTGGACGCCGGTCTGGGCGCCTTGGTGGATGATTACGAGAATGCAAATGACGTCTTCGGTAACCGTCCCCCGGGAGTATCGATATCGGGAAGATCCAAAATATCGCAACGTAACGGTCGAGCTAGCCGCCGATCCTGGAAGCGCTGGCTCAGTCACCGTCGACCGCCGGACCGAGGGTCGAATCGGCATTCCGGTGAAGTTTAGCGGGTGGCCCAGGGATATGATGTCCTGCCAACTGCGGAGCGTAGCTGCGTCTTCGACCGTGCCGAAGGCATATGGGCGCTGGGCCACCTCCGTGTCTTACCCGGAATTCAGCACGACCGGCGCCGGGGGCGGCCGTGAGTGGATTTCGCTTTCCATCGGCGACCTGGCCCGTCAGACGCTGCTTTGGAGGACGGCAGGTACGGTGGAACTGGAGGTATCCTTCGAGCTCAAGCTTTACCGAATCCAGAAGAGCGTGGACTTGCAGCCGGGTCGCGGTTGGACTTACGTTTCGGGATTCGGCAACGTCCGGATGCTGAAGGATGCCGGCGGAGGCCATCTGATCTGGCGTACCGCGCTCGAGCCCGGCGAAAAAGAGTGGAATTACAGCTTTGGCGACGCCAGGTCCAAGTCTTTCACGGAGGCCGGGTGCACCGGGTCGTCTAATTACCAGCCTCTATCTCCCGATTCGTTCCCAATCAGTCCCGTTTATTCGTATGCGGGATGCGTTACCGTGCCCGCCCCGGTGCCGCATTCACTGCGCTTCACCGCCAGACCCTTGGTCGCCACGCTTGTCCGCTCCGTAAAGATCCCCGGCTTCGGGCTAACCGGCTACCCCACTGACAATCATTGAGAACCGCCATGCGACAAGCCATCCACATATTCCGCAAAGACGCCAGGCATTGTTGGCCCTATATCGCCGGGGTGACGGCAATCACCGCGGTTCACGCCTGGCAGGGATCCGTTGAGTTGCCGGATCTCCGGGGCAATTTCGGCCCAGACATGTCCGGTGTTCTGCTGGCGCTTCTGATGGTGCTGGCATGGTGGTTCGCCATTGGCGCGGCGGTTCATGGGGAAAGCCTGATCGGGGACCGCCAGTTCTGGACCACGCGGCCTTATTCGTGGAAAAGCCTGCTGGCCGCCAAGTTACTGTTCGTGGCTGCATTCCTGGCGCTGCCACTCCTGCTTTCCGATTGCATCATCCTTCTGGCGAGCGCGTACAACCCGCTCGAACTGATTCCCGGCCTGCTCTGGCGGCAATGCTGGTTTGCCGGGTTTCTGGTCCTGCCGTTCGCGCTGGCCGCGCTGACCCGGGCGACTCGCGAGTTGGCGCTGGCCGGCCTGGTGTTCTACGTCGTTGCCATCATTAGCATAACGGCCGTTTCCAGTCACTTCAACCGGAATGAGGGGGTGGTGATTTTGGGAAGACCTGGGTGGATTTCGGACATTGCGCCGTGGCTGTTAGCCGCGGCGGCGTTCTCGTTGGCGGTGTGGCAATACGCCCGCCGCCGGACCATCCCGATCCGGGTGTGCGCGATCGCGCTCGGCGGATTGGCGCCGCTCGTGATAGTGGTGTCCCTTAGTTCCGTGGCCCCAACTTATCCCGTTGCCCGCGAAGACGATCCCAGGTACCGCAATGTCACGGTCCAGTTAGCTGCCGATGCCGGAGACAGGCGGGCCCAGTTAATGTCAATCCCAGTGAGGTTCAGTGGCTGGCCTCGGGGCTTGATGAGCTACGAGCTAATGCGGGTGACCGCGACCGCACCGGAGACCGGATCTCAGGTGTGGACTCGGGAACGCCCAAACCCCAGCATGAGTACCGCCAGCGACGGACGAGATTTGATCTGGCTCTCTATCGACGACCCTAAGATGCTGACGGTGCAAAAGGTGGACCTGTCGCTGTTCCTCTATCTCAGGCTTTACGAACGCCAGGGAACGGCGGAAGTAAGGCCGGAGCGCGGTTGGGCCCGCGTGCCGGGATTCGGCGCCGTCAGGCTGGTGGAGGGCGCCCAAGGAGGCCATGTGGTTTGGCGCACCGCGTTGAAGCCCGGCGAGATGGGATGGGTCTACGGCCTGGGCGACGCGAAGTCCGAGCTGGTGGCGGATGCCTATTGGCCGGAGGCGGGAGGATCCCTGAGCCCTTCTCCGGCATGGTTCGCGATCAGTCCGGTCCATTCGTACGCGGGGACCTATGTCGTGCGCCGTCCGCGGGTGACGGTAGTCAAATCCGATGAGGGAATCGCCGCTGTGCGCCAGCCCAGTCCGTATCCGCTGGTCTTCACCGCCAAACGCCTGGTCGCCGCATTCCCGCGCCAGTTGAAAATCCCCGGCGTCCGGCTGACCGGCGACGAGACCAAATGAGGTAGGACAGGCTATCGCCTTTTGTGGCCTGTCGGCGCGGCCGATCCCGGCCATGACGATTGGCGACGAGAACCGACTGCCTGTTTTGGAGCGATTTCCAATACAATTAGCGTTACATGGCACTCCCCTTGAAGGTTCTCACCGCCCTTATGGCACTCGGAGCTTTGGGCGCGCAGCCCTACACGCGCGGCGTCGGCGTTTATCCAGGAGATCCGCGGCAGGACTGGTCGCCGGCGTCCGAAATCGACTCGACCACGTATCGCAACCTGGCGCTCCACCGGCCGGCCTACCAGTCCAGCAGTTACGACTACAACCTCACCGCGCAACTGATCACCGACGGCATTCGGGAAACCGCGGCGCCACGCTTTGTCCGCGTCAGCACCAGCGAGGCGGGCGTGCTCGCGAAGAATCAGCGCGAGCTGCTGTTGGACGGGAATTGGGCGACGGTCATCGGCATGACTGGCCGCCATGTGTGGGTCCAGGTGGAATGGGGCGGTGCGCCGCCGCCGGAAATCGACCGGTTCGATGGGCTGGCCACAGTGGCGGGGGTGACCGGCCCCGACAACCAGGAATGGACGTGCGTTCTTTCGGCGTCCGCGGATGGGCAGGCGTGGAACGAGTTGGGCCGCGTGTGGGGCATGGCGCATCCCGGCGTCGAGATCAAGCCCTCCATCGCGCTCCACCAGCCGAGCCGTAGCCGTTTCTATCGCATCGATTTCGAAACCGGGCGCCCGCTCAACTGGCGGATTGCCGAACTCTCGTTCAGCAATGGCAAGACTCCCGTGCATGCCGGCGGCCCGTACGACTTTTCGAGCGCCTGGATGAGCGCCGCCGCCGGCGAACAGTGGGTGTCGGTGGATCTGGGCGCGCTGTGCACTTTCGATCGCATCGCGCTCTACTGGATCCGCCGCGCCGCCGAAGGCGCCATCCAGATTTCCGATGACGGCCGCGACTGGCACACGTTGCAGGCCTTGCCCGCGGCCACCGGCGCTGTCGACGATATCCGCCTCACCAGCCCCGCGCATGGCCGTTGGGTCCGCCTGATGCTGACAAAAGCGCAAACCGCCGAGCCTTACATCCTGAGCGAGCTCGAAGTGTACGGCAAGGGCGGTCCCGTGCCGCGCGCGAAGCCGGCCGCGGCCGCCACCGCCGATGGCCGCCTGCCACTCGCGGGCGGCGCCTGGCGCGTCGAGCGCGCTTCCGAGGTCCACGTCACGGGCGCCGCGCTCTCCACCGCCGGATTTAAGGACTCCGCCTGGATGATCGCCACCGTGCCCGCCACCGTGCTCTCGAGTTACTTCAACGACGGCGCCATCCCCGATCCCAATTATGGCGACAACCAGAACGCCATCTCGGATTCTTTCTTCTATTCCGATTTCTGGTACCGCAGCGAATTCACCGCTCCGCAGCCGGCGGCGGCAGGCCGCCGCGTGTTTCTCAACTTCGACGGCGTGAATTGGAAGGCGGAAGTGTTTCTTAACGGCCAGCGGCTCGGGCGCATCGACGGCGGATTTATCACCGGCCGTTTCGACGTGACTGCGCTGCTGCGCCCCGGTCAGCCCAATGCGCTGGCCGCGCGTGTCTTCAAGAACGCCAACCCGGGCAGCGTCACGGAAAAAGATTTTCAAAGCCCCGGCAAGAACGGCGGCGTGCTGGGCGCGGATAATCCCACCATGCACGCTTCGGTCGGCTGGGACTGGATTCCCACCATCCGCGGACGCAACACCGGCATTTGGGGCGACGTGTTTTTGAGTTCGACCGGCGCCGTGAGCATCGAGAATCCGCAGGCCGACACGGTCTCGATCTCGACCGGCGGATCGTCGGCGGAGGTTGCGCTGGAGGCCACCCTCACCAATCATTCGGCCGCCGCCGTCAGTGGCAAACTGCGCGGGCGCTTCGGCGAGGCCGCGTTCGAGCAGGCCGTCACGATTGCTGCCAACGCCTCGAAAACCGTGAAGCTCGATCCCGCCGCCGAGCCCGCCCTGCGGCTGCACAATCCCAAGCTGTGGTGGCCGAACGGATACGGCGATCCCAATCTGTATGGCGTGGATCTGGAGTTCGCCGTGGACGGCGCGGTCTCCGACCGCAAGTCGTTCAATGCCGGCGTGCGCCGCTTCACTTACAGCGAGGAAGGCGGCGCGCTGCGCATCTTTATCAACGGGCGGCGCTTCGTGGCGCGCGGCGGCAACTGGGGCTTCCCCGAATCCATGCTCCGCTATCGCGCCCGCGAATACGACGCGGCGGTGCGTTATCACCGCGACATGAATTTCACCATGATCCGCAACTGGGTGGGGCAGACCGGCGACGAAGCGTTTTACGATGCCTGCGACCGCTACGGGATTGTGGTCTGGCAGGATTTCTGGCTGGCCAATCCCTGGGACGGTCCGGACCCCGACGACCCCGCCATGTTCCTGGCCAACGCGCGCGACTATGTGCTGCGCATGCGCCACCATGCTTCCATCGGCCTTTACGTCGGCCGCAATGAAGGGTACCCGCCGGAACCGATCGAGCGCGGTCTCCGCAGCATTCTGGCCGAACTGGCGCCCGCTATCCATTACATACCCAGCTCGGCCGACGACGTCGTCACCGGTCACGGCCCTTATTGGGCCAATCCGCCCCGCTTCTACTTCGCGCAGAGGGCCACCACCCAGCTTTCGAGCGAGCTCGGCATGCCCAACATCGTCACCATGGATAGCTTGCGCCTCATGATGCCCGAAGAAGCCCGTTGGCCGCAGGGCGACGTGTGGGGGATGCACGATTTCAGCTTGGGAGGCGCGCAGCGCGGCGAATCGTTCCGCCAGATGATCGACAAGAACTATGCCGGCGCTTCGAATGCCGAGGAGTGGGTCGAGCTGGCGCAGTTCATTAACTACGACGGCTACCGCGCCATGTTCGAAGCCCAGGGCAAGAACCGCATGGGCATGTTGCTGTGGATGAGCCATCCCTGCTGGCCCTCCTTCGTCTGGCAGACCTACGACTATTATTTCGACCCGACGGCCGGCTACTTCGGCGCCAAGAAAGGCTCCGAGCCGCTGCACATCCAGTGGAATCCGATCACCGACAATGTCGAAGTCGTCAACTACAGCGGCGGCAACCCGAAGGGCCTGACCGCCATGGCCGAGGTCATCAACATGGATGGCGCGGTTGCCTGGAGCAAGACCGCCGCTGTCGATAGCTCCGAGGATAGCGAGGTCACTCCTATCCACCTTGAGTTTCCCTTCACCCTGACGCCGGTGCATTTTGTTCGCTTGAAGCTGCTCCGCGGCGATGCGGCGATCACAGAGAACTTTTATCTGCGCGGCAAGGAGGAAAACGATTTTCGCGGCATCCGTACGCTGTCCAAAGCCACTGTGGAGGCCACAACCCAGGTGGAACTGCAGGGCGCCGAATGGGTGCTGACGACCGGGTTGCATAACGTGTCGGCGCAGCCGGCCCTGATGGTCACCGTCAAGGCGGTCCGCGCGCAAAGCGGCGACCGCATCCTGCCGGCGCTTTATAGCGACAACTACGTCGCGGTGATGCCCGGCGAACGGCGCACAATCGTTACCCGGTTGAACGACGCTGATACCCGCGGCGAGCGCCCCAACATCGTAGTGAGCGGATTCAACGTCGCAGCGGCAAGGTAGGACAGGCCTGTCAACCCCAGGGGAAGACAGGCGACAAGAACCGATCGCCTGTCCTGCCTATGCCGCCGACACCCGATCGCGCACGTTGAACTCGAGTTTCCAGCGGCGTTTATCGCGGGCCACGCACCAGAGCTGCAACAGGCCGGTCTCCGTGATTACGGTCTCGAAGGAAACCGGCACCACCTCCGAGGAGGACTCAGCGGCGCCGAAGGTAACCTCCATGGGAGAGAGTTCCTCAAGCTCGCCGCTGAAGTCTTCGATGAGATCGCCGGGTTGATCGTTCTTACGCATGGCTGAGGTGAAGAAGCGGAACTCTGCGGGCGCGCCGACTACCAGGCCGAACTCGCGGCCGGGGATGCGGACGTCGGTGCCTTCCTCCATGCCGAAAGGAACCACCGTGAGCGCCTTGAAAGGAGCCAGGAATCCCGGCGCGGTGGGCATAGCGGTCTCGATGCCGACATAATACGTGCGCGGCACGCCGCCGTGGATGCGCACGCCGCGCCCGCTCCGCGCCAGCCCGTGATAGGCGGCGCCACGCGCCACCGCGTGCATGAGGTCTTCGCCGCTGAGCGGCTTCACCGGCTCCAGGCCCTCCCCGGCAAGCCACGAATTGAGACTGGCCAGCAGACGCTCCCGCACCATGCCGGCTTTGAGGATGCCGCCGTTGAACAACACGTGGGTGGGGCAGGCGAGGCCGCTCGGCCCACGGCGCACGGCTCCGTGTTCGGAAGTGGCCGCTTGCTGGCGCAGGAAGCGCGCCAGGTGCCGGGTGATGGCCGGATCCGCGGCATACGGCAGGCCGACTTCCTGCAACCCGGCGCGGCGCTGGCGCTCGGGCATGTCGCCGCTCTCGACCGCCGGCAGGAATCCCTCGCTCAGCACGCGATCGATGTCGTCGCGTTGCAGGGTGGCTTTGATGGTGCCGCCCACCAGGCCGGTGCCTTTGCCCAGAATGGTCACCGCGTGCTCGCGAGCCTTCGAGCCGGGTTCCAGCAGCTTCTCTTTGGCGATCCGGCAGTTGCTCCACAGGGTCTGGAACTGGCGGCTGTCGAGGCGGGTGCCCTTCTCGGCCAGGCGCTGCGAAACCGCGCCGGCCAGCGCCAGGTCGATGTTGTCGCCGCCCAACAGAATGTGCTCGCCCACGGCCACGCGATCGAGCGCGAGCTCGCCCCCCCGCTCGGTGATCGCAATTAGACTGAAGTCGGTAGTGCCGCCGCCGATGTCCACCACCAGGATCAGATCGCCCACCTGCACGCGCTCGCGCCAGTCGGGGTGGCGTTCGATCCAGGCATAGAAGGCGGCCTGCGGCTCTTCGAGCAGCGTGAGATTGCGGTAGCCGGCCTGTTTGGCGGCTTCGAGCGTTAACTCGCGCGCCACCGCATCGAAGGAAGCCGGCACGGTCACCAACACCTGCTGTTCGGCGAACGGAGACTCCGGAAGCGCCGCGTCCCACGCTTCGCGCAGGTGCTCCAGGTAGCGGCGGCTGGCTTCGACGGGCGAGATTTTATCGACGCCTTCCGGAGCGCGAAACGGCACCAGCGGCGACGTGCGGTCCACACCCGAATGCGATAGCCAGCTCTTGGCCGATGCGACCAGCCGCCCGGCATTCTCGGCGCCCCGTTTCTGCGCCAACTGCCCGACCACGAAATTGCGGTCCGGGTCCCACGGCAGCGCCAGAGATCCAGCCGGAAAATCGGAGCTGCCGGGCAGATAGAGAAACGACGGCAGCAGATCCTCCTCGCGCACTTCGCCGGGATTGGCAAGCTGCGGAATCGCCATCACCTGCACGTTGGCCGGGGCGAAAGGATCCGCCTCCACCGGGACCGCCGCAAACGCCAGCGCCGAGTTGGTGGTGCCGAGATCGATTCCAATGACGTATGTGGATTTCATTGGGCTTGAATTCAGGATAGCGTGTTGGCAGCGCCAGGCGGCGGGTGCGCCGCACTTCTGTCGCGGCAAAATGATAATGTCCTATTTGGGCAAAGTAGAAATGTCCTATTGACAGGGTCGAGCCTGGAGGGTGGACAAAGGACAACTACTGATGACCCAGGCCGAGCGAGACCGGCTGG
>JBEKKO010000126.1:0-14172 GCA_050010695.1 Bryobacteraceae bacterium
CCGCACCCATTTGGTGCGGCCCAGGCTGCCCGGTCCCGCCAGCGGAACTCAATAAATGCTGCCTTGCCTATAACCTGCAGAACCCGGCGAAAAACGTGGTTCGCCTACGGACGGATTACGGGTACTAGCCCACCGGGCGTCCCGAAACGGTGATACAAAGAAAGTAGAGCAGTTCCTCTCCGAAATGTCCACAGCCGCGAATCCGGTCCGGGATATCGAAATGACCACGCTCGGCAACGGCCTGCGCGTGATCAGCGAGCGCATGCCGCACGTGCGGTCGGTTTCGGTGGGGATCTGGGTATGCACCGGCTCGCGCCGCGAGACGGCGGAGCGCAACGGCATCTCGCACTTCATCGAGCACATGCTGTTCAAGGGCACCACCAGCCGCTCGGCGGAGGATATCGCGCGCTCGGTGGATTCGATCGGCGGCAACCTGGATGCCTTCACCGGCAAGGAACTGGTGTGCTTCAACACCAAGGTCCTCGACGAGCACCTCTCGCGCGCCTTCGACGTGCTGGCCGACCTGGTGCTCCATCCGCTGTTTCTCGACGAAGACATCGAAAAGGAAAAGGGCGTCATCCTGGAAGAGATCAAGATGGAGGCCGATAGCCCCGATTACCTGGTGCAGGAGATCTTCTCTTCCAACTTCTGGAAAGATCATCCGCTGGGCAAGCCGATCCTGGGCACGCCCGATACGGTCGGCGAGCTGGATAAAGCCGCCGTCCGCGACTATTATTCCGCCGTCTACACGCCTGCCAACCTGATCGTAACGGCCGCCGGCAATCTGACGCACGAGACGCTGGTTCGCCTGGCGCGCCGGTATTTCGAAGAGCTCCGGACAAGCCCCCCGGCGCCGGCCGACCAGGCGCCGCACACGCACGCGCGCATCGCGCTGCGCAACAAACGGGCGCTCGAGCAGGTGCATTTGTGCCTGGGAGTTCCGTCGCACCCGCTGCCGCATCGCGCGCGCTTCACCTGGTACGTGCTCAACACCCTGCTCGGCGGCGGCATGAGCTCGCGGCTGTTTCAGAACATTCGCGAGCGCCAGGGGCTGGCGTACGCGGTCTTCTCCGAGCTCAGCCCCTATCGCGATACCGGCTGCCTTTCGGTCTACGCCGGCACCTCGCGCGAATCCGCGCGCCGCGTGGTGGACTCGGTTCTCAAGGAGTTCCGCGATCTCAAGGAGCAGCCAGTGGGCGAGGAAGAACTGCGCCGCGCCAAGGATTACCTGAAAGGATCGCTCGTGCTCGGCCTGGAATCGACCTCCTCGCGCATGTCCGGCCTGGCGCGCAACGAGATTTATTTTGGCCGCTTCTTTTCACTCGACGAGCTGATCGAGAGCATCGAAGCGGTGGCGGCGGACGGTCTGCAGGAGTTGGCGCGAACGTTCTTCGACTCGCGCCACATCGGGCTGACCATCCTGGGCAACCTGGAAGACCTGCACGTGGGGCGCGAAGACCTGGTCTGCTGAAGCGATTGTGGCGCGCGCAAAACTGCGCAATGCCACGCTTCAGCCGCGCTCCAGTTTGTAAACCGTGATCTCCGGCGGCGCGCCGATGCGGATGGGTACGCCGATGGTGCCGATGCCGCGATTCACGTACAATTGGCCGCCCGGTTTCTGGAACAGGCCGGCCACGTAGGGCGTCGCCAGGCGGCTGGGAGCGATCTCCGGGCTGATGAATTCGAGCGCCGCCTGCCCGCCGTGGGTGTGCCCCGCCATGCTGAGGTCGATGCCCAGTGCGGCCGCCCGGTCGAACGTGTCCGGGTTATGGCTGAGCAGGATGTTGACCCGGCCGCGGGCGATCAGGCTCTCGATATTGCCCAGGATGCGCTTCACCGGCGCCGAAGGGCCAAAGCGGTGACGGCTCTGGAAGTCGACGCCGATCAGGTTGAACCAATCGCCGCCCACCGTGATGGGGACGCGTGCCCCGCGCAGCATGCGGACCGCCCTCGCGGCGAACAAGCCGCTGATCGAATCTTCCACTCCCGCCCACGCGTCATGGTTGCCCAGGCAAGCATAGACGCCGAAGGGCGCGCGCAGCCCGGCCAGCGCCTCCACCACGGCGAACTGCGTGCCCGCGTCGAAGGTGACGTAATCGCCCGTCAGCACGATCAGGTCCGGCTTCAGCACGTTGGCGATGCCGGCGAATTTGCGAATCTGCTCTTCGGGCATGAACGGCCCGATGTGGATATCGGAAAGCTGCGCGATGCGAAAGCCGTGAAACGCGGGCGGCAGGTTGGCGAGACGGATGGGCCGCTCGACCGTCTCCAGATTCAGCCGCCCGTAGAGCAGGCCGTAAGCGCCGGCCAGAAACGGAGCGGCAGTCACCACGCTGGCGGTCTGCGCGAGAAAATCGCGCCGGCCCGGCGACGCAATTTCGGCGCGCCCGCGCAATCGCCTGGCCACCGCGCGCACGCCGGCCAGCATCGCAAACGGAATCGCCATCAGGAATCCGACCATCGAGCTGGCGATCCACCAGCCGAACGGCGCGGTCAGCAGCGCATCGCGCAGGGTCATCTGCACCGGCTCCGGCCGCCGCCCGAACTCGCGTATGGTGTACGCGAACATCGCCACCACCAGCACAGGAACGACCACGCACACCAGCCTGCGAAGAGCCGGAGAAGCGATTTTCCGCTGCGCCAGCCGTACTCCGCGCCAGACCCAGTACGACTGCGATGCGCCGAGGATCAGAAGAATGATGGCGAAAAAGGACATCGGGAAATCGCTTGTTCGTGAAGGACGCTGAAAGAATCGGCGCGAACTAACGGGTTGACAGACGAAAGCGTCTGTCCCACCTGGCTGCCGAAGGATTCCGAGGCGCAGTGGGGGAGGCGCTTTCGCCCGCCAACCGATTATTTCACGGTTCCGCCATCAGTGGTCGCGCTCCGTCACCAGGTCGGTCACCGCCATCAGGGCCCGCTGATAAGCCGATTCCGGAAACTCGCTCATCACCTGCCGCGCCCGCTCGGTGAACGTCTGGGCTCGCTCGCGAACCCGGTCGATGCCGTCGTAGCGCTCCACCAGCGCCAGGACCTGTGCGAACGGCACGCGCTGGTAGCTGCGCTGTTCGAGCACCGTCTCCACCAGCCGGCGCTCGGCGGGCGTGGCGCTCTCGAGCGCGTAAACCAGCGGCAGGGTGACCTTGCCTTCGCGCAAATCGCCGCCCACGGGCTTGCCCAGCACATTCTCGCGGGCCGTGAAATCCAGCACGTCGTCGATCAACTGGAACGCCATCCCCAGGTTCCAGGCGAATTCGCCCAGCTTTTCCTGGGCCTGCGCATCGCTGTGCGCCGACACCGCGCCCAGCCGCGCGCACACCGAGAACAGGCGCGCGGTCTTGCGGTCCACCAGCTCCATGCAGTCGGCTTCGGTGATATCGATGCGGCCGATGCGTTCGAGCTGCAGCAGTTCGCCCTCCACCATCATTTGGGTGAGGCCGATCAGCAAATCGATAATCAGGAAATTGCGTTCCCGCAACGCGATCTGGAAGGCCTGCATGTACAGCCAGTCGCCGGCCAGCACGCAGGTGTGATTGCCCCACTTGACATTGCTGGAGGGGCGGCCGCGGCGTGTTTCGGCGGCGTCGATGATGTCGTCGTGCACCAGCGTGGCGGCGTGGATCAACTCCACCACCGCGCCCATCTGGATGGCGCTGGGTCCCGCATTGCCGTGCCCCACCAGCTTGGCCGACATCAGCAGCAGCGCGGGGCGCAGCCGCTTGCCGCCGGCCGACTGCAGATAGCGCCCGATGGCGGTGACCGGGTCCACGGAAGCCACCGACTCGGCGGAAATCTTCTTCTCCACCTGTTCCAGATCGTTCTGGACCAGATCGAAAATCCCCCGCGCTGCCTGGGCCTGCCCCAGCTTGCCTAAGTTCATGTTTGGTTCCCCAGTTTAACCGTTTGGAGTCCCACCCCGCAAACACAGCCGCTCGAAATTGTCCGCCGTCAACGCCGCGATCTCCTCCACCGCCTGGCCCCGCACTTCCGCCAGCCGCCGCGCGGTCTCGATCACAAACGCCGGCTCGTTGCGTTTGCCGCGATGCGGCACCGGCGCCAGGTAGGGGCAGTCGGTCTCGATCAGCAGGCGCTCGGCCGGTGTGATGCGCGCCGCCTCGCGCACCGCTTCCGCTTTCGGAAACGTCAGTACGCCGCCAAACGCCAGGTGGAAGCCGGCGTCCAGCGCCTGCCGCGCCTGTGTCGCATCGCCGGTGAAACAATGCACGATGCCTTCGCCCCGCCATTCGCCGCGGAGAATATCGAAAGTGTCCTGCCAGGCCTCTCGCGTGTGAATGACGATCGGCAGCTTCGCTTCGGCCGCGATACTCAACTGCCGCGAAAACACCGCGCGCTGCACGTCGCGCGGCGAAAAATCGTAATGATAGTCGAGCCCGATCTCGCCGATGGCCACAACCTTTGGATGCGCGGCCAGTGCGCGCAGACGCTCGAAAGTTGCCTCGGTGGCTTTGGCGGCATCGTGCGGATGAACACCTACCGTGGCCATCACGAACGGATATTCGCCAGCCAGCCGCACCCCGGCTTCCAGATCGGGCGGGCCGCCGCCGGTGCCGATAGCGAGTATGCGTTCCACCCCGGCGGCACGGGCGCGCTCGATCGCCGCCGCGCGGTCTTCGTTGAATTGGGCGTCGTCCAGGTGGGTGTGCGAATCGATCAGCCTCACTTGAGGCGCGCTCCCACCGGGATGTCCTCGTGGAAGCCCGCCAGCACCGGCTTGCCGCCTTCCACCGACGCCGCCACAATCATCCCGTTCGATAAGATGCCGCGCAGCTTCCGCGGCTGCAAATTGGCGACAATTATGACCTTGCGGTTCACCAGTTCGCTCGGCGTGTAAGCCTCGGCGATGCCGGCGACGATGGTGCGCGGCTCGGCCTCGCCGATGTCCACTTTCATGTGCATCAGCTTGTCGGCGCCCTTCACCCGCTCGGCGGAGAGGATCACACCCACCCGCAGATCCACTTTGCCGAAATCTTCGATGCCGATCTTGGCCGTCCCGGCCGCCTCGGCTGCGGCGGCGGGCGCCGGCGCCACTTTACCCATCATCACGGCTTGCTCGGCGGTGACCTTCTCTTCGAGCGCGCGCATGGCCTCGATGGCCGGCTTGGCCTCGATACGCGGGAACACGGGCGAGACTTCGCCGATCTGCTGGCCTTGCTTGACGCTGCCCCATTCGAGCTTGTCGAAACGGACGTTTTCCAGAGGCTCTTCCATACCGAGTTGCACCCAGATCTTCAGCGCCGATTGCGGCAGCACGGGCGAGACCAGCGCGGTCGCGATGCTCAGCGCCTCGGCCGCCGTGTATAAAGTGGAATCAAGCGCCTTTTGCGCGTAGCGATTATCGGTCTCCCGCGCCAGTTTCCACGGCGCGCGCGACACGATGAACTTGTCCACGGCCGAGATCAGCGCCCAGATCGCTTCCAGGCCTTTCGAAAACTCGAATCGGTCGAACGTCTTCTGCACGGCAAGGATAGTCTGGTAAGCGATCGCGGCGATCTCCGGTTCCGTTTCGCCTCCAATTACGCCCTGCCGGTACTGGTGAATCATGGTCAACGTGCGGCTGGCGAGATTGCCCAGGCCGTTGGCGAGATCCGAATTGTAGCGGTTGATCAACGCATCGTAGCTGAAGCTGCCATCCTGCCCGAAGACGACTTCGCGCAGCAGGAAGTAGCGCAGCGCATCGGCGCCCATCACCTCGCGAATCGGTTCGGAGCGCACGATGTTGCCGCGCGATTTCGACATCTTGTCGTTCTCAAACAGCAGCCACCCGTGGGCGAAGATCTGTTTGGGAAGGGGAAGCTCGGCCGCCATCAGGAACGCCGGCCAGAACACCGCGTGGAAACGCACGATCTCCTTGCCGATCAGGTGCAGGTCAGCCGGCCACAGCGCTTCGCCGTCGATGGTCTTACCGGCGACCGCGCTCAGGTAAGTGGTCAGCGCGTCGAACCACACATAGAACACGTGCGGCACTTCGCCCTCCACGGGGATGCCCCACTTGATGTTGGTCCGCGTGATCGAAAGGTCGGTCAAGCCGCCGCGGACGAATGAGATCACCTCATTGCGGCGCGTCTCCGGTTGAATGAAATCCGGCTGCGCGTTGTACAGATCGAGCAGCTTTTCCTGGAACGCCGACAGCTTGAAGAAGAAGTTCTCCTCGGTGATCGATTCGGTGGGCCGGCCGCAGTCCGGGCACGGGTCGCCGGGCTTGGCGTCGTTCACATAAAGATTGTCGAAGATGCAGTATTGGCCTGTGTAAGAGCCTTTGTAGATGTAGCCGTTCCTCCGGCAGCGGTCGAACAGGTCCTGCACCACGCGCGCATGTTGCGGATCGGTGGTGCGCTGGAAGTTGTCGACCCCGAGCCCGAGCAATTGCCATTGCCGGGCGAACTCGGCCGCGATCACATCGCAGAACTCTTTCGGCGACTTACCGGCGCGCTCAGCCGCGCGCTCCACGTTCACGCCGTGCTCGTCGCTGCCGGTGGTCAGCACGGCCTGGTAGCCCTGCATGACTTTGAAGCGCTTCAGCAGGTCGGCCACGATGGTGGTGTAGGCGTGGCCGATGTGCGGCGCGGCGTTGACGTAATAGATCGGAGTGGTGAGATAGTATTTCATTTTTGCAGTTTCAGGTAAGCGGAATTGGCTTCCGCGATGATGTGCTTCAGGGCCACGCCGGAGGCGAGCGCCAGCTTGCGGCAGTCCTCGTACTCGGGCGAGAAATAGCCTTCGCTGGTGACCTTCACGCGCACTTTGCCGTATTGCGTTTCCACTTCGCGCAGCTTGCGCGCCTGCACCCGCCGCTCGGCGGTATACAAGCGCAAGCCGATCGTCGAAGTCTCCGAAAAAATCAACTGCGCGATGGCTTCGCGATGTTCCGGTTTGGCGATCACGCGCAGCAGGTGGCCGGGGCGGCCCTTCTTCATGATGATCGGCTCCAGCGAGACATCCAGAGCGCCGAAATCCCACAGCCGGTCGGTCGCATACGCCAGCACCTGCGGGCTGAGATCGTCGATATTGGCCTCGATCACGCAAACCGTGAGCGCCTCTTCGGCGCCGGTGGGTTCGCCCAGGATCACCCGCAACACGTTTGCCTGGCGCGGAAAATCGCGGCTACCCGCGCCGTAGCCCGTGCGCACCAGTTTCATCGGCGGTAGCACGCAGAAGCGTTTGGCAAGTGTCACCGCGACCGCCGCGCCGGTGGGCGTGGTCAGCTCCACCTCGGGGCCGCGCGCGTAGATCGGCGCGCCTTCGAGCAGCCGCGCCGTCGCCGGCGCCGGAACCGGCAACAAACCGTGCTCGGTCTCCACCGTGCCGCTGCCCACGTTGAGCGGCGAGCACAGCACCGTATCCACATCCAGCAGATCGAAGGCCAGGCACGCGCCCACGATATCGGCGATCGAATCCGAGGCTCCCACTTCGTGAAAGTGGACTTTTTCGATCGGCACCTGGTGGACTTCCGCTTCCGCTTCGCCCAGCCGCCGGAACACGGCGATCGCATTTTGTTTCGCGCGCGGCGGCAACTCGGCCTTCTCGATCGTCTTGACGATGTGGGACAGGTGACGGTGCACGTGCGATTCTTCCACCGCCACGCGGTACCGGGTGGCGGCCAGGCCGGCGCGCGTCACTTTTTCAAACGACACCACCGCGCCCGCGTCGAGCGATCCAATCGCCGCGGCGATGGCTTCCGGATCGGCGCCCGCATCCACCAGCGCACCCACCAGCATGTCGCCGGCGATTCCCGAAAACGCGTCCAGATAGCAAGTTAAGGGCACAGAATTTCATTGTAGCGGGTGGGGAAGGCCGCACACCCCCGCGCTACCCTCCGGCGACCATCAGCCAGGCCGCGACCAGCGGCATCACGAATAGCGCGCTGTCCACGCGGTCCAGGAAACCGCCGTGGCCGGGCAGCAGGGCTCCCGAGTCTTTCACTCCCGCGCCGCGTTTCATGCCGGATTCCACCAGGTCGCCGAGCTGGCCCGCCACGTTGGCCAATGCGGTCAGCAGCGCCGCCGTGGCCACGCTCACGCCGGCGAAATGCACCAGGTAGGCTCCGGCGAGCAGGACCGAAGTGGCTACCGAGGCCGCCGCGCCTTCCCAGGATTTCTTCGGGCTGACGCGATCGGCGAGGCGGTGCCTGCCGAACGCCTTGCCTATGTAATATGCGCCGATGTCGCCGGTCCAGCTCACCAGCAGCGCGTACATCAGCCAATGCGGGCCGCGGCCGTGCAGCACGATGGCGCATCGCCAGCAGCCGAAAACGTAAATCACGCCCAGCACCAGCAGAGAAGTGCGCGGCAGCGCGTGCGCCAGGTCGGCCGAGCGCAGCGCCAGCACCATCGCCAGCAGCGCAACCCCGGTCGCCACCAGCCAGGCGTGGTCCGGAACCACCAGCAACAGCAGGCCCGCGCCATAGCCGAGCACTCCCGGCGCGCCGAAGCCGTAGCTCGCGGCGATCCCATCGTACTCCCGGTAGCTGAGCACCGCCGCCAATGCGACCACCGCTAGAAACACCCACAGGTTGGCCCACAGCACCGTGTAGACGACGAAAGGGACCAGCAGAACCGCGGTGAGAACCCGCTTCATGACGAGCCGAGCGCGGGAATCAGGGTCTGGTCGGATGGCGCGTCCGCGGCGCCGGCGCGCAGGCCGCCATAGCGGCGCTCGCGCTTCTGATACGCCACCACCGCTTCCAGCAGGTCGGTGCGCGTGAAGTCCGGCCACAGCGTCTCGGTGACGTACAGCTCGGCGTAGGCGATTTGCCACAACAGAAAATTACTGATGCGCATTTCGCCCGACGTGCGGATCAGCAGGTCGGGATCCGGGCAGGAGGCCGTGTAAAGATTGGTGGCGATCAGATCCTCGTCCATTCTGAGCTCGGCCAGCGAACCCTCCAGGCGCGCCATATCGAGAACGGCGTTCACCGCATCCACGATTTCCGCGCGCCCTCCGTAATTGATCGCCAGGTTCACCAGCAGGCCGCGGTTGTTGGCCGTGGCTTCCACCGCCGCGTCCAGTTCGGCGCGCACCGCCGGCGGCAGCGCTTCCAATCGCCCGATGGCCTGCAGTCGAATGTCGTTTTTTTGCAGCTCGGGCAGCTCCTGCCGCAGGTAGTAACGCAGCAGGCGCCACAGCGTTTCCACTTCGTGCCGCGGACGCTTCCAGTTCTCCACCGAGAAGGCATACAGCGTCAGCGCCTTCACGCCCAGCCGCGCGCAGGCTTCCACCGTCGAGCGCACCGGGCCGATGCCCGCCTTGTGGCCTGCCACGCGGGGCAGCCGCCGCCGTTCGGCCCAGCGCCCGTTGCCGTCCATGATGATGGCGACGTGTTCCGGCAGACGCGCCGGGTCGATGGCCTGCGCCAGTTCCCAGTCGCGATCCCCCGGCCGCAACGTTTCCAGAAATGCCTTCATGGCAAACACTAATGGTACAACACCATACTATTCGCAAGGCACTTGGCCCCGCAAAGCGGAATGGGGCAGGTTTCTCGCCTGCCAACGGTTTCCGTCCCGCTCCGCCGCCACGCGTTTGCCAAAGAATCATCTATTCGCGCCGGCGCATTGTTTCACAAGAATCCGGAACGATATAATTCCTTGTGAGGCGGTCAGAAGTGGCTGCGCTGCGGCCCGCCAGCGGACCGCGAAAGGGGAACGGGATGAAAGTCGGAGTTCTGGGATCGGGCGATGTGGCGAAGGCGTTGGCCGGTGGCTTCCTGAAGCACGGTCACGCCGTAATGATGGGTACGCGGACACCCGCAAAATTGACCGGGTGGGCAGCGCAAAATCCCAAGGTTAGCGTCGGCAGCTTTGCCGGAGCGGCGGCATTCGCCGAGCTGATCGTTCTGGCGGTCAAAGGCAAGGCGGCGGCGGATGTACTTCGTTTGGCGAGCGCAGCAAACCTGGCGGGAAAACCCGTCATCGATGCGACCAATCCCATCGAAGATGCGCCGCCCGTCAACGGTGTATTGAGGTTCTTCACCAACCTGGATGAATCCCTGATGGAGCGGCTCCAGCGCGAGTTCGCAAACGCGAACTTCGTCAAGGCATTTAATTCCGTCGGCGCCGGTTCGATGGTGAATCCCCAATTCAAGGACGGCCAGCCAACCATGTTCATCTGCGGCAACAGTGAACCGGCGAAGAAGTCGGTCGGCGGAATTCTAGATGAGTTTGGCTGGGAAGTGGCGGATATGGGCAGCGCCGAGGCCGCCCGCGCCATTGAACCCCTGTGCATGCTCTGGTGCATCCCGGGCTTTCTGCGTAACGATTGGGTTCACGCGTTCAAGCTGCTCGCTTAATTCGGGCTCCGGCCAGCGGTGCCTTCTTCCACCGGGTACCCCTGGTCGATCCAATCCGCCTTGAAGTTGGACGCCACATACAGCGCCCGCACGTGCGTAAAGCCCATCTGCCGCATCAGCTCCAGCGCGGGACGGATATTGGGGCAGTGGTCCCATGGGCAGCAGCCGCAGTAGATCACGATGTCGCGATCGCGCGGCAGTTTCTCGGCCTCCGCCTTCAGCAGCTCCAGTCCCTCGGGTCTGTTGGCGGGACCGGCGTAGATGGCGCCGGGAATGTGCTTGCTGCGGTACAACACGTTCGGACCGACTTGCAGTACCACGACGGCGGCGCGATGGCCCGCCAATTGCCCTGCCAATTCCTTAGGCTGCACCAGCGCCTGATCCGCCGCCCATGCTCCCGCCAGCACTATCAACGCAGCGCACACGAAGTTCCGCATCCCCTTACTGTAGCGCCGAAGCGCCGCCTGTGAAGCGGCAGCCCACTCGCGGGAGCCGCGGCGCGTGGTTTAATAGAGGTTTCATGCATCGATCCCTAGGTTTGCCGTCCCTCCTGGCTTTGGCAGTTGGCTGCCTGTATGCCGCGCCGCCCGATCCCTCGCTGGCGGCGGCCCGAACCGTGCTGGCAGGGCTTCCGCTGCGGTTCGAGGCCAACCAGGGGCAGTGGAATCCCGACGTGCGTTTCCTGGCGCGCTCGGGCGGCGTGAAAGTTTTGCTCACCGACCGCGGCCCCGCAGTCGGCCTGCCCGAAGCCGGACGCGTGGACCTGGTGCTCGAAGGCGCTGCCCCGCCCCGCATCCAACCGCTGGAACCGCTCGCCGCCCGCACCGATTACTTCATCGGCGCCCGCTCCAACTGGCACACCGGCGTCACCAGTTATGCGCGAGTGCGTTATGCGCAGGTGTACCGGGGTATCGACGCGGTCTATTACGGAAATCAGGGCCGGCTGGAGTATGACTTCCTGCTGGCGCCGGGGGCCGACGCAGGCGCCATTCGTATGCGGTTCAGCGGCGCCGACCGCCTCCGCATTACACCGGCCGGCGATCTGGAGGTGCAGGCGGGTGGCGGCACTCTCATTGAGAAGCGCCCGCTTGTGCGGCAGGGCGACGTCGCGGTGGCGGGCCGATACGTCCTCCTCGCACGCGACGTGGCCGCGTTCCGGCTGGGCCGCTACGATCACAGCCGCCCGCTGGTTATCGATCCGCTGCTCATTTACTCGACTTACATTGGCGGGACTGGCGACGACCAGGTGAACGCCGTAAAGCTGAGGGCCAACGGCTTGTTGTATGTCACCGGGTACACCGACAGCCTCAACATGCCTTACATTAATGGCGCCTACGCGAATTCCCCCCTCGGGGGAGCGACTAATATCTTCGTGGCCATTCTCGACACCACTGCCGCGGGCGGATTTCAGCCGACTTATTTCGGTTATGTCGGCGGATCCGCCGTCGACATACCGCTGGCGATGGCGCTCGATGCGCAGGGCGACGTGTATCTCACCGGGACCACGACTTCCACCGACTTTCCCGTCGTCGGTAATTCTCTCATCGCCACCTTCCCCACCATCCCCCTTGTCCTCGCGACACAAACGCCGGTTAGTCTGACACAAGCGTTCGTTCTAGAATTGAATCCCGCGCTGTATGGCGAGGTTTCTCTGCTCTACAGCACGTTTCTGGGTGGCACCCAGGGCAACACGTACGGCAATGCCATCGATCTGGATCAGGCCGGCAACATCTACGTGGTCGGCACCACGCTGGCTGGCGATTTTCCGGTTACCGGCAACGCTTACCAGACCGGGCTCTGGGGAGGGCAGGACACGTTTCTGATCGAGTTCAATACCAGCAGCGCCACTCCCCTCTATTCCACCTTCCTGGGCGGCGAGTTGGACGATGACGGGCGCGGTGTCGCGGTTGCGGCAAACGGTCTGGTTTACATGACCGCCTTCACCGAGTCGACCGAGTTTCCGATGGCCGGATACTCGTATCAGCCTAACTTGGCGGGAAATTATGATTTGATCATCGCCGTGCTCGACCCCACCCAGTTTGGAACCGAATCGCTGATCTATGCCACGTACTTCGGCGGCTCGGACACCGAGGCGGTGCGCGGGATGTCGGTGGATGCGAGCGGTAACCTTCTGTTGACCGGCTACACCCTGTCGGTCGATTTTCCGGTGACCCCGGATGCGGCCCAGCCAACTTACGGCGGTAATGCCGATCTGTTCGTTACCGTGGTGAACCCGTTCACCCCGCAGTTCCTGCTGTATTCGACTTACTTAGGCGGGTCGGATGCCGAGGTGGGTTATGCCATCGGCGCCGATGCTCAGAATAACATCTACGTCACCGGCTACACGCTTTCGAAGGATCTCCCGGTCACGCCGAACGCGCCTCTGCCGACTTATCCGGGCGGCGTCGACATCGTCGCGGCCAAGGTGATACCGTACGTGGCTGGCCCGAATGGATTTGGCTACGTCACTTACTTCGGCGGCGGCAGCATCAACAGCGGGCAGACGCTGGCGGTGGCGCCGGACGGCACCCTTTATGTGGCTGGCTTCACCGGCGGCGTCCTCACCACCACCAGCAACGCCGTGCAAGGGGGCTACGGTGGCGGCGTAAATGACGGCTTCCTATTCGTTCTGTCGTCGCCGTAACCAAGTGCGCTCCGCGGCGCGGGCACTTCGTGCGTGCCGCGTCGAGACTGGCGCCAGGGCGCCGGCATGCGCGCCACCCGTTTTGCACAGCCGTCATCCGATCGGGAACCCGCATTACATCAGATGTGCTATTATTCTAAAGGACTTCGCTGCGGCGTCCGAGGCTCGTCCTGCCTGACGCGAATTAACCCTATCAATGAACTTACGTTCTCTCTTTAGCTTGTTTTCTTCGGATCTCGCCATCGATCTGGGCACGGCGAACACGCTGGTTTTTGCCCACGGCAAAGGCATCGTCGTCAATGAGCCATCCATCGTAGCCATCAACAAGTCTACCGGCGAAGTGGAGGCCGTCGGCAAGGAAGCCAAGGAGATGCTGGGCCGCACGCCGGGGAACATCGTGGCCATCAAGCCCATGAAGGATGGCGTGATCGCCGATTTCAAGGTCACCGAGCGCATGCTGAATTACTTCATTCAGAAAGCGCACGGCCGCAAAATGCTGGTGCATCCCCGCATCGTGATCGGGGTGCCGAGCGAAATCACCCAAGTGGAAAAGCGCGCGGTGATGGATTCGGCTTACCGCGCCAAGGCCAGCGAGGTGCACCTGGTGGAGCAGGCCATGGTGGCCGCCATCGGCGCCGGGCTGCCGATCACCGAACCGTCCGGCAACATGGTGGTCGATATCGGCGGCGGCACAACCGACGTAGCCGTCATCTCGCTCTCCGGCATCGTCTACTCGCGCTCGGTGCGGGTGGCCGGCAACGAAATGGACGATGCCGTCATGCAGTACCTCAAGCGCAAGTACAATCTGCTGATTGGCGAACGCACGGCGGAAGCCGTCAAGATCGAAGTCGGTTCCGCCTTCCCTCTGGACAAGCCCTTGACCATGGAAATCAAGGGACGCAATCTCATCGAGGGTGTGCCGCGCACCATCACCATCAACGACACCGAGATTCGCGAAGCGCTTGCCGAGTGCGTCGCCACCATCGTCAACGCCATTCGGGTGGCGCTCGAACGAACCCCGCCCGAGCTCAGCGCCGATATCAGCGACCGCGGCATCGTGCTCACCGGCGGAGGCGCCATGCTCAAGAACCTGGACAAGCGGATCCGCGAGGAAACCGGCCTTCCGGTTTCCATCGCCGACGACCCGCTGGCGTCGGTTGTGCTGGGCACCGGCCGCATGCTCAGCGATTTCCGGCTGCTGCGTAAGATTTCGATAGACTAAAAG
>JBEKKO010000127.1:0-14076 GCA_050010695.1 Bryobacteraceae bacterium
CCAGCCGGTCTCGCTCGGCCTGGGTCATCAGTAGTTGTCCTTTGTCCACCCTCCAGGCTCGACCCTGTCAATAGGACATTTCTACTTTGCCCAAATAGGACATTATCATTTTGCCGCGACAGCGGGAATTCGATCCGCTCGGGCTCCCCGCCAGCTAAGATACACTCGAGAATGTTATGGCGAAGAATATTGTCATCTGTGCCGACGGAACCGGCAATAAGTTCTGCGATACAAACACCAATGTGTTGCGGCTGTACAGTGTTCTCGACTTGACCAACCCGGCGCGGCAAATCGCGTACTATCACGGCGGGCTCGGGACCATGGGGGCTGCCGGCGCCCTTTCGCAATGGTCGAAACGCTGGACCAGAGTGAAGGGGTTGGCCTTCGGCTACGGCCTCACTCACGACATTGGCGACTGCTACGCCTTCCTAATGGACACGTTCGAGCCCGACGATCGCTTGTTCCTGTTCGGATTCAGCCGGGGAGCCTACACCGTCCGCGCGCTTTCCGGCTTGCTCCATATGTTCGGCCTGATTCGCCCCAAGGACTACAACCAGATCGGCTATGCCACGGAAATGCTGAAAAGTGAACAGGACGCCGCATCGTTCCAGGTCGCCGCCGAATTCAAAGCAACCCTCTCACGCGAATGCAAGCCGTATTTCGTGGGCGTCTGGGACACCGTCAGTTCGGTGGGCTGGGCATGGGACCCGCTTCACGTACCCTATACAGCCAAAGATCCGGACATGCGCATCGGACGCCACGCCGTCTCTATCGACGAGCGGCGGTGTTTCTTCCGGCAGAATCTCTGGAGCGGGCCGCTTCCCGGGCAGGATATCAAGCAGGTATGGTTTGCCGGCGTTCATTCCGATATCGGCGGCGGGTACGCGGAAGCCGAGAGCGGCCTGGCGAAAATCTCGCTCGAGTGGATGCTTTGCGAGGCCTGCGCCGCGGGCCTGATGCTGGACCGAGCCAAGGCAGGTCTCGTTCTCGGCTATACGGGCGGCAATTACGCTGCGCCGGACGCGGCCGCGAAGATGCACAACTCTCTGAACGACGCGTGGTTGCTGCTCGAGCCGTTACCTCATCGCTATGTGGATATGACGCGCCACCCGCCGGAAACCAGAATTCGATTCCCATTGGGGAGCCGGCGTCGAATCCCCACGAACCCAGTCGTGCATGACTCGGTAAACCAGCGGATCGCGCTCGGCACGGGTTACAATCCGCCGAACCTTCCGGCGACGAGAGGAACCGAGCCATGGGTACGGTGGAATCAGGGCTCTTGTATGGCAAATCCCCAGACCATTCGGATAGGCGACACGGAGCAGACTCCTCTATACTGATACTGGTCCCACTTCAATGATGACTCTCCGGCGTGGTCTCAAACCGATCCTCGCAGTCGCGCTGGCTGCCTCAGCCACTGTTGCCGCTCAGCAATCCGTGAGCGGTGCGCCCGGCATCTTCGCAGGTTCCAACGATGTAGGCGTGACGAAAAGGGGCTCGACCGTCTACGATCCGGCAAGCGGCAGCTATCGCGTGACCGGCGGCGGGGCGGATATGTGGGGCGGCGCGGACGCATTCCATTTCAGCTGGATTCGGTTGTCCGGGGACGCGACTTTGACCGCTGACGTGCATCTCCCCGCAGGCGGTGTTCCCCCGCTGGAAAAGGCCGTCCTGATCTTCCGGCAGAGCCTGGACCCTGCCTCCCCTTACGCCGATGTCGCGATCCACCGGGACGGACACATCACTTTGCAGTACAGAACTGTTTCCGGCGGCAAGACGGAAGACGTCACCTCCGCCGAACATGGCTCGATGCGCCTCCGGATCGAACGTAAGGGCAATCGGTTCGCAGCCTTCACCGGGTCCGCCGATGGAAAGCTGACCTCTTTTTCCACCGTGACGGTCCTCTTGGACGATCCTGTCTACGTCGGCGTTGGAGTTTGTTCGCACAACGCCGATGGCCTGACTACGATGACCTTTTCCAATGTCACCATCGATCAGCCCTCCCGTTCGCCCGCTGCAAACAAGGAGTGAACTGCGGCCGCAGGGTTCGCATCGCTGGTGCGCCGCCGTCAGGTTTTCGTGCCAGCGCCCTACGGCTTCGCCGTCGATTTCCCGAATGAAACAGCGGCCCAATTCTGATCGAATGCCGTCCAAGACGCTTCTCTCGCGGCTGGCCGAACGCTTTTTTTTGGCCGTAATGCGTCCAGTACCGATCAATCGGCGCCGACATCCGAAAATTGACCTCCCGCTTGATATCGAGATGCCGGATGTCATCGCGAACAGGATGAGTCAATGCTCGTCAGGTCATCGGTTTCCGCCCGGTGGGAATCCGTTAAGGGGCCGGCCGCTTCAAATCCACATACTGCCGCGGGGCGCAGATCATTCGAGAGGGCAACCCCGGCCGCAGTCTGCGTGCCGCTACCGCCAGGGCCGTTCCCAACCGCGCCACCAGCCGGTGTCTTCCAGATTGAGCGCGTTCCAGCACAGGTCCAGCGTCTTGGCGTCGCCCTGCACTGCGCCGGCCCGCAGCTCGCGCGGCACACCCACCAGTTGGGCGAAACGGTCGAAGACGGCGCCGCGCGCTGTGGCCGCAACACGCGGCAGCAGGTGCCAGAGCGTCAGGCCGTCCCGCGGCCGGGCGGCGGCAAGCACACGGACCAACGCGGCGTCATCGCCGGACTCATACGCCGCCAGCGCACCGGTGAACGCCTCCAGCGCATCCTCATAGAACGGAATGCCAGGACCCTGCCGCTGGTGTGTCGGGCATGCGGCGCCGGCGGGGATGAACGATTCGTGCCCGTGCGACTGGAACGCCACCCAGCCGGTTTCGACGCGCAGCAGACCGTTGCCCGCGCCATCCACGTCCAGCGTATACTGGCAACCCAGATCCACCGCGCGAGCCGATGCCGTTTCCACCACGAATTCGCGCGGCGGAGCCCAAATGAAAGCGTGCAGCCGGCCGCGGCGCAGCTCCAATTGACGGCTGGTGGCGGCGCGCAGTTCCGAGCCGGGGCCCAGCTCGACGCGCCCCACCGGTTCGGCTTCGAGCGAGATCGGCGAGTCGCCGGAACGCAGAACCTGGCCTTGCAGCACGGTTACGCTTCCCATGCGCCAGGCCGTGGGCGCGGCCGGCGTGCCAGAGCCGCGGGACAACAGCGCCGCGACCGCCAGCAGCAGGCACGCCGCGGCGGCAAGCCATCCACCGCGCGCAGGCCGCCGCGGTGCCCCTGGGATGCCTCGATGGAACCGGTAGCGCAGGCTCGCAAGTTCCACTTCGAGGCGCTCGATTTCCGGATCGGGCGGCCCGGATCGGTCCCAAAGATACTCTTCACGCATGAGCGTCGCCTTTCCACAACTCGCGCAGCATCTTCATGCCGCGGCACAGATTCACGCGGACCGAGTCCGGGGTGAGGCCGGTTTGCCGGGCGATCTCCGGGCCGGTCATGCCTTCCACCAGCCGCATGATGAGGGTCTCGCGGTAGGCTTCCGGCAAGCGGCGAACCAGGTCCAGCATCACCAGCGCCCGATCGCCGCTCGAGGCCGCCGGGTTCCAAAGCTCGGCACTGAACGAAGACTCGGCGCGCCGCCGGCCGTCGCGGAAATAGTCGATGGCGCGGCGGCGCGCGATGGCGCCCAACCAGCCGCGGAAAGCCGCGGTGGTGCGCAACTCCCCCAGCCGGTTCATGGCCGCCATGAAAACATCCTGCACCAGATCCTCGGCGTCGGCCGGCGGCACGCGCGCCAGCAAAATGGCGTGAACCATGCGCGCGTACCGCAGATAGAGCTCGCCGAAGGCAGCGCGGTCGCCGCCCGCGGCCTCGTGAATGAGGCGCTCGTCGTCGGCCGGCTCGGGAGTGATGGCGAGCATTGCTTGCATATTACTACCGAAGCATAGCCTCGATGTCAGCCGTGCTGAACTGCTGGTGGGCGCTCTTGTCGTGATAGCGGTCCACGCCGTCCGGTCCGGCGCTCATGAGCAAGCTGGTGAACAAACTGCCGTTGATGGCCTCCAGGCGGATCACCCAGCGGCCCTGTTTCGGCCACTGCTGGGCGAGCGCGAACATGCCGGCCGTGGAGAGCGGCTCCAGCTTCAGCGGTATCTCGCGCCGCTCTCCATTCACGGTGCCAATAGCTGTGGCGCTGATCTTAGTTGCGTCGGGTTTCACGCAGCCAGCCGACTGAACGGTGACCACGGCGTTGAGTTTACGAGCCTCCGGGCTGGCTTCGGGGTTCCCCGGTTGTAAGTAGAAGCCGCCGCCAAATAGCGACCCCGCCAGCGCCAGTAGCGCAACGGGGGCTGTGATTTGCAGTACGTTTCGCATCCGTTTGTCCCTCCTTGGGAACTGAAATCTGCAGGAAAGACGCCTGCGGAAGCGAAACCGTTAACCGGCTGGCGGTCCGATTTCCGGTGCGAAGTCCGAGGCGCGCGATGTCAGTTACTCTTCCAGTTGTAAGTCGCCAGTAACTTCCCATCCGGCGCCACCAGAAGCAGAGCGGCCCGGCCGGCGTCCAACTCGCCGCGGAAGGTCTTGCCGCTGGCGCCGTCGCGGAAGGCCACCTGTTGGCGCGGCGATTCCGAAGTGAGCACATAGAGCGTGGCGTGCGGATACCGCGTGGGACAGATCAGAATGCCGGGGTCCTCGACCTCGGTCGAGTAAGTGGGCTCGACCCCAGCCGTCTTCAAAGCATACCGGTACACGTCGCCGATGGCCTGCACATTATCGTTGAGTTCCAGCGGCAGTGCGGAGAAGAGGATTCTGCCTTTCCCCAGCGGCTTTTCCGCCCAAGTGCCGCCGCCGGGCAGATTGGCGCGGTCGAGGAACGTGGTCTTGTCTGCTCCGAAGGTCAGGCGCGCCTGGTGACCCGGCCACTCGATCGGCGTTTCCCGCAGCGTCAGCGGTCCCGCCTCGAAGGGGAGGCCGATCGCGTCCTGGCGGCCGGTCGGATGAAAGGAAGGATCGCCATCGAACGCGCCCGAGACCAGCAGGGTGGCCCCGGCTTCCACTTTGCCGCGGATGGCTTCCCAGGATTCGCGGGTGAGGCCGCGCGGCGAAGGCAGGATGATCAGCTTGGGACTGCCGAGCAGATCGATCTGGTACTCGCCCACGGCATAGGCTTCCGCGCGCGCATATTGATAGAGCGCGCGGACGCACTTCTGCTGGGCCTCGAGCGCGTCGGCGTTCAGCACCGAAAGTTGCAGCGACTGCGGCAGCACGATCGCCACCTGGGGTTCGACCAGTCCGGTGGCCCACGGCGCGGCGCGTTCCGCGAACTGGCCCATCTCGCGCATCATGGCTTGCCACAGCTTGGCCGACCCGTCGCTGCGCTTCATGCCGAAATCGGGTTCGCGCGCCCAGTCCCACTGGACTGCGCCGCTGTTGGCCGCCGCAAAGCCGAGCGCCCACTTGCGCTCCAGAATGGGGAACCCGGTCAGCTCGTCGTAGCGCCACGATCCGTCGGTGGACCACACCGGCTGGTAGCCGGTTTCCCCCACGATGTTCGGTACGCCGGGCCGCTTGGCCGCCACCGAGTCCCACAGCAGCGCGTCGTCGTGCCAGTAAGTGTGATTGGTGGTGAACGAGACTCCGCCCGAGGCGTAGAACTGATTGAGCAGGCGGTCGGTGACTCCGCCCTCGTCCTGGCCCACATTCACCAGTTGTTTGCTGCCCGTGCCGCGGATGTTGGTGACCATGGTCCGCACCCATTCGGTGAACGAGTCTTGCGCGAATAAGTTGTAATCGAGAGCGCGCACCTCGCGCGGGACGCCGTAGCGGCTGAAGGCAAGCTCGGCCTGCGCGGGAAGCGGGACGGCGTCAAAGCTCTTTAGCCGTTCGGGCGTGACGGCCCAGGCGGATGCCAGTGCGGCTAAGCTGCCGTATTTCCGGGCCAGCCACTTCTGCCACGCCGCAAGCTCCACCGGGTCGCCGTTGGGCGTGTTGCCTTTCCACAGCCGGTCCGGATTGGAGAAGCTCGGTTCGTTGATCAGGTCCCAGCACAGCCACGGAACATTCTTGAAGCGCTCGACCACCGAGCGCACGTAGTTCAGCTCGGCGCGAATGGCGGCGGGATCGAGATAAGGATTCGGTCCGGGACCGGGCGGTGGAGCGACAGCCGCCGCTGGCTCCGCTGGTGCAGCACCGCAGCCGCGTTCCGGCGGCGCCTTGGTCAATCCCATTCCGGGCCGCGGCATGAATGCGTAGAAGGTGAAGTTGACGACGATGTTGTGGCGCCGCGCGCAAAGAAGATAGGCCTCCAAATTTCGCAGGAACCGCTCCGGCGCCGCCCCGCTGTCGGGATCGAGGAACGCGAGCGAAGGCATCCACACGCCGGTGCGAACGAAGTTCACCCCATGGCGCGACATTTCCGCGAAGTCTTTTTCCCAGGTCCATGCATTGCGCGGGCCGGCAAAATCCCAACCGTCTTCTTGGGTGGTGAAGTAGTTCGTGCCCATCGCGAAGAACGGCGTCCCGTCGCGGTTGAGGAAGTCGCCGGCAACTCCCAGCACCGGGCCCGAGGTCAGCAGGGACGAGTCTTCCACCCAAAACGCGTTTTGATGAAACTCGCGCGGGCGGCCGCCTTCTTCGTACACGCCGCGCACGGTGAAGAAACCGTGCGTCTGCGGCGGCAGGTCCGCGCGCATCTCCTGGCCCGCAGCCACCGCCACGCGCTGGGTTTCGAGCACCCGGTCGCCGGAGAGCGTCTCGATCTTCACTTCGCCCGCGAGCGGCACGCCCAGCCGCTCGCGCTGCGCGTTGCGCAGATGCACGATCACCTGCGGAGTCTCGCCCGGCTTCACGGTCGAGAACGGCAGTTCGAGCGAGAACTCGGTAGCGCCCTGGCGCGCGTAATCGGCGGATTGGCGAATCAGGCTGACGCCGTCCACCGAGGCCCAGTAGCCAGGCTCCGGTTCAAAGTCGAGCATCACTATCCGGCCGCCTGGCACCATCCCGGCTCCGCCCCGCCCGCCTCCTTCGCAACCGGGGCGCGCGGGCGCGCGATGGTCCACTACGATCACCGGCGCCGCCACTTCCACGCCATCCGCAATGACCATGTATCCAAGGCCGCTCAGCCGGCCCTCGACAGCGAAGAAACGCCGCGCGCGCACCTCGAGCGTGGGCAGGAACGAATAACCGGCGCGCCAGACGAACCGCGCCCCTTGCGGATTGGGCACTGCGTAAGTGTGTTGCAGGTTCAGGTCGCGCGCGTAGCTATCCTGCGGAGGTCCCTCGACGAACTTGCCATCGATTCTTGACACCGGCACGCGCAGCGGCTGTCCTCCCAGCACCAGCAGGTTGCCGCCGCTGCGCAGATACGCCATAATCGCGCTCCAGGCGTCGGCCGGCGCGGCCGACCCATAGGGAAGAACCAGCAGATCCGCGCCCGAAAGGGCCGCCGGGTCTTCGAGCCGATCGAGATCGGAGAACACCGGCCCCATGCCTTCGAACGCCTTGGCAAGCGTCTCGCGGGCCACCGGCTGGCTGGACACCGTCGGAAAGCCCGGCTGCCAGAAGACCACCGCCTTGGCGGCGGCCGGAAAAGCGGAGATAGTTATCAGAATGAATTGAGCGGTGAGACTTCGCATCGGGAACCTCGTGCGACCAGACACATTGTAATGTAAATCGAAGGACTTGTTACGGCAGGAGCCACGGCAGTATGATGTTCGCGAGGCCATGTCCGCGACGGTTCGCCTGAAAGATATCGTCGATGCGCTGGAGATGCAATTCGACGAGGCCTCTTCTTACCTGGATCTCGACACCGGCGAAGTGGAGACCGTTTCTCACGATCTTTTGCGCGCAGCGGAGGAGGGCAGCGGCGAGGAGGAATTGGATCTTCCCGACTGGCAGAAGCCGGAATGGGAGCTTGCCAAGCGAATCGTTTCGACCGGCCGCTTCCTGGAGCTTCCCACGAAGTTCGATGTTCACGAATGGGCGATCATGGAGGAGTTCTCGCACTCGGTCGAGTCCGCCAGGCTTCGCGAAGACCTTCTGCACGCCATCCACGGCGCCGGGGCGTTCCGGAATTTCAAGTACACCCTTCGGCGGAACGGCGCCGAAGCGGCCTGGTTCGCATTCCGCACGAAGGCCCTGCGGCAGATCGCAGTCGATTGGTGCGAAGAGAATCAGATCGTTTGGGAGTAGGCGACTCGCCGGGATGGGCACGCGAACATCGCCAACCCGGAGTTGTGTGATGGGCGGGGCCACGCTGACGGCGGAACTCGATAAGGAATAGTAGACGGAATATCCGGGGACCGTTGACGGAAACCGCCCGTCTGCTATGCTAACGGCAGAATATGTAGTTGGATTTCGCTATGACCGTCACCGTGAAAAACAGGACCGGCTTGATTGTGCCGCCCAGCGTTCAGCGCCAGGCCGGGATCAAGCGTGGTGACCGGCTGGAATTCAACGTCTCCGGAAGCGTGATCACCATCGTCCCCAGACTTCCCAGTGCGGATGCCGAGTACACGCCGAAACAGCGCCGCATCATCGACGCCCAACTCGCCGAAGCCGAAAAAGGTCCTTTTCGCGGCCCGTTTGGCACCGCCGAAGAAATGATCGCCGACATGAATGGCCAACTGAAGAAGCGGATCGCTCTTAAGAAACCCAAACGTTCACGATGAAGGTCGTATACAGCCATGCTGTCATTGAGGCCTTGGGAAATGCACCTCCCACTGTTCGCAAAGCGTTTTTCAAGCAGGTGACTTTCCTGGTTCGGGACCTCCACCACCCCTCCCTGCACGCCAAGAAGTACGACGAAAGCAACGACCGCTGGCAGGCAAGGGGCAACAAGGACTGGCGGTTCTATTTCAAAATCATCGATGACACGTATCACATCCTCGCGGTCAGCCCCCATCCGAAATAGGGATCACAGCAGAATAGTTAGCGGCCGGCTTCGATCCGGTCCATCAGGACGTGCAGTAGAAACTGATGCGCTTCCTGAATTCGGGCGGTGACGGCATGGGGAACCAGCAGGACGCAATCGGCAAGGAGCTTGGCTTGCCCGCCCCCGCGGCCCAGAAAGGCGATGGATCGCAGCCCCAGTTCCCGCGCGGCCTCGAGCGCGCGCAGAACGTTGGGCGAATTGCCGCTCGAGGTGAACACGATCAAAATGTCGCCGGCCTTCCCCAGCCCGCGCACCTGGCGCGCGAAAACCTGGTCGTAGCCATAGTCGTTGCCGACTGCCGTCAACAGCACCGTGTCTGCGTTGAGCGTCACAGCGGCCAGCGCCGGCCGGTCGTCAACATATCTGCCCATCAGCTCCGCGGAGAAATGCTGCGCATCCGCCCCGCTGCCGCCGTTGCCGCAGGTGAGCACCTTGCGGCCCGCGCGCAACGCCTCTACGCACCAGGCGCCGGCCGTCTCCAGCGCCGGCTCCAGATCGAGCAGCGATTCCGAAACCGCTACCGCCTCTCGCAGGGTCTTTCGAAAATGCGTTTCAACAGTCATACGTCCGGCGCGGGCAAGCTAAAGCATAATACACCCAAGAGCCGGCAAGCTAAAAGCATGCCCCACCTACGCCCCGTGGCATCTCTTGTACTTCTTGCCGCTGCCGCAGGGGCACGGATCGTTGCGGCCCACCTTCTGCCCGCCGTTCACCGTCTTCGAAGCGCTGGTCGAATCGCCGCCCACGAATTGCAGGTCCTGCAGCTCCCTTTCCTTCTTGCGCTGAATATTGCGCGTGTAGTCCTCCATGGTGCTCTTGGCCGCCTGGCGCTGCGCCTCGGCGGCGGCCTCGCTGGGCGTCGGCTTCGGCCCCGAAGGCCCGTTTGAATGGTCTCCCTGGCCGTCTTCTCCCTCTTCGCCTTCTTCCGGAAACGGCAGCACGGGAGCGTTTTGCGTCACCTGCAGGAAGTACAGGTAGCGCACCGTTTCGTCCTCGATGCGGTCCATCATCGCGCTGAACAGCTCGAAGGATTCCTTCTTGTACTCCACCAGCGGATCTTTTTGCCCGTAGGCGCGGTTGCCGATGCCCTGTTTCAGCTCGTCCATCGACAGCAGGTGGTCCTTCCACTGGTTGTCGATCACGTTCAGCATCACCATGCGCTCGGCGTGCCGCATGGTGTCGGCGCCCACCAGCGCTTCCTTCTCTTCGTATTTCTGCTTCAGCTTGTCCGCGATCGCGTCGGAGATCTCGTCCTTGGTCAGGTTGCCCAGGTCCGCCAGGTCGATCTTGGCGCCGAACTGGCTCAGCACGTCGTTGCGCAGCGAGCCCAGGTCCCAGGTGTCGGGATGTTTGTCGTTGGGGCAGCGCATGTCCACGAACTGTTCCACGATCCCCTGCGCCATGTCCAGGATGTGCTCTTTCTGATCCACCCCTTCCAGCAACCCGCGGCGCAGGCCGTACACCGCCTGCCGCTGCTTATTGTTGACGTCGTCGTATTCGAGCAGGTGCTTGCGCGCTTCGAAGTTCTGCACTTCGACCGCCTCCTGCGCCCTGGCAATCTGCTTCGAGATCATCTTGCTCTCGATCGGCTCGTCCTCCACCATGCCCAGGTGCAGAAACAGTTTCTGCATCTTCTGCCCGGCGAAGATGCGCAGCAGGTCGTCCTGCAAAGAGAGGAAGAACTTGGAGCTGCCGGGATCGCCCTGCCGGCCGGCGCGCCCGCGAAGCTGGTTGTCGATGCGCCGCGATTCGTGCCGCTCGGTGCCCACGATGTGCAGTCCGCCCAGGCCCACCACCACGTCGTGCTCCGCGTCCGTCTGCTCCTTGAACCCCGCATACAACTCGTCCCATTTGTCGCGCCGCACCCGGTAGAACTGCTCGTGGTGCGTGAAGTAATAGAAATGTTCGTCGGCGATGTACTGCGCCTGCTCTTCCGGCAGCCGCTCCGCCACTTTCTCCTTCAGGCAGGCGTCCTTGGTCATGAATTCCGGGTTGCCGCCCAGCAGGATGTCGGTGCCGCGGCCCGCCATATTGGTCGAAACCGTCACCACGCCCTGGCGCCCCGCCTGCGCCACAATCGACGCTTCCCGCTCGTGATTCTTCGCGTTCAGCACCTCGTGCCGCACGCCCATCCGCTTCAGAATGCCCGACAGCCGCTCGGATTTCTCCACCGAAATCGTGCCCACCAGCACCGGCTGCCCGGTCTCGGTCACGGTCTTGATTTCCTTGGCCGCGTTGCGAAATTTCTCGTCTTCCGTGCGGTAAACCACGTCGTGGTTTTCCCTGCGGATCAGCGTGCGGTTGGTCGGCACCACCGTCACATCCAGGTTGTAGGTCTTCTGGAATTCGGCGGCTTCGGTTTCCGCCGTGCCAGTCATCCCGCCCAGCTTCTTGTACAAGCGGAAGTAATTCTGGAAAGTGATGGTCGCCAGCGTCTGGTTCTCGCGCTGAATCTTGACCCCTTCCTTCGCCTCCACCGCCTGGTGCAGTCCGTCCGACCAGCGCCGGCCCGGCATCAGCCGTCCGGTGAATTCGTCGACGATCACCACCTCCGGCCCTTCGTCGCCATCCCGCACCACGTAATCGCGGTCCAGCGTGTACAGCACGTGCGCGCGCAGCGCCTGCTGCACGTGGTGGTTGAATTCGATGTAAGCCGGGTCGTACAGGTTGGGAACATTCAGCAGCTTCTCGACCTTGAACACTCCCTCTTCGGTCAGCGCCGCGCTCTTGTGCTTTTCGTCGATGGTGTAATCGCCGGTGGTGTACTTTTCCCCGGGGTCCTTGCCTTCGATCACCTCGCCGCGCACCAGCTTCGGGATGATCCGGTTGACCTTGTAATACTTGTCGGTGGATTCCTCGCTGGGGCCGGAAATGATCAGCGGCGTCCGCGCTTCGTCGATCAGAATCGAATCCACCTCGTCGACGATCGCATAGTGGTGCCCGCGCTGCGTGCAATCCTCGATCCGGAACTTCATGTTGTCGCGCAGGTAATCGAAGCCGAATTCGTTGTTGGTGCCGTAAGTGATGTCGGAGTTGTAAGCGGTCTTGCGCTCCTGGTCGTCCAGGTCGTGGACGATCACCCCCACTTGCAGCCCCAGGAACTTATACAGCCGGCCCATCCATTCCGAGTCGCGCTTGGCCAGGTAATCGTTCACCGTCACCAGGTGCACGCCCTTGCCTTCGAGCGAGTTCAGGTAACTCGGCAGCGTCGCCACCAGCGTCTTGCCTTCGCCGGTCTTCATTTCCGAGATCTTGCCCCGGTGCAGCACGATGCCGCCAATCAACTGCACGTCGAAGTGCCGCATGTTCAGCACCCGCCGCCCCGCCTCGCGCACCACCGCGAACGCCTCGATCAGCAGATCGTCGAGCGGCGCGCCTTGCGCGATTCGCTCCTTGAACTCGATCGTCTTGGCGGCCAGATCGATGTCGGCGAGCGAGCGCATCGACGCTTCGAGATCGCCGATCGCCGCCACCATGGGCCGCATCGCCTTGGTCTCGCGCTCGGTTTTCGTGCCAAAAATCTTGGCCAGGACAACATCGACAATCATGCAGTTCTCGAGGAGGAGGAAAAGTCCGTAACCTCCATTTTACTCCGCTGGTGAGGCATGCTTTTAGCTTGCCCGTATTTTCCTGGGACAGCGCGCCAGCCGGTCCCGTAGAGGTAGGACGGACGATCGGTTTTTGTCGTCTGTCAACTGTCGCGCCTGGGCGAATCATGACAGACCGCCAAAGGCGATGGTCTGTCCTATTTGCGCTGTTGCTACCATCGAATCATGGCGGGTACCGCGAGCCGAGCCTCGCGCAGGGCGTTCCTCGGATCGGCGCTGGCCGCCCTCAGGTTGGCCGCGCAGAGCCAGAAGGGTACTGCGCTTCGCCCCGAGTGGCTGCGCTACCAGGACCCCACCACCGAGATCGAAGTCGTCCGCCTCACCGATCCCGCGTTTACGAGCGCGCTGCCGGCTTATTACAACCGCGCCGTGGCGCACTCGAGCGCCAGCCTGATCTGTGGCGCCAACCGCACCGGCCAGCCGCAGGCCTTCCGCATCGACCTCAAAACCGGCGAGGCGCGCCAGTTGACCGATGTCGCCGAACTGGACGTCGCCTCGCTGGCGCTGTCGCCCGACAACCGGTCGTTCTGCTGCTTCGCCGGACGATCTCTGCTCCACGTCAACCTGGGCACTCTGCGGCAGCGTGAAATCTACCGGATTCCGGACGGCTGGGAACGCTGTCCCGGGATGAGTTTGACACCCGACGGCGCGCACGCACTGTTCGCCGAGCGGCGCGGCGAAGGCTCCCGCCTGCGCGCCGTCTCCCTGGCACAAGGCAGTTCCCGCACCGTGATCGAAGCGCGGTTTTCGATCGAGCATCCCCTGGCGCGGCCCGGCCACGATCAGATTCTGTGCCGGCAAGCCGAAGAGGCGCTCTGGCTGGCGGATTCGAGCGGCGCCAGCAACCGCCGGCTCAAGCTGGCGCCCGGCCGTATCGGCTCTGCCCTCTGGAGCCCCGACGGCAGGAACATCCAATACCTGAATTTCCCCGATGATCCCGCCCGCTTGCACGCCATTCGCGAGTTCTCGCCCGATGCCGCCGCCGACCACTTAATCGCCAAAACCAGCCAGTTCGCCTGCTTCGGCGCCAACCGCGATTCTTCGGTGTTCGTCGGCGCCAGCGCCAACCGGAGCTCTCCCACAGTCCTGTTGCTGCTGCGCGTCACCCGCCGCGAATTCACCCTGTGCGAGCACAAAGCCGCCCACCCGGAAACTGTGGCGCCGATTTTTTCCCCCGACAGCCGGCACGTGCTCTTCCAGAGCGATCGCGATGGCCACCCCGCCATCTACAGCGTCCACGTCGACAAACTGGTCGAGCCAACCGAAGCCGACACCGGCTAGCGCGCGTTCCTCAAAGCTCAGTCCGCCAGCCTGGCGCGGGCACGGCCTGCCACGCTTCGAAGTAAGGGGGCTGTGAGAAATGCGGGCGAATCAGCGTGCCCGATTAGCCAGCGGGAAGCGGCGTGAGCACGTCACGGCGCCGGGTTGAACCCAAATAGCAGTGCTGGAAGGCGACCTTAAGCAGCGGTCGATTCCCACGGATCGGGCGGCAGCAGCGGACCAGTCTTGGCCATGGTCGATTCCCACGGATCGGGCGGCAGCAGCGGACCAGTCTTGGCCATGGTCGATTCCCACGGATCGGGCGGCA
>JBEKKO010000128.1:0-15408 GCA_050010695.1 Bryobacteraceae bacterium
AACATCACGGCCTATTTGGGCTTGGCCACAGGCATCCTCGGGATCGCTTCGCTAACGGGCCTGAGTCTGACCATAATCGGCAATGCCCTCTTTGCCACGGCCTGGCTCTTTTTCGTAGGCTACAGACTCTGCCGACTCGCTCAGGAGTGATCCAGCTGCAAGCCATATAGTGCGCGTCGGTCCCCACCACCTTGAAGCGCTTGCTAGCGGACGCCCGGGCAGATCGATCTCAATCGAGGACTGGATGTCCCAGGCTGCGAATAGATCCTGTGTAACGCCGCGGTGTTTACTCGCGCTCCGGGCGGTTTGTCCCCTACTATCCGGAAACTGACTCACCACTGCCGCGTGTCAACCCTTGATGTGCTTCCAGTTTGCGATGCAGCGTTCGGCGGTTTCGAGTTCCGGGAAGCGGCTGCCTTCCTGCTCGATGAGATAGTATTCGACGTCGCCGCCGTTTTCGGCCGCCTGGAATATGGCCGGCCACGGCGCCACGCCCTCGCCGAACAGCACCTGGTAGCCCTTGCCTTCGCCGGGCGCCCAATCCTTGCAGTGAATGCAGCGGATGCGGCCGGGGTTGGCCTGAATCCACGCCACCGGATCGGAGCCGGCTTCGATGCACGTGCCGACGTCGAGCTGTAGCATCACCTCGGCGGGCGTATTGGCGGCGATGACCTCGATCGGGCGTTTGCCCTCGATGGGAATGAACTCCAGTTGATGATTGTGATAGCCGGTGCCCATCCCGAGCGGCTTCAACTTGGCGGCGGCCGCGGTCAGCTTCTCGGCGACCGCTTTCCAACCATCGAGGCCGTCGGGCTTGCCGGCGCTGGCCCAGACGATATATTTGGCGCCCAGAATCTGGTTGAGCTCGATGGCTTTGTCGAGCCCCGCGGGAGCCAGCGCATCGCCGCCGTTGTGGGTCGAGTTGCAGCGGATGCCGAGCGAGTCCATCAGCTTGCGCACCATCTTGGCATAGTCGGTGGTCCAACTGTAGTAGGGCGCGTAGAATTCCACGACCTGGTAACCGTCGCGCGCCACCTCGCGCAGAGTACCCGTCAGATCCTTGGCCAGTTCCTCGCGAACCGAATAGAGTTCCAGGCCGACCGGGATGGACACACCCGGCGCGCCGAACGCCAGGCCCGCGGCTCCGGTAGCGGCGAGAAAAGAGCGGCGGGAAACGGAATGGTCCGGTATCATGGCCAGACTATAGCATGGTGAAGCGCCCAGTGCCTGACGCGGCTGAAGCCGGCTGAAGCCTGACTGAAGCCGACTGAAGCCGTGCCCTGATACGAGGCACCACGATAGGGTTGGCGGGGCGGAAGCGCTCGTGCACTATTAGCGTCGCCGAGGCGAGGTGCCGCCGCACGCTCAAATGACAAAGAGTCTGAAGACACGCGCGCGCAACGCGAACTCGTCGCCCTGCAACGCATATAGCGGCTGCCGACGGATTCAACTCGTGAACCTGCGCGCCCCCTGCCTGACCGCAACTTGCTGCAAACTGCCCCAAATCGGTGGAGGAAGTTCGTGCGTGGAGAGTAACTCCAGTCTCGAGACCGGCGGTACCCCACCCCCGGGTGTGCGACAAATCTGGGGAGGATCACGCGGGCTCCTGGCGGGTAGACCAGTAGTCTCCGAACTTGCCGCTGAGAGGGTTGCAGCGGAGGGCGATGAGGGCGTTAGCGCCGCGGATTGTGCAGAACATCCCGGACTGTTTGAGGCGGCTGCCGACGACAGTTTTGCAGCCGGCTTCGATCACTCCCGACCCAACAAACAACTCTTCGCGACGGAACTACAAACAACTCTTCGCGACGGAACTCGGGATAGCGCATGCGGTGGGCATTCTTCTCCAAGTAGTTGGCCTCCTGGCCGATCGCATCGACGGCTTCCGGCTAACGATCGACCGCGGCGCGAATCGCGTTGACCAGCTTTCCGATCAACAGCGCCGCTATTTCCTGGGCCGCCTCGCGTTGGATCGCTTCGGCCGTTTTTTTCCCTCCGGGGTCAGGACATCCTCTACCGGGCGTGCGCGACAGATCTTCTCGTTGACTTCCAGTAATTGTTGACTCAGTTGCCGGAAGCGATGAAAGGCCTCCACCTCACGCTGCGCCTTGTGCATTTCGGCGGGCGACGAGAAGGTCTCGCTAACCGTTTTTCCGCCCACTTTGAAGGTGAGCCGGTAGTTGGGGCCATGGCCGGATTGGTTGGGGAGATGGCAGTGGCAGTTGGGCTTGCCGCAGCGTCCCTGAATGGCGGTAATCGAGCCGCGGCGGAAATCCCCCAACTCCACGAAATGGGTCAAGATGGCGGAACGTTGCTGTTCCAGACTGGCAAGAGATTCAGGCACAGGGCGCCTCCTCATCCTAACGTATCATTACGCTAGGATGTACGGTACCAAAACAGCGCCCAGCCCGATCCCTCCATTTATGTCCCACACCCGAGTCAGCCTCTGTCCAACGGCCTCCGTTCGTGACATAATAACGTCAGCGAATCAGGGAGGGACCTGCCGGATGACACGCTTCGCAAGAATGCGGCCGCTGGTGTTGCTCCTCGCGGCGCTGTCGCCGCTCGGGCCGGCGTGGAGCCAGGGGCTGCCAAGCGCTAGCAATGCGACTACCGCCGCGATGATGACCGCCGGCACCACCAACCTTACGGTCACCTCCGCTCCCGTGACCCACGCCGCCGTCCTGCTCACGGGCCGCGTGTTGCTGGAGAATGGATCGCCGCCGCCGCGGCCGGCCAAGATCGAACGCGTCTGCAATTCGATTCCCCATTCCGAAGGCTTCACCGACGCGCAGGGCAATTTCGGAATCCACTTCGGTTCCACCGCCGCGGTTACCCAGGATGCCAACGAGCAGGATCGGCTCGCGCCTTCCGTCACGGCGCCAATTCAGGGCGTGCCTTCTGTCGCCAGTGAGGAAGCCGGCGCTTCCCTCACTTCCGACGGGAGGTTGCTCGATTGCGAGTTGCGCGCCGTGCTGTCCGGCTACCACTCGAATAGCGTGCCGATCAAGCCTTTGCATTTGATGGAGAACCCGGATATCGGCGTGATCGTCATCCGGCCCGACGGGTCGCGCGGCGACGGCTCCGTGGTCACCGCCCAATCGTTGGCTGTTCCCAAGGAGGCCCAGAAACTCTTCGTGCGCGCACAGGAGGAAGCCACCGCCGGAAAGACCGACCGCGCCAGGCAGCACCTCGAAGAAGCTGTTGCGGTCTACCCACAATACGCCGCGGCGTGGTGCGCGCTCGGCAAGCTCGAGGTAGCCGGCGGCACCCTGGATTCCGCCCGCGCCTCCTTCGAGCGCGCGGTGCACACCGACCCGAACATGGTCGATCCGTACCTCCAGTTGGCCACCGTGGCGCTGTGGGATCGAAGGTGGCAGGAGGTCGTCGACCTCACCACCAAAGCGATCGAGCTGGATCCGCGCGATTACCCGCAACTGTACCTGTACGCCGCCGTGGCCAATTACAACCTGCGCAAGCCGGAGGCGGCCGAGCGGACTATCGAGCAGGCGCAAGCGCTCGATTCACGGCACGCTTTTCCGGAGATCGAACGCATGGCGGGCGTGATCCTGGCCAGCCGGAAAGATTACGCCGCCGCCGTCCAGCACTTGCGCGCCTACCTCCAACTGATGCCCAACGCCGGTGACGCCTCCGACGCACGGACGCGCCTCGCGGAAGCCGAAAAAATGACCGCGCAGGCCCCTGCCCAATAGTTCTCCTCGATCCCCGGCTTCAATTCCACCACCGGTTGCTTTGGTGGGGCATGCTTTTAGCTTGCCCAGCTTGCCTGTGTTTTGGCCCCGCCCAGCAGGCCCATTTCTCCAGCACCCATTCTGTTATGATGCTTGGTTCATGAGCGGCTGATGCGGGCCGCATTGAGTGTGCCTGCACCCACGTTGTCACGAGCGGGTGCGGGCCGGAAGAGGTTAGGTCCCGGATGCACCTACATGTTATCGACATTGCGATTATCGTCCTCTATCTGGCCACCACCGTGGTGGTCGGCTATTGGGTTTCCAACCGCGCTTCCCGCGACATCAAGGCTTACTTTTTGGGCGGCAACACCATGCCCTGGTATGTGCTGGGCGTGTCGAACGCTTCCGGCATGTTCGACGTCAGCGGCACCATGCTGCTGGTGTACTGGGCGTTCGTTTACGGCGTGAAGAGCGTCTGGATCCCGTGGCTGTGGCCTACTTTCAATCAGGTCTTCCTGATGGTGTTCCTCTCGAGCTGGCTGCGCCGTTCCAACGCCATGACCGGCGCCGATTGGATTCAGACGCGGTTCGGCAAGGGCCGCGGCGCGCAACTGGCGCACATCATCGTGGTGGTCTACGCTTTCTTCGGCATCATCGGGTTCTTCAGTTACGGATTCAAAGGTATTGGAAAATTCGCCGCGAACTTCCTGCCGTGGAGTTTCAGCCCCAACCAGTATGCGCTCATGTTGATCGCGATCACGACCATTTACGTCATCAAGGGCGGCATGTTTAGCGTCGTGATCACCGAGGTGCTGCAATTCTGCATTCTTTCGATCGCCTCATTCGCGGTCGGTATCATCGCCATGACGAAGATCGCGCCGGGGGCCTTGTCCAAGTTCGTTCCCGCGGGCTGGGACAATCTCTTCTTCGGCTGGCACCTCAACATGGACTGGTCCACGCTGCTCCCGGCCGCCAATGCGAAGATTGCCGAAGACGGCTACGGCCTGTTTGGCTTCTTCGTGATGGCGCTGCTGTTCAAGGGAGTGCTCATCAGCGCGGCCGGCCCCGCCCCCAATTACGACATGCAGCGAGTGCTCTCCTCGAAGAATCCCCGCGAGGCTTCCATGATGAGCGGCTGGGTCAACGTTGTGCTCACGTTCCCGCGGTACTTTCTGATCACCGGGCTGACCATCCTGGCCATCGTTTTCTTCAGCGACCAGCTCAGGGGAATGGGAACCAAGGTGGATTTCGAGTTGGTGTTGCCGTTAGCGCTGGAGCACTTCGTCCCGGCCGGCCTGCTGGGATTCCTGATCGCCGGCTTGCTGGCGGCCTACATGTCGAACTTCGCCGCCACGGTCAACGCCGCGCCGCCGTACTTCGTCAACGACATTTACAAGCGCTACATCAACCCGAACGCGAACCCCCGGACCTATGTGCGGCTGAGTTACCTCAGCTCGTTTCTGGTGGTGGTGATCGGCGTTCTGATCGGCTGGTATGTCTCTTCGGTGAATTCGGTGGTGATCTGGATTGTCTCCGGGCTCTGGGGCGGCTACACGGCCTCCAACGTCCTGAAGTGGTATTGGTGGCGCTTTAACGGGTACGGTTACTTCTGGGGTATGGTCACCGGCATGACGGCCTCTGTGACGGTTCCCGTGATCCTGAGCAGGATTCCCTCGTTGCAGAATTTCGCGAGCCTGCACGCGCTAAACCTGGACGTCTCGCTCGGCTTCGGCCTGGTGTTCGTGGTCGGCATGATTGGCTGCCTGCTCGGCACCCTCCTCACCCAACCCGAAGAGGATGCGGTTCTGATGGAGTTTTACCGCCGCGTGCGTCCGTGGGGTTTCTGGGGCCCGGTTCGCGCCAAGGTGATGGCGCAGTATCCCACCTTCCAGCCGAACCAGGATTTTGGGCGCGACATGTTCAACATCGTGGTGGGCATAACCTGGCAGGTCGCCCTGGTCGCGCTTCCGATCTACATCGTGATCCGGACCAACATTCCCGCCATCTGGTATTGTTTGGCCGTGGTCGGCGTGACGTCGCTCATCCTGAAGTTCACCTGGTACGACCACATGTGCAAAGTGAACGCCGCAATCGCCGCGGATGAAGCGCGAGCGGTGGCGCCGGCGGGGGACTAGATTAAAAGGCCGCTCAAGACGGGTACGGGGGCCTGCTGGCAACCGGCCGGCCCCCGTGTCATGTTCTCCTTGGATTACCGGGCTGCTGCGATCGGTATGCCGATCTCCGTGCCAATCACGTCGCCGGAGATCACTATCTCCACGCGGCGATTCAACTGCCGGCCCGCTGCGGTGTCATTGGAAGCAACCGGCTGAGTCTTGCCGAAGCCCCTCGAGGTGACCGAACTCGCCGGCATTCCTTGCTGGGTCAGATAATCGCGCACTGCCCCGCCGCGCTGTTCGGAAAGCTGCTGATTGTACTCATCGCCGCCGACGCTATCGGTGTGACCTTCGACATCCAGCCTTAGACCCGGATGCCCGGAGACGATGCCGGCAACCTTGGCCAGTTTCTCGCGCGCCAGAGGCCGCAGCGAATACTTGGCGGTGTCGAAGAGAACATCCGACATATTCACGATCAAACCACGCGCCGTGTCGCGAGTCTGTAGAACGGCGTTGAATTGGGCCAGCAACTGAGCTCGCAGTTCGGCCTTCTCCGTTTCCGCCTGCGCCTTCTCCTTGGCCGCGCGATCGAGTTCGGCCTGGGTGCCGGCGCGCTGCGCGTCGTTTTCGATCTTCAAGCGATTGGCTTCAGTCTGCGCCGCGGCCATCTGCGCATCGCTATCCTTTTTCAGCCGGTCCGCTTCGGTCTGCGCGGCGGCCGTCTTGGCGTCGTTCTCGAGTTTCAAGCGATTGGCTTCAGTCTGCGCGGCGGCCATCTGTGCTTCGTTGTCACGCTTTGCACGGTTGGCTGCATCTTGGGCAGCATCCATCTTCGCCGCGTTCTCTTGCCTCACGCGGTCCGCTTCGGCCTGCGCGGCAACCTGCGCCGTCGCGGCGTCGTTTGCGACACGCGTGGCGTCGGCTTGTGCCGCGGCGCGGGCGCTCTCAGCGCGCGCTTCGCGATCCGCCGCAGCCAGCCGCTCGTTGCTCAATTGCTCTTCATCGATCTTCTTTACCGTGATGATGCGGGCGTCTTCGGCCATTTGAACGGCCTCACGCGCCACCGTGCCAATGGGCTTCCTTCCGGCCCTACCCGTCAGATAGCCTTCGGCATTCTCCAGGCCCTGGACGGCTTTTTGGAAGGTCTCGGGGGCGTATCTCTCGGCGCCGGTCCAGCGTGCGATCTGGACGGCATTGCGCGCTTCGTAGAGTTCCAACGGCACCTTCGAGTCCAGCCGCATGGGCTTGATCTCGGCCGGGTTGACGTTCACGGTGTACTGGCCCCTCTGTAAGAGTTCGTACTTCGCGTCGACCTGTTCAATCGTTCCGGTGGTATCCGGTCTGACGAAGTTCTCCATGACCACGACGTCGCTGGGTTGAGTTACGGCGAAATAGGGCTCGGCAGTTACAATTAAGCCGAACGCCTGCAACTCCGTGGTGGCATCCAACTTAGTCTTGTCTCCATCCAAGAGCACCTCGCCAACGTTGGTGGCACGGCCCTCGGGGGTGATGGCCCACATCACGTAGGTCAGGTACTCGGGACCGAACTTGGTGGCGGGCTCCAACTTCTCCATGCGCGCGTCGATCTTGATCACGCCTTGTTTGCTCTCCACCTTGGCCTCGCCGCGGGCACCAGGTAAGAGCTCCGTGCCGCGGAAACCGATCTCCGTGGATCCGCTGCGGTGATTGTAGTTAATGGCTTTCGTGGTCCGGGCTACCACTGTGACCCGATAGATTGGTACCGAGCCAGCGGCCATCCCGGCCTCAATTTGGGTTGAGTGCTGAACCGGGTTTGGAGCCTGCGGCGCCTGGGCCGCCACGAGTCCGCACACCGTCAAAAACGCACCAATGATCTTCATTTTATTGTTGTCCTTTTGTCCTTTTGTCCTTTTCCCGCTCGCCTGGCGCTCTCGCGCCACATGGCTTGTCAGGAGAGCCATCAGGGCAGTCTCCGAGTTTGGAGCGACCTGCATCGGTCACAGTGTCCCGGTTCTCCAGCCTTTCTACGTAGTGCACGGCGGGAGCCATCGTTAGTTCAACCGGCCACGGGCAGCGCAACCATGCAGACTAAAGGAGTTATGAGGAGACTTCGACAAACTGCGCACAAACTACGGCGCCGGTGGAAGGTGAAAGCGGCTACAGCAGATGCAGGTTCTGTTGCGGAAAGTGCAGGTATTGTTGCCTAACAGAGGCTGCCCCGAAATCTCCGCCACGCCAAAATGCCTATCATCATCCCACCGAGGCTCACCGGTGCTGCGGACCCCGGCTCAGGGACACTGCCGCCCCCTGCGGGGAGGCCCGCGGTAGTGGCGGCGCAGCCGCCAACGTCCGTAAAGGCGGCCAAGGTGTTCGCGGTATCTGCGAACACACAGCCGTTGATGGTGCCCGCCTGCACCCCACTTCCCCCCGACCCAGCGGACATGGTGAAGCTCGTTCCCGCTAGAATGTTTCCGTCAAAGATGATCGATCCGGAGTTGTCGATCTGTGGGGAGTTTCCGACGCTGATCGTGGCGGCGTCCCTCACGATCCAGAAGATGTTATCCGCCTGCGCGTTGCCTAACAGCGTAAAGGTCATAGCACCGTTCACGGTGAGGTTCCCGTCAATTTGGATAACGAAAACTTTGGTGGGGTCGCCTTGGGCATCGAAGGTCAAATTGGTGCCTGTAGTCGTCGAAATGTCGCTCGCAGACGCATATACAACGTTTCCCAAGAAAGTTTGGCTCGTATTGGTATTAAACGACCCCGTGGATGGCAAACCCTCTGCCAGGGTGAACACGCCGCCGGGGTTGAAAATGGCGCCGTATGCGGCCATAGCGATCGGGTCCCCAGCCGGATAAACGGTACTACCGGCGGTTACGATCGCCGGGGGGAAACCCGTAATCGTAGTGGTGGCCCCAACATTGCCCGTAACCACAGAGAGCCCGGTATCCGAAATCGTGCCGCCGAGCATCCCGAAAGAGCTGGCAGCGCTCAGATCCGCGAAGATCGAACTTCCAAAAGCGGGCATAACAGCCGCTATAGCCATCACCAACCAAATCAATCTCTGTCGCATTCTTCCACCCTCCGCCCTCAGGCTTCGGCTGCGCAAAACTGCGACGGTTCCCAAGAGGATAGACACCAGATAGGAGATTGAGTCTGCCCAGCAACCGACCCATAGCAAGTGTAGGGCCATTCTCCGAGTCGAAGAAAGTAGCGCGACCACAAAAAAACGTTAGCCAAGGGGGAGAAGCAAAGTAAGCCGTGGGCTTCAACCCTCGAAATCCCAATGATTTGCAGAGCTCCTATGACGACGTCCAATGCCCAGAACAAGGCCGCACTTGCGAGTTGTGGGCGCTGGCAGATCGTAGGGAGGGCGATGACAGAAAATGCAAGTTCTGCACATGAAAAGTGCAGATTTTGCCGTTGGCATCACAATTGCATAGGCTGCTGCGGCGCTATTCCATCGCGGCCAGGACCTGGTCAAGCGGCAGCGTGGCGAAGGTTGTGGCGTAGTCGGATATCCCGTAGGGAATGAGGAGCTGCCCGTTATGCACGAGGCTGCCGCATGAGTAAACGACATTGGGCACGTAGCCGTCGCGCTCGGCTGCATTTGGTTTGATCAGCGGTTCCGGCAGGCGTCCGATAACCTTGGTCGGGTCGTCACGATCGAGCAGGAAAGCGCCGATGCAGTACTTTCGCATTGGCCCCACGCCATGGCTGATTACGAGCCAGCCGGCTTCGGTTTCGATCGGCGAGCCACAGTTGCCTAACTGAATGAACTCCCACGGGAACCTGGGCTCGAGAATAAGCTGCATGGTATGCCAGAAATGGAGATGATCGGAGAACATCACGTAGATATTCTCCGCGTCCTGCCGGCCAAGCATCGCATAGAGGCCGTTGATTTTTCGGGGGAAGAGCGCCATGCCTTTGTTTTCGACGGCCGGGCCATTCAAAGTAATGAATTTGAAACGAAGGAAATCGGACGTCTCGAGAAATTGGGGCAGGATCATTTTTCCGTCGTATGCGGTATACGTCGCATAGTAAGTGTGCGTGCCGTCCTCGTTGTGGAAGAGAACGAAGCGAGCATCCTCGATTCCGTTACTCTGGGAAGGAGTGACAGGGAACAAAACCCGTTCGGACAAACTCGACTCCGGCGCGAACTGGACTTCATAATTGGACCGGGCGAGCATCAGGGTCTCTCTGGCCACAGCCTTAGTGGTTTCCCGCTCTCGCTCCGGGAGCTGGCTGGCAGTGCGAGTGATACTGGCGCGCAGCTCTTCCATCGTGAATGCGTCCGGTAAGCCGTTAAGAACCTCCCGGTTGAAATCGCCCATGAGATGGAGTTCCTGAAGCTTCCGTTCAAACAGGGCTTTTTCAAACGTCGAGTTGGGCACTTGCATCGGCTCGAGGCTGTAGCGGGAGGGCAGGTCCATCGTGATGTTACTGTTGGCGTCCAGCAATCCGCTTCGAAAGGCGATCGAGGAAACATGCCCCTCGGCCGTGGCGCGTAAACTCAGAATGAATCGCAACGATCCGGGCGGAAGGTCCGACTGATCCATGTGCGGCACCATGGAAGGATTGAACAACGCAGCGGCTTCGAGCGAATACTCGTGAGTAAAGTATCCGCCCAGCAATAACTTCCGTTCTTCGGACAGTCTCTGGCCATTGAGCAGATAGGGACTGACCTCGTCAAACCTCCGGCGAAGGAATTCGTCGATCTTGAGTTGGCGGTCGCCGAATTCGGCCCGAACTTTCTCCAAGAGGGCATGGACCGCACTTTCGGGCAGAGCCATGACTCTGGCGGAGATCTTAACGGAGCGCTGGTCGCTCATGATGCTAAAAGGACGGGCCAGCACATGAGTACGGTCCGGGTCCAAGATGACCGTGCTGCGTTTTACGTCGATTTGTTTCATTGGGCGATGTGGGCTGCCAGACCGGCTCGATGAACGCCATCCGCGGTGTTCTGTGTGAGCCGCATTTCCGCCAGCGACAGGAGGAAAGCCAGCATCGATTCCGCTCCCTGGTTTTCGTTGCTCCGGTCCGCGTGCAGACCATCACGGCAACCGCCAGACTGTGCGGCGTAGAGTTCCAGCCCGAGATCGTTCCAGCCGAGGAACCAGTCGAAGGCGCGTTGCGCCTGTTCGTACCACCACGGGTCGGCTGTGGCGCGGTACGCTTCCAGGCAAGCCGAGACAGTGGTCTGCGCCTCGATGGGCTGCTGGTCGAAGTTGGCGCGCGCGCCGTTCCGTTTATAGAATCCGTTGCTGCCAATCGGCCGCAGTTTACCCTGCTGTGAGGTCTGTATGCCCACCAGCCAGCGCAACGCGCGTATGCCTCGTTCGTACACGCCGCTCTGTCCGGTGGCGCGTCCGCTGACAATCAGGGCGTGAGCCAGCTTCGCGTTATCGTAAGTCAACCCCTCTTCAAACCAGGACCAGCCAGGCTGGGCGACTTGGTCGAAGATCGCCACCAGTCGCGCGGTTAGTTCTTCGCGGACATCGAAGGCCAGCCGGTCACCCTTCATCCGGCGCAGGTATTCGTGAATGCCAATCAGGCTGAATGCCCAAGCCCGCGGCGAAGTGAAATCCAACACGGCCGGCAACGCCTGCACGAAGAGTTGCTCGGCCATCATCTGGGAACTCCAATGAGGCGAGCGCCCCACGGCGGTGCCCAGCGCCCAAATCGCCCGCCCATGAGAATCTTCGGATCCCTGTTCATCCAGCCAACGGTGGTCAATACTAAGAAAGTTGTGGAAACGGGTCGTTTTTTTGTTGAAGGCGCCCTTCAAGAACGCAGCATAGGTTGTGGCAAGCGTTCGGACGCGCTTGGGAGCTTCTTCCAACTGGCCGAGGAGCACCGCCAGAATGAGTGCGCGGGCATTGTCGTCGGTGCAGTAGCCTTCCGATAGATTCGGCGCAGTGAAGCTGGCGTGCTGGAAGATGCCGGTCGAATCGGTCATACGGTAAAGATGATCCAGATTCAACTCCGGCGACTCATGCGGCCGAGGACCGAACACTCCCGCGGCAACAGATTCGCGGGGCGCCGCCTCCGCCTGACGTCGTGCCGTTTCGAAGGAGCGCATGTACAGCCGCGCCGTATTGCTCCACACCATTTCGCGTCCCAACTTGTAGGCGTTATCGCTCATGGCGTTCCGGCGCGCTTCATCGCGTAACAACCCACTCACCTCGCGCGCAATCGCCATCGGGTCCGCGAATGGCACCAACACGCCACGCTGGTCCCGCAACAATTCGGCCGCATGCCAATACGGAGTCGAGATCACGGCTTTGCCCGCGCCAAATGCATAAGCCAATGTTCCCGACGTAATCTGGCCTTCGTTCAGATAAGGAGTGATATAAAGATCCGCCGCTCCAATGAACTCGGTCAATTCCTTCAACTCCACAAAACGGTTATGGAAGATGACGTGGTTCTCGACTTTGTTTTTCCTGGCGACGGCCTCGAGACTGAGGCGGTAGGCTTCCCCCCTGGTGCGCAACTCGTTGGGGTGCGTGGCGCCCAGCAGTATATAGACGACGTCGGGAAACTCCGCTACCACATCCGGGAGAGCATTGAGCACGTGCTCTATCCCCTTGTTCGGTGAAAGCAGCCCGAAGGTCAGTAACACCTTCTTTCCCGCCACGCCGAACTGGTCCTTGTAATAATCCGGGGGGAAGAATGGCACATCGGGAATACCATGCGGGATGAGATCGATCTTAGCCGCCGGCACCTGGTAAACCTCTTGCAAGATCGATTGTCCCCGCTCCGTCATGACGACCAGCCGGGTTGAGCGCGCGAGTAATTCCTGCATCACGCGACGCTGGTCGGCGTTCGGAGCGCGGAGAACGGTGTGGAGCGTGGTGACTACCGGCACCTCCAATTCGCGCAACAGCGCCAATAAATGGCTGCCGGCCGGCCCGCCGAAAATTCCGAACTCGTGCTGGACCGAGACAGCATCCACGTCGCTCGAGTTCAAGAAGTCTGCGGCCCGCTGGTAAGACGCCAGATCCTGTTCCTCAATCTCGAAGCGAACGACGTCGGAATACTGGTAGCATCCCTCAATGTCATTGACCGGGACCGCGAAGCAGCGGCTTTGCGGATGGCGCTCCGCCACGGCCCCAAGCAGGTCGGACGTAAACGTGGCAATACCGCACTTACGCGGCAAGTAGTCGCCGAGAAACGCGATGGTTCGGATGCTGGAGGCTGTTTTCACAAAGTGACCCACTTTCTTCGGTTCTTTACCTTCGCAATAACCGGGGCTCATCTAACGGCGATCGGTGAGCCACCAGGACTGCCACTCACGCGGCATTGACCAGAGTCTCGTCACTCGACTCCTGCCGTTCCCGCTCGGCAGTTTCCTGGCACTGGATGCAGCGCGTCGCCCATGGCACGGCTGCGAGGCGTTTTGAACTGATCGCGTATTCGCAGTCAATGCAGGTTCCAAAACTGTCCGCGTGAATCCGCCGCAAGGCGGCTTTCACCTGACGCAGCAGGGCCGAGTCGCGGTCGACGTTCCGAATCGCCAGATCCCGTTCCGACGCATACTGGATCTCGTCCATTTGGTCCGCGCTCTTCTCGATGGCGATGCCGTCTCGAGCTCGCAATATCCAACCCAGTTCCGCCTCTTTTCGTTCGAGGGCCTCTCTGACCCCGCCCATCTCAGTAGCTACTATCTTCATGACGGTCGCCTTTCGTGCGTTGACGTGCTTACCCTCCTTGCACGAGACGGTCCAGACCGGAACCCCTGTTACTGGAAGCCCGAAGCCGCTGAGCCAGCATGGGGTTAGCGGAAACACCCGAGCCGGAATGCAAAGGTTGCACGTGGAATGCGGAATTTGCCGACCGGCGATCGGCGGCGCCGGGTCTGTTCGGTCAAGCCGAAAGCAGAAGGACAGGCTACTTGGGCCAGGAGAGCACCAGCAGGCGGCCGTGGCCACCAACGTGCCTCATCCATCCACAGGATCTCCGGTAAGGAGAGTTATGACACCACTTGAGGCAATGGGCCGACGCCGCCGCACATTTCGGCACTCAACTGCTCTTGGGCTGCTGGTCCTGCTCTCGGCCTCAACCGCATCTGCCTATTCGGTTCTCACCCACGAAGCCATTATCGATTCGACCTGGGACAGCGCGATCAAACCGCTGCTGTTGCAACGGTTCCCAGTCACCACCGCGGACGAGATGAAGCAAGCGCACGCATTCGCATACGGCGGATGCATTATTCAGGATTTGGGGTACTACCCTTTCGGCAGCAAGTTCTTCAGTAACCTGACGCATTACGTCCGAAGCGGCGATTTCATCCTCAACCTGATCCGCGATTCGGAAGACCTCAATGAATACGCTTTCGCTCTGGGGGCATTGTCGCACTATGCCGCCGACAACAATGGCCACTCAATAGCCGTTAACCTGGCAGTTCCTCTATTCTACCCAAAGCTGAAACTGAAGTTTGGAAAACTGGTAACGTATGCCGACGATCCAGCTGCTCACTATGAGACGGAGTTCGCTTTTGATGTCTATCAGGCGGCCAAGAGCCGCTACGCTTCGGCTGCATACAAGAGCTTCATCGGTTTTGAAGTGGCAAAGCCCCTGCTTGACCGTGCATTTCAGGACACCTATGGAATAACGCTGGGAAAAGTTTTCATGGATGTCGATCTCGCCATCGGATCATATCGGCGTGCGGTCGGGTCGGTTCTTCCGGCTATCACGAGAGTTGCATGGCAACTCAAGAAGGTGGAAATCAGACAAGAAGCTCCCAGCGTCACGCGTCAGACGTTCCTCTACAATTTGTCTCGTTCGAGCTACGAAAAAACCTGGGGCGCTACCTATAGCCAGCCTGGTATCCGGTCGAGATTCCTGGCATTTGTATTTCGTATCGTGCCGAAGGTGGGCCCGTTCCGAGCGCTGTCATTCAAGAAGCTGACGCCGGAGACCGAGAAGATGTACATGGCCAGTTTCAATTCGACGATCGGCCGTTATCGTGGACTGCTTTCGGAACAGAATGCGGGCAATCTTAAGCTGCCGAATGACAATCTTGACGTGGGGGAGTTGACTCCGGCAGGCAAATATAGACTGACGGATGTCACTTACGCGGAGCTACTAAACAAGTTACAGGGCCACTACACGGAAATACCGCAAGAACTCCGAAGCGATATTCTCGCGTTTTACCAGGACCTGAGCCTTCCCATTTCGACCAAAACCAACGACGGCGATTGGGCCCGGGTGGTTCAAGAACTCGGTCAATTGCAGTCTGTGGACACGGATCTACGACATCCAGCGCTGACTGCGGCGGGACTACCCCGTCCCTAATGAGCGGTCTTCAGTTCCTCGAAACCGCTGGTTTCCGGAAGAATGCAGTGACGGTAATCAGACAGTTCTCGCACAGCGCATTTACTTCTTCGCGGTTCTGCTCCGAGAGCCCGGCTGTAGTCTTCCAGCTTTTCGAATCCGCGGAGGGAGATGCGCCGCTTGAGGCGTGGCGCGAGGGTGCCGTGCGTCAGCCGGCTCTGGGAGCCACCAGCAGATCCTTGAGGATTCTGCCGATATCCATGAATTGATCCAGGCCGGCAGGCTTGGTGATGAACTGGCGAATGCCGAGGTCTTTCAGCACCGCCTCGTCGCGCGGGGATCGGGAAGAA
>JBEKKO010000129.1:0-13510 GCA_050010695.1 Bryobacteraceae bacterium
AACGCCATCCAACTTTTCGCGATCAGCCTTGGTCAATCGCACGCGAAGACGCCGATAAGCCCGCATGCCCCAGTATAGGCCAAAACATTTTGGATTGGAATTGTTTTAAATAACTTTTTCAGGCGGTCAAGGACCTAGCATTGATATACGTTTATCAACTTACATAATCCAGCGGGCCCTGGCTGGCACGTAAGTGACATCGAGTATCCGTTTTGATCGGATTGGGAAAGGAGCGGTGATCGAGTTCACGAACGCAGAACCTGGCGCGGATTGAAGCATGGAGGAATCTGCGCGGCGAGCTATACTGTCACCCTCAGCTTGATTCCGTCGTTCGGCGCGTTCACGAGATCCTGCTTGGTGCCTAGGTACCGCTCGGTCGTCTGCACCGACGCGTGGCCCAGCAGCAACTGGATCTGCTCCAGTTCGCCACCCGCGGCCCGGCACAACTTCGCGCAGGTCCGACGACAATCGTGGGGCGCAATTCCGGGAACACCGGCCGCCGCGGCGTACGGCTGAAGCAACTGCCAGACAACCTTTTCGCTCAACGGGGCCGTCTGAGCTTGGTCGCCTCGGTTCATAGAACGGAACACCGGACCATCACAAACGCCGGCGGCTGCTCAATACTCTTCACTTAACAACATTTGTGTGTTAATATGTTCTGGGAAGGAGCACTGATTCCAGAACATGGCTGGCCGCCCTGCGTCTCTTCCGCCAGGCACTCGTTTGAGCGACTTGGTGGCCGTTGGCGTTCTCGCCAAAACAGTTCCTCTCGCCTCGGTGATGGAGGTGTTGGCCAAGTGCGAGAAAACCAGCCTTCGTGAGCGCGAACTCCCCGCTCAGGTGGTGGTGTACTACGTCATGGCCCTAGGCCTGTATATGCACTGCGCTTGCCGGGAAGTGTTGCGGTGCTTGCTCGAGGGCATTCGCTGGCTGCACGGTCCGGAAACCGACGGCGCTGTGGCCGGTGACTCCGGGATCTCCCAGGCCCGCACCCGTTTGGGCTGGGAGCCGCTGCAACAACTGCACGACCAGTTGATCCGTCCCCTGGCCACGCCGGAAACGCGGGGCGCTTGGTACCACCAATGGCGCCTGGTGAGTTTGGACGGCAGCACGCTGGCAGTGCCGGATACACAACGCAACGCGGCAGCCTTCGGCCGTCCGCGCAACCACAAGGGCCAGGGCGGGTTCCCGCAGATCCGTTTCGTCTCGCTGGCCGAGAACGGAACCCACATCCTGTTCGGTTCGCGGCTGGGCGAATGCCGCAGTTCAGAATTCGCGCTGGCCGAAGAGGTGCTGCCCGCGTTGGGCAAGGGCATGCTCTGTATGGCGGATCGATTGTTTTTATGCCACCGGTTATGGATGAAAGCCCGCGCCAAGGGGGCGGATCTGTTGTGGCGCGCGTCCAAGTCGTTCCCGTTGCCCTGCCACGAGCGCCTCTCCGACGGCAGTTACCGGAGTTACCTGTACCCCACCACCAAAGACCGTCGGCGCCAGAGCAATGGCATTGCGGTGCGCGTGATCGAATACCAATTGCCAGGGGTTGCCGGAGCCGAGCCGCTGTACCGGTTGGTGACGAGCATCCTCGAACCGGAGCAGGCACCCGCCCAGGAGTTGGCCCCCCTGTATCACGACCGTTGGGAAATGGAGACCGCCCTGGACGAGTTGAAAACGCACCTGCGGGGCGCCCGCATCGTGCTTCGCAGCAAGACTCCCGACTTGGTTCGTCAGGAGTTCTATGGGCTGCTGCTGACGCACTTTGCCATCCGCGGGCTGATGCATGAAGCGGCTCTGCAGGCGCAGGAAGATCCAGACCGATTGTCCTACACGCACACCGTCCGGATTTTACGACGCCGGCTGCCTCAATTTGGCGCTATTCCCCCCTCAGCGTCGAACGGCGCTGCACGAGAGCATCATCCATGAGATTTTGGAGCAACGGGTGGCCTCCAGCCGGGGTCTCCGGAAGCGGCGGGGGGTGAAACGAAATCAGACGAAGTTTCCAGTAATCCGGACTCGCGACAAGCCGAAGCGAATCGACTTCACAAGCCGCATCGAGGTACTTAAGTAAATAGTATTGGGCTGAAGCCGGCGCCGTTGATGGTCAGCAGAGAGAACGGCTGGACCGAGGTGCTACTCACGGAACTAATGGTGATGCCGCTGGCGGGTCCTGTCGCGAGGTTAAACGCGGCGGTAACCGCCTGGTTGGAGCTCATGGTCACGGTGCAACTGCCCGTTCCCGAGCAGGCGCCGGACCATCCGGCAAACGTGGAGCCGGTGTTCGGCGTCGCCGTCAGCGTAACGGCAGTTCCCGCGGCGAAGCTCAGGCAACCTGAGCCGCACGAAGTCCCAGCAGGAGAAGAACTGACTGAGCCGCTGCCGGTTCCCGACGTCGTTATGGTCAGGGTTGCGGATCCCTGGGTCGAGCTACCGACCGTCAGACCAGTTGTGCCGGTGACCAAGCCGGAGGTAGCCGTGATCGTACTGCTGCCTGCCGATACGCCAGTTGCCAAACCGGAACTATTGACCGTGGCTATGGCAGTATTGGAAGAGCTCCAACTCACCGCATTCGTCACATTCTGTGTACTTCCATCTCCGTAAGTGCCTGCGGCGGCCAACTGCAACGTTGTCCCCGGTTGAATCGTCGAGTTAGCCGGAGTTATGGCAATCGACACCAGGCTCGCTGACGAGCTTGCCGAAGCTGTCACCGAGAGGTTGTCAAAGTAGCCCGAATCCGTTCCAATAAGTGGGCTGGCGCCCTGAGCGTAGAATGCATATGCGTCAAGAGTAGTACCCGGCGAAGAGAAAGATGCACCCTGAAGAATTGACGCGCCGTTATATAAGGCGCTCACCGTACCATTGGAGAAATTAACGTCCAGCTCGTAGTGACTCCACACGCCGCGAGCGATTGACACCCCTGTAGGATGGTCTGTTCCGGTGACGAAAATGTGAATCTGGCCGGTCTGGTCGACGCTGATCCCGATATCGTTGTTTGGCGGTAAGTTGATGATGGCGTCCAGCACAGTCCAAAAAGACGGTGTTCCGGTGGTGGATGAATTCGCGTCGATAGCGAAAGTAAGCGTTTGGTTGGCTGCGCTGTAAGACGTGTACCGAAGTGGTCCCACGATACCGGAAGTCGCGCCGGAAGGCGTAATTGCTATCGCCTGACCTCCGGTCTCCACTTTAGCAGTCTCAATTACAGTTGAAGACGGCGCACCGTTAACAGTCCAACTATCCTGCCCATTTATCGAGCCAGGGCTGAATGTGGGAGGCTCAAATCCGGTCTGGTAGATGATCACCGTGGAGTTCTCCGGCAAGTTGAACGTGGCGGTAACCGCCTGGCTGGAGTTCATCGTCACGGTGCAACCACCCGTTCCCGAGCACGCGCCGGACCATCCGGCGAATGTCGACCCGGCGGCCGGTGTTGCAGTCAGTGTGACCACCGTTCCCGCCGAGTAAGACGGCCCTGGCGGATTCGCGGAGATGGACCCGCTCCCGTTGCCGGCGGTGGTTGCGGTCAAAGTAAATTGCTGCACGCCACCAGATTGCACGACAAGGGCGGCCGTAGTAGAGTTGCCGCCGTTGGAAAGCACGAGCGGGGCCGCACTGGCACTGACCACGTTCGCCGGCACTTGGACATTCACCTGATAGAGCCCCACGAAATCCGGCGCCAGGCCCGAGTATTGCACGTACGCCGAGAGTCCTTCGATCGTCACTGTCGAGTTTTGAGCCGTGTAGGAGAGCGGGCTCAATGGCGCCGCAGCGCCGGTGGAGGGCTGATTCGTCACCGTCCCCAGACCGGTGCAGTAGACGCGCAGATATTCTCCTGGGACTGCGGGCTTTGCCGAAGTTACGACGGTATTATCGGCATTATGCGTGATGACGAAAATTCCAGGAGCCGTAATAGCCAGAGCCGCGGCGACCACATTAGACGGCGAGCCGTTCGAAATCACCTGGACCGCAAGATCGGTCGTAAACAGCCCGGTGACCTCCCAAGGAACCTGGGCGTTGATCTGAGAGGGGGAGACGTAAAACAGCGGAGCTTCGATTCCATTAATCAGAACCTGGGTACTCTGCAGCATGGTAGGGAGCGAAGCCGTCGTCGCCTGCGCGGTTCCACTGGCAAGAACGGTGCCAAAGATGGAAACGATGGAACCCGGAGCTACGGGACCGGGCGTGAAGCTGGCGCCATCCACAACACCACCGGCTGAGATGGTAGGGCCGCTCACCGCCGGGGCGCTGACGCTGAACGGTACCGAAAAGAAAAGCTGACCGTTATCGTACACGCGAGCCTGCCAGGAACCGAGCTGGCTTGCGGGGAGATTACTGATGCTCAAGCTAGCCCCATTGAAGCAAAAGTTGCCAGAACTCGAGTTCCAATAGGAGGCGGCAACAACCGTGCCGTCGGGCGCCAGCCAATTGTTGGCGAGCGTATCGCTCGTTGTAACTATGGCCTCGAAATACAGGTAGACCGTGTTGTCCGTGGTCAAGAATGAGGTCGCTGGAGTTGGCCGTACGCAACCCGTGGAAGGCGGAGCCTGAGTCGTGACAACCTGGTTGCTGGGACTGCGGAGGCGCCGCGCTGTGGTCGCTCATCTTGCAAAGGGGGTCACTTCGTCCCCCGTTTGATCCCCCGGACCAGGGCCTTCGGCCGCTGGACCCGACCAGACGCGCTTCGCCTTCTGGACTTCCGACCGGGAGGTGTTTCACCCTCCGGCCACCTGACCGCTGTTTCGGCAGCGGCTTCGACCAGGAGAGCCTTCGTGCCCTCCATGGACCTCCAGACCGGGGAAGACTTCGCTCTCCCCCCGGACCCTCATCGCCCAGGCGTGTGCCGCCATGGACCTGCACGAGGGTTGTGCGCCCATCGACCGCAGCGGGGCTTTCGCGCCCCTGCCCCGCGACCCACCGTCATGCCGGCTGGATGCGCCCTCCCTACGCGATTGCGTAGGGTTACCGCCTGCCGGTTTTTTGCGACGCTGAGCGCTCGGTCAATCTGAAAATACACGCGGGAGCGAAGCAGCTAATGAAAACCAAACCCGGAAGAAGCGGCAGCCAGAAGCGCAAGACCACGGCCCGGATCGCGGTCAACTGCACGCCCGCCCAGAAGGACGCGATTGTGGAGAAGGCCCATGCCTTCGACCAGTCCCCCAGCGCTATTTGCCTCAACATGCTTTTGGATGCGCCTCTGCCCCGTCGCCGTCGCCAGCCGACTGTCAACGAACAAGGCCTGACGGCTTACCTGGGTGCCACGGCAAAGCTCAAGGATGTGCTGAAACAGAGCCTCGCAGAACTCGGAAAGTCCGGCTCGAACCTCAACCAGATCGCCTACATGCTCAACGCCTACACCGCCCCTCCCCGCATAATGAACATCATCGAAACCGCTGTTGAGGAACACCGCGCCCTCGAAGCACGGCATGATGCGGCGATCAAGGATCTGGAAGAATTGCGCACGATGGCCATGGACGTCTGGGGCCTTGAGCACTAGGCGCAGCCCCCGGAATTAACCGTGCCCCCACCTTCTCATTCCGCCCCCAGGGGCGGACGCCGGGGCGGGAGGGTTCGCCCCCACGACGGCAAATGCAGCCGTCTCCCCCCACAAGAGGGTTTTCAAAACGCGCCCCTGAAAACCCCCTTGTGCATCCCCCGGTGCACAAAACCCTACTTGTCTACTTCGCTACTTTGCGACAAGTCATCATCGCCATGGCGATGATGATGTCGGCGACGATGACGACCTTGACGACCATCATGATGACCTCGACGCCGGCGCCGACGATGACGCCTCGAATCCCGCGAAGGCGTCGCTGACGATGCCTTCGATCATGGTCACTTCGTCGTCTCGCAGCATTTCGAACTCACCTTCTCGCCGCTTCTTTGACAGAGTGCCATTGTTCTGCCTGATGAACATGACCAGGTTTTCGGCGACACGATCGGGCATTTCGACGGTCTCCATGATCCGGCGTATGGCCTCGTCATGGCGACCCAGATAGTCGATCTCGCGGGGCAGATCCTGCTCGACTGTGCGCCTTACGCAGGCGTACAGGAACTCCGCCTCCGTCGTGGCGTCGAAATATCGGTACAGGTCGGCCGTGTCGTTCAGTACTTCGACATTGCGTCCGGGCGTCGTCCGCCACTCGATGTAAGGCATCAGCGCCCCCGAGTGTGATTGCAGGGTTGCCCGGTAGTCGTCGATGCGATCGAGCATCACGGACGAAACCGGGAACACCATGCCGGGCGGCGTGAATTTTCGCTCGGCCAGGACGTGATGGATCAGGCAGCGGTGCATGCGCCCGTTGCCATCCTGGAATGGATGGACGTAGACGAAACCAAAGGCGGTGGCGGTGGCCTTGAGCACGGCGTCCAGCCCGTCTTCACGCATGCGGTCGTTAGCGGCCAGCAGCCCGCCCATCAGATCGGCGAGATCTTCGGGTCGTGCCCCGATGAATTCCGGCAGCGGGTCGTTCTGGTGGTCGCGTTCGCCGAGGAACACTCCGTCGGGGCGCAGGCCGGGGCTGGTAAAACGCGTATCCTCGATCAGTATGCGCTCCAGACGGAGGATTTCATCGAGCGTCAGGGGGTTCTTGCCGGCTTGCAGCACGGCGCGGCCCCACCGCTCCAGCCGGTTGCGCGGGGGGCGCTCGCCCTCGATCTCAAAACTCGCGCGGCTGTCGGCCAGCAGCATGAAGCTCGCGGCGCGCGCGATCAGATGTACGCCCGTGCGGCCCACCGTTTCGCGCGCTCTCGCGGCCAGATCGAGCCCGATATATTCCGTTAAAGTCTTGGTGCGCCGGATGACCGGGCAGAAGCGCCCGGTGCCGAGCAGGTTATCGCGCACGCGGTGGCGCCGGGACAGGCGGGGCGCGCCGGTGAAATAGCGTTCGGGTTCCAGAAGATCGACGGCGGCCAGATTTGCGGCCGCGGCGTCGTCCACGGCAAGCGTTCGCCCGGTCAGGTGCTCGTAGAGATACCATGCGCGGCGCGACGGGTTGCCGGTCGGTGCCGCGCGGACCATCTCCGCAAACGCTTCCGCCGGTGCCGCGTCGCACAGACGCCTGAAGATCAGGAGATCGATATCCTCGTGGCGCAGGGCGAAGCCCACGTGGTCGGCAAGGCTCTCGCCGGGCCAGTAGCGCTTGTCGAAAACCGTCCAGTCCCCCTCTTCCCGCTGGCTGCCTTTTACGTGCTGTTCCGAGACGCAGTTTGGGCGCCGGACCGGCGCCGGGATGTTCATGGCGCGGACCAGCGCCGCCCATCCGGCAAGTTTGCTGCCCGTCGGGACGGTCCTTTCCTGGAAGACAGCGATAGGCCCTGTTTCAATCTGCATTGGTCGAAAATCCTTCTTCGATGTCGAAAACAGCCATATATTGTCTTAACTTGGTCGAAATCTATAATAACAGGGCTATCGGTCGAAATCCATTCTTTGTGGTCGAAAACAGGTCCTTTTAGTGCCTCTCTGTCGAAAAACACACTATCGAACCAGCCGCTCCGCCCCACATCCCCCCCTCCCCCCCACCTTGATAAAGCCTATGTTTTCTGAACCTTGGTCGCCAATCCTACTTGTCTATAATCCTCGAAGTCTCAAAGGCTACAAGCTGCCCCTGATCCCTTCCCCCGTTGACCAAACGTCCCTTTGGGGCTAATCTTCTACATGTAGACAACGAGCGAATCAGCCTACAAGCCAAGGGGGAAACGCTCGCAGTCGCACAACCTCGAAGTATCGAACCATCCAACTCGCGAACTCTCGAATCCAACTTCTCTCCATCTCTCACCGTCTAGTATTCTCGGGCGCTCCAACGCTCACAATCGCCAAGTAGACATGTATACAACTCTCGTTCTCGCACACTCTCGAATGCTCCAAACAGTACTCTAGCCAAGGGTTGCGGTGCCGCCATAAACCGCCCTGATAAAGTGCACGGAGGCGCCGAAATTGGTCGTGCCGAAGGTCGCGTCGCCCGAGGCGTCCAACTCCGCCGTTCCCAGGGTCTCGGCCTGATCCATGAACGTCACCGTTCCCACCGGTACCGTCGAATCGCTGGAGGTCACGCTGGCCGAAAAAGTCACCAGCGAATTGTACTCGGCGGTGTTCGCGCTCGAAGTGAGCGTCGTGACGGTGGCTGACAGCGGAGTGTTGGTGCTGGCCCAGTTCGCAAGTAAGTTGGCGACATCGATAGAGCCGAGGCCGGTGACCAGGTCATAACCGGGCCTACCAGATAGCCGGCCAGGCGCCGGTCAGGCTCGTGGGGCTGGGCGTGCTGTTATTGCACATACTCGGAACATTCACGTCGCAATTCGTGACACCGCTCGACTGCACGGTAACATCGTGAAACGCGGAAGGCGCCGTGACCGACAGACGATAGAGCGCCGGGTTCAGGTTTCCCTGCGGGCTGCCCGCATTCTGGTTGATGAGCGCGGCAACGCCGGCCATACTCGGGGTGCTTGCCGAGGTTCCGCATGAGTCATCACCGTACAAAACACCTTGCGCCGACGAGCAGGCGCCTCCGCTGGCCGCGAAGCAGAGGAAATAGCTGTTGTAGCAGGAGGCACTGAAGGAAACGTCTGGCGTGTACCGTCCCTGGTAGCCGGGCGCTATGCCGGCCTGCCAACCGGAGTGGGTATGTATGAGCTAACGCCGCCTCCGCTGGCCGCGACAAGCGGTGAGCCGCTCGAGTAAACCAGCGGGTCGTTCCAGCCGCCCTCGGGAATATAGCCGAGCGCGGATTCCCAGTTAGCTCCATTGGTGGCGGACCAGTACTGGCTCGGGTTAGTGGCGTCGGCGAACTCGGTACCACCCACGCAGGTTGCGTAGCTTGAGGCGCAAAGAGCGTTCGGACTCGCAAACTGCGTCGCGGGCGCCGCAGCGAAGCCCCCGTCGCAACCTGCCGCTCCGGAGTCGTCCGAACAAACGAAGACCGAGATTCCCTCGGCGGCCGCCTGGCTGTAAAGGGTATCCCAGGCAGCCACGAACGCTGCGTTGCTGTCTCCCTCGCAGACTCCGAAGCTTGTGCTCATGATTTGCGCCGGAACCGGATTAGTGTCGACGACGTACTGGGAGGCGACGTAGAGAGGTCCGGTTACGCCTTCGACTTCGGTTGCGGTTTCGGCGCTGACCACCAGGTCGATCGTCGCCCCGGGCGCTACGCTGCCCGCACGCGTGACGTCGAGAGTAGCCTCCGACTGACCGAGCGAGGGGGATGTTACCTGAGTCGTCTGGGGCGGCCCGGGATCGACCCCGTTCGGAGGAACAACTACGGTTGGGTCTTGTACCGGAAGGCCGAATAACGTCTGGAAAGCCTCGATATCAGCGTTGTCGACACGGGAGAAACCGACTATCGCAATCGTCTGGCCGGCGCCATTGATACCGTTCGAGTAGACGGGATTCAGGTCGTAGATGGTGGCAAAATCCGCCGGGGACAGATAGTGGTAGGGCGCAACGGTGTACGCGGGCGAAGAGCCCGGAAAGAGCGCCGGCAGGCTGCCGCCGCCGACTCTGGGGGTCGATTGGAACTTGACGGTGTAAAGGCCGGAGACAGCGCGAATCACCGGAGCCAGTGCGGCCGGGATGCTCGGTTCGGATGCAATCGAGACGCGTTGCTCGCCGTTGACCATGTACCGATGCATCGGCGCGCCAAACGCCGCACCGGCCGCAGCGGCCGAACCGCTGAAGGTGATCAGCACCCGGCTGTTGGAGGCGGATTCCACTTGCAGGTTCTCGGAGGCGAGCCAGTTGGTGACGGCGGCAATGTCGTTGGTTGAGACGCCAAAGCGCTCTCCCACTTCGACCGGCGTGAGCCAGCGGTGATAGTCGGGGGAGCCGGGCTGTTGCTGCCTGTCGAGTAATTGCTCGAAGGCGAGTTGCAACTCGGGCGACATTCATCTCAACTGGGCTATCACGCCCGAGCCGCGAGTGTGGAAGGCCGCTTGTGGTCCGGATCTGGGAAGCTGAGGACTCCCCCTGTGAAACGGCGTTCCGGGCGAGGCGGTCCACCGTGCTCGATTTAGAGTAGCCGGGACCTGCGAGCGAAACCTCCATGGTGAGAAGGTTGTGCGGATTGAAGCCCAGGGCAACGCTGTGCAAGGCCGCAAAGCTGCGAACCAGCAACAGGGCGCCGCACAAAAGAACCACCGCGGTCGCCACTTCACTCGCCACCAGCACGCCGCGAGCGCGGTTCTGTTTCCGGCCCGCGCCAGTGCGGCCACCCGACTCATTCAGCGCCGCGGTTAGTTCCGTACGCCCAAGGTGGAAGGCGGGAACCAACCCGAACAAGAGTCCCGTGAGGATCGCCATCGCCAACGTAAACCCAGCCACTCTTGGATCGAGCGCCGGAATGGCTGCTATTTCCCGAAGGCGCGGCAAGTCACCTGGTGCGAATGCTAACAGCACCCGCACTGCCGACGATCCAAGCCCGAGGCCAATCGTTCCGCCGACGAGAGCCAGCAACAAGCCCTCGGTGAGCAGTTGCCACACGATACGTCCGCGGCCGGCTCCCAAGGCGGCGCGGATCGCGATCTCCTTCTGACGCGCAGTAGCTCGCGCCAGCAACAAATTGGCAACGTTGGCGCAGGCGATCAAGAGCACCAGCCCGACCGCGCCCAACAGAATCAGCAGCGCCGGCCGGATGTCTCCCGTGATCTGCTGCCGCATAGACGTGCACTGAATCCGGGGGTCGATTCGAAGTTGCTGCGAATGCGTTTGCATGTAGCGCTGGCCAAGCGCCGACATCCACGCATTGGCCTACGTGATCGTGGTCCCGCCGGAGAGCCGCCCGGAAACCGTCAGGATGCTCGCCTGATTGGCGCTGTTCGAATCGGCTTGCAGAGATATCCAAGCGTCAGCCGGCGGATACGGTTGAAAGCCAGGTGAGAGTACGCCGACGACGGTGTAAGGCGCGCCCCCCGAGCACGATGGTCTTGCCCGGAATCGCCGGGTCGGCGCCAAGCCGGCGCCACAAGCCGCAACCTAGCACCAGCGCTCTGGGGCCGCCCGGAGCGTCCTCCTCGGCTGTAAAAGTCCGCCCCAGGATCGGACGCGCCCCAAAGAGCCGGAAATAGCTTCGTGAAGCGGTAACGGTTTCCACCAGTTCCGGCTTGTCACCGCCGTTCAGATTCATGCTGGCGCCGGCATGGTAAGCCGCCAGATCCTCGAAACCAGGGTTGTTCTGCGCCCAGTAAGCGAAGAGCGGTTCGGAAACACTCCCGCCTCCCGGGCGGCCCACATTCACGATGCGATCCGAATCCGGATAAGGCAGAGGCTGAAAGATCACGCTGTTGATGACCGTGAAAATGGCCGTGTTCGCTCCGATGCCCAGAGCAAGCGCGGCCACGGCAGTGACTGTGAAGCTGGGACTTTGCCGCAGCATGCGCAGTGAGTGTTTGAGATTGCTCAGGAAGGATTCCATCGGATCGAGACCACCAATGTTGAGTATAAAGGACGGGAGTATAGAGCCGCCCTCGCCGTCGAGAGTGAAGCAATCCGACCGGAGCAGGCCGTTATGACCAGATATCGGTAGGCCGGCCCTGGTAGCGTGCGACGAACTTCGGTTTTGCCGATCCAAACAACAGGAACGGGGGTTAGTACCAAATTGGCAGCTCTCTTTCCGCCGAGCTCAGGCAAGATCGTAGCGATCAAGGTTCATCACCTTGCTCCACGCAGCCACGAAGTCCTTCACAAACGCATCCTTCGAGTCGTCACATGCATAGACTTCCGCGATTGCTCGGAGCTGAGCGTTCGAACCGAAGACAAGATCGACGCGGGTGCCGGTCCAGTTGATTTTGCCCGCCGCGCGATCACGCCCCTCAAATACGCCTTCGGTAGAGGAGGCCTCCCACTTCGTACCCATGTCGAGCAGGTTGACGAAGAAATCATTCGTCAGCGTCTCGGGCCGGTTGGTGAGGACGCCGTGTTTGGACTGCCCGAAGTTAGCATTCAGGGCGCGCATGCCGCCGACGAGAACCGTCATCTCGGGGGCCGTCAGCGTGAGCAACTGCGACCGATCCACCAGCAGCTCCTCCGCCGGTCTCTGGTCTCCCTTCCGTTGGTAATTGCGGAACCCGTCCGCGGCCGGTTCCAGTACGGCGAAGGAGTGCACATCGGTCTGCTTCTGCGACGCTTCCATGCGTCCCGGCGAGAAGGGAACCTTCACGTCGTGCCCAGCCTTTTTCGCAGCTGCCTCGACGGCCGCGCAGCCGCCCAGAACGATCAGGTCCGCCAGCGAGATCTTCTTCCCGCCGGACTGCGAGCTATGGAACTCTTTCTGAATCGCTGCCAGCTTCTTAAGGACCTTCGCCAATTCGGCTGGTTCATTCACTTCCCAATCCTTCTGTGGCGCAAGGCGAATGCGCGCCCCGTTCGCCCCGCCCCGCTTGTCGGAGCCGCGGAACGTCGCCGCCGACGCCCAGGCAGTCGCGACCAGTTGGGAGATCGACAGTCCGCTTGCGAGGATCCTGGCCTTCAGGGCAGCAATGTCCTGTTTCCCGATCAATTTGTGATCCACGGCGGGAACTGGGTCTTGCCATATCTGGGGCTCGGCCGGAACCAGCGGGCCAAGGTAGCGCGAGTGAGGTCCCATGTCACGGTGCGTCAGCTTAAACCAAGCCTTGGCGAACGCGTCTGCCAACTCCCGCGGATTCTTGAGGAAGCGCCTAGCGATCGGTTCATATATCGGGTCCATCCTCAGGGAGAGATCGGTGGTGAGCATGAACGGGGCGTGCCGCTGCGACGGATCGTGGGCATCGGGAACGGTGCCCGCTCCAGCCCCGCCCTTGGGAGTCCACTGGTTCGCGCCGGCGGGGCTCTTCGTGAGCTCCCACTCAAAGCCGAACAGGTTCTCCAGGTAGTTGTTGCTCCACTTGGTTGGGGTGGTGGTCCAGGCGCCTTCCAACCCGCTGCTGATCGTATCAACGCCTTTGCCGCTGCCAAACGTGTTTTTCCAGCCGAGGCCCTGCTCCTCGATGCCGGCGGCTTCGGGTGCGGGGCCGACATACTTGCTCGGGTCGGCGGCGCCGTGGGTTTTTCCGAAGCTGTGGCCGCCGGCAATGAGCGCAACCGTCTCCTCGTCATTCATCGCCATGCGGGCGAACGTTTCCCGGATATCGCGTGCCGCGGCGACTGGATCGGGCTTTCCATTGGGCCCTTCCGGGTTCACGTAAATCAGGCCCATCTGAACAGCGCCGAGAGGATTGTCAAGCTGACGGTCTCCAGTGTAGCGCTGGTCCCCCAGCCACGTGCCTTCAGCCCCCCAGTAAGTGTCGTCCGGCTCCCAGATGTCCTCGCGCCCGCCGCCAAAACCGAAGGTCTTGAAGCCCATCGACTCCAAGGCAACGTTGCCGGTCAGAATGATGAGGTCGGCCCAGGAGATTTTCCGGCCGTACTTTTGCTTGATCGGCCAGAGCAACCGGCGTGCCTTATCGAGGCTCACGTTGTCCGGCCAACTGTTGAGGGGCGCAAATCGCTGTGCTCCGGAACCCCCGCCGCCTCGGCCATCGGCGATACGGTACGTGCCGGCGCTATGCCACGCCA
>JBEKKO010000130.1:0-13422 GCA_050010695.1 Bryobacteraceae bacterium
CGCACCCATTTGGTGCGGCCCAGGCTGCCCGGTCCCGCCAGCGGAACTCAATAAATGCTGCCTTGCCTATAACCTGCAGAACCCGGCGAAAAACGTGGTTCGCCTACGGACGGATTACGGACGGGAAATCCGTAATCTACCGAGGCGCGGGCGGGGCGGGGTGCGCGACATAAATGGAGGGATCGGGCTGGGCGCTGTTTTGGTATCACACATCCTAGCGTAATGATACGTTAGGATGAGGAGGCGCCCTGTGCCTGAATCTCTTGCCAGTCTGGAAAGCGGGGTTCCTGGATCACGGTGTGCTACCCTGGTACTTCTAAACGCCATTTCAGGAGTTTTTTTCATGTCACTTCGGATGGGCCTGGGGCCGGTTGCGGCCTGCACGGCCCTTTTAACCCTTGCTCCGCTCTCCTTTGCGCAGCCCAAGATTGCCACCATCAGCGTGCAAAAAGCCGTCTTCGATACGGCCGAGATCAAAAAGGCCAGCGCCGAAATGGAAGCCCGTTATAAACCCCGCGCGGACAGGCTGCGCCAGACGCAGGACCAGATCGCGCAAATCTCGCAACGGCTGGAGCAGGGTTCCGGCCAACTGACGTCGCAGGCCGAATCGGAACTGCGGGCGCAGGGGACGAGGCTGCAAAAAGAAGCGCAGCGCACGCAGGACGATTTGCAGGCCGACGTGCAGGCCGACCGCCAGGACATCCTGACCAAAGCCAACACGCGCATGGGCGAGGTGGTCAAGAAACTCGCCGAGGAAAGGGGCATCGACCTGGTGATCGAGGAGCAGGCCACGGCCTACTTTAAGCCCACCATGGACATTACCGCCGACGCTACCGCGGCGTACGACAAGGCTCACCCGGTGGCGGCGGCGCCGGTAGGCAAGTAACCCGAGGTTTCGACGAGGAAATGGGCGGCTATCTCGACCAGTACGGCGTGAGCGACGAGCGCCGTGGCAAACGGATCAAGACGGCATTCTTGGTCGTGCTGGCAGTCGTCGCAGTGACGCTGGTTGGCTGGCTGGCCGACTTCCTCTTCATTCCCAATGCGGCCGAGCGGCAGACGCGAGCGTTCCTGGATGCTCTTCGCGCGGGCCAATACCAGCAGGCCTATGTTTTGTGGGGCTGCACCGCCGCGCAGCCCTGCACCGCGTATCCTTTCCAGGAGTTCCTGAAAGACTGGGGACCGGAAGCCGTGCCGCCGGGCGCGTTCCAGGTGCTCAACGGCGAATCCTGCGGTTCGGGAACCATCGTCGACATCGACGCCGGGAAGGCCGGCGACAAGCGGTTGTGGGTGGAAAACTCGACGCACACACTTGGCTTTCCGCCGGTTAGCGAGTGCACCCATCGCAACCACGTCTATGATTTCTTCCGCGACCTGAAATACCGTGTGCACGGGCACACCTATCTTCGCGGGCCGCAACCATGAGGTGCCTTGGTGGGGCATGCTTCAGCTTGCCAACGCCCGCTGGCGCGCGCGTTTTCTCAAACTGCCAAACCTGGATTCCGATCGGGGAACGCTGATGGACGAGCGAGCTTACTACACCGAAAGTCAGGCTACCAAGCCTGCGACCTTGAACTGCCCGTACTGCCGCAGTGCGGAGTCGTACGATCTGCACTGGATCGTGCGCAAAAAGAAGGACCGCCTGCCGCCCGGCGGCGACGAGCGCGACCGCGCCAAGTTCGCCAAAGCCCAAAGCTACATGGTGCTGATCGACGACAAGGTAGCCTGCAAGAACCTGCGCTGCCGCAGACCCTTCGACATTTCCGGCGTCAAGACCATGGCGTTCTTGTAGCCGCCGCTATTGCAGGGAAATCACGTCGCCCGAAGGGGTGCTCGCGCCATTCACCGTGACCTGTAGCGCAACGTCGCCAATCCCCAGATACGCCGGAACCCTGAAGTTGATCTGGTATAAGCCCGCGCCGGACAAGCCCGCGAAAATCGTGGGCACCCGCACGTCGTTCACCATGAGTGTCACCGGATAGGTAGTGGGCGCGGCACCGGAAAACGACTCGCCGGCCGACACCTGGGGATTAGTTGGCCCAAGACCCACGGCGAAAAGCTCGACGGTGTCTCCCGCTTTGGCGGCGACCGTCGGATACCCCAGCGACGTTCCAGTCGGACCAATAATGTCGTAGCCGCCGCCGCCGTAAGCGCCGGAACCGTCGGAACGGAGAATCACGGCCGCCACGTGTTTGCTGTCCAGCAATGGGAGCGAAGGACCAAACGCAGCTAGCGTGACCGTGGATGTTGCGACTCCACTGGGAGTCGTGACCACCACGGAAACCGCCCCGGTTGCAGTATCATTGGGAGCTTGTAAATTGATCTGCGTAGGGCTTACGTAGGACAGAAACGCCGACTTACCGTTCACCGTCACGCTGGTGCCCCCGAGCGAGATCGGAAAGTCCCCTTTCCAAGTGACGGGACCCGCCGCCAGGTTGGTCCCGAAGACGGAGACCCATTCGCCGGGCTGAATCGTGCTCACCGAGCTGTCCAACGGCACGATTCCACCAACGCCGATTTCCACCGGGAGGCTGGACGCCGGGCCCACAAAAGAGCCACTCAGGACATAAACCGCGCTGCCCGCCGACCCGCCGTAGCCGGCGGCTGTAGTGAAGGCGAGGCCGTTCGATCCCCAGCGAATAAGATGCGGCGGAGTTCCAACCACGTTCGGAATCGTGGCTGTTGCGATTGGCGTCATCCTCTGCATGTCAAACGAAGCCAGTGTCAATCCTCCGCCATAGGAGCCCGAGGAGCTCTCGAGGGAAAAAGCCGTTCCGAGGGAGCCATCCGGCACCATCAATCCGGAGGCCTCAAACCTTCCCGCCAACGCCCCGGCGACTGGGTCGATGATCGATCCATTATCGTCATAGACGAGCTTAGTGACGCGGTCGAAGTGAATCGACTCACCGAAGCCGCCAGCCAGTCCCCCGTAGTCGGTCACCTTTCCGAATCCGGATGCGGTGACAGGTATTGTATAGAAGTCGAAGCCGGTATCTTCGCCGTTGGCTGCGAACATGACGCTCGCGTCGGCATTCCACTGAATGGAGTTAAACAGATCTCCATTGCCATTGGGAGTTCCCGTGCACCCGCCCATGAATCCGCACAGGCCGTTGACGCGAGCGGTGGCATCGTCATAGATCACGACACCGCCTTCCTCGGAGGGACTGACGCCGGAGACGCTTCTGACGACTGCCACGGTCCCATCCGATACCGGCGATACTTGCAGATCGGAAGCAAAGTACGGACCATCGAAGCTGTTGCTTCCCAGCGCGATCTCGATGTCTTTTGCAAAACCCGGCAGCGTGAATCTCTGCACGAATGAGGCGCCGTTCAGGCTGGCGTAGAGATACTTACTGGTCGCAGAGACAGCCAGCAGGCCCGGCTCGCTACCGGCAAAAACATTGGCGCCCAACAGACCGGTCATCGGGTCCAGCACTTGAATGGCGTTGCCATTCTCGCCGTCCGCGCTGGGAAGCGACAGATAAATCTTCTGCGCCATCGGATCCCACGCCAAACTGTTTGCGGTGATGCCGATTATCGACATCTCGAGACTTGGCGATCCATTACCGGTGTCGGACTCGGAGCGGATCTCTCGGATTGCAACGGCGGGGGCGTGAGTCTGGCCTATCGCTGCTGATCCGGCTAAGACTGAGGACACTAATACAGCAAGAGAGAATCGCATAAATCCTCAAAGAATTGAGCTGATCATAATTGTATACCAAAGCCTAGGTAATTAAGAGATAAGAAGCTACCAAATTGCTGATCTGGTTGACAGACGAAAGCGTCTGTCCCACTCATCTGCGGGCGCGTGGGGCAGGCGCTTCCGCCTGCCAACCAATCACTTCCCAGCACTAACATACTCGCGATAAGCTTGCTCCGCTTCGGCGTCGGCGGGGTGCGGGTGATCGAGATAGATTCCCAGCCAGCGGCGGGCGCGCGTGAAATCGCGGATTTTGGCGAAGGTCTGCGCCAGGCTGCGGGCGCAGCGGGGACGGCCGGGCTCGCGGTCGAGGTGCAGGCCGCACTCGGTTTCCATCTGGCCGAAGACTTCCATCGAATCGAGCGGCGTGACGCCGGCCGGCGGGCGCCGCATCCACACCAGCGCCTGGGCGTCGCGGTAGACCAACTTCCACCCGGTTTGCGCGGGATCGGCCAGCGAGGGAGCCAGCAGATATACGGTGCCGGTCGAATACTCGAACGTGTTCATGACGATCGCTTGAACGCCGTAGTCATCCAGCAATTGCGCCGCGCTCTTGCCGCCGGAGTCATCGTGATTATAAAGGATGCGGACGTAATCGCCGAATATCCGCTCGCTCAGCGCGCGGCCATCGATAAAGACGCGCTGGCGCGGCCACAGCCTCCAGGTGAGGTAGCCGCCGTATTCGTAAGTATTGAACATGCGGTCGGTAACCTGGTGCGACGCAAGGAACTCGGCCGCGCCCGATGGGTAGCGCCATTCGGCGGCGCGAAGCTCGAAAAAATCGCCCGCCGCGATTCCCCAGATCACGCCGGCGGCCAGCGCTGCCGCCGCGACCCAACCGGCCACCGTAGGCAGGGCGCGTTTCCATGGCAGATAACTCGCCAAAAAAACCGGCGCGAAAAAGGCGATGAAGACGGTGTTCCGTTCGGCGCTGAACGCGGCTGCGGCGAAGGCGGCCAGCAGCAGCCAGTCGCCGATGCGGACGGTGCGCCGCGCCCACACCATCGCGCCCGCCGCGGCTGCCAGCAGCAGGGCGAACCGGGGCGGAGGCCACAGCGCCGGCCGCGCCCACTCGAGCAGGTAGGATTGCATCGCGCTCGATCGATAGAGGAGTAGCACCTGGACGGCGCGAAAGCCGTTGGGGTTGATTCCCGAAGCCAGTGCCGCCGCGGCGCACCACAGCCACAGCGCGCGCTCCTCCGGCAGCGGTTTATCCCGCCAGCGGGCCACCAGTCCCTCGGCGCAGTACGCCGCCAGCACCACCCAGCCCAGGACGAATCCGCCGTGGCAATTGGCCCAAATCAGAAACAAAGGCGGCAGCAGCCACAAGCGCCGGCGCGATTCCAGAATCACCATCGCCAGCGCGAGGAATAGATAGGTGAAGAGCTGCGGCCGGTCGAGCGTGAACGGAGCTGCGATGGCAGCCGCGGCCAGACCGGCCAGCCAGGCGCGGTCCGCGACGCCCGTACGCCGCCACGCCACCAGGCCGGCGAGCCCGGAAAACGCCGTCAGCAGCAGTGCGCGCAGCAGTACCACACCGGGAAAGCCGGCCACGCGGTAAGTCGCGAAGAGGATCGCCTGCGCCAGCCACTCGTGAGTCAGGTTGAAGTGGCGCACGGCGTCCTCGCCTGGGTACGCTAGCGGAGCCGCGGCGGTCGTGTAGGCAAACGGGTCGGGGACGGGCAGCCAGCGTGTCTCCACGATGTACTGGCCGGTCCGCAAATGCCACCAGAAATCGGAATCGCGAATCTCCGGCGAAAACATGCCGAGGCAGAGCACGCCTGCAAGCACCACCAGCATCAGCCCCAGGTGGCGTGGAGCGGGCGTACGCGCCGGCGAAACGGGCGCGGGCTGGGCGCGCCTCCGGGTCCGCAGTTGAGTCACGAACCCCCATCATAATGGACGCCCGTCAACCGTAGGGGCCGGGCATGCCCGGCCCGCTTTCCGCAAAGCTCTCGGCCGCTGGACGGAACCTAGCTATCTGCCAAGTCCGGCAGGCGAACAACCGGCGAAACCGCGAATCTCTGGTCTATCGACTAAGCTTTTGCTAAAATAGGACTTACCTCGCAACAGGAGCCAACTTGCCAGACCAGGAACTACCACCGCAGGGGGCGCCTCCGCCGCCATCCGGCGGAACGCTGCCTTTGCCCGGAACGCCGGGCGGCGACGGCAACAAGAACCTCGTCCCGATCAACATCGAAGAGGAGATGCGGCGCAGCTACCTGGATTACGCCATGAGCGTGATCATTGGCCGCGCGCTGCCCGACATTCGCGACGGGTTGAAGCCGGTGCACCGGCGCATCCTTTACACGATGCAGCAGATGGGACTGGCCCCCAATAAGTCCACCCGCAAGTGCGCCCGCATCGTGGGCGATTGCATGGGCAAGTACCACCCGCACGGCAACCTTGCCATCTACGATGCGCTGGTCCGCATGGCGCAGGATTTTTCGATGCGCTATCCGCTGGTGGACGGGCAGGGCAATTTTGGCTCGGTGGACGGGGATCCGCCGGCGGCCGACCGGTACACCGAAGCGCGCCTGTCGTGGGTGGCCACCGCGGTGCTGGAAGACATCGACAAGGAAACCGTCGATTTCAAGCCCAACTACGATGGCAACGAGCAGGAGCCGGAAGTTCTGCCGACGCGCGTGCCAAACCTACTGGTGAACGGTTCGTCCGGCATAGCGGTCGGGATGGCCACCAACGTTCCGCCCCACAACCTCAACGAAATTGTCAATGCGACCATCCAGTTGGTGCAGCATCCCGACACGCCGCTTTCGAAGATCCTCGAAATGGTGCCGGGGCCGGACTTCCCGACTGGCGGATTCATCCTGGGCCGGCAGGGAATCATCGACGCGTACACCAGGGGCCGCGGCCAGCTCAAGGTGCGCGCCAAGGCCGCCATCGAGCGGGTGGGCAAGGACAAAGAGCAGATCGTGGTCACCGAAATTCCCTACCAGGTGAACAAGTCGAAGCTGCTCGAACAGATCGCCGCGATGGTGAATGAGAAGCGCATTGAAGGCGTGGCGGACGTGCTCGACCATAGCGACCGCGACGGCATGCGCATCACCATCGAGCTGAAGCGCGGCGAGCAGGCGGAGGTGGTGCTCAACAACCTCTACAAGCACACCCAACTGCAAACCGGTTTCGGCATCATCATGCTCTCCATCGTCAACGGCCAGCCGCGCGAACTGGGCCTGCTGGAGATCGTCAAGTGCTTCATCGATCATCGCGTGGACGTGGTGCGGCGGCGCACCGAGTACGAACTGCGCAAGGCGCGCGAGCGTGAGCACATCTTGCTGGGCTTCCAGAAGGCGCTCGACAATCTGGATGAAGTCATCCGGCTGATCCGCGCGTCCAAGGCGCCGCGCGAGGCGCGCGATTCGCTGATCGCGCGCTTCGAGTTCACCGAGCGGCAGGCGCAGGCCATCATCGAGATGCAGCTCCAGCGCCTGACCGGCATGGAGCGGCAGAAGATTCTCGATGAGCTGGCCGAGATCCAGCGCCGCATCGCCGAGTACCTCGAGATTCTGGGCTCCGACAAAGTGCTGCGCGACCTGATCGTCAAGGAGTTGAAGGAAGTTCAAAAGGAGTACGGCGACGAGCGGCGCACCGAAATCATCGAGGACTCCGGCGAAATCCGCCTGGAGGACCTGGTGGCCGTGGAAGACACGGCGGTGACGGTGACGCGCGGCGGCTACCTGAAACGCACCTCCGTCGATACTTACCGGCGGCAGACGCGCGGCGGCAAAGGCCGCATCGGGATGGGGACGCGCACGGAGGACTTCGTCGAGCACCTGATCATCGCCTCCACCCACGCCTATCTGCTGATCTTCACTACGCGCGGGCGCGTGTATTGGCTGAAGGCCTACGAAATTCCCGACGCCACCACCACCGGCAAGGGCAAGCACATTTCCAACCTCATCAACCTGCAGCCGGATGAAACCCCGAAGGCGTTTCTGTCGGTGGCGGACTTCGTGCCCGACCAGTTCATCGTGATGGTGACGCGTCACGGCGTGATCAAGAAATCCGAGCTGACCGAGTTCGACAATCCCATGTCGCGCGGCATCATCGCGGTCTCGCTCGACGAAGGCGATGAGCTGATCGGCGCTAAGATCACCAACGGCGGCAACTACATTTTCCTCGGCTCGCACCAGGGGCAGGCGATTCGCTTCGCCGAGAGCCAGGTGCGCGGCATGGGCCGGACGGCGCGCGGCGTGCGCGCGATGGACCTGCCGGAGGGCGATTTCCTGGTGGGCATGGAAGTCGTCGAAAAAGACGGGCTCATTCTTTCGATCGCCGAACACGGCTTCGGCAAGCGGACCAAGCTGGAAGCTTATCGGCTGACCGCGCGCGGCGGCAAGGGCGTCATCAACATGAAGACCACCGCCAAGACCGGCAAGGTAGTCGCCGTGCTTTCGGTGAACGAAGATTCCGATCTGATGATCGTCAGCCAGAACGGCAAGATCATCCGCATCGAGTCTGCCACCATCCGCCAGGTGGGCCGCTCGTCGCAGGGCGTGCGCCTGGTGAGCCTCGAGGAAGGCGACAAGGTGGCCGCGGCAAGTGTGATCCCCGATACGGAAAACGGCAACGGTGGCACCCAGGAACTGCTACCGGTCCAGTAGACTGGAGTGGGGCAGGCGCTTCCGCCTGCCAACTGTCGCTAAGGAATATGCCAGTTCTAGTTGAACTCACCAGTCCGGCGCGCCTGCGGGAAAAAGAAGAGCGGCTCTTCGAAACTCTGCGCGGCATGGGCCGCATGCTGGTGGCTTTTTCCGGCGGCACGGATTCTGCCTATCTTGCTTGGGCGTCGCACCGCGCGGTGGGCGCCGGAGCGCTCGCCGTGACGGCCGATTCAGCCTCCATTCCGGAATCCCATAAACGCGACGCCGAGGCGTTCGTGGCGCAATTCGGCATCGCCCACGAATACATCGAGACCCGGGAGTTCGACAACCCCGACTACACGCGGAACAATCCCGACCGCTGCTTCCACTGCAAGGACGAACTGTTCACGCGCCTTGAACAAGTGGGCCGCGATCGCGGCTTCGAGCACATCGTTTACGGCGTGAACGTGGATGACCTGGGCGATTACCGCCCCGGCCAAACCGCCGCTGCCCAGCACCGCGTGGCAGCGCCGCTGGCGGACGCGGGCCTATCCAAGGCCGATATCCGCGAACTCTCGCGCGTGGCCGGCCTGCCGACCTGGGACCGGCCGGCATCCGCGTGCCTCAGTTCGCGCATTCCCTACGGAACGCCGGTGACGGTCGAGACCGTCAAGACGGTCGAGGCCGGCGAGGAGCGGATCAAGGCGCTCGGCTTCCGCCAGTTTCGCGTGCGCTTCCATGGCGACGTGGTGCGCGTCGAAATCGCGCGCGAGGAAATGGCCAAAGCGTTGACGCTCGAAATGGCGGCGCGCTTCACCGAAATCTTCAAATCCCTCGGCTTCCGCTACGTCACCTTGGACCTGGAAGGCTACCGCCAGGGCTCGCTCAACGAAGTGCTGAACCTCAAGAAGTAGCGCAAAGGCGACCCGGCGCCGCCGGCGCGATTCACTCCTCCACCAGGCGGTGGCTGGCGGTTGCATCCAGGTCCAGCTTGTAGATGCGCTTCAGTTCCGCCACCAGCTTCAAATTATCGCGGCTGAATGGGGCCTTGCCTTCGAAGGCGTGCAGGACAATCCCTTCGAGGAGATCGCCCAGCGTCAGGTCGTGATACTCGGCCAGCGCCTTGAGCACCTTGAGCACCCGCTTTTCCATGCGCACGCCCGTCTGGACGCGCTCGATTTTGAGGAGAGGCTGTTGTTCTTTCATGATCCGATTGTACCATGGTACATAGGTACAATAAAATTAGCAGGCGGAAGCGTCTGCCCCACCTGAGACGGCGAAGTAGGACAGACGCTTTCGTCTGTCAACCAGGCGTTCACGCGAGAGAACCCGCCGTCACGCTTCCAACAGCACTTTCAGCGCGCCGCGCTGGGCGGCCCGCTCGAAGGCTTCGGCGGCATCGCGCAGCGGGAAGCGGGCGGAGATCATGTCCTGGGTCCGGATCAGCGCGTGATCGAGCAGCGGGATGGCGGCTTCGAAGCGGCCGCAACGCGAGCCGACCAGCGTCACCTCATTGACGATGATGGGCGCGGTATCCACCCCCACGGCGCCATGCACGGTGGATTTCAGAATCACGGTGCCGCGCGGGCGCGCCATGGCAACGGCTTGCCGCAAGCCATCGTTCGAGCCGGTCGCATCCACCACCCAGTCGTACTCCGCGACGGGCAGTTGGCCGTTCGCCATTTCAGTGGCCACGCCGCAGGCGGCCGCGATCCGCATCTTTTCTTCATGGCGTCCGAACAAGCGCACCGGGTAGCCGTGGGCGCCGAGCACTTGCGCTACCAGCAAGCCCAGTTTGCCGTCGCCCAGCACCGCAACCGGCGCACAAGCCGGGATAGTCACCTGGTCGAGAATCTCGCACGCCGCGGCCAGCGGTTCGGTGAAGACGGCGCGCTCGAGGGGGATGCCCTCCGGCAGCACGTGCAGGTTGCGTTCCGGCAAGGTGAAGAATTCCTCGAACGCACCGGGATGGCCAACGATGCCGAGCACGGTGCGGTTGGGACAGTGCCGGCCCAGGCCCTTGCGGCACCATTCGCAGTGCGCGCAAGCCAGGTTGATTTCGCCCACCACGCGTTGGGCCACCAGCGCGCCGTCATCCGCTTCCACCACCTCGGCCACAAATTCGTGCCCCGGCGTGCCGCTGAAGCCATAGTAGCCGCGCTGCAATTCCAGGTCGGTATTGCAAATGCCGGCGACCAGCAGGCGCAGCAGCGCGTAGCCCGGAGGCCGCTCGGGCATCGGCGCCTCAATCACCGAGACCACGCCGTTTTCCAGGTTGGTGCGAAGCATTCCTTTATAATAAGGCTTCATGCCAGCGGAACTTGCCTGTTTCGAAGAGCGCTGCCGCGCGCGCTTTCCGATCACCGAAATCATTTATAACTGCCCGCGTTGCGGCGGTTTGCTGGAGGCCGTCTACCCAGCCCCCGAGGGCCAGCCGGCCGCCTGGAAGCAGACCTGGCGCGAACGCCGCACTTCGAACGCGCCGCTCGATCAAAGCGGCGTCTGGCGCTATCGCGAGTTGATCGCGTTCGTGGACGATTACCGGCAGGTGGTCACCCTGCGCGAAGGCAACACGCCGCTGCTCGATGCGCCGCGCGCCGCCCAATATGGCGGCCTGGATCGCATCACGTTCAAGCACCAGGGATTTAATCCCACCGGATCTTTCAAGGACAACGGCATGACGTGCGGCGTGGCGCAGGCGTTGCGGCTGGGGGCGCGGCGCGTGGCCTGCGTTTCCACCGGCAACACCTCGGCCTCGATGGCTGCCTATGCGAGCGCGGCGGGGCTCGACCCGGTCATCTTCATCCCGCACGGCAACATTTCGTTCGGCAAGCTGGCGCAGGCGCTCGAATACGGCGCGCGCACGTTCCAGGTGGAGGCGAACTTCGACCAGATCCTGGCGCTGGTGCGGCAGTTGGCCGAGCGCCTCGGCATTTACCTGCTCAATTCAATCAATCCGTTTCGCATCGAAGGTCAGAAAACCATCATGGTCGAGATGATGGACCAGCGCGACTGGCGCGTGCCCGATTGGGTGGTGCTGCCGGGCGGTAATCTGGGCAACACATCGGCGTTCGGCAAGGCCCTGCGGGAGATGAAAACGCTCGGCCTGATCGACCGTTTGCCGCGGCTGGCGGTGATCCAGGCCGAAGGCGCCGCACCGTTTTTCGACTTATATCGTGCTACCGACCGCTCGCACCTCAAAGCCGTGGTCCACCCGGAAACCCTGGCGACCGCCATCAAGATCGGCGATCCGATCTCATGGCCGAAGGCCTTGCATGAGGTGGCGACATCCGGCGGCGTGGTGGAGAAAGTGACCGAGCAGGAGATCGCCGACGCCAAGGCCGTGATTGGCCGCTGCGGCATCGGCTGCGAGCCCGCCTCCGCAGCCACCCTGGCGGGCATCCGCAAACTCACCGCCGCGGGAACCATGGCGGCCGGCGCGGATGTGGTCGCCGTGCTGACCGGCAACGTGCTCAAGGACCCGGATTACATCCACCGCTATCACACCGGAACCTTGAACGCGCCGGATGGAACTTTGCTGCGATCCACTTACGCCAACCCGCCAGTGGTGGTGCCGGCCGAGGCGGACCAAATCGCCGCATTGCTTGGCGAATAACTCGACAACACCCACATAAGTGGTTAGTCGCTAACCCCTATCTTTTATGGGGCACCACTTACCTTGTTTCTTATGCAGTCTGGCCGGTTCTGGCCACTATGGTCATATGATTCGCCGTAATGTTACCGTTGACTTCTGCCTTCACAAGGCCGAGCGGTTGCGGCTGGCATCACTCTGTGCGCGCCGCGCGGCATTGACGCTGGCTATTCGCCACTTGGAAGACTACCGCCGACTGCGCGCCAAACGCCTGGCAGCCGGCCTCATGAACGTCGCCTGAATCGCCCCTACCGTTTCGGCAAAGCCTCGATCCTTCCGGCAAGTTGCGCCTCGGAGACAGCGCCGGGGTGATAGAAGCGGACGATGCCATCTTTATCCAGCAGCACCAGCGTCGGAGTTGTGCTGGCGCCAAAGGCAAGAAGGTTGGCGGCGCTCACAGGCACCGCCATATCCGACAAAGTGGAGTAGAACTGGTGGCGGGTGGCGTCGATGTATCGCGTTTCCTCCGCGGGAGCGGAGGCTTCGCCTCGCGCGGCGTAGCCGTAGAGCCTGGTGGGTCCGATCAGGACCAGGCCTTGGGGGCCGTAGGCGCGCATGATTTGGGCGAGCACCGCCGCTTCGGCTCTGCAATCGGGGCACCAGTGGGCCCAGAAAAAGAGCAGCACGGGGTGGCCGCGAAGGCTGGCCAGGCTGGCGGGTTTGGGGCCCAGCCAGTTCGCCTCATCGAGCGGCGGCGATGGTGTCCCAACCAGGCCGAGCAGGTTGATGTTTTTCTGAATGCGCTCGGCCACCCCGGTGGCGCCGAAAGCCGCCATCTCGCCGCGCAGATAAGCCACTGCCTGAGTATGGTGGCCGCCCGCGGCCAGCACTCGCGCGTGGACCTCGATGGCGGCGCCCAGCGCGGTCGAGAGAAGCGGGTCCGCATCCGGTTGGCGGACGCCCGGCAGACTGCCGGCGACGCGGCGCGCCTCGCCGGCGTAGGCATCCGCCTCCTCGTACCGGCCGGTGTCAAACTCCCCGCGCGCCAACCAGGAAAGCGCCGCGGCGAGTTCGGCAGTAGCGCCGTTTTGCGCCTGGTATGCGCGCACGGCGCGTTCGGCGGCGGCGAAATCGCGGCGAGCGGCCTGCATCCGCACGTCATCCACCAGGGAGGCGTACGCGAGAAGCGCGGCAATCGCCAGCGGCGCGAAGGTCACAGCAGCGAACCGACGAACTGCGTCAGCCGGGGATCGTTCCAGTCCGCTCCCTCGGGAATCTTCATCTGCACCTTGCCCCGCGCATCGATGATGTAGGTTTCCGGATAGATGAAGGTGCCGTAGTCGGCGTGGACTTTGAAATCGCGCGCGGTCAGGAAGGCCGGCTTGTATTTGTCCAGGAACGCGCGGTAGGCCTTTTCGTCCCGATCTACGCTCAGCGCCAGCACCACCACGCCCTTATCCTTGAACTGCGCGGCGAACTGGCTCAGCGACGGCGTTTCCTGCACGCACGGCGGGCACCAGGTAGCC
>JBEKKO010000131.1:0-13304 GCA_050010695.1 Bryobacteraceae bacterium
TCGTCCACCAAAGGACTCAGGGCATCGAAGCGTAGTTTGATTCCCGGCTCGGCGTTCACTTACTCAAGTGTACGCCAAAACATTTTTATATGAAACTGTTATTTCTAGACAGGCCCTAAGTACGTCGTTTCGCCACTGTCGATAACCTGACCCCGGGGCCAACCCGCTTCCGGCTGAGCGTCGACCATCCACCCGTCCAAGATAAAAGGGTCTGATGATGTTAATCTATTCACTTGTACCCGATGGAGCCCTGGTTCGCCGAATCGGGTCCGGCTCACGCACGAGCCCCAGGAGAAATACATGAAGCTCATTAGGATCGTCGGCTTTTTCTTGCCGCTGGCATTGCTGCTCCCCGTCTCGTGTCTGGCACAGGGCTCTGCCCAGACGGACGACATGGCAAAGCTGCGCGAACAGATTGCGGCCCAACAGAAGCAACTCGACGAACAGCGGCAAGCGCTCGAAACCGCGCAGAAGGCACTGGAATCGGCGCAGAAGGCAATCGATTCCCAGCAGAAGTTGCTGGACCATCTGGTGGCCGCGCAGAGCGCGCCGGTAGCCGCTCCAACGCCCTCCGCGGTGGCGCTGCCCGTTCAACAGGCCCCACCCGCCGCCGAACTCGACAACAAGGGGCGCCCGTTCTCGCCGCTTGCCTTCCACATCGGCGGCGCGGATTTCGCCCCGGGCGGTTTCATGGACTTCTCCACGGTTTGGCGATCCAACGACATCGGGAGCGGCGTCGCGACTTCCTTCGCTGCCGTTCCGTTCAGTAACACCGTCGCGGGCAGGATGGAAGAGTTTCGCTCCAGCGCCGCCAACTCGCGGCTTACCCTGACCATCACGGACAACCCCACCAAGCGCATGGCGGTCACCGGCTATGTCGAGGGTGATTTCTACGGCAACCAGCCGACCAGCCTGTATGTCACCAGCAACAGCGGCACCTTCCGCATGCGTCATTTCTGGGCGAGTGTGCAGCAGGGAAAGTGGGAGGTGTTGGGCGGCCAGACCTGGACGCTCATCACGCCCAACCGCGTGGGCGTCTCGCCGGTTTCGAGGGATGTATTCGTCGGCCTCGGTGAGGATTCCAACTACCTGACGGGGCTGGTGTGGGGACGGCCAGGGCAGTTCCGGGTCACCTATCATCCCGACCAGCACTGGTCGATCGCCGGTTCGATTGAGAACCCCGAACAGTATGTCACCACCGCAGTCACACTGCCCGCGTTTGCCGCCACGCAAGTGGACAACGGTAGCGTTCCCACCGCGCCCAACGTGCGGCCGGACCTGGTCGCCAAAGTCGCTTACGACACGCAGGTTTCCGGCAAGGCGCTGCACTTCGAACTGGCCGGCCTTTCGCGGCAGTTCCGGGTCTCACCTTCACAGGGAACCTACTTCGGCGCTCAAGGCTTGGCCGGATCGTTCAACACGGTCCTCGAAGTGGCCAAGAATTTCCGCCTGATCGCCACCTCGTTTTACTCGAGCGGCGGCGGGCGTCTCCTGGTGGGGCTTGGTCCCGACATAGTTGTCGGCCCCAACGGCTCCATCTCGCCGGTGCATTCCATGTCGGGCATCGCCGGCTTCGAGTACGCGCCCACGGCCAAATCGCAGTTCTTCGCTTATTACGGCGGCGCGTATTTCGACCGGAACTACACGGTGGTTTCGCCGGGCAATTACTTGGGATTCGGCTTCCCGGGTTCATCCTCGGCCAACCGGCAGTTTCAAGAGCCGATGTTCGGCTACTACTACACCTTCTGGAAGAACCCGAGATACGGCGCGCTTCAGATCATCACACAATACTCCTATCTGACGCGGGCGCCCTGGTACGTTGCGCCCGGAACTCCCCACACGGCGTACGCCAACATGGTTTTCGGCTCGTTACGTTTCACACTGCCGTAGGGCGTCACCTGGATATATCGGCAACCATCCGGCTGGACATAAGCTCGCGCAACGCAAGAACGCCTTTTTCTTGAACACCAACTAAAGTCGCTCGTGGAATCGTCCGATCACTTGTGTAGTTACGCAGATTCGAGTCGCTTCGCGTTGGGAGAGTGTTGAAATGTAACGCTCTCCCAACGCACTTTTTGGGCAGTGGGGTAGGCGCTCCAGATTTCGGGTCCGAAGCGGATCTCGCCTGCCAACCGCAGCCGTTGAGTCCACAAACGAAAAGTCGGTCCGGCGAGTTCCGGATGCCAGCATGGAAGCGGCCTGCAACAGAAAATCATGAGTCGGCAGGCGAAGCGCCTGCCCCACTGTGCCCCCGGCGGTGCTCGCGGCATGCATAATTGAAAATATGCGATATCGCGCGTTGGGACGGACCGGCTGGCAGGTCTCGGAAGTGAGCTTTGGCGCCTGGGCGATTGGCGGCTCGTGGGGGCACGTCAGCGATGAGGAATCGCTGGCCGCGCTGCACCAGGCCGTCGACTGCGGGGTTAATTTCATAGATACGGCGGATGTTTACGGCGATGGCCGCAGCGAACGGCTGGTCGCGCGATTGAAGCGCGAACGGCGCGAGCAGATCGTGGTAGCCACCAAGGCCGGGCGGCGTCTTTCACCGCATACGGCAGACGGCTATAACGCGCAGAACCTGGCGGGTTTCGTGGAAGACAGCCTGCGCAACCTGGCCACCGATTGTCTCGACCTGGTGCAACTCCACTGCCCGCCCACCGAGGTCTACTACCGGCCTGAAGTTTTCGGCGCGCTGGACGACCTTGCCGAAGCGGGAAAGATCCGCCACTACGGTGTGAGCGTGGAGCGAGTGGAGGAGGCGCTGAAGGCCATCGAGTTTCCGAACGTCGAGACGGTGCAGATCATCTTTAACTGTTTTCGCCAGCGGCCCGCGGAATTGTTATTTCCCGAGGCCCGCCGGCGCGGCGTCGGCATTCTGGCCCGCGTTCCCCTTGCCAGCGGGATCCTCAGCGGCAAGCTCTCGCGGAACTCCCGGTTCGCCGCCGACGATCATCGCAATTTCAACCGTCACGGCGAAGCCTTCGACGTGGGCGAGACGTTCTCCGGCGTGGATTACGAGGTGGCACTCGAAGCGGTGGAGGAGATCCGGCGCCTGCTGCCGGCCGGCGTCGGCATGGCCCCCTTTTCTTTGCGCTGGATTCTGATGAACGATGCGGTTTCCTGCGTTATCCCCGGCGGCAAGCGTCCGGCCCAGGTGGCGGAGAATTGTGCAGCTTCGGATCTGCCGCCGCTGGCCGACGCGGACATGACCGCCATTCGCTCGCTCTACGATGCGAAGATTCGCCCGCTGGTGCACCAGCGCTGGTAGGGCGCCGGGCGCGTCGAGCTATAGCGGAGCGTCACTTCAAGTGCTCGTCGAAAAAGGCGAGCACCATCGCCTGGGTGACCGGCGTATGGAACTGCGGCCCGCCATGCCCGGCGGAGACGATCTTGTAGAACGATGCGTTCACGCCGGCCTTCTTCAATGCCTCGAACAGGAGTTCGCTCTGGTTGCATGGCACCAGCGGATCGCGATCCCCGTGAACGATGAGGAACGGCGGGCAGTCTTTGGTGACATAAGTGATCGGATTCGCGCGGGCGACCTTCTCCCGGTTCTCCTGAATCGGGCCGCCGATCACGAGCGACTCGGGTGAATCGGGCGGATCGTGCTTCATTCCTCCGGGCAGAGCCGCTTTGTCCATCTGCAGAAAATCCGTGGGACCGAAGAAGTCCACGACAGCCACTACACGGCTGGCCTGGTCGAGGTTGCCGGAGCCGCCCTCCAGGTCCTTGACACCGCCCGTAACGCCGAGCATCGACGCCAGGTGGCCGCCCGAGGACTCGCCCCAGGCGCCGACACGCGCCGAATCGAGACCGTACTTCGCGGCGTTGGCGCGAAGCCAGCGCACGGCTGCCTTGCAGTCCTCGATCTGCGCCGGGAAGAGAGCTTCCGAACTCACCCGGTACTCGATGGCCGCCACGGCGTACCCTTTGGTGGCGAGCCAGGCGGCGCCGCCCTCCTGCTGCAAACGGTTGTTTTGGCGGAACGCTCCGCCGAAGATCCAAACCACAATCGGCAGCTTTCCATCCTGCTTGTCCGGCAGGAACAGATCGAGGCGTAGGTCCTGGGCGCCGACCGTGGCGAACGTGAGGTTCTTCTCGGTACGGATGCCCGGCGGGACGGGCTCCGCCCCAGGTCTTCCGGGCGTTCCTGGGCGCGGCTGACAAATCGCGGCGAGCGAAGTGAAGAAGAAGATTGTCAACATCCGAGAGGTTTTCATAGTCGATCTACCATTATCGTCAACTCCTCGGCTAAAATAATGGACTCCGATGTCGATTCAACGCGTACTCATTCTCGGCGCCAAGGGCACGCTCGGCGGCCAGCTCGTGAAGTTGTATCCGCAAGCCGCCGGCTGGGACCGGGAAGATATCGATGTGCTCGACTTCCCCGCCCTGCGCGCCAAGGTGGCAGGCTTGCGGCCAGCGCCCGATGCGGTTATCAACTGCGTCGCGTTCAACGATGTGGATGGCGCCGAAGACAGGCCTGAAGCCGCCATGGCGCTGAATGCCGGCTTCCCCGGAAGACTGGCGCAATTCACCGGAGAACTGGGCGTGCCGCTGGTTCATTACAGCACCAACTACGTGTTTGACGGCGCCAAAGGCGAATACGGAGAAGCCGATCTGCCGGCGCCGCTGTCCAGTTACGGGCGCTCCAAGCAGCGCGGGGAGCAGTTGATCGCCGAGTCCGGCGGCCGGTGCTACATCGTCCGGACGGCCGTATTGTTCGGACCGAAGGGCGAAAGCGACCTCTCCAAGAAGAGCTTCGTGGATCTCATGCTGGACCTCTCCGCCAAGCGAGACACGATTCAGGCCGTGTCGGACGAAATCAACAGCATCACTTACGCGCCGGACCTGGCGGCGGCCACGCGCGATCTGCTCGATGCCCCGCCGCCGCACGGGATTTATCATGTGGCCAACAGCGGCGGCGTGAGCTGGTTCGACTTCGCCCTGGAGATCTTCCGCATCGCCGGGCGGAAGGTCACCGTGCTGCCGGTGCCCTCGACGCATTTTCCGCGCAAGGCGACGCGGCCCGCCAAAGCGATCCTGCTCACCACCAAACTGCCGCCCCAGCGCCCGTGGCAGGCGGCGCTGGCGGAGTTTTTGGCATCGTCTTGAAAGCCGGCGAACCGCCATTCCGGCTTCCCCGTCGCATGTCGGCGCGCTGCACTAAAATGGGGGCGTGCTTACCGTTGGCCATGCTATTCCGGAAATTCTCGACAGGCTGTACCTCGAGCCGCTGAACTCCGGCGCCTGCTCGGGCGACTGGATCGCCAACCCAGGCGGCGGCGAACTGGCGTCTCTGAATCCCGCCACCGGCGAGACGCTGGCCAGGGTGCAAATGGCCGGCCCGGCCGATTATGAAGTCGTGATGGCCCGCGCCGTCGAGGCCTTCGACGAGTGGCGGATGATCCCGGCTCCGCAACGCGGCGGCATCGTTCGCCAGATCGGCGACGAGTTGCGTGCCCACAAGGCGGACCTGGGCGCGCTCGTGACGCTCGAAATGGGCAAGATTTTAGCCGAGGGCTTAGGCGAAGTGCAGGAGATGATCGATATCGCCGATTTCGCGGTCGGCCTTTCGCGCCAACTCTACGGCCTCACCATGCACAGCGAGCGGCCCGGCCATCGCATGTACGAACAGTGGCACCCGCTCGGGATAGTCGGTGTCATCAGCGCTTTCAATTTTCCCGTGGCCGTGTGGTCTTGGAACGCCATGATTGCGGCCGTGTGCGGCGATTGCGTGCTCTGGCGGCCGTCGTCTGAAACACCGCTGACCGCCATCGCCGTGCAAAAGATCTGCAACCGCGTGCTCGACCGGCACGGCTTGAAGGGCGTTTTCAATCTGGTAATCGGCAAGAGCTCGTCCGTGGGTGAGATGCTGATCCGCGACCGCCGCATCCCTCTGGTGAGCTTCACCGGTTCGACTGAAGTGGGCCGGCACATTTCCGAAGTGGTGGCGCACCGGCTGGGCCGCAGTATTCTCGAATTAGGCGGCAACAACGGCATCATCGTGATGGATGACGCAGACCCCGGCCTGGTCGTGCGGGCGGTGCTGTTCGGCGCGGTGGGTACGGCCGGCCAGCGCTGCACCACCACGCGGCGCCTGTTCCTGCAGCGCGGCAGTGCGTCCAGGATCACCGAGGCGCTCGAGGGCGCATACCGCCAGGTGAAGATTGGCGCGCCCATCGAGGAAGCCACGCTGATGGGACCGCTGGTGAACGCCCGAGCGGTGGAAGACATGATGGATGGCATTCGCCGGATTCGCGAGCAAGGCGGCGAAATCCTGTATGGCGGCAGACGCCTGGACGGCTGCTACGTCGAACCCACGCTGGTGCGCGCCCGGCCCGACATGCCGATTCTCCAGGAAGAGATCTTCGCGCCGATTCTCTATCTCGTCGAGTTCGATCGTCTGGATGAAGCCATCCACTGGCACAATGGCGTGCCGCAAGGCCTTTCCTCGGCTCTGTTCACCAACAGCCTGGTGGCCGCCGAAACATTTCTGAGTCATCGCGGTTCCGACTGCGGCATCGCCAACGTGAACATCGGCACCAGCGGCGCGGAAATCGGCGGCGCCTTCGGCGGCGAAAAGGACACCGGCGGCGGCCGCGAATCCGGCAGCGACGCCTGGAAGGCTTACATGCGCCGCCAGACCAACACCATCAACTGGTCCGGCCAGTTGCCTCTGGCGCAGGGGATCCGCTTCGAGGTGTGAAGGTGGGGCAGGTTCCTCGCCTGCCAACGCCCGCTTGCAGGCGCTGCCTTTCTCACCCGAGTAAGATGAAAAGGTGATCAACCGCACTCTGCTTCTTTTCGCCGCCGCAGCGCTGGCCTGGCCGGCGGCCGCGCAAGTCAAAACCGATTCGGGACCGGACAAAACCGGCGTCGTCATGAAGATCTATCCAGGCGCGGAGAAGATCGGCATCATCGTCGATGGGCGGCCGTTCACGGAATTCTTCGTTGCCGGCGCCACCGTCACCAAGCCCTATCTGCATCCGCTGCGCACGCCCTCTGGCACTTATGTAACGCGCATGTGGCCGATGGAAAAGGTCGAAGAAGAGGCCGCCATCGCCAAACCCGACCACCCGCATCAACGCGGTCTGTGGTTCGCGCACGAAAAAGTCAACGGTCTCGATTTCTGGAATAACGAAGCCACCTACACCACGCCCAATCGCGGCAAAATAGTCCTCGCTAATCTGGACGAAGTGAGCAGCGGCAAAGACCAGGGCGTGATCGCCGCCACTTTCGACTGGACCGACCTGGCGGGTCACAAGCTGCTGAGGGAATCGCGGCGGATGACGTTCTATGCCGACCCGAAGCTACGCATCATCGATTTCGACATCACGCTGACCGCGGCGGCGGACGCCGTAACCTTCGGCGACGCCAAGGATGGCGCGTTCGGCGTCCGCATGCGGCCGGTGTTACAGGAAGCCGGCGGCACCGGACACATCACCAACGCCGACGGCCTGGCGGGCCAGCGGCAACTGTGGGGCAAGCCCTCCAACTGGTGCGACTACTCCGGTGCAGTAAACGGCGAAAAGGTGGGAATCGCGATTCTGGACCACCCCGAAAATCCCCGCCATCCGGTGCGCTGGCACGCGCGCGGCTACGGCCTGTTCGCGGCCAACCCGTTTGCGCTGGCGGCCTTCACCGGCGACAAAACCAAGGACGGCTCGTTGACGGTGGCGCCGGGCCAATCGGTGCGCTTCCGCTATCGGGTAATCCTCCACCAGGGCGATGTGCAGGAAGCCGGCATCGCCGCCCAGTGGGCCAAGTACTCAGCCGGCAAGTAGGGTTGACGGGTTGACAGACGAAAGCGTGTGTCCCACTTTGCTGTCGAAGTGTGGGGCAGGCGCTATCGCCTGCCAATGTTCGGCAGGCTCCAGCTCCGCTGCCTCATTCCACCAGCTTCGGAAACAGGGCGCGGTCGAGAATGCGTCGCGTCAGTTCTTCTATCGTGATGTATTCGTCGCCGTCCCGGTAGAAGAGCTTGTCGCCGGCCAGCACTCCCACTTCCACCAGGTACGGCTCGCCCCCGCGGTCGATCCGGAAACCGGGGATCGTAAGATCGTTGGCGATGATGATTTCCGCCCGCTCCGCCCACCGGCCGGTGTCCGCCTCGTCGCGGATCTCGATGCGCACGCGCCCGGAGCCGAACTGGATGCTTGCCGCACGCGAGCCGAACGCTTCGGTGTAGGATTCCAGGCACTCCGTCAGGCTCGCATGCAACTCTTCGAGCGCACTTGGCAACCTTTTCCGGATGTGGTCTTCGCGCTGGCGCCGGTCCTGCTCCTCACTAATGCGCATCTGTAGCCACTGTAAGTTCATGGAGAATTCTATAGTACCAAGTGGAAGACGTTGGCGGTTCGGCGAAAGACGCGACGGGCACTTACAATATGTAACTCACTAAGGTTATCAACCGCGCCGATGTTACATTACTTAACAGCCCCCAGCGAACCGCCTTCCGCTGCCTACGATTCCACCAACGAGAGAATCGTCAGCGGCGCGTTGCCTTCCAGACGGTTGTTGACGAACAGGAACAGAAACTTGTTTTCTTCGCGGGCGCGGCCGATCAGGACGCGCATCGACTCTCTGGCTTCCGGGTTGGGGTCCCGCACTTCGGTGTAAGGCGAGAAGGAAGCCACCGCGTCCTCGTACAGGCGGCCGCGCCGCAGCAGGGCGCGGCACACCAGAAAATCGGCGGTGGCGGAACCGGGAAGGGCCAACTGGCGCCCCAGTTCCGGCATCCGGGACCACGCGGTGTACACGTGCGCCACGCCGCGGCTGCGCAGGCAGGAGAAATAATCGGCGGAGAGGAACTCGGGATTGCGGATCTCCACCGCGTATCGGAACTCGGGCGGCAGCGCGGCCAGGAACGGGTCCAGGCGGCCAAGGAAATCGTCGACGCTGGCAAAACTGCGCTGGCCGAAGGCGCCGAACTCGAAGATCAGCACCGCCGTCTGCCCGCGGTACGGCAGCAGCGGACGCAGAAACATTTCATCGAGCGCGCCCGCGTCGAGGAACCCCGGGTTCTCCCTGCCGCCCTGCGAGCCGTAGCGCGGATGGGACGGAAATACTTTGCAGGTGATTTGTTCCGGCACTTTGAAGGCGAACTGGAAATGGGAGGGCGTCTGGCCGAACAGTTTCCGCCAGAATTCCGCGGCGGGGAACTGATAGAACGCGAAGTCGCCGCAGACGGTAGGGAAGGTTTCGGCGTATTCGCGCAGGCACTCGCTTTGAAACAGCCGCGCCGAGAACCGGCCACGCGCCAGATAGCGCTCGCGCGAGTAGATTTGCCCGAGCCAGCCCTCGTACTTCCAGGAACTGCCGCCGATCAGAACGTTCTGCGCGGCGAGCGCCCGAAGCCGCCCAGCCAGCCCGGCCCGATCGAAGCCCGCCAACTCTTCGAACAGCGGCCCTACCATGGCCCCCCGCAGCGGGTGTCCGCCGCCCTCCGTTTCACCATGGTCCATTGTAAATGGAAAAAGACCGCCGGCAAACAGGACCGCCCGCCCCACAGTTGTATAATTGCTTCAGCCGTGCACGAAGGTGAGCGCTTGCCGATGGACGCTGAGACTACACCGCGCGACAGTTCCGCAGTCGCGCCGCATTGCGATGAACACGAACCCATGCTCTACTGTCCGGTCTGCTCCACCCGGCTCACTGCGCGGAAGTGCAAGCTGCTTTGCGGACAGTGCGGCTACTATATGAGCTGCGCGGATTATTATTGAACCACCCATGCCCGACATACCCGAACTACTCGAACGCTATCGCCGCGGCCCGGAGTTGCTGGCCGTGGTGCTCACCGGCGTCTTCGGTGAGGAAGAAGATTTCCTCCCGGCGCCCGGCAAGTGGACCATCCGCCAGATTGTCGCGCATCTGGCCGATTCCGAGATCGTGCTGGCGCACCGCTTTCGCCAGGTGATTGCGGAGGACTCGCCGACCATGGTCTGGTTCGATCAGGACGCCTGGGCCAGCCATCTGGACTACGCGCGCCGCAAGCCGAAGCAGTCGCTCGAAACTCTGCGCCGGACGCGCGCGGAGAACTACGATCTGCTGAAGGCCCTGCCCGAGAGCGCCTACGACCGTGCCGGCAATCACACCCAACGCGGCCGCGTCACGCTCGGCCAGTTGCTGGAACACGGGTCCGCCCACACCGAGTCGCACGCCCGCCAGATCGGCGAGATCCGCGAGGCGTATAAAACCGCCAAAGGAAAAAAGTGAACGCGAGGAGCCGACAGCCATGGAACTTTACAACTGGGATGAGATGGAAAAAGAGGTCCTGACCGAAAAATCGTCGCGCCAGTACGTCACCGGCAAGAAGGCGATGCTGGCGCGGATCTTTTTCAAGAAGGGCGCGCTGGTGCCCACCCACCAGCACGAAAGCGAGCAGATCAGTTACATCCTGGAGGGCGCCCTGCTGTTCCGCCTCGAGGGCCAAGAGGTGACGGTCGGCAAGGGGCAGGTGCTGCTGATTCCTTCCAACGTGCCGCACAGCGCGGAGGCGCTCGAGGACACGGTGGATGTGGATGTCTTCAGCCCCATCCGGCAGGATTGGATCGACAAGGACGACGCCTACTTGAGGCGATGAGCCGCGGCGCGCGCGACCCCGTTGCGGCGTCTGGCGTCGAGCGCGATACTTGCTGCTAGGAGGTCCACGTGCGTTTTTGCATTCTTATCACCCTACTGCCGTGCGCCTTGCTGGCGCAGACTTCCCCGCCCAAGCCCGCCGATCCGAACGTTTTCCAGAAACTGCCGCAGCGGCTCGATTGGCTACGGTTCTGCGCCCACTCGCCGCAAAACGGGTGGGAATGGCATGTGTACGCGTCACCCTCATTCCAGTTGCCCGGTGGCGGAGCGGAGGTCACCACGATGTCCAGGTCGTGCGCGATTCCCCTGCTGCGCGCGCCGATACCCAAGAGCTTCAGCGATCGGATGTCCGTGCCAGCGCCGCCCGGCGATGCCATCGATCCCAAGTTCGTCCTGCCCACCCCTCCGGTTTGCGGGGAGCGAAAGCCTTGACGCGGCGAATCCTGTTGGCTGCGTTGGCTGTCGCGCTGGGCGCCTGCGCCTCGACGGGGCCGGTGAAGCGTTACCCAATGGAAGGCGACGTCCAGGCGCTCCAAGCTTCGATGAAAACGGCCACCATCGCCGCCGGCAAAATCGGCGACTGGATGGAAGCCATGACGATGGATTATCCCGTCAAGCCCGATTCCGAATTCGCCAAACTCAAAGTGGGCGACCACATCAAAGCCACGGTGGTGGTGGAAGACGTGAAGTATTACGTCACCGCCATCACGGTGGTGGCCAAGCCTTGACCGGCGCCCCGCGTGCCGAGGTAGGACAGACCATCGTCTTTCGCGGGCTGTCACTCCTCGACGAATCGCGCTGCATTGACCCACGGCAAGAACCGATCGTCCGTCCCACCGCCCGATGACCCCCTTCCATCCGCTCTTCCGCAACCCGCACCTGCAAACCATCGCAGCGCATTTCTGGCAGCGGCCGCGCGCCGCCCAACCCATCGAGCGGCGCATCGTCGAAACAGAACCGGGCGTTTGTGTACTGGTGGAATCGCAGCGTCCGCAAGCGGCGGTGGGTGAAATCGTGATGCTGCATGGCCTGGAGGGCTCGGGCAAGGCTGGCCCTATCGAAAGCCTCGCCGCCGCCGCGCTACGCTCCGGCTACGCCGCCCATCGCTTCCACATGCGCACCTGCGGCGGCACCGAGCGCCTTTCGCCCACCCTATACCACGCCGGATTGACCGGCGATCTGGCCGCGGTGCTGCGCATTTTCCGCCAGGAGGGCCGCCCGCCAGCTTACCTCGTCGGGCACTCGCTTGGCGGCAACGTGGCCCTGAAGCTGGCTGGAGAACTGGGCGATTCGGCGGCCGAGCTCATGCGCGGCGTCTGCGGCGTGTCCGTGCCGCTGGACCTTTCGGCCTGCGCGCGCCGCATCTCCGCTGGAGACAATCGCCTGTATGAGCGCCGCTTCGTTGGCAGGATGCGCCAGCGCCTGCTCTCGACGGGCCGGTATCGGGCGGCCGATCTCGCCGGCCTGGATTCGTTGATCGCAATCGACGACCGCATCACTGCCCCGTCGTTTGGCATGGGCACCGCGGACAATTACTACCGCACCCAATCGGCGATCGGATATGTCGACCGGATTCGCGTGCCCACCCTGCTGATTCAGGCCAAGGACGATACCTTTGTGCCGTGGCGGATCCTCGAGCATCCGGCGGTGCGCGGCAATCCACACATCCGGACTGTTCTGACCGAACACGGCGGCCACCTCGGCTTCCTGGCCCGCGGCCAGCACCGATTCTGGCTGGACGAAAGCATCCTCACCTGGATCCGCGAACACTAGCGCAATGAGATTCGAATGTCAATGAGATTCGAATGAGATTTGAATTGACGCTTCACCCCGGTTCGGTTATACTCGCCAAAATGACAGCGAAGCCACTCATCGGACGCCTGCCAATGGCCAGACTCGGTTTCTATCTTGTCTCTATCCTGATGGCGGTGGCAGTGTGGCGGTTCACCAACTACATGAATGCCAGGCCTTACGATCCCGCGTCGCTCAATCAGGCGGATCCGGGCAGAGCCGTGGACGCCTACGAGAACATCAACAACCTGCTGATCACTCTGGGTACTGGAATCCTGGGAGCGATGGGGTTCCTGCTGACCAATAAACCCAACCGGCAGTACCGGTTTCAAGATCTGTGGCCAGCCAGCCTAAGCGTGGTCTGTGTGGGCGTCTCTCTGTACTTCGGGTACGTTTCCTTCGTGAACGTCGAGTTTGTAGTCGGTAACTCCATCGGGACCATCCAAGTCGAACTCGCTCAATGGCCGCAGAAGGCTCATTTCCTCACGCTGCTGGCGGGTGTTTTCTTCTTTGCTGACTTTGTGATGCAAGACCTGGGCAAGGCGGACTGACATGAGAACGCAACGGCTGATCGAACTGGCGCTGTTCTACCTCTTGGTGTTCCCAGCGCTACTGCACCCGCAGATGGCGCCCGGTAGGCTACAGGTCAGCTCGGAGCCGCCCGGCGCCATCGTGACCATTGACAATCGGCAAATGCCTCGGCCCACAGATGCGACATATGTTGTCTTTCCCGGCAATCACACGGTGTCAGTCACAGGCAAAGCCATCAAGTGTACTGCCTCGCTGACTATCTCTTCCGGAGTCACGAAATCGGTCAATTGCACCGCCAGAGGATGGGATCCGCCGGTTAGGTAGGTCAGCGCGGGCGGATTCACCACGCAAAATCACTGTCGACTGACGTGGCGCACGCACTCGTGCGTGCCGTGTCG
>JBEKKO010000132.1:0-12996 GCA_050010695.1 Bryobacteraceae bacterium
AAGCGACACGGACATCATGATCGAATTCGATCCTGAGGCCCGGATCACCGTTTTCGATTATGCCGGCCTAAAGAGCTACATCGCTGCCCTGTTTGACGGCCCGGTCGACGTCGTGAACCGCAACGGGTTGAAGCCTTACATCAAACCCGCCGCTGGTGACACTATCTATGCCTTCTGACGCTGCGGCGCGCCTGCGAGACATCGAGTACCATATCGATCTTGCCACCCAATTCGTGGCAGAGCTTGACTACGAGGCGTTTCGGGCCGACACGCGCACCGTTTACGCCGTAATCCGCTGCCTCGAAATTATCTCAGAGGCGTCCCGCCGCCTTCCTGACGAGATGAAAACGCGCCATCCTTCGATTCCTTGGAAAGACGTGGCGGGAGCCGGGAATGTGTACCGTCACGATTATGAGGATGTCGCTGCAAGAGTGGTTTGGGACACTGTGCAGATGGCCTTACCGCCATTGCGGGCTGCGATTGCCAGTGAACTCGCGCATATATGACCCCCCGCTGGGTCCCGAAACCGGTCCCTTACGGGACGACCGCGTGCCGGTACCAAATGAACTAGCGTCAACTCTCCCACAAAGGGTCCTTTGTGAGACGTTGGCCACGCGAGCTTGAGCGGTTGTCGCGACGGGGGGGCATGTGCTACAAAAGGAACGCATGGACAAGACCATCCGCAAATACGCGAACTTCGACGAGATGAAGGCGGATGAGTATCGTTACTGGCAGAGCCGTCCCGTGCATGAGCGCGTGGCCGCTGTGTCGGAACTCACCGAGGAAGGTTACAAACTGAAGGGGTTCAAGCCCGATGCTTTCAGATTACGCAGAACTCTTGTCCATTTTGAACGTGCACCGCGTTAAGTACCTAGTCGTTGGCGCTTATGCCGTAGCGATCCATGCGCAGCCCCGCGCAACCAAAGACCTCGACATCCTGGTGAAGGCCGATCCCGACAACGCAAAGGCGGTTTTCGCGGCCTTAGCTGAATTCGGTGCGCCGCTCGAAGGTCTGACCTCCGCCGACTTTGCGGAACCCGGCCCGTTCTTCCGCATGGGGCGCGAGCCGGTGGGCGTTGACATTCTCACGGCAACTCCGGGCGTTGAGTTTGACGACGCATGGTCGCGCCGGGTGGAAGGCGTTTTCGACAAGGAAACCAATTTGCGGGCGAACTTCATTTCCCGTGAAGACTTGCTCGCAGCAAAACGCGCCGCCGGCAGACGGCAAGACCTCGCCGACGTAGAGGCAATCGAAAAGGCGGCGAAGAGCCAACAGCCGAAGGCCTCAAGAAAAGCTCCCGGAGGCTAATCCACGCGGCCCTATCCGGTGAACGCTTCGCCGTTTCAAATCGCGTGTGACGAACTGGCCGAGCGGGGCTTGTGCTGAAGCAATCGCCCGGAGAGTACCGCGTCACTTTTCACGACGACGAACACGAGGCCAAATGGTGGTCATCGCAGCGCTGAGGTTGCTGTCGACATCGTTCCGAAATACGTCCCAAAACCAGGCAACGTTGTGTGCCTCACGCTTGGACTCTTCCAGTTGAGCGACTCCACTTGGCCGGGTCGCCGTCTCGGACTTTTGCTGGTGCGCGCGGTCCCACGAACGGCGTTCTCGGGACCCCAAAAACAGCCCCCAACCGCGCTCAGTCTTCGTCGTGCTGCGCGGCCAGGCGCGTCACTACCCCGAGATCCTCCAGCGTGGTGACATCGCCGGCGACGGTGTTCGAAGTGACGATTTCGCGCAGCAACCGGCGCATGATCTTGCCGCTGCGCGTTTTCGGAAGCGAGTCCGTGAAGCGGATCTGCTCGGGCTTGGCGAAGCTACCGATTTCGTGGGCCACCCACTTGCGCAGGTCTTCGCCCAGCTCGTGGTGGTTCCAATTGCCCTTCTTGAGCGTGACGAAACAAGCCACCGCCTGGCCGGTGATCTCGTGCGGCTTGCCCACCACCGCGGCTTCCGCTACCGCTGGATGCCGCACCAGCACGGATTCGATCTCCATCGTGCTCAGCCGGTGGCCGCTGACGTTCATCACGTCGTCCACGCGGCCGAGGATCCAGTAATAGCCATCCTCATCGCGCCGCGCCGCGTCGCCGGTCATGTAAACGCCCTCGATGCGTTCCCAATACTGTTGCCGGTAGCGGTCCGGGTCGCGCCAGAGCGTGCGCGCGATGGCGGGCCACGGCCGCTTAATAATGAGGAAGCCTTCCGCGTTGTCGCCGACGGGCTTGCCCATCAGGTCGACCACATCGCACAGAATGCCCGGCTGCGGCAGCGATCCCGAGCCGGGTTTGAGCGGTACCGCGCCCGGCATCGCGGAGATCATGATGGCGCCGGTCTCGGTCTGCCACCAGGTGTCGACGATTGGGCAGCGCTCTTTCCCGATCACCTTGTAATACCATTCCCAGGCCGCCGGATTGATCGGCTCGCCGACCGACCCGAGCAGGCGCAGGCTCGACAGGTCGTGCCCATTGGGCCACTGGTCGCCCAGCCGGATGAAGGAGCGGATGGCGGTGGGCGAGGTATAGAAGATGTTGACGCGATACTTTTCGATCAGTCGCCAGAAGCGGTCGGGCTGCGGGAAGTCGGGCGCGCCTTCGTACATCACGGTGGTGGCGCCGGCCGAAAGCGGCCCGTAGACGATGTAGCTGTGGCCGGTGACCCAGCCGATATCGGCGGTGCACCAGAACGTGTCTTCGTCGCGCAGGTCGAACACCCACTTCATTGTCACCGTCACCTGGAGCAGGTAACCGGCCGTGGTATGCACGATGCCCTTGGGCTTGCCGGTGGTGCCCGAGGTGTACAGCACGTACAGTGGATGCTCGCTATCGAGTTCCTCGGCGGCGCAGACTTCGCTGACGCCCTGGTCCAGGTCGTGCCACCAGTGGTCGCGGCCTTCTTTCATGGCGATGGCGCTGCCGGTGCGCTGGAGCACGATTACGTTCCGGACGCTGGGGCATTCGGCGAGCGCTTCGTCCACCGCATCCTTGAGGCGCACTTCCTTGCCGCGCCGCCAGGCGCCATCGCCGGTGATCACCACCTGCGCTTCCAGGTCCTGGATGCGCGCCTTCAGGGCCTCCGCCGAGAAGCCGCCGAACACCACGCTGTGGGTGACGCCCAGCCGCGCGCAGGCCAACAGCGCCACGGGTAACTCCGGCACCATGCCCATATAAATGACGGCGCGGTCGCCCGCCTTGAGGCCGCGCCCCTTCAGCACGTTGGCGAAGCGGCACACCAGCCGGTGCAATTCCTGGTAGGAGATCTGCCGCTGGTCGCCCGGCTCGCCTTCCCAGAGGATGGCCACCTTGTTCTTTCGGTGCGTCGCCAGATGCCGGTCCAGGCAGTTGTAGCTTGCGTTGGTCTTCCCGCCAACGAACCATTTGGCGAACGGCGGATGCCACTCGAACACGTGAGACCACTTCTGAAACCAGAAGAGCTCTTTGTCGGCAAGCTCGCCCCAGAATTCCTCGGGCTTTTCGGCGGCGCGTTGATAGAGTGCCCGGTACTCGTCCATACCTTGCACATATGCTCGGCTCGAAAACTCGCTGCTCGGTGGATAAACGTTAGCGGACGCCATTCCAGAGATATTATCAGAAAGGAGATTGGCGGAAGGCGCCTTGACACGCCGCCGCCTACTTCGCCTGAAATTCCGTCCACGGCCTGGCGTTCATGTCTTTGAGGATCGGCTGATACCACCCATATTTCGGGTATTGGGTCAGATGCGAGGCGGCATGGAAGTCGCGGCTGCAGGCGTGGCCCAGGGCGGCGGTAAACGACATCCTCGCGGCCAGCGCGGCGCTGGTCACTTTGTTCTGCACCGCGCCGGCGGGGGCGTACGGCTCCAGCCAGCCCACTGCCCCGCGCGGGGAAAGATCGATGTGGCCGCATAGGGTGCGCTCGCTGGGCTCATCCTTCTTTGCATAGGTATCGTAGTGGTCGGCCAGGAAACGCTGTCCGGCGGCGACGTCGATCTTGCCCCGGTTCTCTTCCATCAGCGCCAGCCAGCGAGTGTGGCGCGCGTTGGCCGCGTTCCCTGCGTCATCGACGCGGAAGGTGGTCTCGTCGCGGATCAACTGGGGATCGATTGGAAAATTCGAGCCGACGAAGAAGCCGTCCCGCGTGCGCTCGAGATGGACGTTCTTGAGGCCCAGTTCCAGGTCGGCGATTTCGTTGGTGTTGCGGTCGGCTACCAGCCAGTTGTTGGCGTAGCCGCCATTATTGCCTTCCTTCATGATGCGCGCGAAATCGTCGATGGACGCGGCGTATTGCATGGCCTTGCGCGCCCGCACGAATTCGGGAACGCCGTTCGGATCGAAGCCGGAAAATTGGCTGATGGTGGTTTCCGTGATGAGGATGCCGGCGGAATTCACGCCGAAATCGTCGCCGCTGTGAATCAGGCCGGCCATACCGTCCATCAGGATGCGGTAACCGCTGGCGGGCACGATATCGAAGACGATGTTCCAACGCTCGCCATCGGCATAGGTGGTCCAGTTGTTGTGGCCGATTACTACGCGGCCGTCCGCCGTGTAGCTGCCGGTTGCCACAAAGGCGCTGCAACGCTCGGCTGTGCCGCCGGTCTTGGGCTTGAGCTGCTTGGTGTAGTAGGTCACCTCCAGCCAGGAATTCAGCGCCACGATGTCCCACAGGTCGAGCTTGCTGCCGCGCGCTTTCATGCCTTCCGCGATGCCGGTGAGCTCGGCGCGGTACTCTTCCTCGACGTGCGGCCAGAAGACGTCGCGCGCGGCGTCGCGGAAGAATGCCCAGTCGCGCTTTTCGTCGTGCGTCAACTCGGTGGAAATCACCTTGAAGGTATCTTCGATTTCAGGGTCCAGCAGAAACCCGTGTTGGAAGCCGATTTCGGCGGGCGAGCCTTCCAGATGAACCTGGATCCAGCCGTTGCGCTCCGCCGCGCGCGAAGCCTTGCGCAAGCGCGGATCGGAGCTGGGATCGCCGGACAGAAGCGTCAGCGCCAGAGCCAGCAGCAGAGTGGAAAACAGGAGAGTGCGTTGCATTGCCGTTATTATAGTAAAGCGGTAACCATGCGATGGAAGATACGACGCAGCTTCGCAAACTGACGGCGCACGTGAAGGCGGCGGGTTGAGCGTCCAAGCTGAGTCCAAAGTTGTTGGACCAGGTTCTGGCGAGCGTTCCCCGCTGGGCAAATGAGAACGTGCTGATCGGGTTTGACACTGCCGACGATGCCGGCGTGTACAAGCTGACGGCGGAGCTTGCCCTGGTGCAGACGGTCGACTTCTTCACGCCCATCGTGGACGATCCGTACACCTTCGGCGCCATCGCGGCCGCCAATGCGCTGAGCGACGTTTACGCCATGGGCGGGCAGCCGATTTCGGCGCTGTCGATTGTCGCGTACCCGGCCAAGGGCGATGTGGAGGACTTGCAGCAGATCCTCAAGGGCGGCGCCGAAAAGATGCACGAGGCGGGCTGCTCGATTTTGGGCGGGCACAGCGTGGCGGATGACGAAATCAAATTCGGCTACGCGGTGACCGGCACCGTGCATCCGGCGCGGGTGACCGCCAACGCGGGCGCGGTCGCCGGCGATGCGCTGGTCTTCACCAAGCGCCTCGGCACGGGCGTGATCGGAACGGCCCTGAAGCGCGGCCTGGCGGCGCCGGAGCACGTCGAGGAATCGGTGCGCCAGATGCTCACCCTGAACCGGCGCGCGGCGGAGGAAATGCTGCGATTCGGCGCACGTGCCTGCACCGACGTCACCGGGTTCGGCCTGATCGGCCACGCGCGCGAGATGGCGCTGGCGAGCGGCGTCACCTTCGAAATCGAAACCGCGCACGTGCAGTTTCTGCCCGGAGCGGTCGAGTATGCGCGGCTGGGCGCCGTGCCCGGCGGCCTCCAGAACAATCGCGAGTTCGCCTCCTGTGTGGTGGAAACCGGGCGCGACCTGCCGCGCGAAATCGAGGATCTGCTTTACGATCCGCAGACTTCCGGCGGCCTCTTAATTTCGCTGGCCGAAGCCGGTGCCGCGCGCCTCGAACAGGCGCTCGAGGGCGCTTACCGCATCGGCCGCGTGCTGGAACGCGGCGCCAAGGCGATTCGACTGATATGAACTACAACCCCATTATCATTGCCCTCGACGTGGAAACCGCGGCGGACGCGCGCGCTTTAGTCAAGCGCATCGGCGGCCGGGTGGGTTTCTACAAAGTCGGGCTGGAACTCTATGCCGCCGCCGGTCCGGAGATCGTGTGCGAGTTGATCGGGCAGGGGAAAGAGGTTTTCCTCGATCTCAAAATGTACGACATTCCGGAAACCGTGAAACGCGCCGTGTCGCAGGTGGCGCGCACCGGGGTGCGATTCCTGACCGTGCACGCGGTTGGTTCGGTGATGCGCGCGGCGGTGGAAGGCCGCGCCGCCGCGGATTTGAAGTTGCTGGCGGTGACCGTGCTGACCAGCTTTGGCCGCGAAGATATGGAAGAGATGGGCTACCGGTGCGAGATCGCCGAACTGGTGGGGCGCCGCGCGCGGCTGGCGATGGAGTGCCGCGTGGATGGCATAGTGGCATCGCCGCTGGAGGCCGCGGACCTGCGCCGGCTCTTCGGCCCGGCGCCCATTCTGGTGACGCCGGGCGTGCGGTCGGCCGGCGCCGGCCACGGCGATCAGAAGCGCGTCGCCACTCCCGCCGAAGCCTTGCGCGACGGCGCCAGCTACCTGGTCATCGGCCGGCAAGTGACGCGGGCCGCCGATCCCGCCGCCGCCGTCGAGCGCTTGCTCGAGGAGATTGGTGTCGCCTAAGCGCCGTGGCGCGCAGTGGCGCGCCGGATCGAGACTCCGAACTCCTGACATCGCCGAATTTGGGTCGGCGCCAGATCGATCCGGTCAGCGCTAGGACAGACGATGGCTTTTCTGTCGTCTGTCTTGCGCCTCGTCAGGAGAGCCGCCTGACAGACGACGAAAGGCGATCGTCCTACCTGTATTCCGGAGTTTCGTAGCCTGTCCCCGAATTCCCAGTCCCGGCTTTACCCCAATGGGCCGCGCAACCGGAACCGGACGTCGGCCAGTGGCGCTCGTGCTATGATCTGGATATATTGCTGGATATAAGGAGGACTCGAGCATGAGCATCACGCCACAGAAGCGAGCGCTGAAGAATTACCGAAGGCGCCTCAGCCAGCGCGGGATGGCCCGATTCGAGGTTCTCGGGCTCGACACAGATCGCGAGCTGATCCGGTCGCTTGCCAGGCGGCTGGCGGGCGGCGGTGCCGATTCGTTGCAGATTCGTGCCACGGTGCGCCACACTATTTTAGGGGAGCAGCCGAAGAAGGGCGGTATCCTCGGTGCATTGCGCCGGTCGCCCCTGGTCGGCGCCGATTTGGATTTGCGCCGCCCGGTGGCGGCTGCCCGCAGGATCGTTTTGTGAGCCGGTATCTCCTCGATACCAATATCATCAGTAACGTCACCAAACTGATGCCATCGGAAGCCCTCGTAGCCTGGATGGCCGACCAAGCCGACAAGGATCTGGTTATCTCCTCTTTGACTGTCGCTGAGATCCGGCGCGGGCTACTGGAGAAGCCTGCCGGAAAGAAGCGCAAGGAACTGGAGCGCTGGTTCTCCGGTCCCGAGGGCCCGCAAGCGCTGTTCGCCGGTCGGGTTCTCCCGTTCGACGAGAAAGCCGGCCTGGTCTGGGCGCGGCTGATGGCCGACGGGACGGCCACCGGACGGCCACGGAACCCGCTCGACATGATCATTGCCGCAGTCGCCGAAGCGAATGATTGCATCGTCGTCACCGATAACGAAAGAGACTTCGCGGGCCTGAAGGTCATCAATCCCATTCGGGTTGTCGGCTGAAAAGGGAAAAGCGGGTCGGCCCGGCTGGTCACTTCCGGGATTCCGGGTTTCATATTTCGGAGCTTCGTAGCCTGTCCTCGAATTCACCCCGAGTAGCAACTTAAACGCCCTGAACGTGTTCGGTTCGGATTTCGCTGTTTTGATAGTAGCGCACTTCAAACCAATCGGCCTCCTGCGAAGATCGATGATTCATCGCTCATCGTCACGTGAACCACAATGTGAACGTCATTCACTTTCTCATCATCGCCCTTTGGCGTAAGAAGCCGATCAGACGTAATGGCGATTCGCGTAATCAACCCGTCATCGGTTAGCAGACAGAAGAATGGGTCTTCATCCTCGGGGTCAATATCGATACCGCCCAAGTCATCGACCCTCTCGGGCATCTTGAGTGCATCAAATAGAGTCTTCAGACGGTTGTCTATATCACCACCGCCCGCGCCCGGAACCACGACATTTCCTGGAGCGTCACGCCTCATAAAAAGCACATCCAAAGAGCAGGTAAATCCGCCCGTTTTACTGATGAGCGGCACAAACCTTGTACCCAGACGATTATAGGAGTCGGCAACGTGATCGAGCCAAGTTTTTATTGTCGGAGGATAACTGCCGCCAGCGTCGATTTGCGCTTGTGAGCGCGCCGGAAGTCTCTCGATAACTCGTTGGTTAGGGCCATGCGGCGCAACCATGTTAAATGGGGTGGTGTACATATTGAAAAACGATTCGGCCTGATCTTTGAGCGCGGGTTGTTGCCGCCACAACTCCCGGAGTTGCTTGTGGAACTCTTTTCGGATTAGGCGCTTGTATCTTGAGCGCCCGCCTTTACCTTGGTCTGACGGAAGCGGCCCTCTATAGACCATACGGAATTCCATAGCTATCACCCCAGGAGAATCAGAATACTCGAACGCTTGAGTATGGGGCAATTCGCTTGGGTGTTGTCAAGTATATGTTTGCCATTATTCCCGCGAAGTTCCCGCCATCCGCGACCGGCGGTTTACCCCGGCAGCCTCAGCCGCGCGATGCAACCCGTCGCGCCTTCGCGGTTTTCCAGCGCCAGCTCGCCGCCGTGGGCTTCGGCGATTTGGCGGCTGAGCACCAGGCCGATGCCGGATCCGCCGGGCTTGGTGGTAAAGAAGGGGACGAACAGGTTGGCCGTGGCGGCCAGGCCGGGGCCATCGTCTTCCACCCATATCTCGACCATGGCTCCATCCTTCTTCCAGCCGGCGCGCACGCCGCCGCCGGTGGAGAGCGCGGCATCGGCGGCATTGCGCAGCAGGTTGATCAGCACCTGTTCCAACTGATCCGGATCGCCGCGAATGCCGATGGGAGGGCCTGTCTTTAGATCCACCGGGACGCGGGTTTCCAGGCTCACTGCACGCCGCACGCAGTCGCCGGCTTCGAGCGGCTGCAACTGCGGGCGCGGCAGTTTGGCCAGCCGCGCGTAGGCGCTGATGAATCGCGTCAGGCTGTCGGAACGGGAGTGGATCACGTGCAGGCCGCGGGTCACATCCTCGCGCCAGTCCGACGGGAGAGGATCGCGCGCCAGAATGCTCTCGAGGCTGCCGGCGATCGACTTGACGGGCGTCAGCGAGTTATTCAACTCGTGGCCGAGCACCCGCACCAGCCGCTGCCAGGCCTGCAATTCCTGTTCGCGGAGCGCCTCGGTGAGGTCGGAGATGACGACCAGCTCGAGCGGCAGCCCGCGTTCGCGAATGCGGGTGCGGCGCATGCCCCAGCGGCCGGCGCGGCCGGGGAAGGCGGCCTGCAACATGGCTTGCGGCGATCCGTCGAGGCATTGATCGAGATGCAGATCGCCCGCCGTCTGGCCCAGCAGCCGCTCGGTGGGCGCATCCAGCAGGCGCTCGCCCGCGCGGTTCACCAGGCGCAGGCGGCGAAGCTCGTCGAAGGCGAAAATGGCGACATCGATTTCCCGCATCACCGTGCGCAGGAGAGTGGTGGCTTCCATCGCCCCCAGCCGCTGCTCGCGCAAGGTGACGCCGAGGGTGTTGATCTCGCGCATCACTTCGCCCAGGGCGTCGTCCGGCCGTGGGGCGCGGCCGCGGATGGAGAAATCACCTTCGCGCAACGCGCCCAGCAGATTGGCGAGCGTCTGCAACGGGAATACCACGCGTTCGCGCAAAGCCGCCGCGAAGCCCAGCCAGGCGCCCACGATCACCACCGTCAAGGTCCACTCCGTGCGCGACTGGTAATTGCCGCTCCACAGCAGGGCCAGTGCGCAGACTGACGCCGGCAGGGCCGCCAGCACGGCCAGCATCATAATGCGGTCTTCGTAGCCGAACCGGGAGCCTTTGGTGCGCGGCATGGTCAGTGGGGCGGCGCGTTCAAAGCCCGTACCGCTGCAGCCTCCGGTACAGGGCGCTGCGGCTCAGGCCGAGTGCGTTGGCGGCGTGGCTCACATTGCCGTTGAAGCGGGCCAGCGCCTTCTTGATGAGCAGGGCTTCCACGTCTTCCAGGCTCATCTCCTCCAGGCGCAGGGAAGCCTCGCGCCCGCCGCGCAGGCCCAGGTCGGTGGCGCGAATGGTCTCGCCTTCGGCCATCAGCACGGCGCGCTCCACGGCGTGATCCAGTTCGCGCACATTGCCTGGCCAGGTGTGCGCCAGCAGGGCTTTCATGGCCCCTTCGTCGAACAGGTTGATGGCCTTGCGGTAATGCCCGGCGTGCTGCCGCAGAAAATGGGCGGCCAGGGTCGGGATGTCCTCCCGCCGGTCGCGCAAGGGCGGCAGGCGCAGCTCGATGGTGTTGAGGCGGAACAGCAGATCCTGGCGGAAGCGGCCTTCCTCGACCGCGGCGTGCAGATCGGCGTTGGTGGCGGAGAAGACCCGCACGTCGACGCGGCGGCTCTTCGAGGATCCCACCCGCTCAAACTCGCCGGTTTCGAGCGTGCGCAGCAGCTTGCCTTGCAAGGCCTGCGAGATGTTGGCGATCTCATCCAGAAACAGGGTGCCGCCATCGGCCATTTCGAAACGGCCGACGCGGTCGGTCTTGGCATCCGTGAACGCGCCTTTGACGTGGCCGAACAACTCGCTCTCGAAGATGCCTTCCGCCAGGCCGCCGGTATTGACGGTCAACAAAGGACGCGTGGAGCGCAGCGAACTCGAATGCAGAGTCTGCGCGACGAGCCCTTTGCCGGTGCCGTTTTCTCCCGTGATGAGCACGTTGGCGTCGGATGGCCCAACCCGCGAAATCATGTCCAGCACCGGGCGCATGGCGGCGGACTGGGCGATCAATTGGGGGAAACGCTCGGCGCGCAGAGCGCGGTTTTCGGCCTCCAGCCGCTGCCCTTTGCGCAGGGCGCGGCCAAGCTCGATCTGGGTTTTGAGGATGGCGGAAAGGCGCGCGTTGTCCCACGGTTTTTGGATGAAATCGCGGGCGCCGCGGCGCATGGCCTCCACCGCCAGTTCCACCGATCCCCAGGCGGTCATCACAATCACCGGCAGCGCGGCGTCCAGCTCCAGAATGCGCTCGAGCAACTCGAGGCCCTCCTGGCCGGAGGTGGTGTCGCGGGTGTAATTCAGGTCCATCAAAACGGCGTCGAAGTCGCGCGCTTCAATGGCGTGGAGGGCGGCGGCGGGAGCGGTGACGGCTTCCGCCAGGTAGCCTTCGGCTTTGATCAACAGGCGGAGCGCTTCCAGCACGTCCGCCTGGTCGTCGGCAATCAGGATCGATGGCCTGCGGTCTTCGTCGACTTTCATTCCATTCTATTGATAGCGCAAAGCTACCGCTGGAGGTGAAGGGCACGCCAGTGCCCACTCGCGGGAAGCGTGAATCCGGGCGCGTTGCGTGTGGGGCGAGGTGTCGAGGGTGTCCGTTTACGGGACGAAGCGGACAGCTTTGCGATCATTTACGGAACCGTTGGCAAGCGGAAGCGCCCGCCCCACTTCCCACTCACTCCACCGTGAACGGCTGGCGGCTCTCGTAAATCTGATTGCCGACCGCGTCTTTCACCTGCACGCCGACGAGATAGGAGCCCGGCTTGACGCTGGCTTGCATGTTGATGCTGAACTCGCCGGAGATATACCGCTTGGGATAGAACGACTGACTCTGCTCGACGGCCGGCTCCGGCTGCTTCCATAGCACCTTGCCATCGGCCAGCATGATGGACGCTACATAACTCACATCGACTTTGTTGCCGGGGCCGTATTGGTAGCCGATCACGTCGAACCGGGTCCACATGGTCTGGCCGGCGTGGTAGACGGCCTTCCCGGCGGGCTGTTTGCCTTCCTCGTCGTGGTAAAAGCGAAAGTTGCGCACGATCAGTTTTTCGCTCGGCTCCACCACGCGGCCGCGGACCTCGAACGGCACCTCGACCTGCGCCGTGGTCTTGCCTAACACGTCCTCGGCCTTCACCACAATTTTGTAAATGCCGGAACCCGCCAGCGACGGAATCATCACCTGCGTCTGGATCTTAGGCATCCAGTCTTTGTCCTCGACGGTGACTTCGTCCTTGAATTCGTTCTTATAAGTCTCGGTGATCTGCACGCCTTTGGGATCGAACGCCTCCACCGAGTAGCCGATTTGAACCTTCAGATCCGCGGTCTTGGCGTAGTGCGCCACGCGGCAGGTGAAGAACAGGATCTCGCCGGGCGTGTAGTAGAACCCGGCGGGCGACGCCGCGCCTTCTTCCATCTGGCTGATAACGGGCTGGACGACGGCTAACGGTTCCGTGGCGGCGAAAGCCAGCGGGCCGGCGAGCGAAACAAGCAGCAAGAGCCGCATTCGGACCTCCCAGTATGATTCTACTTCCCTTGCAGGGCGGCCAGATACCGGCCGGTGTGGGAGCGGGCGGCGCGCGCCACGGTCTCCGGGGTTCCGGCCACCACCACTTCGCCGCCGCCTGCGCCGCCTTCCGGGCCGAGGTCGATCACCCAATCGACGGCGCGGATCACGTCCAGATTGTGTTCGATCACCACCAGGCTGCCGCCGTTTTCGATCAGCCGCCCAAAGGCCGCCAGCAGCTTGGCGATATCGTCGAAGTGCAGGCCGGTGGTGGGCTCGTCGAAAATGAACAGCGTGCCGCGGCAGCTTGCAGCCGCCAGGTGCGCGGCCAGCTTGACGCGCTGCGCCTCGCCGCCGGAAAGCGTGGTGGCGGATTGGCCCAGCCGCAAGTATCCCAGGCCGACGTCGTCCAGCACGCGCAGGCGCTCCACCAGCCGCGGCACGCCGCCGAAAAA
>JBEKKO010000133.1:0-12882 GCA_050010695.1 Bryobacteraceae bacterium
CGCCATCGACGATCTTGAGCGCGCGCTCCACCTCGCCGCCGAAATCGCTGTGGCCGGGCGTATCGACGATATTGATCTTCACGCCGTGGTAGCGCACGCCGGTGATTTTGCTGAGGATGGTGATGCCGCGCTCGCGCTCGAGATCGTTGGAATCCATGATGCGCTCGACGGTCTGCTCGTTGTCGCGGAAAATTCCGCTCTGGTGGAGCATGGCATCGACCAGCGTGGTTTTCCCGTGATCGACGTGGGCGATGATGGCGACATTGCGGATGGCGGTATTGCTGGTTTTCATTAATTGATTTCGGTTGGAAGATTCTCGGGCGCCGCTGGTGGAGGGCCGCGAACCTTCAGTCTAGCATGCGGCCCCCACGCGCGATGGATTTGTCATGATAGGGCCATGCGAGTTCGTGAACTGGCCGAATGGCTGAGCGCCACGTTTGAAGGCGATGGCGAAAAGGAAGTGACGGGCGCGGCGGCGATTGAATCGGCCGGCGCGTCGGAGCTGGCATTTGTGGGCGGGCGGAAAGCCGCGGCGCAGGCCGAAAGCTCGGCGGCGGGATGCCTGCTGGTGCCGCTCGACTGGCCGGAGCCGTGTTACCGCACCGTGATCCGGGTGCCGGAGCCGCGCACGGCGTTCGCGCGTGCGATGAGCCGCTTCTATCCGACGGCGGAACTCAAGCCCGGCATCCATCCCACGGCGGTGATGGGCGACGGCGTCGAACTGGGCGCGCTGGTCTACATAGGGCCGCACGCGGTGGTGGGCGACGGAACGCGCGCAGGCGTGGCGGTGAGCATCGGCGCGGGGAGTGTGGTCGGCAAGCGCGTGGTGCTCGGCGAAGGCACCGTGCTGCATCCCAACGTCACCATATACGACAACGTGGATATAGGGCGCGGCGTCATCATTCACTCCGGCGCGGTGATCGGCGCGGATGGGTTCGGCTACGTGAGGGAGCACGACCGCTGGCACAAGTTTCCGCAGGTAGGGCGCGTCGAGATCGGCGATTTTGTCGAGATCGGCGCCAACTCCTGCGTGGACCGCGCGGCGCTCGGGGTGACCGTGATCGGCGAGGGCACCAAGCTCGACAACATGGTGCACGTGGCGCACAACTGCCGCATCGGCCGCCATGTGGTGGTGGCGGCGCAAACCGGGTTTTCCGGTTCGGTGGTGGTGGAGGACTACGCCGTGATCGGCGGGCAGGTGGGGATTGGCGACAAGGCGCGCATCGAATCGCGGGCGGTGCTGGGCTCGGGCTGCGGCGTGCTCACGTCGAAGATAGTGCGTTCCGGAGAGACGGTGTGGGGCACGCCCGCGCGGCCCCTGCGCCAGCACCTCGAGCAACTCGCCAACCTCGCCAGGCTGCCCGAACTGCGGCGCGAGGTGTTGGAGCTCAAACGGCGGGTGGCGGAGTTGACGCGGTAGACTTTGCGCGTAACGGAAGTGCGCGGCCGGATGTCGCCGAGATTCTGAACATTCCATCACGGGGATCGCTGGCCAAGCCGTACCAAGGTGGGTGTGCGACATGGATGTGGGAACCGGGCGGCTGGCTTTGTATCAGGGCAAGGCTTCAGCCTGGCTTCAGCCGGGCCGCAACCCATCGGTAGCCAAAGGCTTTAGCCCCTGAGGCCTGGCTGACTCCTCAGGGGCTGAAGCCCAAACCTTTCTCCCGATCGTCCGGCACGGCTGAAGCCGGCTTCAGCCAGGCTGAAGCCATGCCCTGATACAAAGCCTCCCGATGGAGCAAAGCCTTGTGTACCCCTATGCTCAGATTCATGCGCATCCATTGGGAATCGAGAGCTTCGCCATTTCTGGGTCGCACACCCTTGAGAACCTCGCTTACTCGTGGCGCCAGTGATATCCTCGAAGAATGACTCCCCGCATCATGATCGAGCCGGGCAAACGCTCAGGCCAGCCGTGTATCCGCGGACTGCGCATCACTGTATGGGATGTGTTGAATTGGCTCGCCGCCGGCATGACAGAACAACAAATCCTCGATGACTACCCGGAACTGGCGCCTGATGATTTCCGAGCAGTCTACGAATTTGCCGCGAAGCTAGGCAGGCGCGTGGCCCTGTGAAACTGCTGTTCGACGAGAACGGCGTTTCAGGGATCTATCGCGGAAAGCCTGGAAAACGTCCCGTCTGTCCCTGTCCGCCCCTCAATCAATCGACCCGGCTATTGGACGAGAATTGAAGCAGAAGGGTTGCGTTTTGTTGCACCCGGCTTCATGGCAACGCCTTCGAAGGTCCAAGGTAGTAGCCTCTGCCTGATCGGACGAATTCGTAAATTTCCTTCGCCGGTGAGCGTGACCTCGAAGTCAACGGGCGCGGCGGCCAACTTCTCACAGACTTGGGCCACCATATCGGGGCTGAGGACGGTTCTGCCGGGATCAGCCTTCGAAACCCGCAGGACGATCTTAGAGGTATCGACCGCAGCGCCTGCCAAGCGAGGTTGGGCCAATCCTGACGAAATCGCCACCCGTAAGCTTTCGCTAGCCGCTTGGCGGGGTTGCGGCTCCTTGCCCACTGCGATCACCCTGCCCACTGCGATCACCCTGCCCACAGCAGGAGTGGGATGCCACTGGACGTAGAAGTGCAGCGATATTGCAACGATCCCCGATGCGATCAAAAGGCCGCCAGTTAACCAATGGACGGAAGGGAACCAATCAAAAAGGATTACGGATGCAGCCGCAAGAACGAAGCAGAGATTCGTCGTTTTTTTGTACTTCGAAGAGTCCATAACGGATTACTCCGTGCGCCCTCAGGATACCACGCTCCAGATCCATCACTTCTTCGCAGTCCGGGTCAGCGCGGCTGTACACCCAAGTCCGGCTGCGAAAGCCTGACGCGCAGTGGCGGGTGCGATCATCAAGAGGGAGGCAAACGTGCCAAGAACAACAAATACAATAAATTGAATGAAATAGCGCGTGTTTTCAGAAAGAGGGAGGCGATCCACGACATCCGACAGCGCATAAATGCGCAGCTTGTTCGGGCCTTCCTTTGACCAGAGCACAGCGCAACCACTCGCCGCAGCAATTACGACCCAACCTTGCCCTTCAAACACGTCTAAACGGGGCCTCCACCACCTCTTCCGATCCACTGCTCAGCCATCTCAAGGTCACGCGCGGCATTCTGCAATTGAGCGATGAGTTTCCCGAGTTGTTCTTTCGTCAATTGAAACCACAGATTCTTGGACGAGTCAGTCCGAAGCAAAGCCACAACCACGGGAACTGCGAGATCAACACGGCCCTCTTTGAAGCCGAGTCTAACGTCGGTCGCAGCCGAGAAACCTTCGAACGACGGCAGGACCTGCACGCCGAGGCGGGCACGCTGGACGGTCACGGCCAAATTCTCACGATCGGCCAGTACCCCCTGACTGAAGGCTAGAACTGCGGGGCGGCTTGCCGGATCTAAAACGCCAACCTCTTCAGCAGCATTGACGAACCCTTCCGGGGTGTCGGACCTCTGCGTAAACACCGAGACGACAAGAGAGGCAGTCGCCAACAACGTGACGGCCTCGTTCTCAGTAATCTTCATCGCCGAAACAAGCTCAGATTGAATCTGTTGATCCAGGTGGCCCGATTGCAGATTCGCTCCCGCAATGTGGATCAGGTTCTTGTAGTGCTCAGGCGCGATTGTAGCGAGCAGATTGAAACCGCGTCTCAGAAAACTGAGGACACCTTTGGGTGCGTCGGCGAATACTTCCGCGATGTTGGCGCCAGTAGCAACTCGAAACGTAAAATCTTCTGGCATGCGACTTCTAATTGAACATTTCTCTATCGTTGTCAATCGGATAGCTTTAAAGAAACCGGAAAAATCAGGGGACAAACGGGACGTAAACGCCCCCTACATCACCCTTAGCGCGCTTGGCCCTGGTATCGTCCTCACCCAGGAGTTCATCTCGCGCTCGTTTTGCAGCAGGTCGCGGAGGGTGGCTTTGCCGACCACCTGATCGACCGCTACCTGCACGGCGCGCCACAGCGACCGCACGGAGCAATCGACCGAGCGCGTGCAGATGGCCGCCTGGCCGGCGTGGCTGTCGCAAAAATCGCTTTCGAACAGGCGCCCGCCCAGCGCGCTCTTCTCGCCAGATTCTTTGAGCATGGAAAGATGAAGACCGCTTCTATTGATCAGCGCGGCGAAATCAACGCATATCTTAAGACCAATCCGGATCCATGTCCCGAGCTCGACTGTGCAAAGCATTTGCATCGCATCGCCGATACATTTCTCCGGGCGCAGCAGCAGCGGCACACTGCCGACTACGACAATTCGACGACTTGGACGCGAACTGATGTGACGACCCTGATCGACCTGGTGGACAATGCCTTTCGAAGCTGGCGTCAGATTCGGGATGAAGCAACTGCACAGGCGTACCTTATTACTCTTTTGGGAAAACCGAGGGGCACGTAATCGATTCCAGCCGATTCCGACAATTGCGAAGGACGATCATACGCTGCACAATCTTTCGGAGGCTACCCTTCCTCGAATCCGAAAAACACCTCGAGGCGCCGCACCGCTCCCGTGCGCTCGAACACCGCGGCGCTGGTCGCTGCGTCAAGATCGAGCCCTTCAATCGTTCCGCGCGAGCCGTCGGCGCGGGTGATCTCGATCCTCCGCGGCCCCGATCGATGGGCCACCACTGGCGTCTGGCAGTTGGTGAACGCCATCGTGCCGGGAGCCAGCTCCAGGCTGCGCTCCACACCGTCGATATCGTAGAAGTGGAACGTCCTCGCTCGTGGAAGAAACTCGCCGTGGCTGACCAGGTGACGGCGGAAACTGAGCCGTCCATCCGTGACCGCGACGCCCATCTCGCCCAGGCGCGTGATCAGATCCTCCTTCACCTGGCCGGTCATGCCGGGCTGCTGCACCCCCGCAAAACCGGGCGTGTGCGAATAGGGATCGGTGGGGATGGCGCCGTACAACTCCGGCGGTTTGTGGACGCCGATGCCCTCGCGGATTTGCGCGTAGTGGCTTCTCAGGCGCTCGACTACCGCGGCGTCCTCACCCGCGCAACCGGCCCGGTCCAGCACCTCCTCGACCGCCAGCAGCAGTTTCGAAACCATGTGCCAGTAAATGCAGCCGAGCCCCTCGTATTTGTAGAAGGTGCCCGAACGGCCGGTAAACGACTGGTGATCGAACACCTCCTCATACAACGCGATGATCTGCGCCTTCTCCCGATCCGTCAGGCTCAGGCCGGCGAGCGCCTCCTTCAACAGCCCGGCATTGCGGAAGGCTGCGTTGAAGTGAGCCACGCCATTCACATCCTCGACCACGATGCGCCGGTCGCCCTGTTCGATCATCGCCGCCAGCGCCTCCGATTGCGCGATGGCCTCGGCCGGAATGTTGTTCTTCTCGAAGAAGCCCGGCAGCTTGCGGTCCGGATAGAGGACGTAACTGTCCTGGTCGGCACGGTATAGGCGGCTGTTGCGAAGCGCATCCAGCAGCGTTGCCGACTCCTCCGCGGATAACGCGCCCGAGCTCAGCACCGCCATCTGGCCCTCGAGCATCTCGTAGAGGCGGCGAATCACGATCCGGTCGCCATCCACCTTCATCAGGTTGTAAGAGTGATACAGGCCCTCCGCACGCCGGTTGGCGCGAATCGAGTGGTCGATGTGCCGCAGCGCCACCTCGCAGAAGCCGCCCAGCTCCGCGACGCTCAGCCGCGTCTGCCGGCCGGAAAATCCGTGGGCGTAAAGGCCGGCCCGGTAGTCGCTCCCCACGCTGCCCAGCGAATCGAGGACCAGCTTGCGGCCCATGTCCGAGATCGGTCCGCCGAGCAGTCCCGCGTGCCGCTCCAGCGCTTCCGCCACTTGGTGAAAAGCCTCGGCCACTTCCGTGGAAACCTGGATCGCCGGCGCGTCCAGGCCGCCGAAAATCCCGCCGCAGAACGCCAGGAACCGCCGCAGAAAGCACAGTGTCACCATCGAAACGCCGGAGCCTACCAGCGCGTTGTTGGCGTCGTTCCACTCCGGCCGCTGCGTGTTCATCCACAAACCGGCCTCGGGGATGTAGTTGAACAGGCGCGCCAGCACCAGCACCAGCAGTTTCTCGGCCAGGTTCACGCGATACGGCGCACCGTCCGCGCCCGGCAGAGCCTTGCCGTCCGCGCCCATGGTTTCCGCTCTCCGGCGAATCTCGCGGTCGAGTTCCGCGTCGAAATCGATCGTGCTGCGCGGATCTTCGAGCAGCGCGCTATATGGCTTGATGCGGTACGGAACGTTGGCGTAAGTGAAGACGCGCCGCGTCAGCAACCCCTCCAGAGCGCCGGGATGGTAGCGCGCCGAAACCTCCAGCAGCTTCAAAAGGTAGACCACCTGGTGGTCGCCCCAATAGCCGATGTAAGACCACGAGTCGTGCGGGTCCAGCACCTCCCAGTCGAAACCGTCGCGCATGATGCGATATGGGTTGTAGCCATCGGCAGTGGAGGCGCCGGCGAATTTGAAGATCATGCTCTCGACATAACCGGGGAAAGAGAGCGCCAGCGCTTCCCAGTTCTGGAAAATGTCGCGCCAGTTGCCCTGGTAGTTGAGGATTCGCTCGCCGTGCTCGGACTTCACTTCGATCGAGAAAATGTTCCACGGTCGGCTGGGATCGCCGTGCCGCCGGCTGAAGGTCAGCGGCAGGTACTCGTGCGCCAACCGCTCCAGGTCCGGGTCGTCCTGCCCGCGCGCCAGCTCGAGCAAACGGCCGTGCAGCAGTGTTTCGTCGAGCGCGTCCAGGAACGCCGCCTGCCGCTCGGCCACTTCGCGGTTGGCCTTGCCGACGAACGCCTTGAAGTCGGCGCGGGAAATCATGTACCCGCGGTCGGGAATTCCGCCGCGCATCACGTTGAACAGCGCGTTCGAAAAATGCCGGTCCGCGCTGAGATCGTCGCCGGTAAGTTCCAGACCGTCGGCGGCCGCCACGATGCGAACCAGGTTGCGAGTGCCGCGCTCGACATCCTCGTCAAGCTGCACGCGCAGGTTGCCGCCTCGCTTGAGGAGCCCAACAATGGCGGCGACGCCCGCGGCGTCCTGATCCACCTCCGCAATGATGCTCCACTCTTTGCGTGCGCCGGTTGCAAGCGCCAGGTGCGCGTTGACGAAATAGGCGCCGCGGCGGCCGCGAATCAGAGTTTCCTCGTCCACCGCCTCCCCGCGCCGGAAGCGGTCGAGTTGCGCCGCGCACAGCAGCCGGCGCGCCGGTTCGATGCCCTCCGACCAGACCGTCGTCACCCGCAGCGCCTCATTGGGCTCGGGCCGGTCGGCTGGAATCGAGCTGAGCTTGAAGAGGCCCAGCCGCGTTTCGCGATCGAGTTCGTTCTCCTTGTAGCCGTCCGCCAGCGTGCTGTATTCCATCTGGAACCGGCGCGTCAGGCCGTGCGGCAGAAGGTTCTGGATGCCGTCCAGCAGATCGATCTCCACCGGTTCTTCGCCCAGGTTGACCAGAGTCGCGCGCCGCACGAAGCCGAAACGGTCGCTCGTCATCCAGGCGCAGGAAAACGACAGCGCAAGCGAGTGATTCACCTCTTCGAATACGATCTTGTTGCTGTAGACGCTCTTCGCCAGGCTGCGCGTGATGCGGTACAGACCCTCGTACCGCTGCGAGAAAGGCTCCCACATCGCGGTGCGCCCGGCGCGGGTGACCAATAGAATGGTCTTGCCGCCGGTCTGGTCCTGGCTGTCATGGATGCGGTCGTCGGTGTAGTAAGGGAACAGGGCGTGGTCGGGATCCCTGCGGCCGGCCGTCAGTGCGCCGGTGCTCGAAATGAACATCCAATGATCCGAGTCGCTCACCAGGCTCATCAGGAAGGGCGCCATCGCATCGTAGTTGACGATGCGGTAGAATCGCTCGCCGCCGATTTCGATGTCGCCGCCCTCCACCTGGCGCGCGCCGCGCTGCAACGCGGCTTCGCCGACGAAGGTCGTGCTCATTGTTTCTCCTTGAGTACTGGAGCGGTCGGCGAATCGTAACTTGGCGACGTCGGCCCGGCCGGTATGAGGTCCGGATACAGCGTCTGCATCGCCAGTTTGGCTTTGCGGCCCTCGGAGAAAAGACCCCAGTGGCCCTCCGTCCCGCTGCCCTTCCACGGCTCGTCAAACGCCTCGAACCAGAAGAGCGTCACGTCGCTGGCCTTCGCCCACGCGGTCAGCTCCTCGTAGTAACGCTTCTGCTTCTTCTCGTCGCCGGCCCGCGGAGCGTTCTGGTTGCCGATGGCGTAGGAGGCCCAGCCCGCCTCGCCGAGAACGATGGTCTTCCCCGGATGCGCTTGGCGCACTCGCTCATAGTTCCTGATGGTCGAAGGCATGGCGGTGTCGATGTCCTCGTGGCCCCACATGGGATATGTGTGCATCGTAATAAAATCCACCAGGTTAGCCAGCTTCGCTTCCTTCTGCTGCCAGTACAGATAATCGTCGGCGACCGTGACCGGGCAGCTCACCGCTTTCTTGACTTGCGTGAAATACTCGATGGCTTTCTCCTCGGTCAGCTTGTGGTCGGACCAGGTCACCAGAATCTCGTTGCCCACGCTGACCGCCAGCACGATGTCTTTGTACTCATTGGCCAGGCGGATTCCAGTCGCAGTCTGCTGCGCGCTCTCGGCTTCATGTCCAGGCCTGCCGTCCAGCCAGATGCCGAGCAGCACCTTGAGCCCGATCTTCTCGCGCCGGATCACTTCCAGCACGTCCTGCGAGTGTTGATCTCCGCCGTAGAGGCGGATGAGAGTCCAGTTTCTCTCCAGGATCTTGAGGTCTTCGAGAATCTGCGCCTGGGTCGGGAGGCGGTTCAGTTGCGGATTCTGGCCAGCGCGATAGCCCGAGTAGTCGATCCCGTTGCCCTGCCACTTCTGTACCGTCAGATCGGCCGCCAGCGCCGAAGACGCCAGGGCGAATAGGCAAATCAACGTGGTCTTCATGCTTCGACCTCTCCCCGCCGCGACTTCAGTTCCCCTTCGATCTTCACCATCAGCGGATCGTCGAGCGGATAGAGCATCATGACGGCGGCTGCCAGTACCAGTAACACGCACGGAATCCAGCTCATCGAGAGGATGATTCCGTGGATCGAGCGGCCGGTCTGCGCCACGTTGGCCACGTACCCGAAGTAGGCCAGTATCAGGCCGAACATCCAGGCACCGATCGCCACGCCGATCTTGGTGCTGAAGATGGCCGAGGCGAACACCAGTCCCGTGGTGCGGCGGCCGGTGCGCCATTCGGCGTGGTCCGCTGTATCGGCGAACATCGCGAAAACCAGCGGCGAGTTAAAACCGATCACGAAGCTGGAGACGATCTGCAGCGCGAAAATGAGGTAGATATCCGAAGGTCCCGCCAGACAGAAGCCCGCGACGATCAGCCCTCCGCCGCCGATCGCTATCATGAACAGCGGCTTCTTGCCGAACACCTTCGCCAGACGCGATGTGATCGAAACCGCCACCAGAAACGCCAGGCCGTTCGACACCAGGAAGGCCCCCAGCAGATCCTGGCGCTTCAGGAAGTATTTGAAATAGTAGACCGAGGCCGAACCCTTGATCACGAACGCCGCCAGAACCATCAGCAACACGCCGACCAGCACCAGCCACGGCCGGCTGCCGAACAGGTCGCCCAGATCGCGCTTGATGTCGGAATGCTGCTGCTGCGGCGGTGCCACTCGCTCGCGTGTGCTGGCGAAGCAGAGCACCAGTAAGACCACGGCGAGAACGCCGTACAGCACCATGGTGAGCTGCCAGCCCCGCGCGTCGTTACCGTTGCCGAAGAACTTGACTAAGCGGAGCGTGAAGAACTGCACGATGACTCCGGCGGTGAAGGCGCCAATGAATCGTATCGAGGAGATGGAGGTGCGCTCCTGCGAGTTCGGCGTCATCACTCCCATCAGCGCGGTGTAGGGAATGTTCACCGCCGTGTAAAGGAACATCAGGAGAGAGTAAGTGATGTACGCATACACCAGCTTGGCGCCGCTGCCAAGGTGGGGGGTGGTGAAGGTCAGCACGCCCGCCACGGCCAGCGGGAGAGCGAACCACAGGACATACGGCCGGAAGTGGCCCCAGCGCGTCTTGGTCCGGTCGGCGATAGCGCCCATCGCCGGGTCCGCCACCGCATCGGCGATGCGGGTGACCAGCAGCATGGTGCCCACGGCCGCGGCGGAGATGCCGAAGACGTCGGTGTAGAAGATCATCAGGAAAAACTCGAAGGTCTTCCAATAAAAATTCGAAGCCGCGTCTCCAAAGGAATAGCCGATCTTCTCCTTGAGGGAAATACGATCTGCCAACGGAACCGCCTGTGTCGCTGCGCTCACACCAACCTCCCACACGCCTCGCGTGCCCGGCACCCCCAAAAGATGCGCCAACAAGAGTCTAACGCCATTAAAGGATCTGAATCGATTGGGCTTCGGTGGGGGATGCTTTAGCTTGCCCGTGTGGGACGGAATCCGCGCAAAAACAGAGGTTAAGTGCTTTGTTTTCGGCAAGGATTTGGAGAGTTTCTGGTCAAAACGATTTGGCATGCAAAACGCACCGAATACCTGCTACGGTGAGCAAAGAACCATTGCGAGATCTCACGATGACTCTGACGAAACCTTTCCACACTCTTCCCCGCCTGTCCAGGCTTACCGTCGCCGCCCTGGCACTGACGCTCGCTGTGGCGCCCGCCCTGGCCCAATTTGGAGGTCCGCCGCAGAAGCCCGCCGGCCCCTGGATGGATAAGACCCTTTCACCCGATCAGCGCGCCGACCTGGTCGTCAAGGCGCTGACGCTCGACGAAAAGATCTCCCTGCTCCACGGCAATGGCTGGGAGGAGCTGATTAGCGGTCCCGACAAGCTGCCGCCAAGAGCACTCGGCAACGCCGGCTTCATTCCGGGCATTCCCCGTCTCGGTATTCCCGACTTGCAGATGGCGGACGCCACGGTCGGCGTCACTCACTCGTCGATGTTCGGCCGCTATTCCACTCCGCTGCCGTCCACGATTGCGGAAGCTTCGAGTTGGGACGTCGATCTGGCCCGCGAATACGGCGCGCTGGTCGGCCGCGAGCTGCGCGATCAAGGCTACACCATGACGCTCGGCGGCGGCCTCGACCTCACCCGCGAGCCGCGCAACGGCCGCAACTTCGAGTACCACGGTGAAGATCCGATTCTGGCCGGCACGCTGGCGGGCGTCGAGATGAAGGCGCTTCAGGAGCAACACATCATCGGCGACCTTAAACACTACGCCATGAACGACCAGGAAAGCGGACGCTCTTTCGTCAATGTGAAGGTTGGCAAGCGGGCCATGCGCGAAAGCGATCTGCTCGGGTTTGAGATCGCTCTCAAGGTGTCGAACGCGGGAGCCGTGATGTGCTCCTATAACCTCGTCAACGGCGATTACGCCTGCGAGAACAACTATCTCCTGAACGAGGTTTTGAAGAAAGACTTCGGATTCCAGGGCTTCGTCGTCTCCGATTGGAGCGCCACGCACAGCACCGCCAAAGCGGCCAACACCGGCCTCGACATGCAGATGCCGGAATCCAATTACTTCGGCGCCGCTCTCAAAAAAGCGGTCGAGAGCGGCGAGGTTCCCGTGTCCCGCCTCGACAACATGGTGCACCGCGTGCTGCGCAGCGAATTTGCAGTGGGCCTCTACGATAACCCGCCGGATCGCCGCGTGCCGGATGTGTTTCATGGCCTCGAAGTGGCCGAGCGCATCGCCGAACAGACCATTGTTCTCCTGAAGAACGCCGACGGTCAGTTACCCTTGGCCGCATCGAACATCCACTCGATCGCCGTCATCGGATCGCACGCGGACGCCGGCGTGCTCTCGGGTGGAGGCTCCGGACAGGTCGATCCCATCGGTGGTAACGCGGTCCCCTGGGCGAGCGCCAACGGCCAGGTCTGGCATCGCTCATCGCCATTGAAAGCTATTCGCGCCAAGGCGCCGGGCGCCAAGGTCGAATACGATCCGGGCACCGACACCAGCGCCGCCGCAGCCTTGGCCAAGGCTTCGGATGTAGCCATCGTGTTCGTCAATCAGCCGACCGGCGAAGGTAACGACGTGCCGAGCCTGTCGCTTCCCGATAAACAGGACGCGCTCGTCGGCGCGGTCGCCGCCGCCAATCCGCACACCATCGTGGTGATCGAGTCCGGCGGCCCCGTCACCATGCCGTGGATCGACCACGTCAATGCCGTGCTCGAGGCCTGGTATCCCGGCACGCGCGGCGGCGAGGCCCTCGCCAAGATCCTTTTTGGTGACGTGAATCCATCGGCCAAACTGCCGGTCACCTTCGCGAAGACGGAAGCCGATCTACCGCACCCGACCGAGATGTTGCAGCCTCCGCCGCGCCAGGGCGAAGACCAACCGATGTTTCCCGGCGCACCATGGAAGGTCAACACCAGGCGGTTCGATATCGAATACGACGAAGGGCTGATGGTCGGATACAAGTGGTATGACGCCAAGCAGAAACAGCCGCTGTTTCCGTTCGGCTTTGGCCTCTCTTACACCACCTACAGCTACTCAGACCTGAAGGTGTCGCCGGCGCAGATTACGTTCGCGGTGAAGAACTTGGGGCACCGCGCCGGAGCCGAGATCGCCGAAGTATACGCCACGCTGCCCCAGGCGGCGGGTGAACCGTTCAAGCGCCTGGTCGCGTTCCAGAAGATTTCGCTCGAGCCCGGCGAATCCAAGTCGGTGACCCTCGATTTGAACCCGCACTATTTGTCCATCTTCAATGAGGACAAGAATGGGTGGGAGCTCGTACCAGGCGAATACGCGGTGCAAGTGGGCGGTTCCTCGCGCGACCTGCCGCTTCAGGGCACATTCCGCATCGAGCGCTAAGGACTGGCGTGGCGCACGCACTCGTGCGTGCCGTGTCGGAGACTCTTCTCGACACCTGCTCCCGCATGGGAAATCAAGCGTCGGCAGAAGTGCCGACGCGGCACGCACGAGT
>JBEKKO010000134.1:0-12622 GCA_050010695.1 Bryobacteraceae bacterium
CGCTCGTCCACCAAAGGACTCAGGGCATCGAAGCGTAGTTTGATTCCCGGCTCGGCGTTCACTTACTCAAGTGTACGCCAAAACATTTTTATATGAAACTGTTATTTCTAGACAGGCCCTAATCTCGGATCGTCATTACGGGCGCCCAGAGGTCGGACCATCCTCCGTTGACACCTTGGGCAGTGAATGTCAGTGGAGCCAGCCATGCACTCAATGATATCAAGACGAGCCACTGAGGACGCGTGCGTCCTAACGCGGGCCCCATTTGTGAGAACGAACGGCTAAGGAAGAGTTACCGCGCGGCCATCAGGGCGCGCAGCCTTCGTGCCCGTTCCGGGGCGCGCAATTGGCGCAGGGCTTTGGCTTCAATCTGACGTATCCGCTCGCGCGTGACGTCGAACTCCTGGCCGATCTCTTCGAGCGTGTGCTCCCGCTCGCAGCCAATCCCGAACCGCATCCGAATGACCTTCTCCTCTTTCGGGGACAGCGTCTTCAAAATGCCGGCCGTTTCGTCGCGAACGTTGGTTTCGATCACCGCATCCACCGGCGACCCCACCCAGCGGTCTTCGATCAGATCGCCCAGCGCCGATTCGCCGTCGCGGCCCACCGGCGTTTCGAGCGAAACCGGGTCGCGGGAAATGGTTTTCAGCTTCTGCACCTTCTCGACCGGAATCTCCATCCGCCGGCCGATTTCGTCATTTGTAGGAGTTCGGCCCAGTTCCTTCTCGAGCTCGCGGGTGGCGCGCAGAAACTTGTTCATGCTCTCGTTCATGTGCACCGGAATGCGAATGGTGCGGGACTGGTCGGCGATGGCGCGCGTGATGGCCTGCCGGATCCACCAAGTGGCATAGGTCGAGAACTTGTAGCCGCGCCGGTATTCGAATTTGTCGGCGGCGCGCATCAGGCCGATATTGCCCTCCTGAATCAGGTCAAGGAGGTGTAACCCACGATTTACGTATTTCTTAGCGACCGAAACCACCAGCCGGAGGTTGGCCTCGACCAGGTCCTTTTTGGCTCGCTCGGCTTCAGCTTCCCCGTGGCGGATCACGGTCAGGGTGTGGCGCAGCTCGGGCAGCGAGGCGCCGGCGGCGGCTTCGCGCTTGCGGATCTCGCGCTTCAATTCCCGCAGGCGGGTCTGCAGCAGCGGGCTGTTACGCATCTCGAGTTTCTTGATTTCGCCATCCAGGTGGTTGATCTCTTCGACGGCCCGCTCGATTTCGCGCGAGAAGTCCTTCCACCGGTTGCCGCGGAACGGGCAGCGCCGGATGGCCAGCGAGGTTTCCACTTTAGCCCGATTGAACTTGCCGAGAATCCGCTTACGCGGTTTCTTGTTGGCCACCGGGGTGGCTTCCACTTTCTCTTCCAGTTGCTGTTGTTTCTTGTGGAGTACAATCACATCCGCGAACAGCTTAGAGGCGTCCGCCCGCACCTTCAGATCGGCGGGAGATCCTTCTTCCACATCGCCCAGGTCGGCAACCGATTCCAGTTCGATGGCGCCCTTCTTCAACGCTTCGGCCATATCCAGGGCCACCCGCTGCACCACGGCCGAACGGCTAATAGCCTTCTGCATCCGTAGTTTGCCGCGCTCCATGCGCCGCGCCAGGTCCACTTCGCCTTCGCGCGTCAGTAGCGGAACCGCTCCCATCTCCCGCAGATACACGCGCACCGGATCGTCCGTGTAGATGGACTCTTCCACCGGCGGTTGATGCAGAAAGTCGGTCTCGTGCGCAGCCTCCGCATCGAAGAACTTGGCATCCTCTTCGAAGTTCAGACCCAGACTTTCAGGATTCTCAGCGAGAAAATGATCTTCAAAACGGTCCACTAAGACTCACCTCCCCAAGGGCACGCGCAAGCGTACACAAGTTATTGGAAATAGGATATTTTGCTGAAATATGCTCGAATTGCCGGTTGTTCCCCGGCCACATCGCGCAACCGTCAGGCACAGGGCTGATCTTCCAATAAATCATATCATCGTTCCCCAAAAAAGTTAAGCCCTATTTTATAAGGATGTCTTGAAACTGATAAGGTTACACAAGATTTGCCGCCCGCACGACTCACGGCAGTTTCTGCCGCATCAGGTTCTTGAGCTCGTTGAAAAACGCCTCCTCGTCCTGAAAGTCCCGGTACACCGACGCAAATCGTACGTAGGCGATCTTGTCGAGCTCCCGGAGTCCTTCCATCAGGAATTCTCCTATTTCTGTAGTCGAAATCTCCCGGTCCGGTGAGTCGCTGACCTTCGCTTCCACCCGGTTCACCAGATCGGAAAGCCTCGACATGCTAATTGGACGTTTCTCGCAAGCCTTTAGTAATCCGCCGAGAACTTTTTGACGGTCGAATTTCTCGCGGCGGCCATCCTTCTTGATCGCCATGTAGGGAACTTCATCGATGCGCTCGTAGGTAGTGAATCGCCGCTCACAGGCAAGGCACTCGCGCCGGCGGCGTATGGCGTCGCCCTCCTTGCTCTCTCTCGAATCCACTACTCTATCATGCAAGTGACTGCAAAAAGGGCACTTCATTGTTCGCGTCCCATCCGGCGCAAGCTGCGCCAATCCAGCCCTTCCTTGACTGTGACCATCAACCCAACTGGAACTATTACTACAAAGCTAAGAATCCAAAGCAGGATGGCGAATGAAGTCGCCGGCTCCAGCCGCACCCGGAACAGCTCGGTCAGAACCACCACCGCCGCCACCTGCAAGCCGCCGCCGACCCCGGGAATCTGCACGGCCGCTCCAAACGAAACGAATCCCACAAAAATGATGACGTCCACAACGGAGAAATGCAGCACCGCCTCGAAGGAGCGGGTCAGGCACCAGTAGGACGCGGCGATCAGCATCCATTCGAGCACGGAGTACAGGAAAATCGCCAGCAGGGCGCCATCGCTGCGGGTCGATTCCACTCCCTGGACCAGGCCCGCCAGCAGCTTTTCGGCGCGCGCGAAGTGCCGTTCCGGCCAAAAGCGAATGGCGTGCGTCAGGTAACGGCGGACCGGTTCGGCGAAATGGCGCATGGCAAACAGCAGCACCAGCAATCCCAGGCAGGATGCGGCGACAAAACGCCCGCCGGCTGCCAGCACCCAGGCGAGCCTCGGCCCCACGTGCACTCCGGTCGAAGTGATGCGCATCAGGGCGAAGGCGAAGAACAGAAGCACCATCAGCAGATCGAAGATCCGTTCCAGCAGCCATGCCGCCAGTTGAGAAGGAAACGGAACCTTTTCCTTGACCGCGATCAAGTACGGCCGCACAAACTCGCCGGCGCGGCCAAATAGAGTGATGGCGGTGAACCCGATCACCGTCGCCGAGAGCAGGTTGCGTATCGACGGGTGTGGTTTGAGCGGCTTCAGGAACACCGCCCAGCGCAAGGCCCGGACATAATACGTGCCGGCGACGGGAAGCAGGGAAAGGCCGATCCACATCCAATCCAGGCCAGCCACCGACGCGGCCGCCAGGTGCCAATCGAAAGCCCGAGGGGAGAATCGCCATACCAGACCGACTCCCACGGCGGCCACCACCAGGCCGCCCGCGGCCCATTTCCACCAGCGATGCTGAATCTCGCCTCCTCGAAGAGCGGCGACCGCGTCTCCGCAGCGGGGAGCCGAGCGCCTGTACAAGTATCTCAAAAGAACCGGAATACCGGAAAAAATTGAACCTGGCGGGGAAAAGCGTCGTTTCTTCATGTGAAGGAATGGAGCGATGGCAACCGCGACGCTGACCTTGGGAGTCTTCCAGAATTCGCCAGCCGGCCCCGGCAGCCTGGCAGGTACGCGAAGCGGCCATGTGGTAGAACGAATCTTGGACCAGGACTCCTCACTTGTTTCGAGATGCCTGCGCGGCGACGAGTCGGCGTGGGAGGATCTCGTCCGCCTGCACAGCCGGCGCGTCTACGGATTGTGTTACCGCTTCACCAACAGCGGCTCCGAGTCTCAGGATCTGACGCAGGAAGTCTTCCTGCGCGTTTTCCGCACGCTGCATTCGTTCCGCGCGGCGGAAGGCTCGTTCGGCACCTGGCTGGCGCGGCTCACGCGCAATCTTTTGATCGATCATTACCGGCGCACGCGGCAGGACCGGGTGACGGATTCGCTCGACGAACAGCTCCCCGGCGTAGGCGATCGAAACACCGCGGGTACCTCTCGCGCGGACCAGGCCGTGGCCGGCCGCGAGGCTAGCGAGATTTTACAGGCCGCGCTGCAGAAGTTGTCGCCCGACCTGCGAGAGGCCGTCATCCTGCGCGACCTGCAGGAAATGGAGTACCGGGAAATCGCCCAGGTGCTGGCCATACCCGAAGGCACCGTGAAGTCGAGAATTAACCGCGGCCGCGCCGAACTGGCCCGGCTGTTGCGCAAGCAGAAGCTGATCGTATGAACTGCGCCGAACTGGACATCCTGCTCTGCGAATACGTGGATGGCACGCTCGACGCGGCCACCCGGGCGGCGGTGGAACACCACCTGGCCGGCTGCCCGGCGTGCGCCGAACTGGCGGGCGATTCCGCCGCCGCTGTCCGCTTCCTCGGGCGCGCCGCCGAGGTCGAGCCTCCGGCCGAGCTGGTGAACCGGATCCTCTTCGCCGCTCCCTGGCGCCAGAATCCGAAATCGAAGCCGCGCCAGTGGCTGGCCGGGCTGCTCAGCCCTATCCTGCAGCCGCGCTATGTGATGAGCTTCGCGATGACCATCGTTTCGTTTTCGCTGCTGCGCTCGGTGATCCCGGTGCGCAGCATCCGGCCCGACGATCTGCGTCCCGCCAAGATTTGGGCGGGCATGGAGACCCGCGCGGAATATGCCTGGGGACGCGTCGAAAAGTTTTACGACAATCTGAAAGTGGTTTATCGAATTCAAACCACGCTGCGAGATTGGCAACAGCGGGAAGACGAGCGGGAGCCCGCGGCCCCACTCCGCAAACCCGCCTTCAACGACGAGCGGAAGCTGCCGGTTGTCTCCGCTCCGCCGGCTGGGGAAACACAAGGCGGGGCAACTCCCGCCCAACGACCGGAAACGTCACACTGAGGGAAATGCCATGAACTGTCAAAATCATCCGGACGTAGCTGCAATCGCTTATTGCCGAACCTGCGGCAAGCCGGTATGCGGCGAGTGCCGCCGGGAAGCGTCGGGCACGGTGTACTGCGCCGAGCATGCGCCGGCCGCCGCGCCGCCGCCCTTCACCGCGGCGCCTCCGCCGTACACCGCGCCGCCTCCAGCGGCCGCGCCTCCTTACGGGCCGCTGGCCGCGCCCTCACCCTATGTTCGCGCCGATATCCGGCCCGGCCTGGCATTCGCGCTGGGCTGGATTCCCGGCGTTGGCGCCATCTACAACGGGCAATACGCCAAGGGCTTGATCCACGCCGTGATCTGGGGCGTGCTGATGAGCATCGCCAACTCGCCCGCCATTCACGACATGGAGCCCATCTTCGTGATGCTGGTGATGGCCTGGTGGGCCTACATGGTGTTCGAGTCTTACCGCACCGCGCAGAAGCTGCAACGCGGCGAGCCGGTGGATGAGTACTCGAGCGTCCTCCAGTTGCGCGGCGGACACGGGCGGTTTCCGATGGCCGCCGTGGCGCTGATCGTGCTGGGCGTGCTGTTGCTGCTGCACACCCTCGACCTGGTGAACTTCGAAAGAATCGTGCCGTACTGGCCGGTGCTGTTGATTGCGGCTGGCGTCTATATGCTGTGGTCGCGCTTTGCCGGCCAGGAACCGGAGCCGGGGGAATTGCGCCATGAGAGGTGACCGCAACATATTCAGGGCCGTCCGCGGACCCGTGACGCTGATCACGGTCGGCGGCCTGTTCGCGCTGCAAGACTTCACGCCCTACGATTTCGGGCAGACCTGGCCCGTGCTGCTGATCGTGTTCGGCGTGTTGAGCCTGCTGGGGCGGACCGTGGCGCCGGAGCCGCCCGCCCCGCCGCAACCGCAATACGCCTGGCAGCCGCCTGCCTGGCAAGCGCAGGGCTGGCAGCAGCCGGTTCCGCCGGCCGCCGACCAAGCGGCGCCAGGCGGGTACCGCGCCACCTCTTACGCGCAGGGTCCCAATCCGCAGCCGCCAGCCGGCGCGGATCCGGCTGCGTCATCCGGCCCGGCCAAGGGCGGATTCGGCACCAGCGCTCCACCCAGACCGGATACTCCACCTGTCGATTCCACGCCTGGAGGTGCTGTATGAGACCGCGTTCGCTCACTGGGCCGCTCATCCTGGTGATCATTGGCGGCCTTTTTCTGTGGCGCAATTTCCATCCGGAAGCGCCCGTTTACGAAATCCTCGCGCTCTACTGGCCGTTCCTGCTGATCCTGTGGGGCGTCTTGCGGCTGATCGAAGTCGCCTGGCCCGGCTCTCCCTGGAAGCGCGGCTTCAGCGGCGGCGAGGTGGTGCTGGTCGTGCTAGTCTGCATTTTCGGCTCGGCGATGTGGGCCGGCTACCACCACGGTATTCATTGGTCCGGAGAAGGTCTCAGCGTCTTCGGCAATGAGTACGATTATCCCGTCTCCGTCAAAGCGCCGGCCGCGGGGATGAAGCGCATCGTCTTCGACGTCGCGCGCGGCAACATCAAGGTGACTGGCGCCGATACGCAAGAGGTTGCGGTGAGCGGCAACAAAGTGATCCGCAGCTTTGGGCGGAACGAAGCCGACCGCACCAACAACAACACGCCGATCGAAGTGGTCCCCGAAGGCGATCACCTGCTGGTCCGCGCCAACCAGGATCGGGCGTCCGATAACCAGCGAGTCTCGGACGATATCGAAGTGACCGTGCCGAAGGCCATGGCGATCCTGGCTCGTGCCCGGCGCGGCGATTTCGAAATCGGCGATATCGATGGCGACGTCGATCTCGGCGGCGACCGCGGCGACGTACGGCTGTCCCGCCTGGGCGGCAACGCTCATGTGGAAGTGAACCACAGCGACACCATTCGCGCCGTGGACATCAAGGGCCACATCGACGTGCAGGGCGAGGGTTCCGACCTGTCGCTCGAAAACGTGCAGGGGCAGGTCACCATCAACGGGGCTTTTACCGGCACGTTGGATTTCAAGAACCTGGCCAAGCCGCTCCAGTTCGAAGGCGCCCGCAACACCGAACTGCACGTGGAAGCGGTGCCGGGCAACATCAGTATGGATATGAGCGAATTCACCGCCAACGGGCTGGTGGGGCCGGTGCGGTTCGTCACCCGCTCACGCGATATCAAGATCGGCGGCTTCAGCCAGACCATGATCATCGAAACCGAGCATGGCAACATCGAGCTCGACCCGGGCATGCCCGTGCCCGCCATTGAAGCGCGCTCCGGCGCCGGCAACATCGAGCTGACGCTGCCCGAAAAAGCCGTGTTCCACCTGGATGCCACCGCCGAACGCGGCGATGCCACCAACGATTTCGGCCCGCAGATTCAGAAAGACACTTCCGGGCGCACCAACACTTTGAAAGGCAAAGTAGGCGACGGCCCGTCCATCCGGCTGATCGCCTCCCGCGGCGAGGTGGAAGTGCGCAAGGGCGATGACACCGCGCGCCCGCCCGACGCTCCCGCCGCGCCCGCTCCGCCGGCGCCGCCCAAGTCAGCCAAGGATCTCAAAGACTCCGAGATCAGCCAGTGAACCCCGGCCGCGGGGCGGGTGCGTCCGCCCCGCTGCTGGTCCTCTTCCTCGTCAACGTTCTCAACTTTTACGACCGGCAGGTGCTGGGCGCCGTGCTCGAGCCGCTGCACCGCGAGTTCGGTCTGTCCGATACCCGGCTCGCCACGCTGGCCACCGCCTTCACGCTGCTCTACGCGGTAGCCGGCTTGCCGCTCGGGCGGCTGGCCGATAGTTGGAGCCGCAAACGCCTGCTCACAATCGGCGTCAGCGTGTGGGCCGCGCTCACCGCGCTCGGCGGCCTCGCTTCCAGTTACGGGATGCTGCTCGCCACGCGCCTGGGAGTAGGGATCGGCGAAGCTACCTGCGCCCCCGCCGCCACAAGCTGGATCGCCGACCTGGTGCCCGCCGGCCGCCGCGCGCGCGCCATGGCCATCTTCATGATGGCCGTCCCCATCGGCGGATTTCTCAGCTTCGCCGTAGGCGGCCCGGTAGCGCAGGCATGGGGCTGGCGGATGGCGCTGGTGCTGGCCGCCGTTCCCGCCGTGGCGCTGGTCCCTGCGCTCGCGATGCTCCGCGAGCCGCCGCGCAATCAGTTGGCAGGCGGAAGCGCCTGCCCCACCCCGCTACCCACCCCGCTGGAGTCCCCCCGCCCGCAAAGTGGGACAGACGCTTTCGTCTGTCAACCCTCCAATCCGAGCCACGCCCGTTCCGATCAGAGCCACGACCGTCAGGGAGTGGTTCCCCGCCACGCCGCAACACCGCACGCCGCCCCCCTCAGCCCCTGGCTCTTAGCCCGCATCCCCGCCTTCTGGTGGATCGCCGCCTCCGGCGCCATCGTCAACTTCATGCTCTACAGCTTCTCGCTCTTCCTGCCGGCGTTTCTCACCCGCTATCACGGTCTCTCGGTCGCGCGCGCCGGCGTCTGGAGCGGAGTTGGATCGGGCGTCGCGGGCGTGCTCGGTGCGTTGGCCGCCGGTTACCTGGGCGATCGAGTAACCCGCGACCTCGGCCGCCGCCGCCTGCTGCTGGCCGCCGCCGCCGCCGCACTCGCCACCATCCCTGCCTTCGCCGCTATTACTCAACCCGCCGGCAGCGTGCTCGCCGCCGTGTTACTCCTCATGCTGGCTTATGGCCTATGGCAGACTTACTACGGCTTAGTCTACGCCGCCATCCTGGACATCGTACCCGCCAAGTTACGCGGCACCGCCATGGCCACTTACTATCTCGCGATGTACTTATGCGGCGCCTCTTTTGGCCCCTTAGCAACAGGCCGCCTCAGCGACCATTTCGCGAGAGCCGCCGCTAACGGTGGAGTCGCCCTCGATGCCGCCCGCGCCATCGGCCTGCATCAAGCCATGTATCTCATCCCCGCATGCTCGGTGGCGCTCGCCGCCGTGTTATGGACGGCGGGGAGATCGTGGAAGCAGGCGTAACTGCGTGGCACGGGGTCGCGCCAGCGCCTTGCAGACCGCGCTGTCATTTGCACTTGGGCAGGAAAGTGGAAACACGCCTGTCACGTGTTTCATGCGTCCAACCAAAGGAAGGCGGCTGGGGTATACTAGACAGGAGCCGCCATCCGAAACGAAAGTTCCGGAGGGGATAACACCATTGGTAATTCCGATACAGGAGGACGTTTCGTGAAGCGATTCGTAATCGTAGCTCTGCTGCCGACCCTTGCCGTGCCCGCCTTCGCCGGCGGCACGCACCAGGATGTGTTTAACGTCCCTTGCCGCGCGCTATGGTCCGCAGTGAACGACACTATCAAGAACTCGGGGAAGTACGGGATCGTAGGTATCGACAACACCGCGATGACCGCTTCGTTCACCACCGGCGGCGGTCCCGGAATGCGCACCATCTCCGTCGTCCTGCACGCCCAGGGAAACGGTTGCGAAATGCAGACGCAGGTCGGCGCCGGGCCTCCGCACAACGATGCGGGCGCTTTCAAGAATCGTGTAACCGCGTCCCTGGTCAAGCTCCCGACGGCGCCCGCCAGTACGTCCGCCCAACCGGAAGCTGCCGCCAGTCCGGCGGCACGAGGGGGCTCGGAAAAACCGGCTGCCGGAGCCGCGCTAACGAACGCAGATGTGCTCAAGCTCAAATCGGCCGGTCTTAGCGAACAGGTCATCGTCGATAAGATCAAATCCTCGCCGGCCCAGTACCATCTCGACACGGATGATATCCTGCAGCTCAAGCATGCCGGTCTCAGCGATGGGATCATCAGCGCAATGATCCATGCATCGCAACGCAAAGAATGAGGGAACCGTGAGCGGAAGCTCACTCCGCTACACCATACCTCCTGAGCAGTTCCACCCCGCGTAGGTTACCGTTTTGCTCGGCTTGGTGCGCGTGGGGTGGAAGAGTAGATCGCAAATCAATATGGCTGAATCTCCTATCACTCCGCGCAGTCAGGATTTTGCTGCGTGGTACCAAGATGTCGTCCTGTCGGGGGACATGGCGGAACCCGCCGAAATCGTCAAGGGTTGCATGGTCATCAAGGCCAACGGCTATGCCGTCTGGGAAGCGCTGCAACGCGAATTCGACGCGCGCTTCAAGGCCACCAACCATCAGAACGTCTACTTTCCGCTGCTCATCCCGCAGAGCTTTCTGCAGAAGGAAGCCGAGCACGTGGAGGGGTTCTCGCCGGAACTGGCGGTGGTGACCATCGCGGGCGGCAAGGAACTCGAGGAACCGTACGTGATTCGTCCCACGTCGGAAACCATCGTCGGGCACTTCTTCTCCAAGTGGATCCAGAGCTGGCGCGACCTGCCGATGCTGCTCAACCAGTGGGCCAACGTGGTGCGCTGGGAACTGCGCACGCGGCTGTTTCTCCGCACCAGCGAGTTTCTGTGGCAGGAGGGCCATACGGCGCATGCGAACCACGAGGAATCGCTCGAGGAAGTGCTGCGCATTCTCGACATCTACGCCGAAGTGGCGGAGAGCCTGATGGCGATGCCGGTGATCAAGGGCGTCAAAACCGGGGCCGAGAAATTCGCCGGCGCGCTGAAGAGCTACTCCATCGAGGCCATGATGCAGAACGGCCTGGCGCTGCAGGCCGGCACCAGCCACGACCTGGGGCAGAATTTCGGCAAGGCCTTCGACGTGCAGTTTCAGAGCAAGGAAGGGCAGCTCGATTACGTCTGGCAGACCAGTTGGGGCGTCAGCACGCGGCTGATCGGCGGGCTGATCATGACGCACTCCGACGACAAGGGGCTGGTGCTGCCGCCCAGGCTGGCGCCGGTGAAAAGCGTGCTGGTGCCGATTTATCGCAAGGACAACGAGCGGGGGCAGGTGCTGGAAGCGGCCCACCGCATCGCCGCCGAGGTGGGCGCGAAGGTGGACGACCGCGAAGGACAGACCCCGGGCGCGAAGTTCTTCCATTGGGAGCGGCGCGGCGTGCCGGTGGTGCTGGAACTCGGTCCGCGCGACCTGGCCGCGGGCAAGATCGTGATCAAGCGGCGGGACACGGGCGTCAAGGAACCGGTGAGCCAGGACGAACTGGCCGTGCGGTTGCCGGCCACCCTGGAGGCCATCCAGGCGGACCTGCTCCGGGCGGCCCGGCAGCGGCTCAAGGACAACACGGTGCTGGCGAATTCGGTCGGCGAAGTGGAATCCATCCTGGCCGATGTGAGCGCCGAAAAAGGCGGCGGGAAGTTCGTGATGGCGCACCTCAAGGACGATCCGCGCTGCGATGCGCGCATGCGCGAGTTTAAAGCCACCGTGCGCAACATCCCGCTGGTGGACGAGTTCGACGGGCCGGGCAAGTGCATCGTCACCGGGGAACCGGTGGACCGGCGCGCGGTGATCGCGAAAGCCTACTGACGCCCTGTCCCGCCTAAGAGTTGACGATAGGCGTCCGCCCCACTTCTACTCCGATCGGGCCGCTACAATAAGGGGGTGCAGCACTCCAAGTTCCGGATCGGGCTCATCCAGATGGCGTGCGCGGTGGATCCGAACGAGAATCTGGCCAAGGCCGAATGGCGCATCCGCGAGGCCGCCGGCCGCGGCGCGCAGATCGTTTGCCTGCCGGAGCTGTTCCGCTCGCAATATTTTTGCCGCGAGGAAGACGCTAAGTTCTTCGACCTGGCCGAGCCGGTGCCCGGGCCGACCGTGGAAAGCCTCTCGCGGCTGTCGCGCGAGCTCAAGGTGGTGATCGTCGGCTCCATCTTCGAGCGCCGCGCGGCGGGGGTGTATCACAATACGGCGCTGGTGTTCGATGCCGATGGATTGCTGCTCGGGATGTACCGCAAAATGCACATTCCGGACGACCCTTTGTATTGCGAGAAGTATTACTTCACGCCGGGCGACCTGGGTTTTCGCTGCTTTGACACGCGCTATGCGCGCATTGCGCCGCTGGTGTGCTGGGATCAGTGGTATCCGGAAGCAGCGCGGCTGGCCGCGCTGGGCGGCGCGCAGGTGCTGTTCTACCCAACCGCGATTGGCTGGCACCCGGCGGAGAAACGGGAGCTTGGCGCGGCGCAACACGACGCGTGGCGCACCATCCAGCGGGGGCATGCGATCGCCAACGGGCTATACGTGGCCGCGGCAAACCGCGTGGGCTACGAAGGGCCGCCGGAGCGGGGCCTGGAATTCTGGGGCGGCTCGTTCGTGGCCGATCCGTTCGGCCAGATGCTAGCGGAAGCGGGTCACGAAAAAGAGGAGACTCTCATTGTGGAATGCGATCCGCGCCGCATCGAGGATGTGCGCCGCAATTGGCCGTTTCTGCGCGACCGCCGCATCGATGCGTACCAGCCCATCCTCAGCCGGCTGATCGATTGAGATTGGGGGCCGGCGATTGCCCGTCAATGCCACGCCACCGCCGCCACTGTGGCCTTGTCTATTCCCCTTCGCCCACTACCCTGAACTGGCGCGCGGTCCCATCCGTAAACAGGAACTCGTAAGTTCGTTGATATTCGTAGGCTCGCTTGGTTTCGTCTTGGGCGATCCTCGCTTTGTAGTCACCCTGTTGGAGCCAAATAGAAAGTTCCTACTCCCAGCCAAATAGAAAGTTCCTCTTATCGGGGTCGTTCGCCGACCCTCATGGTATGGTCGCATAGCCGCAGCGGGTCGCGACCGAGGCGGTT